>CAZGRP010000036.1:37597-41068 GCA_964527995.1 uncultured Cytophagia bacterium | reverse complement strand
CCGGGACTCTTTCAATTTCACAATACGGCAGGGGATGTGAAGATCAGTGGTGGGGAACTGGAGCTGCAAGTGGACCTGAACTCCAACGCCTCGGGTTTTGTCAACTATTCTTATCAGAAAACGCGGTTACCTGCGGGCCGATTGGTCCCTGCCTTCGCTCCAAAGCACAAGGCTGCGTTTGGAATCTCGTTGTCGCCAAGCCCCCATCTGCGCATCAGCACCACCGGCAGCTATTGGAGCTCTTTTCACCCATCTTCACGGGAAACGAAACGCAAGGTCGGAACGTTCGGGCCGTACGCTCTGGTCAATGCCAACGTCACCGCCACCATTCCATGGCAATTCGGCCGGGTGGAAGTTTCGGCGATTCTGACGAACCTTTTCGACAACGATACGCCGCAGACACCGATCCGGCACGATATCCACCATGCCCGGGATGAAGTCCACAGCCACCCGACGGCCAACTACGCCGGACGCACTCTCTACGGCCAGGTGAGGTTCAGTTTATAGCTGCTCGACCTTTCAAAGGACGGCATCAACCATGTTTGCGCCACACAATGCCAAGTGGGTCGTGCTCTGCCTGATGGCATTCGGTTCCGGATGGGCACCGGCTGCTCCGCGGCAGGACCCCATCGAGGTGCTGAAGCGCCAGATCCAGAAAGACCCGAAGTCGGCCGAGTTGTACTACAATCTCGGCGTCCGCTACCACCACGCCGACAGGATGGAAGAGGCGGCGGCAGCCTATCTCCGGGCCATCGAACTGAAGCACGACTTCTACAAGCCCTACTACAACCTGGGGGCCATCCGCGCCAGCCAGGGTCGATTCCGTGAGGCGGTCGATCTTTTCGTGCACGTGCAGAAACTCATGCCGGGGTTCGAGCCGGTACGGCCGCCGCTGGTGGCCGCAAGACTTTTTCTGCGCGCCGACAGCGCCTTGGGACAGAGACGCTTTGTCGTTGCCGCAAAGCTCTTCGAGGAGTATCTCCGCCTCAATCCCGGGGATCGGCATGCGGCCGCCGGACTGCAAAAGGCGCGCACCGGTGAGATGTACGAGCGGGCGGTACAAGCGCAGGCGCGCGAGCAGTGGCAGGAGGCGATGCAGATTCTGCGACAGCTCGACAGCAGCTATGCCGACGTCGAGAAGAGGCTGGCAGAGGTGGCACGCCAGCTCCGACTCGAAGCAGCCAGCGAGGCCCCAAGAGTTGCCTCCAGGGAGCCTACGGTTCGCAGTGAGCCCGATCGGCCGGAGCTGGAGCAGGCTTATCAGAATGGAGTCGACGCGCTCGACCGTGGTGATTTCCTCTTGGCCATCGCGGCGCTGCGTGGCGTTGTTGAAAAGGATCGGGACTACCGCGACGCGGCCGCGCGCCTGCGGACGGCCCGGAACAGGCTGGCGGCAGCGATCGACGAGGCGTACGAACGAGGGCTTTCTCACCTGAAGGGCGGCAGATGGCGGGCGGCGGAAGACGCCTTTCGACGAACGCTCGCCCTGGCTCCGCGGCACGCCCGTGCCCAGGCCGGTCGGCTTGTGGTCGCCGGCCGGCAGGCGCTCGCAGATGGCCGGGCCGTAGAGGCGCAGGCCCGGGCGCTGGCAGCCCTGCAGCTCGTCGCCCGGTTCGCGCCTGCCGATCTTCTCCGCCGCGACGCCGAAAGTCGAATCTCCTCTTCAGCCGGGAGGCCCACAGAGCGCAAGGACCCTCCCAAGCCCGCCGGGGCGCCCGCTCTGCCTGAGTCGATGGAAGTGGTCGTCGTCGCGGACAGTGCGGCGAAAACAGCGGCCTCGGCCGGGTTGCCGTGGGTGCTGTGGGTAGGAGTTCTTGGCGCCACGGTCCTCCTCGCTGGTGCCGCCGCTCTGCTGATGGTGCGCCGCAGACGCGCCGCAGTGGCACCGGGTACGGCACCTTACGTTTCGGAGTCGGAGGTGGCCAGCGAGCTGCTCCGCCGCCAGACGCGGCCATCGCCGACGTCGCCTCACCCGGCACGCGACCTGGCCGACGCGCACCAGTTGGGGCGCTATGAACTCCGTGGAGAGGTCGGCCGCGGCGCCATGGGCATCGTCTATAAGGCGTGGGACCCGAAGCTCGATCGCACGGTGGTGCTGAAAACCATTCGCTTCGATGTGCTTTCGGATCTGGTGGCCGAGCTGACAGAAGCGAAGGAGCGATTTTTCCGCGAGGCGCGGGCCGCCGGCCGGCTCAACCATCCGAACATCGTCACCGTCTACGACGTCGCCGAGGAGGACAACGTCTGGTTCATCGTCATGGAATACCTGCAGGGCGAAACCATGGCGCAGCTCCTGGCTCGGGAGCGCGTCCTCGCGGTCGGTCGTGTGGCCGGCATCATCAAGCAGGTGTGCAGTGCCCTGGAATTCGCCCACAGCCAGGGTGTGATCCATCGTGATATCAAACCATCGAATATCATGGTGCTGCCCGGGGATCAGGCCAAGGTGATGGACTTCGGGATCGCCAAGCTGTCGGCGTCCACTATGACCACGACGGGCAGCTTGATCGGCACTGCCAGCTACATGTCGCCGGAGCAAATCAGTGGCAGGCAGGTCGACGGCCGCAGCGATATCTTCTCGACGGGCATCGTGGCGTATGAGCTGCTGACCGGGCAGCGCCCTTTCCAGGGCGAGACCATCCCCACTTTGATGTACGAGATCCTCAACCATCAACCGACGCCACCGACACGGCTGAACCCGAGCATCACGCCGGCCATGAACGAAATCGTTGGCAAGGCCCTTGCGAAAGACCCGGACCAGCGCTACTCGAGTGCACGGGAGCTGCATGACGATCTGGTGAAAGCCGAACTCGGCTATCTGACCGAAGCCATCATGGTGGTCGATATCTGCGATTCGAGCCGGATCGCCGAGAAGTACGGCAACCGCTTCGCCGAACGCCTGTTCGATCAGTTCCGCGCCATCGCGGACGACTGTCTCGAACGACATCGGCCGACCTTTGTGAAGGATACAGGCGATGGCCTCATGGTGACGTTCGCGAGCGGGGGTGATGCGGTGAGAGCCGCCATCGAGTTTCAGCGTTGCATGGCCGGGCACAACGGCTCGGTCAGCGAGAAAGAGAGAATCCATACTCGTGTCGGCATCCATTTCGGCGAAACCCGAGTGACGGAACTCGGCGACCGGCATTCAGCCGACGTGAACATTGCCTTCCGCGTGCAGGGCCTGTCCAGAGATCAGTTTATCGAGGAAACCGGCGGCCTGAAGCGGGACGAAGTTCCCGACCGCGACCGCATCTTTGTGACGCAGCAGGTCTATGAGGACATCCACCGGACTCCCGACTGGAAAACCCGCGATATCGGCTTTTTTGAGATGAAGAACATTTACGGCAGGCACAAAATTTATGAGGTGGTGTGGGAGGAGGGGGAGGGTGGTTGATGGGTGATGGGTGATGGTTGATGGAAGATGGGGGCCGATTTCGGATTTTGGATTTCGGACTTCGGATTGCGGTGGCCCCA
>CAZGRP010000036.1:15602-37497 GCA_964527995.1 uncultured Cytophagia bacterium | reverse complement strand
GGCTCCGGCCCTTCTGCCCGCTCAGGCGACTCCACGGCGGCTGGTCAAAGCACCTCCAGCAGGAAACACTTCAGGTATTCGGTTTCCGGTACGGTGAGCAGGATCGGATGGTCGCCTGCCTGGCGGCCGGCGGCAGCGACGCGGACCGTGCGCTGCACGTCGCCCGCTGCATCGGCGAGGGTGGCGCGAAACTGCGCCCACGACAGATGATGGCTGCACGAGCAGGTCAGCAGAAACCCTCCGGAACGAAGAAGCTTCATCGCCCTCAGGTTGATTTCCTTGTAGCCGCGGATCGCTCCCGGCACCGACTCTTTGCTCTTCGTGAACGCCGGCGGATCGAGCACGACCAGATCGAACTGCTCGCCGGCGTCTTCATAGCGACGGAGCTGATCGAACGCGTTGGCTTCCACGAAACTGACGCGCTCCGCGCAGCCGTTGAGCGCCGCATTCTCCTGGCCGAGCTGTAGACTGTCGGCCGACTGGTCGAGACAAATCACCTCCGCGGCGCCATGAACGGCAGCGCTCACCCCAAAGGCCCCGCTGTAGCTGAACGCGTCCAGCACCCTCTTGCCTGACACCCAACGCCTCAGCAGAGCACGGTTTTCCCGCTGGTCGAGAAAGAAGCCCGTCTTCTGGCCATTCTCGATGTCGACCCGAAAACGGACGCCCTGCTCTTCGATCTCCACCGGCGAGGGCGCCTCCCCCCACAATACTCCCTTCTGTTTCGGCAGTCCTTCATACTCCCGCACCCTGACATCGTTCCGCTCGTAGACCCCCTTCGGGTGCAGAAGATCAACCAGAAGATCCACGAGCATCGATTTTCGCAGGTCCATCGCCAGGGTCAACGCCTGGAGGACGAGCACATCAGCGTACTGATCGACGATGAGCCCGGGGAGGAAATCGCCTTCGGAGTAGACCAGGCGCCTGGCGTCCGAATCGATCTCCAGACTCTGGCGCAACGCCAGGGCTTCGATGAGCCGCTGCCGGAAAAAATCCTTGCCAAGGTCGACATTGTCATGTGAGAAGATGCGGGCGACGATCTGCGAGCGGCGGTTCAGGAAGCCTTTGCCGATGAAGCGGGTCTTGTGGTCGCGAATGATCACCGGCTCGCCGTCGCGGGCATCGCCTCGGATGCGGCGCACCTCGCCCGCGTATACCCAGGGGTGCCCGGCGAGGAGGCGTTTTTCGCGCCCCGGCTTCAGTTCGATGGTGGCCATGAGCTCTCTTCCGGTTTGGGATGGATCACCCGCACAACCTCCCCGACGGCCCATAGCTCCGACAAGAACCGCGAGTGGGCCGGATGGCGCTCGCAATAGCCGACGCGCAGGCGAACTTCTTCGTCGGTTTGCTCGATTCTGTATTGGCGCGGATCGACTTCGTGTTCCAGGAAGATTTCGTCAAGCAAGGCGGCTACCGGACCGGCTCGCCGGTAGTGGATTTCCAGGCTGCGGAAGTCACAGTGGCCGAGCAGTTTGGGTTCCAGCCCTCTCAGCCCTGTCAGCGTGAGGACGACCAGGCCGCTGAAGACGAAAGCCGTGATCGTGTATCCTGCGCCGATGAAGAGTCCGATGGCGGCGACGACCCAGATGGTGGCTGCCGACGTCAGGCCGGTGACGCTGCCGCGCTCCCGCAGGATGGTGCCGGCACCCAGGAAACCGATGCCGCTGACCACCTGGGCGGCGATACGGCCGGGGTCCGCAGGCGCCTTGCCCAGTACCTTTTCTGCCACCAGGGTGGACATCATCATGTAGAGGGCCGCGCCCAGGCAGATGAGTATGTTCGTGCGGAAGCCGGCGGGCTTGCCGCGGCGCTCGCGCTCCATGCCGACCATGCCGCCGCAAACCACCGCAAAGGCACCCCGAAGCAGGAAGATCGGCAACAACTGAAAAAGTTGCGGCAGGCTCTCCATCGTTTCTTCCTAATCCAGTATAGCCCGGAACCAGGCTCATCTACGATTCACCACCACGGATCGGCACCAATGAACCCGGAAGAGGCAGCAACGCCGGATCCTTCCGTGGGAGACTGAGGACATCGTCCCGTGACGGTACATCCACCCCTTACGGGGTGATGTCAATATACCAACTTCCAGCCAGGTTGTCAACAGCCAGAGCGAACAGCAATGGCCGAAGGCAGGCGCAGATTTTCCACTTGCAAACAGGGGCGGCCGGGGCTATATTAGGGCGATTTTTTTTACCAGCCAAGGGAGGGAACATGCCACAATTCGGTCGTCGAACGTTCGTCCCAGTCGCCCGCCTTCTAGTCCTTCTTGTTGTTTCCCTGCTACTCGCTCCACTCCTGCCGGCTCAGCAGACGCCATCCCGGCCCGAGCTGACCGTGGAGAAGATCATGCGCGATCCCAAGTGGATCGGTACAGCGCCGCGAAATCCGTACTGGTCCGAGGACGGCAAACAGATCTATTTCCTCTGGAACCCGGAGGAAGCAGAGTCGGACTCTCTCTACGTTGTGTCGCGCAGCGGCGGCACGCCGCGCAAACTGTCACCGCTGGCGCGCCGCAAAGTGCCGTCGCCGAGGGGTGACTATACGCGGGACCACCGAAAGAAAACCTACGAGAAATACGGGGATATCTACCTCCTCGATGTCAGTAAGATGCAAATTCGCCAACTGACCCAGACGGTCGATAAAGAATCCAATCCGAGGTTCACCCAGGACGAGCGCGGCATCACCTTCGTGCGCAACAACAACCTTTTTCTGTTCGATCTGACAAATGAAACCGTTGTGCAGTTGACCGATCTGCGCAAAGGTCAGAAGCCGAAGCAGGGGAGCGAGGCAAAGACGGAAGCCCAGAAGTGGCTGCGCAAACAGCAGCTCGAGCTGTTCGATGTCCTCCGAAAGCGAAAACGCCTCAAAGAGCTGCGCCAGAAGCTGCAAGAGGCCGAAAGCCCTCCGAGGCCGAAAAAGATCTATATCGGCAAACAGCGTGTGCTCAACCTTCAGCTCTCCCCCGACCGGAGGTACGTGACTTTCCTGCTGCGCAAAGAATCGGTGAAGGCGCGCCGCACCATGGTCCCGCGGTTCGTGACCGAAAGCGGCTACACCGAGGAGACACGTTCGAGGACCAAAGTCGGTGACGAGCAGCCGACCTACCGCTTTCAGATCTACAATATTGCGGCGGACACGGTCTATGGAGTGCAAATCGACAGCATCCCAGGAATCTTCCCCGAAAAGGCGCCGAAGGAAAGCACGCAGGAGCGAAAGGGCAAGAGCAAGCCCCGCGAAGTCCTCATCTCCGGGCCGGTGTGGTCGGAGGACGGCAGTCGCTGCTTTGTGGACATCCGGTCGTCGGATAACAAAGACCGCTGGCTGATGCTGCTGGAGCCCGAGACCGGCCGGCTGACATTGCTTGACCGGCAGCACGATGACGCCTGGATCGGCGGGCCGGGCATCGGCTGGCGTGGGTTTGGGGCAAGCGTTGGATGGATGCCCGACAACCGCCGCATCTGGTTCGTTTCGGAAGCCGATGGTTACGCCCACATGTATACGGTGGATGTCACCACCATGAAGAAACAGCAGTTGACGCGCGGGCGTTTCGAGATCTATCGGCCGCGGATATCCCGCGACAAGAAGCGCTGGTATTTCTCTTCCAACGAGGTCCATCCTGGTGAGCGCCACTTCTACACCATGCCTCTGAATGGCGGCAAGCGGACGCAACTCACCTCCATGTCGGGCCGCAACGACGTGGTCCTGTCGCCCGATGAGAAGTGGCTGCTGATCCGTTACTCGTTCAGCAATCGCCCTCCGGAACTGTACGTGATGGCCAACCGGCCGGGGGCGCCTGCCCGGCAACTTACCTCTTCGCTGACCGCGGAATTCAAGGCCTATCCCTGGCGGGCACCGCAGATCGTCACCTTTCGGGCGAGCGATAGTGCCGTGGTATACGCTCGCCTCTACCGGCCGGAGCGTCCGCAGCCCGGGGGCAAGGCGGTTATTTTTGTCCACGGCGCTGGCTACCTGCAGAACGCCCACAAGTGGTGGAGTAGCTATTTTCGCGAGTATATGTTCCACAACCTGCTCGCCGACCGCGGCTACACCGTGCTTGACATCGACTATCGCGGCAGTGCCGGGTATGGCCGCGACTGGCGAACCGCCATCTATCGCCACATGGGAGGCAAGGATCTGTCCGACCAGGTGGATGGCGCCCGGTTTCTGGTACAGAAGTACGGCATCGACCCGAAGCGCATCGGCATCTACGGCGGCTCCTATGGCGGCTTCCTCACCCTGATGGCCATGTTCACCAAGGCCGATGTCTTCGCCGCCGGAGCGGCACTTCGACCGGTTACCGACTGGGCCCACTACAACCATCCGTACACGTCCAATATCTTGAATACTCCTGTTGGGGATTCCACCGCCTACAAGCAAAGCTCACCCATCTATTTTGCCGAAGGCCTGAAGGGACCGCTGCTGATCTGCCACGGCATGGCCGATACCAACGTCCACTTTCAGGACGTCGTTCGTCTGGCCCAGCGGCTGATCGAGCTGCGAAAGGAGAGCTGGCAGGTCGCCATCTACCCGGTGGAGGGGCACGGCTTTCGCGAACCGACGAGCTGGATGGACGAGTACAAGCGGATTCTAAAGCTGTTCGAGGAAAATCTATGATGGATGGTGGAGACGGAAGATGGGAATTCGTAATCTCGGCTTTGTGATTGCGGATTGCCGCACCCCGTTCCGAGTTTCCTGTTTCTAGTTTTTACTTACTGAAGGCTTG
Organism: uncultured Cytophagia bacterium; assembly: GCA_964527995.1. GTDB lineage: Bacteria > Zhuqueibacterota > Zhuqueibacteria > Oceanimicrobiales > CAZGRP01 > CAZGRP01. Next base: position 32,774 of record CAZGRP010000036.1, on the reverse strand, counting down.
TTCCCGCTTGCTTGCCGGAGCAAGCTTCCCTCACCGGCGGCTCCAACCGAGAAAGGTACTCATGCAGATTGCACTCGTCGACTGGCTGATCATTGCGGCGTACTTTGGATTTGTCCTCATCATCGGGCTGAAGTTTGCCGGGCGTGCCGGGCGGAACGTCGAAGAGTTTTTTGTTTCCGGGCGCAGCCTGCCCTGGTGGATTGCCGGCACTTCGATGGTGGCGACCACCTTCGCGGCCGACACGCCGCTGGCGGTCACCGGTCTGGTGGCCGAGCACGGGATCGCCGGCAACTGGCTGTGGTGGTCCTTCGTCATGAGCGGCATGCTGACGGTGTTTCTTTTCGCCCGGCTCTGGCGCCGTTCCGAAGTGCTCACCGACATCGAATTCACCGAGATTCGCTACGGTGGCAAGCCGGCGGCAATCCTGCGTGGGTTTCGTGCTCTTTATCTGGCCATCCCGATCAATTCTATCATCATGGCGTGGGTGACTCTGGCGATGGCGAAGATCATCGGTGTCGCCCTGAACATCGACCGCTGGCTGGCAGTGTCGATCTGCGTCGGCATCACGCTGGCGTATTCGGCTCTCTCCGGCCTTTGGGGTGTCGTGATCACCGACTTCTTCCAGTTTTTTCTCGCCATTGCCGGGTCGCTCATCCTGGCCTTCTTCGCCCTCGACGCTGTCGGCGGGATGTCGGGGCTGCGCTCGCAGATGGCCACCCTGTACCCTGACTCGCAGGAGGTCTTCAACCTGGTCCCGAGCCTGAATTCGGCCTGGATGCCGGCCATCACTCTCTTTGTCTACCTGGCTGTCAACTGGTGGGCAGCGTGGTACCCGGGCGCCGAGCCCGGCGGTGGCGGTTACATCGCCCAACGTATGTTCTCCGCCAAAAACGAAAAACACTCCCTGTTCGCCACCCTGTGGTTCAACATCGCTCACTACTGCCTGCGGCCGTGGCCGTGGATTCTTGTGGCCCTCAGCTCGATGGTGCTCTTCCCGGCGCTACAGGACAAGGAGAGCGGGTATGTGGAGGTCATCGTCAATTATCTGCCGGTGGGCTTCCGCGGGCTGGTGCTGGCTTCCTTTGCAGCGGCCTTCATGTCGACCATCAGCACTCAACTCAACTGGGGGAGTTCCTATCTGGTGAACGATTTCTACAAGAGGTTCTTGAAGCCTGACGCCGAGCCGCACCACTACGTGAAAGTATCGCGCTGGACCACAGTGCTGCTGACCGTCGTTGGCGCGCTCGTCACCATGACGCTCGACACCATTGCAGGGGCCTGGAGATTTCTCCTGGCTATCGGGGCTGGCACCGGTTCGGTCTATATTCTGCGCTGGTACTGGTGGCGCATCAACGCCTGGTCTGAAATCTCCGCCATGGTGTTCTCCCTGGTGACCGCGCTCGGCCTGCAATTCTTCGGCGGGCTGAGCAGCGATGACCCGCTCGGGTTCGCCAAGATCATGATGATCACCGTAGCCGTTTCCACGACCGGCTGGCTTCTGGTGACCTTTCTGACCAGCCCGGAGTCGGAATCGGTGCTGGATTCCTTCTACGCGAAGGTGCGGCCCGGCGGTCGACTCTGGAAGCCAGTGGCCGAGAGGGCGGATGATGCGTCGGCGGAGAGTGGTCTCGGCCTCGACCTCATCGACTGGCTGCTGGGATGTGTGCTGATCTACGCGGTTCTTTTTGGTGTGGGCAAGGTGATTTTGGGCGACGTGTTCGGCGGAGTGCTTTTTCTTGTCGTCGGTGTGGTTTGTGGCGCGCTCATCCTTGCTGATTTGTCTCGCCGCGGCTGGGGCGTACTTTCCGGCAAAACAGGCACGGAGCCAATCGAGGTCCCGATGCCGCGCGCGGATGCATGACAAAGGGTGAGGAACTGCGATCAAGAAAGGGAAGGAGAGAGGGCCGAAGACCATGAATGCGAAGGGGCTGCCCTCGGTGGGGAACCCCTTCGCAGCACACGGTAGTAAGGAGGAGCGCCATGCTTACGAGTTCAATTAAGATTTCGGCGGGAAGCAGAAAGACTTGAGTACCGGTGTGCGCGGACGCCCACCGCTTCCGAATCCGCCGCTCGCAAAGAGAGGAAGCCTGGTTGCCCGCTCGCAGCGGAGGAACAGAGAACACAGGGCCGCCCTTGTTCCTCTCCCACCATCATCGTCCCTGCTGATTTCCTCGGTCCGAATCGGAAGCAGAAGCCGAGATTCTGCGCGAGACAACCTACCTCGGCTGAAAGCGCACCGTTCCGATCAGATCGACTTCTCTTCAGCCTTCCTTTCGGCCTTGCATGTATCACACTCGCAGATCTGGCGGAGAAACTCGAAGGTGTAGATCCCTTCGTTGTGTCCGTCTTTCCAGAAAAACTGCAGGGCGTAGTTGCCTACCACCGTCGCTGTCTGAATGTCGGGATTGGCAGCCAGGGCTTCGGCGGGCGACAGCACCTTCAGTGGGTTGGCGTTACGGGTGTTCCTGTGCTCGCGGCACGACGCGCACGGGCACTGGCGGCGCAGCGACAGCATCGAGTATTCGCTCACGTGACCGTCGTCCCACTCGATCACCAGCTTTCCGGGCGCAGGGCGGCGGATATCGACAGGCAGCATGTTTTCCTCCACGATGGCAATTCGCGTACTGGCAGCGGAGCACGACAAAAGCACCAAGTCCGCTCCATGTCCCCAGAAGATACGAAATCCATCCCTTGAGTACAACCTTTGGCCTCAGTTTTGGCTTTCATCGAGCGCCAGACGGGTGCGCAAATCTGGTTGCATCTGAAGAGAATTGAGTGTATATTGTATAGCTTTATAAGGAATACTTGGGACTTGTCTGCCAACGATCTAATGATTTCCTATGCAAATCGAAAGTCTGAAAGTCTTCTGCGACGTTGTCGAGCTACAGAGCTTTTCCAAGGCGGCTCAGCAGAACCATATCTCGCAGTCCGCCGTCAGCCAGCAGATCAGCCAGCTCGAACACCGCTTTGGGGAACGCCTCGTAGAGCGCGGGCAGGGGCGCCTGCGTCTGACCGAGGCTGGGGAGATCTTCTACCAGGGGTGCAAAGACATCCTGGAACGTTTCGACCGTCTCAAGGAGCAGCTCAGCCAGTTGTCGAACGTCATCGCCGGCAGTGTCAAGGTGTCGACGGTCTACACCATCGGGTTGCACGAGCTACCGGTCTATCTCCGGGAGTTCATGCAAAGATACCCGAAGGCCAAGGTGCAGGTCTCCTATCGGAGGTCGAACGAAGTCTACGATGACGTGTTGACCGGCAATGCTCACCTCGGCCTGGTAGCGTTCCCGTCCAAACACAGTCAGCTCGAGATCAAGCCATGCTGGAAGGACGATCTGGTGCTGATCTGCGACCCCCATCATCCGTTCTCCGAACTGACGGAAGTCGACATCAGGCAACTGGACGGCGAACCGTTTATTGCCTTCGAGCGCGACATCCCCACGCGCAAGGAGATCGACCGCATCTTCAAGAGGTTCAAAGTGACCCCGCGCTACATTCTGACCATCGATAATGTCGAGACGATCAAGCGAGCCGTGGAGATCGGTGCCGGCATCTCCATCGTGCCGGAGAACACTGTTCACGGCGAGGTGGAGCACAAGACGCTGTGCGCCATTCCCTTCTCCAACGGACCGTTCCAGCGCTCGATTGCGGTCGTCACAAAGAAGCGGCGTAGCTTCACCCGTGCTCAACTGGCCTTCATCGACCTGCTGACCACCGGCAACGGACGTGCTCCGCAGCCGATAGAGTGAGGTGCGGCGCCGGCGCAGAAAGATGGCCCCCGGTTTCTTGCTACCGATTGACGAATGTCGCCGCCTGAACCGAGCGCGTGTTCTCTCTTGCTGATGTTGGACTGAGCCAGCAGAGAAGATTCTCCACCGCCGCCGTACGAACCCTCAGCCCAGTGCCGGCGCCGTCCCACCCACTCTTTGTGCCTCCATCACGCGGTGGTGCTACTTGCCGCCCCTGCTTTCACTCCCCGGCAACTTCTGCCCACGCCAGAACGAATCCGCCTAGCTTCCTTGGCTTTGCCCCGAACGACTGACGTCGACTCGCGCTCTCCGCATTGATTTTTCGGTAGTTAGCCTACCGCATGGTTCTCTGGAGCGCAGATTGTGGATGGCATGCCGGTTGCATGACGATGTCGGCGTCCAACTCTGTATCAGGTTCGGGTGACTCGATGAAGTCGATGATCAGCAAAATTGGCTACGTGTGGGTAAAAGATTGCTGGCGCAAGGGGGTGGTTTTGGCGCAAGGCGGCACCGACCTAGGCGTTCGTTGCGCCCCCGATCTCGAGCCCTACATCGTACCGCTGGACAATTTCATCTCTGAGCGTGTGTTCAAACTGGCACTCAAGGAAAACGCCCACGCCTGCTACGCCCGGAGATGGCCGGATCGCCTGGAACGACTCCGCCGGTTTCTGACCTGGAACGCGGTAAAGGTCCCGACAAATCGGCCGCAACACTTGCGCCTGGGCACCGTGGGCTGGGCCCACCTCGGTCGGTCGTGGCGTCGGGCGGTGCTCATCCGCCGCGACGGCACCGGCGTGGAGGTTCGAGTCGCTCCGTACCTTCGGCTCTATCGCCTTCCGCTTTCCTCATTCCTGCCGGAAGACAACATCGAACATCACATGAGGTTCCTGTCCCGACTTCAACGGCTGAGCCTGAAAATCCGGCTGCGCGCCCAGGGAGTGCCGTACCGGGTGGTGGAGGCACGAGGCAGGCGCAGGCGAGGTGACGAGGTGAATCGCCAGCGGCGCCGGGACGATTGGCCGTCTGCCTGAGGCCGTCTGGTGTGGAATAAAGGTTTCGGTGACGAGGTTGCCCCAAATGGGAGGGACTGAATCGTGAACGGAGCGATCGTGGCAGGCTGAACTGCGAAAACCGCGGCAAAGAAAGCAAGAGGTGCGGTATGCATCCACAGGTTGGCAAAGTTGGCCTGGTGGAGTCGGGCGGCAGGAAGCACCGATGTGTCATCGTCTGGCGTGAGGGAATCTACGTTGGGGTACGGCGATTGCCTGACTTCGATTTCGTCGTCCTGCATACCGACCAGGTGCTTTCGGAGCCTGCCGGAAACAACAGGCGCCAGCCGTGGAGCTGGGCAAGAGCCGCGCGGGCACTCCGCCAGGCGTGGAAGGCCCTGCGCTTCGATCCGCGCAAGAGCTTCACCGATGGCCCACCTGTGACCTCCATGGGTGTGGTCGGGTGGTTTCGCATCGGTTGGAGCTGGTACCGCGCCGTCGCCCTGATGGTGCACGATCGATCCGTCTACGTCCGCCGAGCCCCCGACCTGGAAGCGTTTGAGGTACCGCTTCAGGATTTTGTCCCCGAAGACTGCATCGAACACGTTCTCCCAGATCTTTCTCTGCCGAAACGATTGAGCTTGAAGTGGTCTCTGCGCATGGCCAAAGTCCCCTACCAGCCCAGTGCGGCGAAAGGTGAGGGCCAGAGAACACGCGGCCTTCCGCCCGGGCATCATCCTCTGAGAAACCTGCACCGCCGACGCTGATCGACCTCCGTCCAGCCGTCGATTCTACGGTCCAGATGATTCCCAGAAATCTCTGCCATAACTACTTGTAATCCGGATATGCTTCCCGAGCATGGTGGGAATAGCTTGCGAAGCAGGGATAGCAATGAACGATGTGGCGGAAAAGTTCTCGGAAGAATTCCGGCGCTCGCACGTCAGGCTCTGTGCGTTTGTCGAGCGCCCGCAGCAAGAGTTCAGGGTGCTCCTCGAGCAGCGGAGCGTCTTCGGTGCAGGTCTGCTCCCCTCGCTCCCGAAGCCAGTCGTGTTCGTCTATCGGCGTGGATGGCCGCGCCAACCAGTCCCTGAGGCGGTTCAGCTTCTCCTCACAGGCCGGGCAGTCCCTCAGGTGCATCTCGTAACGCCGTCGCATATTGCCCGACAGACGTGAGTGGCAGAGAGCCAGCAAGCCGCCCCAGGAGAGATGTGCATCGCGCCTCATAGGGCACGCCCCTGGCGATCAATCACTAGCGTGTTTGTAAGAACTATCCCATGTAGAAGCCCCCGCGGGGTTTCTGACTCGATCCGTTTCGAAACTGCCGTGGTGTGGTACCGGGGAACGAGCTGGGTCGGCGTCAGGGAGGTTGGTCCTTTTCCTCGTCCTCCTCGTCCGTTCCCAGGGTCGTCTCGGTGTCTGGCTCCGACGGCGTGATTTCGTCCTCCCCCGACTCTTCTGTTCGTTCGCGCGGCTCCTCATCGACCGGCCGATCTGGTTCTTGCGCGAGTCGTTCGTCCTTCATTTCACCCTCCTATGCCGAAGTGTACACCCAGTCTTTCCTGAGGTCGAAGGCTCGCCGTGGCGCCGCCCGGCTGAAATGGCTCGAACCCCACAAAGATGAAAGCGGCCCAGAAGTACGGATGCGGATAGCGCACCCACGGATCCTCTTGCAGCGCTGCGCGCAACCTGGCACGAGCATAGCGCAAGGCTTTCGCGGCCTGAAACGGCGAGTTCCTAAGCTCCTCGTAGAAGGGCAACATCAGTTTCTGGGCATACCTGTCGTCGACACGCCACAAGCTGGTGACCAAGGCCCGCGCCCCGGCGTAGACGAACGCCTGCGTCAGGCCGACCATCCCCTCACCGTCGACGGAGCGCCCCAGAGCGGTTTCGCAGGCTGCCAGAACCACCAGGGGTTGTTCGGGAAACCGGAGATGGAAGATCTCATACACCGCCAGTTTGCCATCCGAGTCGAAGTTGACGTCGCCGGTGGGCGTATCGTCTGAAGGGCCGGCCCCCGGGGCGTGCAAGTCGAGAGCGGACCGCAATGGAGAGGCTTCGTTGATTCGTGCGTGGGTGGCGAAGTGGATGATATCGAACGGCTGCTCCAGGAACGGCAGCAGCCTGGCCTCGCTCAACTGCCGGTCCGCCACGACTACGGCCTGCGGGTAGAGACGGCGCAACAACTCTTTTTCAGTCTCGGCTCCAGGCAGCGCCGGGTCGGCCACGACCAGCAGCCGCCAGTGGCGGCTGGATGGAGGCAGCGGGCGGTCCATCAGCCGCATCAGGACGTTGGCGCTTGGAACGGTGGCGACAGTAGTGATTTCATCAAGGAAAAGAGCCCGGCCCGATTCGTCCTCCACAACCAGCGCCGGAAACGGCAAGTAGTACAGTTCACCATCCGGGATGATGTACACCACTTCCTGGCGACTCAGCCTGGCGACCAGCGGGTCGATGAGAATCCTTGCCAGTTTTCTCCCCGTTTCACGCACCGAACGGTAGCTGTCGGCGGGACTCGCCTCGAATTGCTTCTGGAATGCCTGAAAATCGTCGGCGCCGGAAGCCCGGCGGAATTCGCCGACCAGGGCGGCGATCTCTTTCTGCGTCACCGCCAGCTTGAACACCTCGAAAGTGGATCTCGTCACCCACCATATTGCCAGGCCACCGGGGATGAACCTGTACTCCACCAGCCCGACAGAGCGCGGCAGGCGCGATTGAACCTGCGCCAGGGAATACGTTGCCGAAGCGGCTGAGGCAGAATAGACCAGATTGTACTTGGTTGGGTCGAGCACGGAAGTGGAATGCCGCACCGTGGCCTGGCCGTGGAAGAGGTCAAGAAAGAAGCGCGCGCGGGAGCGCTCGGAATAGTAGAAAGCCGCGGCCGCGTCGTGAAGCGCCCCGAGTTGCAGTGCGACCATTTCATCATACACAGGCTGCTCGCTGGCGAAGAAGCTCATTCTCAGCGCTTCGTTGTGGAGTGACTTGCGCGTCCTCTCGATATCCTTGATCGCCCGCAGCAGATGGCGTCGGGCGGACGTGGTATCCTTTGCCTGCAGCGACAGCCTGGCCAGGCCGTAGTGATCGCGCCACTGCAGCCGGGGACTGGCGAGAGAACGGGCGATCCGCAGCGCCGTGGTAAAGGCGGCGCGTGCCTCTGTCCATTGCTGCATGCCCAGATAACTGAACCCAAGCCCTGTCTCGACCCGGGCGATGCCGGTTCGTGATCCGCTGGCGCGGTAGAGAGCCAGGGCCTGGCGGTAGATGCTGGTGGCGCGGGCATACTGGCGCTGCGCCTGGTACATGTCGCCCAACTGCAGCAGGAAATCGCTGCGCGTCTGTCTGTAGGCTTCATCCTGCACGGCCGACAGGGCATCGGTGAGGCAGGTGTACGCCGAATCGTAGTTGCCGCGCCGGAACTCCACCTCTCCCAGGTTGGCCGTGGTGATGGCGATGTCTACCGGACCGGCCAATCCTTTCTTGAGGTCGAGGGCTTTGCGCAGATACTGCCAGGCCTGCTCATACTCGCCAAGCAGCATATAGACATTGCCGAGATTGGCCAGAGCTCGGGCGGCATTCACCTGCCTGCCGTTCTGGCGATGCAGCTCGTAGGCCCGGCGATAGAAGCGCACTGCCGCCGGATAGTTTGCCAGGTCTTTGTACGTCAGACCAATCGAAGTGCAGGTCACGGCCATGCCGGACGTGTCCCCCACCTTCTCCTGAATCGCCAGGGCGGCGCGGAATTGCTCCAGGGCGTGACGAAAATCGCCGCGTCGCCGGGCGACGCGCCCAAGGCGGTTGAGGATGCGGGCGCGGTTGAAGCTGCTTTGCAGACTGTCAGCCAGGATGAGAGCCGAACGGAAGCTGGCCTCTGCTTCGTCGTATCGCGATGCTACGTAGTTGAGCTGGCCGATGCGGAAATCCACGCCCATCAGGATGAGCATGTCGCCGAGTGCCTCGGCTTGCCGGCGGGCTCGAGCGAGATACTGCCGGGCCATCCCAGCGTCGCGCCCCCTGCTCAGGATATCGCCCACTGCATAGAGCGTGCGCGCCACGGTGTGGCGGTCATGAATCGATTCGGCCAGTGCCAGTGCCTGGCGATACGCTGCCAGCGCCAGGGTGTCTCTGTCCGCCAGATAATCCTTGCGTGCCCGGCTCAAGAGTATTTCGATCCGGAGTCTCGTTTCGAGGGCCGGACCGCGAAGTGATTCGAGAAACCGCAGATCTCGAATGAGCAAGGAATCTTGCAGCTCCTCCGACAGCGCCGCGGCGATGGTGGCAGCGGCCGCAGACGACGCAACCGCAACCGAATCGCGGCGCTGGCTCTTCGCCCAGAGAATCCGGCGCTGAAGCCGATCGAAAAGACTGTAGAGAGCCGTTCGGTTTCTTGCCAGCCACGAGGCTTTGGCTTGCGGTCCCCACGCGCCTGTGCGCAGGGTGTCGAGAAGGGCTCGTTGCGATGAGGTGATCGGGGAGGGCTCGAGCGCCGCCGCGTCCTGGATTGAGGCAGCCTGTCCACTCCCGGGGTTCGCTCTCTGGCGATGCCAAAGCAGGAGGACCGACACGGAAACAATGGTGAGAAGGAAAACGGCGATGCCGATCCGTTTCATAGGTTCCCCGAAATCGTGTTCTTCAGAAACTGGATGATCCGCCGAAATGCTCGAGTTGCCAGCGCGCGAACTCCGGCCACAGGGTTTGTCCTGCCAGGGAATCCGATTTTGCTCCGCGTTTCAAATACCGGCGCCAGGCCGAGGCTGCCGCCGTCGTATCGCCGAGCCGCTGGTACAGAAGCGCCAGATTGAACAGGGCCTCCCGGGCGTTGGGGTCGAGGGCGATGGACTTGCGCCATGCTCGCAGCGCCGAGGTGGTATCGCCCTGGCTAAGGCGGGCCAGGCCGAGATCGTTCAGGAGATCCGGCGAAGCCGGCGATTGTTCATAGGCCTTTTGAAAATAGAAGTCGGCGCTGTCGCGTTCTCCCCTGACCAGATAAAAGAGCCCCAGGTCATGAAGAACGGTCGCCTTCCTGGCGGCCCCGCGCCGGGCCTGAAGAAGCTTTTGGGCGGCAGAGTTGAACAGGGAGTCGGTGCTGATGTTCGGCCCGCGAACTTCGGAGAAAACACTGGGCCGAAAGCCACCCGACGGCCGCCATGGCCAGTCGCCGGTGATGCGATGAGCGGCGCGCAGGTCGGCCAGAGCGGAATCGGCGAACCGTTCGGCCTTTTGTTCGACATAGAGGTTTCGCGATTGCACCACGACGATCACCAGGAGAACAAAGGCAGCCACGTAAACGGCACGGGCCAGAATGGGCTGGTGCTGCCAGCGGGCCAGCAAACTGCGAAGCCGACGAGGGCGATCGTCTACCTCCTGCGGCGGACGTGGCTCCGTCAGCGGGGTGACCTTGCCGAGCGATGCCAGGCGTTGCCGCAGCCAGTCGAGGCGATGCGCAACAGCGATCGGTGCGGAGGAGGCCGAGACTTCCGGCTCGGAGAAAGCCTCCGCTAAGGAACCCTGTAGCTCATGATAGCAGTGTTCACAGGACTTCAGGTGAGACAGGAATACGCAGGCCGACACCGGTGCGAGATCACCTTCGAGGTAGCGGCGCAGGAACTCCCAGACATCCATGTGCCGGTGTTGCTCCCACGACGCGGCCAGCCCCAATTCATCGCGTTGGACGTTGCGGAAGCACTCGAACATGCGCAGAAGGCGCGAGCACTCGCTGCACTGGCTGAGATGGCGCTGTCGGTCTGCGGGAAGGCGGCCTCCTTGTTCGCCCCCCACAAGTTCGCGAAACTCGGCAAAAGTGAGACAACTCGCCGTCTTTCCTTCTTCCCTGTTCATTGTACCCCCTTGCCGGAGTTTGGGCTGTGGCCGCGCTCACAGCCCGCTTTCTGGATCCCCGAGATGTACGCGCTCCGAAGGCTCACACGTCCTGGAGATTCTACACTCGAACGTCTCTGGCGCTCCATCGACCCGAGTCAGAAGAGCGGCCTTACTTAAAAGGACAGAGTCGGAGCAGAAAAACTCTCAGCGCGCTGACTTTGGCCGCCCGGACGCAAACCGTTCCAGGATGCGGTAGATCACCGATTCAACCCCGGACGGGGTGAGATCGATGCCTGGCAGGCGCGCGATGGTCTCCGGCGACAGGTCCTCGATGCGATTCAGTGCGAAAACCAGGAGGTTCCGGTCGCTCTCGACTCCGCGCAGCCGACGCATCACCAACTCCCAGTACCAACGGAGCACATCTTCAGGACTCTCGCCGTGCGATTCCCATTCGACCTGTCCGCTTCCGGCTGGCGTGTCGTAGACTCGCCGGTTTTTCTCGAAGTGATTGAGCACCACTGTACGCGTGACCACTTTCAGGTAGGCACGGAACTCGTTTGCACCCTTGCCTTTGAATCGTCGCAACGCTTTGCGGTCGTGCGATAGCAGCCGGAGGTAGACATCCTGGGCCAGATCGTCCAGAAGTCGCTTCTGGTCGACCGAGTCGAAGTGCCATCGCTGGCAATAGACCTGAACGCAGTGAACGATCCAGGCATCGAAACGACGGATGAACTCGCTCCAGACCGAGTTTTGATCCCCCTGGCCGTCGGCACAGGCACGGATCAGCTCACGGTCGCTGAGATGATTCCAGAAAAGCACACTGACGGCTGCGATGGCTACCGCTGCCGCTGATTCGAAGCCCGGGGGGCCGTGTACTGCACCGACAGCGAAGAGGAGACAGTTTGCGAGCATTACGAGTCACAAGCAGAAGGGGAATCCTGATCAAGGCGGCAGGAGGCTGCTGCCTTTGGCATCAGGCTCTTAGAGCCATGCGATGTGGAAGTCAGAATCGAACTGGCTCTGACCGAAGCCCATCGGCCAGGGAAAATAAATAGAAGAAACGGTTAAATGTCAAGACATTTCAAACGAAGAGTTCGATTTCGCCGCTTCAGAGCGGAGGAAACCCGGCGACTGAAGCAGTCGTGACGGAGGTGTCGGAGAGGCGAAAGGCGCAGAAACAGGTGGTGCCGTCGCCAGTCCCGTCCGCACGGGAGGCTGACGTCGGGCCGGCCACTTACGCGAACGCCTTGAGGATCTCGCGATGCAGGCCCTTGAGGTCCTCATAGGCCTGCCTGATCTCGTCGACCTTACTCTGCAGTTCCAACAGCAACCGCTGTTTCTCGAGTCCGTTGCGGATAAGAAGTCTGAGGTCATCGTTGTCCCAGGGCTTCTCGACGTACTGGAAGAGCCCGACGTCGTTGATGGCCTTGATGGCGTTCTCTTTGTCGGCATAGCCGGTGAGGATGATGCGCGTTGCCATTGGGTCGATTTCCTTGACCTTGCCCAGGAAGGTAATGCCATCCATCTCTGGCATCAGGTAGTCGGAGATCACCAGGTCGATGCGGTTCTCTTTGACGTACTCGAGAGCCTCCAGCGGAGACGTGAAAGTGATGACCTCATAGCTGGTCTCCAGCATCAGAAAAGAACTGAGGCTGGTGAGGACCATCTCTTCGTCATCGAGAATGAGGATTCGGGATCGTTGGTTCTGTGGGGTAGCTTGCTGCATTGGTTCCACCTCGATTAAGAAAGGTTGTGCTGGACAGGAATATGGATGCGGAACGTCGTCCCACGTCCGGGCTCGCTCTCGACCTCCATGCGGCCGTGATGTTCCTCCACAATCTGATAAACAATCGCCAGGCCCAGGCCGCTTCCCACACCGGAGCCCTTCGTGGTGAAGCCCGGGTCGAAGATCCGCTGGAGGTTCTCAGGCGGAATGCCGACGCCGGTGTCACGGATTTCGACGGTCACCCAATCTGCTCGATGGGACGTGGTGATGAAGAGATCTCCCTCCTTCTCGATGGCGTGCGAAGCATTGACCAGGAGGTTCATGAAAACCTGGTTCAGCTTGTTGGGGAAGCAGCGCACCTTGGGGATGTCGCCGTATTGCCGATGGACACGGATGCGGTTCTTGAGCTCGTGATGCACCAGGATCAATGTGTTTTCGAGACCCTCGTGGAGGTCCGCCCAGGCGAGTTCAGCCTCATCCAGGCGGGCAAATTTCCTCAGGGTGCGAACGATCTTGACGATGCGGCCGTAGGCGGTCTGGTTGACCTTCAGCAAGTTCTCGACGATCTGCAGGAGACGTTTCGCTTCGAGCAGGCGCGGGTCTTCTTCCGTTTTGTCCGAATCGATGAAGAGGGCCTGCAACCGCCGGAAGGCGCGCAGGAAGACGTCGTTGTTGCTGTTCAGCGCACCGAGCGGTGTGTTGATTTCGTGAGCCACGCCGGCGACCAGGTTCCCGAGCGCGGCCATCTTTTCGGATTGGACCAACTGCGCCTGTTTCTCGCGCAGCTCGCGCGTCCGCTGTTCGACCTTGGCTTCGAGCTCCTCGTTGGCAGCCTGCAGCCGGCGCTCGAGCTTCTTCAGTTCGGTGATGTCCTGCAGGATCTCGACCGCGTACCAGGTGTTATGACTCCGGAAGTAGTTGGAGGTGACCAGGAAGACGCGGCCGTCAGGGGATTCACGCTCTTCGCTGTAGCTGCCTTCTCGTGTCGCGAAGGCACGCTGGGCATCTCCGACTTGCTCGGCGTGCCAGTACCAGTGCATGCCTTCGCCACGGTCATTGTGGAGCATCTGGCGGAGCTTTTCGTTCTCGAACTCGATCACGGGTTTGCTGCTGACATCCCGTTTCACCCCCAGCCCTACGGGCATCATGTCGAGGATCTGCTCGTAATATTTTCGCAGGCGTTCGTTTTCCGACTGTAATTCGCGTTGTCGCGTCACGTTGCGGCAGATGCGCTGGATGACGCGCTTGTTGCCGTACTCGATGACGCTCGAGCGCACGTCCACGGCCAGGCATGTGCCATCCTTGCGGCGAAAGTGCAGGTCGCAGTGGTAGCCTTCTCCTTCCCGGGCTACCTTGGCGAAGAGCTGGCGCGCCTCTTCGACTTCCTCATCGGGGTGAAGGTGCCAGACCGACATTCCTTTCAACTCAGTGCTCGAGTAGCCCGTCATGGTCACGGCCTTCGGGTTGGCTTCGACGATCGTGCCATCGGCGGTGTCGATGGTGAGGATGGCGTCGTTGGCCCGCTCGATCATTTTGCGGTAGCGTTCTTCCGACTCACGCAGCCGCTGCAGCTCTCTATGTAGGTCCATGTTCGGCACCTCTTTCACTGCGAATGCATGCAGCCTCACTCAGGCCTGTGGGTCGCTGGCGGACGCGCCCAAGCCCGACCCGACGCGTTCGGCGAGGGACCGCAGGCGGCCGGCCAGCGCTTTCAGCACTGCCTCGATGATCCGGACGTGGTCGGAGAGGAGTTCGTAGAAGTCTTCACGGGCCAACCGCAACGTCTGGGTCTCCTCGATGGCGGTGGCCGTAGCGACACGCGGCTCGGCGTCGAACAGGGCCCACGTCCCCACCGCCTGGTGTGCCCCGAGAATGGCGATCTCCTGGTCGCTTCGATGGATGCGGACCCTGCCGTCGACGATCAGGAAGAGCGCATCCGAGGGTTCGTGCACTTTGTAAAGATCGGTGCCGGCCGGGAAGATGACCTCCTCGGCAATGGCTGCCAGGTAGGCGAGATCGTCTGTGCGCACCTGTGAAAAGACGTCGATCTCCTGCAAGAAAATCACTTTTTCGATGGTCGAATACATCGCGCCGGCCTCTCTTTTCGATGAACGACGCTTTCAGAAGAAGCGTCGGAGTACGGTTTCGGCTGTCTCTTTCACCAGAGGGTGTGGGTCGGTCCGGGCCTTTTCCACCTGCTGGCGTAACTCCACCACCCGGTGAGCACCGATTTCGTAGACTGCACACGTCCGCAGCCATGGGTCGCTGTCCGTCGCCAGCGTCTTCAGCACCTCGTTCCGGTCGCCGATCTGCAAATTGAACAGACCGTTGGCGTGGCGCAGGACCTGGTCGACCGGCAGCTCCTCGACGATGGGCAGCAGAACCCGCCTGTGGTTCTTGGAGAGCAGATTGTCCAGAAACTCGACAGCGCTGGCACGGACGGAGCGGTTCGAACTGGTCGTGGCTGCGTAGGCGTTGTGCATGTCGCGCGGCGGATAGCGCAGGCCCAACAGCCGAAAGATGCGCTCGAGCTGGTCGTCGAGGTGTTCGCGCAAAGCGCGCTTCAGCAGGCCGGGTGAATCCTCGGTATCAGGGCCGTTGCTGTCGGCGCCATGCAACGCCGCCAGCAGCTGGTAGTAGTTTTGCGCTTCGCGCACGACGGCCTGTTCCACGCGCCGATCGAAGTGAAGATCGGAACGCCGGCTGCGCAGCTTGTTGAGCGCCTTGATGATCTGGTAATGAAGGTGGCTGTCAGGCTGCGGTAAGCAGTCCAGAAGGACATCGACGCAGCGTTGAGTGTCGATCTGGCTCAAGATCCTGGGGATTTCCCGGCGCAGGGAGATCGGCTCGGACGGGTCGTTCAGATAATCCGAAAGGGTGCCGACAATGGCATCGCCGTAAGCGGCGAGGGCCTGTCTTGCGGCGCGGCGGTCGAGGCGGTCTTCGAGCCGGTGCAGCAGGATGGGCACAAACTCGCGTGCCCGAATGTTGGCGGCGCTCGCCAGCGCCTGCGCGCGCACCTTGGGGTCGTCATCCTCTGTCAGACGCAGGAGGAAAGCATGGTATTTCGGATCGCGCACCACACCCAACGCCGCCGCGGCGTAGGCTCGGACCTCCGGGCCCTGCTGGAGGAAGGACTCGATCAGCGCTGGAGTCAGAATCTCTTGCGCCAGGCTGGGCTGCTCTGCGATGCAGTGCAGCGCCGCACCTCGCAGGCCGATGTCGCCGTCGTCCAACCATCGTTCCAGCGTCTCGCCGGCCGACTCTTTGGAGAACCGGCAGAAGTAGCGCACCGCCTGCCGGCGCACCTCGTCGTCTGGATCGCGCAACAGCGGTTCGATCTCAGAAAGGAGGGCCGGCTCCTGCCGCTGCCGCAGCACCTGCAGCGCGCGGCTCCGCACTTCTGCCGACGAATGCCTGAGCAGCGGGCGCAGCGGCGCCGTCAAGTCAACGCCCTCCACCGATTCGAGCAGGCAGAGTGCATACACCACCTGGCCTTCATTGCGGCTCCCCAAGGCAGCAATGAGGGTGTTGACCGTGGCCTCGTCGCGGATCGTCACAGTCAGCGACTCTGTGTCGATGCGGCGTTTTGCCAGGGCCTGCCGGAACGAGTTGACATAGGCGTGGCCCACCGCCAGCACCACTACGAGCCAGATGCCGACCAGCACCATGGAAATGAGGCTGATCTGGGCCACGTTCAGGCCGAGCCAGGTATAGAACACCAGAAGCAGCAGGCCGGCCACCCCCCGTGCCAGGCGGTCGGCGAACATGTCGATGAAGGCCTTGGTTTTCTTTTTCACTTCCTGCGGGATCGGCAGAAAGAGAAGCTCCAGGCCCGCTTTGTTGATGGAATATCGGAAGGCGCCGTCGCTGATCTTGATCGCCAGGACGGACACCAGCCCATAGCCGAAGAAGACCCAGAGCGATGTGGCCAGCATAGCGATGGGAAGAAAGAGGATGGCGACGCTGACTCCGAAACGGCGGATGATGGCTCCGGCGAACAGAATCTGGAACACGAGAGAGATGACGCTGAGATTCGACAGCCAGAAGCCAAGGAAGCCGGTCAGGTCGTCTGTACCGCTGATCTCCTGAGCGGCATAGGTGCTGAACTGGAAATCGGCGATCTGCGACACCATGACGGTCATGGCGACGATACTCATCAGCAGTGCCAGATGGCGGGAGTTGCGGATGAGGCGGAACACTTCGCGCACAACCTGGAACAGCCGGTCGTCCTCCGTTGCCGTCACTGCTCTATGCGACCGATCATCCGTCTGCTCCCTCCGTCGCCAGGCCAGGTGCATGAGAACCAAAGTCGAACCCAGAAAGGCCATGCAAAAGAAGGCCAGGTTCGCGGTGCCGCCGATGTGCTTGACCAGCGCCCGCGTGAAGTAGCCTCCGGAGATGCCGCCCAGAATCGCTCCTGCGGCCAGGAAGGGGAAAATCCGTTTGGCTTCTCTGGAGTTGAAGATATAGTTGGCCAGCAGCCAGAACTGCGATGTAGTCAAGACACCGTAGATGCTGGCCCAGATGTACAACCCGTAGTAAAGCCAGCCCGACTTGATATCGATGCTTAGCAACCACCAGAACAGGAACAGATTCACGATCAGAAAGAGCGTGGTTCCGGTGATGAGGCGATCGAGCCGCAGCCGCGCCGCCAGCCGGGCGTATACCACCGCCACCACGCCCACCACCAGCGCCACCAGCATGTAGACGAAAGGAAGCTGAGCCGGTCCCAGGTTCTTGAGGAAAAGTGACCGCGTCATCGGTTTGAGGATGAGGTAGGAGGAGATGATCAGGAAGATGTAGCCGAACATGATCATCGTCCGGCCCAGCTCGCCTTCGCGGATGTCCACCACTTTTCGGAGAAAGGATCTCATCAGTTGTCTCTTTCCGGCAA
>CAZGRP010000036.1:2789-15502 GCA_964527995.1 uncultured Cytophagia bacterium | reverse complement strand
CGGATGTCCACCACTTTTCGGAGAAAGGATCTCATCAGTTGTCTCTTTCCGGCAAATTGCGGCCGTCCGTAACGATGTCGCCCGTATTGAGGACGAAGTCGACCGGGTTGCGGGAGGCATAGGCGAGCATGGCTCGGGCTACCCTCCGGCTCTCCCGGTCTCCATAGTCGGGCAGCCGGCGGATGAGGTTGATGGTTCCAAGCACGCCGTTTCCAAGCCAGTAGATCTGGTAGAAGGGCACCAGGGCCATCCTCCACGTCAGCCAGCTCGAGCGGCTGAGGAATTTTTGCGCCACACGCCAGTCGGGACGGTTGTCGCCGTAAACAAGAAACCGTGGTGCCAGGGTGTCGGCCGTCACCCGTGTGGCCGCCGGCAGGCGCTCGGGAGGGAGCGTGCGGGTGAGGAGGCCCTGCCGGGCACAGCCCGCCAGGACGACCGCGAACAGCAGCGCACAGGCCGAAAAGAATGAGGACCGTATCTCGCCTCGCCTGCTCCCCGGCGCCATCCGCTGGTCTTCATTCCGCATGGCAGACCTCGCTTCCGCCGGGCTGTGATCGACGTTTTCCGTGCCTCGAGCGGCCGCCAGGCCTGTTGACGATAAGCGCATTCAATCCTCCCGCGCCAGGGCGATGACGGCGGGTTCGCGGCCTTCGGCCGGCAAGCGGATGTAGACATCGATCTTCTTGCTCCAGCCGTCCCCCTGCATTTTCGAGGACCGGAGCTGCAGCCGCAGGATCGACTGCCGGCGATGCGAGCTGGAATGGCTTGTTCGGGGGGCAGCGAAGATCCAGGTGTCCAGGTCGATACGAGGTCGTGGCGCTCTTTTCCATCCGGTCCTGCGTTTGCCGTCCACGAACACACGGTAGCGATAATGCCTTTCGGGAATCAGATGGCCTTCCACGGCCAGATTGGAAAAAGTCAGCGCCAGCGTGTCACCCGGCAACCTCGCCAGCTTGAACCTGTCGAGGGGGTTGATGCGGCTGAAGACGGCGCGGCCGATTTTATCGCGCCGCCGGATGAGCTGGCGCAGAAGATACGCCTCCGCTGCCGGGTTGCTCAGCTTGCCGCTGGCGACGATGGCCCTCAGGTCTTCGTCGGTGAACGACATGACGATTTTGGCACCCCAGAAGGCGTCGCGAAGCGTCATCTTCTCAAACGCCGGATTCGGGTAAGTCGGCACCCAGGAGAAAGGATCGAAGTTTTCCGACTCGAAATATCCGATCGAAGGATACTGGACCTGATAGTCGTCGAGCCACGGGCGTTCCCACAGACCCAGTGAGAAATAAGATTT
Organism: uncultured Cytophagia bacterium; assembly: GCA_964527995.1. Lineage (GTDB taxonomy): Bacteria > Zhuqueibacterota > Zhuqueibacteria > Oceanimicrobiales > CAZGRP01 > CAZGRP01. The sequence goes on along the minus strand of CAZGRP010000036.1, from coordinate 14,211 downwards.
GGCGATCGTGCGCGGGTCGAACAGGTATTCATAGCCGTACTTCGGGCCATGCGGGAATTTGTTGTTGCTTCCCAGGGTCGAGCCGAAATCGATCAGATAGTGACGGACGTACTGGGCATCGGTGTACAGGTTCAGGGTGTTGGCGGCGCGCCGATCGGCGTCGTTCAGCCAGGCGCTGATCATGCGCAAGCCGCGCAGTTCGCGCCGGTGCTGGTGGTCGACCCGGTCATTGGCGTCATCTTTCCGGCGGCCCTCAAAGGCGAAAACGCCCACGGGCCGACCCGGCAGGAATTTGCTGGCCATGGCACGAATGAGACCGTCGGTCCGCCGGTTCACCTTCGACAGAATTCGGTTCACGTCTTTGGGTGTCATCTTTCGTTTGATCTTGTTGGCGCCGGCCACCCTGGCCTTTTCGCCCACCCGCAGGATCGACGGCGAGAAGACCACGATGGTGTTTTGTGGCACGTTGTAGCCGGCAGCGTAGAAGATTTTGGTCGAAATCACTTCCGCCGCCGACCCCATCTCAGGCCAGCCGAGGGCGTCGAACTTCAGCAGGTAGCGGTCGCCGTGGCTGTCCTCGATCGTGAAACCTGCCGTACCGCCTTCGAACTTTCCGGAGACGATCGTCCAGGTGCCGCTGGTGTCGGGTCCATGGGTGACATTGGGCCCACGCCGCAATTCTTCGCGGCTCATCCGGTGCCAGTAGTGCCGGCGCGTGAACCAGCTCGAGGTTGCAACCTCGCCGACAGCGTCGACATCGTGGGCCTCTTCCGGCCCGGCGAGGCCGAGGAACCTGCCGATCCGGCGCCCGGTCCAGCCCAGATCGAGGAGTTTGCCGACCTGACTGAAGAACGTCTGATCGACGATGTCCCATATCTGGTTTTCCTCGATCTCCTTGGGTTGGGGGATCGCCACGGTGTCGGGGTCGACCAACTTGATGGGCTGTTGAAACGGCCGCTGGCCGGCGCAGCCGGCAAGCGTAACGGCCAGGAAGAGAACGGAGAGCCTCAACCGGAGCCGATGGCACGACAGGCGCATATGGATTCCGTTAGAAAAGTTGCTCGAATTGTAACAGAGGCCTCACCCTTTCGCTGCTCACGCCGACTTCCAGACGGGCAATGAATCCCAAGCGGCTGCGGAAATGGATGCCGGTACCGAATGCACGCTTGAACCGGTTCAGCCGCAGTTCGCTCGCCCGGTTGAAAACCTGGCCCTGGTCGAAAAAGAACACAGCGCTCCAGGTATCCCAGACAGGGTAGCGATACTCCAGGTTGACCAGAAGGCTGCCCGTATCGCGGAAGCGGTTTCGTTCATAGCCGCGCAACGACAGCGAGGTGCCGAGCACAGGCTGCTCCATGAAAGGTACCCGCCGCCCGGCGTCGGGGCGCACTCGCTGCAGCTGCACCCGCAGGGCCAGGATGCGATTGCCGCGATAAAGAGGCACATAAGTGCGCAGTTCGCCGGTGAAACGCGTGTAGCCGTAGAGCGGACCGTCGGTTTGCCTCGCATGGCTGACAGCGGCCAGAACCTCGAATCCCTGCGTGGGATAAGCCGGTGGATTCTTCCACCCAAGCCGCGCTGCGGCGCCGACCTCGAAGAGCGCGTAGCGACCGAGGCCGGGAGTGTCGTCCGGCAGGGCCGGCAACCGTCTGCTGGTCTTGCGCACGTTCGTCCGCCGCCAGCCGGCTGTAACCGCGATGGCGGCGAAGCGGGTGGCGTGGGCGCTGAGTTGCGCATCCAGCCTCATCTGATCGAAGGCGTAATTACGTTCGTCGGCGAGGCGGGATTCGAATCCCCCGGGGAAGAAGTCCTCTTCGCTGTCCTTGATGTAGTTCATGGTTAGACCTACGGAGAACGGCAAGGCTGCCGGACTTGGATCGAACAGTCCGGCGTCGACAAAATAATTCTGGGTTCCGGAAAAAATGCCTGCCAGCGAAGCTTTCTTACCCTGGCCGAAGAGATTGTTGTGAAAGAACTTCCCGCCCAGTCCGGCGCCGGTGGCTCCTCCCAGAGAGATCATCGGGATGAAGCCGCCGGTTCGATCATCGTTGAGCAGAAAGTCCATGGCGCGCTTGTGGAAGGCGGTCCTCTCCTCCCAGATCATCACCTCCCCGAGCGGAGACCAGACCGCATGCCACAGCCGGCTGGGAAAAGCCAGTACACGCCGGGCAATGCTGTGGTGGCTTGCGTAGGGCTCAACGCGCGTTGTCTCGGGGCGAGCCTCAGCGGCTGCCGCCATCGCTTGGGGCCCCAGCCATCCGTAGATGACGGCGATAAGGCAGACTGTCAGGCCCGTGCGCGTTCGCGACCTTTTCGAGTGCAGTGACATTCTTCGTGGCCTTCGATCAAGTGGGTTCTTGCGTGAGTCGGAAGACTCGGACGAGCATTCGTGGGCGCCAAACTTGCGTGGACTCTTGAGCGAGCTATTGTCCCACCGGCGGTGAGCCGTCTCGGCTGAGGCTGTCACAAAGGCAGAAAAACGCAGTTGACATGAAATACAGGCTTCCTGGACAACCCCTTCTCCTGCGGAATGCGGGTACCCTACAATTGGAAATGCTTGAGAGGGACGAGATATTCCGAAGCTGCGGCTCGGATCGAGAAGAAACGCGATTGTTTCCAGTTATTTAGTGGACGAAATTCTTGCCGCCTCGATGACTGTTCCTAATGACAGGCTACGCTTCCCCGACATCTCACATGCAGGAAAGGTGACAATCATGAAACTCAAGGCACGTTCTTTTGGACTCTTGGTCGTGGTGAGTGGCATTCTGCCATTCGCCCTCATGGGACTGGCCCAGACAAGGCCGGTGCAAGGACAACTGCAGGCGCTTCACGACTTGAATGCCGCCTTCGAGACGCTGGCACAGCGTGTGCGCCCGGCGGTGGTGCAGGTTGTGGCCACGGGGTACACGCCGGTTCAGGGGCTTACGCAGAGCTCGGCGAGCTTACTGGTGAAGCAGCGCAGTACAGGATCGGGGGTCATTCTCGACCCCGATGGATACATCGTGACCAATGCGCATGTGGTGGCGAACGCGCAACGAGTGCAGGTGATCCTGGCGCCGAATCCCGTCGAAATGGCCGGCCGCCGTTCGATTCTCAAGGGCAGGGGGAAGGTGGTCGGAGCTCAGATCGTGGATATCGACAAAGAGACAGATCTCGCAGTACTCAAGGTCGATTTGGAGGGCCTGCCCTTTTTGCAGTTGGGGGACTCGGACGAACTCCGGCAAGGTCAACTGGTTCTGGCCTTCGGTAGCCCTTTCGGTCTGGAGAATTCAGTGACCATGGGCATTGTCAGCGCTGTCGCTCGCCAGTTGCGGCCCGAGGACCCGATGATCTACCTGCAGACTGACGCACCCATCAACCCCGGGAACAGCGGCGGACCGTTGGTGGACAGCCGGGGTCGTGTCGTTGGCATCAACACCTTCATCTTCTCCCAGTCAGGCGGAAACGAAGGCATCGGTTTCGCGGCGCCGTCCAATATCGTTCGCAATGTATTCGATCAGGTTCGCAAAACCGGCAGGGTTCGGCGCGGCGAGATTGGCGTGTACGCCCAGACCATCACGCCGACGCTGGCAGGGGGTCTGAGACTGGCGCGCGACTGGGGTGTGGTGCTCGGGGACGTGTTCCCGGGAGGACCGGCGAGCCGGGCCGGCCTGCGCGTCGGTGACATTGTCCTGGCGCTGAACGGAAAAGCGATGGAGAACGGCCGCCAATTCGACGTGGATCTCTACCGCCGCGCCATCGGAGACGTGGTGACGCTGCAGGTGTTTCGTGGCGCCGACACTCTCACCGTGCGCGTCTCGGTGGCAGAGCGGCCCGAGGACCCGAGTCGCTTCGCCGCCCTGGTCACGCCGGAGAGAAACCTGATTGCCAGACTCGGAATCCTCGGCCTCGACCTCGACAAAAGGATCGCCCGGATGCTGCCTTCCCTCAGGTACCACAAAGGAGTGGTGGTGGCTGCGCGCGCCGCAGACACCCCGTCTTCCGATTTCGGCTTGCTGCCAGGCGATGTGATTTATCGGGTGAACGGCAGATGGGTGACCGGCATTGTCGACTTGCGAAGCGCTGTCGCCCGGATCGGCACAACCCGGCCTGTGGTTTTGCAGATCGAGCGCGCCGGCCGCCTGCGGTTTGTTGCCTTCGAGTTATAGCACCGGAAAGCCGGGGTTTCTTGACTTTTCGACGCGCCCGCGTTAACTTACAGGGTCAGGCCGGTGAGTCTGCTGTGTTGCCCTGCTGCGTCCCCTTGCAGCCGTTTCTGTGAGCGGAGAGTCCCATGCTGGAGATCGATGGCGCCTTTGGCGAAGGTGGTGGCCAGATTCTGCGCACCTCGCTGTCGCTGTCGTGCATCACGGGAAAGCCGTTCCGGATGTTCAATATCCGCGCTGGCCGTCGAACCCCGGGCTTGCGACCGCAACACCTGAAGAGCGTCGAGGCGGCCGCGGCTGTCTGCCAGGCCGAGGTCAGCGGTGCCCGGGTGGGCGCGACCGAGCTGACGTTCCAGCCGCGACAGGTGCGTGCCGGTACGTACCGCTTCGATATCGGCACTGCCGGTGCCACCGGGCTGGTTGTGCAAACGATATTCTATCCTCTCAGTCTGGCAGACGCTCCATCCACGGTCACGGTCACCGGCGGAACACACGTTGCCTGGGCCCCCTGTTTTCACTACCTGGAGCTTCAATGGCTGCCGTTCTTGCGGCGCCTCGGTTTCGATGCCAGTCTGGCCATGGCAAGGGCGGGGTTCTACCCCTCCGGAGGCGGTGAAGTCAAGGTTCAGATTCGACCTGTGAAGGCGCCGCAGCCGCTGGTCCTGCTCGACCGCGGCCGTCTGATGCAACTGACCGGCATTTCTGCTTTCGCCAATCTGAAGCGAAGTGTGGCCGAGCGCCAGCGCCGCCAGGCCGAATCGCGCCTGCGTGCGGCCGGCTATGCGCCCAATATCCGCATTGTCGAACTTCACGCCCGTGACCCCAACACCATGCTGCTACTGCTGGCCGAGTACGAAGCGTCAACGGCCTGCTACTACGCCCTCGGCGCCCGCGGCAAACCGGCCGAGAAGGTGGCCGATGAGGCTGTGGATGCTTTTCTCCGGTTCGAGCACACCCAGGGTGTCTTCGATGAATACCTGGCGGACCAGATCCTTCTGCCCCTTTCCCTGGCAGCCGGTACATCGCGATTCCGCACTCCTGTCGTCACCGCGCACCTGCTCACCAACTGGCAGGTCGTTCGCAAGTTTTTGCCGGTACAGGGTGAGATCGCCGGCCCCCTCGGGCAGGAGGGAGAAGTCGTGATCGAGGCTCACGCGCCCGGTCTCTGAGGAGAGGGGGAAGCGAACGGCACTTTTTCACGCATGGGTGAAGGATGAAGGTCGAAACCTCTGCCAGTGCCCAGATGGCACCGAATCTGGTGACGCTGGCGCGCATTCTTCTGGCTTTTGTGGCCATTACCTGCTATTCTCTCTCCGCCTACTTCGCCGCCTTCGCACTGTTGTTGACCATGTTCATCATCTACATGGATTCTCTCGACGGCTATCTGGCACGTAAGCTGAATGTGGCCTCGGACTTCGGTGCCTTGTTCGACATCACCGGGGACCGGATCGTCGAGCACATCTTCTGGATCTACTTCGCTTTTGTTCATCGCGTCGGTGTCTGGGTGCCCATCGTCATCGTCACCCGCAGCTTTCTGGTGGATACGGTACGCAGCGTTGCTTTCGCGCATGGTAAGACGCCCTTTGGCGAGAAAACCATGATGCGTTCGCGCCTGACGTGGTTTCTGGTTGCCTCGCCCTTCAGCCGCTCCTCCTACGCCGCCGGCAAGGTGGCTGTGTTCGTGGTCATCGGCGCGCTCATCACCCTCGACAAGGCGGCAACGGCCGGCATTTTCTCGCTCGCTGCCGGTCTGCATGTCACTCTGCAAGCGACGAAGCAGGTGCTCGTATACCTGGTTGTGGCCATGAACCTGGTCCGCGGCCTGCCCGTTCTCTACGACAGCCGCGAATATCTGTTTGCGAAAATGTACCCGAGACGACTGAAGGACGAGGATTGAATCCTGGAGCCATCTTCGATCTCGACGGGACCCTGATTAAGGGCACCTCGGCGGAACGCCTTTTTCTTCCCTACCTGCATCGGCGCGGTGTGCTTGGCACCCGGCAGTGGATTGCTCTGCTGGCAAGCGCCTGCACCGTGCCGGTTCGCGGCTGGACGATGGCGATGCGCCGCAACAAGCGTTACCTTACGGCGGTCGACGTCGGACAAATCCGCGATCTGATGCCCGACTTTGTCCGAACGGTTCTGGAACACCACTTTTGCGCTGCCGTCGTGCGCCGTCTGGAACAACTTCGCAACGACGGCTACGCCCTTTGCCTGCTGACCGGGGCACCCGATTTTCTGGCCGAAGCGGTGGCGCAGCGGCTGGGAGCCGTCGAGGGATTGGGAACTCGGCTCGAGGTGCGCAACGGCCGCTTCACGGGCAGGCTGGCCGGTCCGCACTACTTCGGCAGGATGAAGGTTTCCGGCGTGGAGGAACTGGCAGCCAGGCATAGGCTGGATCTGCAGCGGTCCTATGGCTTCGCGGACCACGTGCACGACATCCCGTTCCTGCAGTGCTTCGGTCATCCGGTGGCGGTCGAGCCTAAGCCCGGTCTTGCACGTCACGCCCGGCGCCACGGCTGGGAGATCCTGCGTTGCTGATTCCCGGCTGCCCCCCTTGATTTTCCCGACGACTCTTCCTATATTAGTGACGCCGTAGGGGTGGTCTCCGGGTCCGGGAGAAATCGGATCGCCGGGGGCCTGAGAGCATACCCTTGGAACCTGATCTGGGTAATACCAGCGCAGGGAAACGGCGTGTCTCTTTGTCTGCCACAAGCTCAAGAGCCGTTTTCCGTGCGTCGGAAAACGGCTTTTTTGTTTCAAACCGCAGCCGCGAGGAGGTCCAAATGAAATCCGAATTACCCGCCATCGGCAAAGTTTCCGCCGAGATTTTCGATGAGGTGATCCTGCCGCAGCTCGGAAGGAAGCGGCCGGAGGTTCTGGAGGGCCCGCAGCACGGCGTCGATGTCGGCATCGTCGACCTGGGCAACGGCCAGGTGATGGCGATGACCACCGATCCGGTCTTCATCGTGCCGCCATACGGGTGGGAGCGCTCCGCCTGGTTTGCGGTGCATATCCTGTGCTCCGACGCCGCGACCTCAGGGCTGGCGCCAACCTTCATCACCATCGATCTGAATCTGCCGCTGGCCATCAACCGCGATCAGTTCGAACGCATGTGGTCGACCATCCACCGCGAGTGCGACAAGCTCGGAGTGGCCGTAGTTGCCGGACACACCGGTCGCTATCACGGCTGCGACTATCCAATGGTGGGGGGCGCTACGGTGATCAGCATCGGCCCCAAGGATCGCTACGTCACCCCCAAGATGGCACGCCCCGGCGATGCCGTCATCGTCACCAAGGGCGCGGCGATCGAGGCCGCTGGATTGTTTGCCGTAACCTACCCGAGGCAGGTCGCCGCACGCTACGGCGAGAAATTCGCCAAAGCCGCAGAGGAGATGTTCTGGCAGATGACGGTGGTCGAGGATGCCCTTACCGCGGTGTCGGTCGGCGTCCGCGATGACGGCGTCACCGCCATGCACGATGCCACCGAGTGCGGTGTCTGGGGCGGCTTGGTGGAGGTCGCCGAGGCGTCGAAGGTCGGCATGCGCATCGACAAAGAGAAGGTGATCGTGCAGGAGACCGTGGCCCGGATCTGCGACCTGTTCGGCATCGACCCCTATACCTCGATCAGCGAGGGCACGCTGATCATTTGCTGCCGCCCGCACAAGGCGGATGCCGTGGTGCGCCGGCTCGAGGAGAAAAAGATCCCGGCCACCATCGTTGGTGAGGTGGTGGCGGAGAAGGAGGGCATCAAGTACGTCGAAGGCGGGCGCGAGTTCGAGCTGCGCCATCCAAAGGTCGATCCGTTCTGGCAGGCCTTCGGAGAGGCTGCGTCGAAGGAGCAGGCGATGGAGTGAGGCAATGCAAAGTGCAAAGTGCAAAGTGCAAAGTGCACCGCCAACCACACTGCGCGCAACCCGCAACCCAAAACGCAAGACTCGAAACGTGAAACCCGCAACCCGCAATGAAGGCAGACCAAAGTGGACCAGAGAATCATCGACGTCGGCGAGTTCGGCCTGATTGAGCGGATCAAGAAGTTGGTGCCGCCGCCGGAGTCTGGGGTGGTGCTGGGCATCGGCGATGATACCGCGGTGGTGGACCTGGGAGATGGCCGGCTGTTGCTGCTGACGTGCGATGTACAGATCGAGGACCGCCACTTCCGCCGCCAGTGGATCACTCCGCGGCAGTTGGGCCGCAGGGCCGCGGCCATCAACCTGAGCGACATCGCCGCCATGGGCGGCAGGCCGACGTTTGCCTTGTTGTCGCTGGCACTGCCCGCTGAGTTGGAGGTCGCTTTTTTCGAGGAGATGATGACCGGTGTTGCCGAAAGGCTGGGCGACTTTGGCGCCGCACTGGTGGGCGGCAATCTGTCTGGGGGTGACGAGAGCCTGTACATCGACCTCACCCTGCTGGGCGAAAGCCACCAGGGTCGACTGCTACGCCGCGGAGGTGCCCACCCCGGCGATGTCCTTCTGGTGACCGGCACGCCCGGCGAATCGGCCGCCGGTCTGGCCGTGCTCCGAAGGGAGGATCCGGTGCTGCGCCACCAGGTGTCGGTGCTCGTGGATCGTTTGCTGGACCCGACACCGCGGGTTCGGGAAGGACAGGAGCTGGCAGCCGCGCAAGTCGTCACCGCCATGATCGACATCAGCGATGGGCTTGCCAGCGACCTGCGCCATCTTTGCGAGGCCAGCGGCGTCGGTGCCGAGCTGGACGAAGCAGCGCTGCCCTGCACCGAGCCACTGGAGCAGGCCGCCGCTGGCATGGATCGCCAGCCACTGGAGTTCGTGCTCTATGGTGGCGAGGCCTATGAGTTGCTCTTCACCGTGCCTCCGGAAGGGGTCCAGAAGGCCATCCAGGTGGTGCGTGATGCCACAGGTGTGCCGGTGACACCCATCGGCCGCATGACCGACCAACCCGGCCAGTGCTGGCTGATCCGGTCGGAGGGGGAAAGGACACCGTTGCCAGCTCGCGGCTGGGACCACTTTGCGATGGTTGATGGATGATGGTTGATGGAACATGGGGGTGGCGATTTCGGATTTCGGATTGGGGATTTCGAATGCGGATGTCAACTCGTCGCAATTACGAATGCCCAGGTCCCCATTCCCAATTCCTAATTCCTAATTCCTGATACCTGATATCCGATGTCCGCCAGCACAGTACGCAAAGCGGATTTCGACTTGAGCTATTCAAGAACAATGGAGATCACCCATGAAGCGTGCACTCACCATCGCCGGCTCGGACAGCGGGGGCGGGGCCGGAATTCAGGCAGATCTGAAAACTTTCTCGGCGTTCGGGGTGTTCGGCATGTCGGCCATCACCGCCGTCACGGCGCAGAACACGGTGGAGGTGACCGGTGTCGTCGAATTGCCGCTGGACATGATCGCCAAGCAGATCGATGCCGTGGTGGGCGACATCGGCGTGGATGCGGTCAAGACCGGCATGCTGGCGAGCCCGGCCATTGTCGAGCTGGTGGCTGACAAGGTGGATGAATGGAGCCTGCCCAACCTGGTGGTGGACCCGGTGATGATCGCCAAGAGCGGCGCAGCGCTGCTCTCGGAGGAAGCGCGTGAAACCGTGCGCGACCGGCTGTTGCCGCTGGCCATGGTGGCCACTCCGAACCTCCACGAAGCGGCCGCCCTGGTCGGCCATGAAATCGAAGACCTCGAGGACATGCAGGAAGCAGCAGCCGAGCTGCATGCCATGGGTGTGCAGTGGGTGGTTGTCAAGGGCGGCCACCGGGCCCAGCAGGGTGAAGCCATGGACGTTGTGTTCAACGGCCGCGATTACGAAATCCTGACCTCGCCCTATCTCGACACGAAGAACACCCACGGAACGGGATGTGCCTTCGCCTCGGCCATCGCCGCCGGGCTGGCCAAGGGGATGCCGGTGCTGGAGGCGATCCGCCGGGCCAAGCAGTTCATTACCCGCGCCATCGAGGCCGGGCTGCCGCTGGGCAGGGGTCACGGACCGGCGAACACCCTGGTCGACGTCACTTCTCCGTGGCAGTGAACAAAGGAGGGATCGACGATGAAGGCTGCACGTTTCTACAAACCGGGGGAAGATCTGCACGTCGAGGAGGTCGAGACGCCCAAAGCCGGACCCGGTGAGGCGGTGGTTCGGGTTCGAGCGGCGGGCGTCTGCGGCACGGAGCTGCATTTCCTCGATGGCCTGCTGCCGGCCGGCAAAACACCTCTGGTCCTCGGCCACGAGGTGGCCGGTGAGGTGGTCGAGATCAACGGCGCGGAGAGCGATTTCGACGTCGGGGACCGGGTGGTGCTCTACTACTACTCGCCCTGTCACGTTTGCTACAACTGCCGCCGGGCGGCGGAGAATCTGTGCGACGATCTCAAAGGCCAGCTCGGCTTCCTCTCCGACGGCGGCTACGCGCAGTTCGTGCGGATCGCCGTTGACTCGCTGGTGCGTCTGCCGGAGCACCTCTCCTTCGAGGAGGCGGCGCCGTTGTGCTGCGCCGCGACGACGGCCATCCATGCGGTGCGCAACATCGCCCAGGTTCGTTTCGGCGAGACGGTGGTTGTCTACGGCGCCGGCGGTGTCGGCTTGATGCTGGTGCAGATCGCCCGCCTGGCTGGCGCCCGGGTGGCGGCTATCTCCCGCAATCCGGCCCGCCGATCCAAGGCGGCCGAGCTTGGGGCCGAGGTGACCATCGATCCGGAGAGCGACGACGTTGTCAGTCGGGTGCGCGACTTCACTAACGACCGCGGCGCCGACGCGGTGTTCGAGCTCGCGGGGGTCACGAAAACGATGAACGATTCGGTCGAGATGCTGGCCAAGCGCGGCCGTCTGGTGTTCATCGGTTACTCGACGGACAACCTCGAGGTCAGCCCGATTCGCCTGGTGATCGGCGAAGTCAACGTCACTGCGTCGGTCGGGAATACCAAGGAGGAGCTGATCGAGGCCGTCCGACTGGCCGCCGACGGCCGCATCCGCTCCGTTGTGCACGAGGTCCTGCCGCTGGCTGAGGTCAACCGCGCCCTGGAGATGGTCCGCAGGGGCGAGGTGGTCGGACGGCTGGTGCTGGCGCCGGAGTAGGAACGGCAGTCCGGAGGTAGTCCTGAAAAGGATTCTTCCTGAATGACACGGAGGTAGCATTAGAAGAAGCCGTCACAACCCGACGGGCCCGGTGTTGCTTCAAAGGCCGGAAACGTCTCGCTTGGCGTTTGCGAAGAGCCGTCACGACCTATGTCATTCCCGCGATCTTTTTAGCGGGAATCCATACAGCCCGTGGTTACTTTCATCCGCGATGGGTCCTCGCT
>CAZGRP010000036.1:0-2689 GCA_964527995.1 uncultured Cytophagia bacterium | reverse complement strand
TTTAGCGGGAATCCATACAGCCCGTGGTTACTTTCATCCGCGATGGGTCCTCGCTCAAAAGACTTGGGGGGCGACAGGATGGGTGAATCCGGCCGCGACCTCAGTGGTAATGGAAGTGTCGTTACCAGCAAAGTTACCCGATCTGTCATTGGTAAAAGCCGTTGTGGCAAGCGTTTCCTAAGAGAGGTGGATAGATGAGAACGCGCGTCATACCGTTTTTCATGATGTTGGCGCCCCTGATCGCCGGGGTAGGCTGGGCTCAACCAACCGGCCGGATCACGGGCACGGTGTCGTCAACAACCGGCGAAAAGTTGATCGGCGCCAACGTCGTCCTGGAGGGAACCGGACTCGGCACGGCAGCGGACCAGGAGGGCCGCTTTGAGTTCCGCCATCTTCGATACGGCACGTACACGATCCGGATCTCCTACATCGGTTACTATGAAGCGACCCAGACAGTGATCCTCGACGGCCCGGCGGCTCGCACCGACATCGTCTTGCGGCGACACATTCTGCCGACGCAGGAAGTCGTGGTGACGGCCGAGCGGGCGCGGGAACGGGAAACTCCGGTGGCCTTTTCGAACCTGAGCCGGACGGACATCGAGGAGCGCTACTGGGCCCAGGATGTACCGATGCTGCTGTCGGACCTGCCCAACGTCTATTCCTACTCCGACGCCGGCAACGGCATCGGCTACTCCTACCTGAAGATCCGCGGCTTCGACCAGAAGCGCGTCGGCGTGATGGTCAACGGCATTCCACTGAACGACCCGGAGGACCACCAGGTCTACTGGGTCGATCTGCCGGACCTGGCGGAGAGCGTCGAAGACATCCAGGTGCAGCGGGGCTCCTCGAACTCGCTCTACGGCACTTCCGCTTTTGGCGGGTCTGTCAACCTGGTTACTTCGAGCTTTGTCAACCGCAGCGGCATTTGGGCCACTCTGGGTTCCGGCAGCTACAACACCCGCAAGTTCAACCTGTCGCTGAACTCCGGCCTGGTCAACGGCCGCTACGCCTTCCACGGCCGTTTTTCGCGCATCGTCACGGACGGCTACCGCGAGCGCGCCGGGGTGGATCTTTGGGCCTACTTCCTGAGCGCCACGCGCATCACCCAAACCAGCACCACGCGCATCAACTTGTACGGCGGGCCGGAGCTCACCCATGCCGCCTGGGACGCCATCCCGGAGGCGCTGCTGCGCGCCAACCGGCGCGCCAATCCGGCCAACCCCGAAGAGTATCCGAATACCATCGACAACTTCAACCAGCCGCACTACGAGCTGCTGCACGAATGGCGGCCGTCGGAAAAGGTCACCTTGGCCAACACGTTCTTCTACGTCAAGGGTAAGGGTTACTACGAGGGCTTAAAGAAACGGCGGGACCTGGTGGATTTCGGCTACCGCTACTTTTACGCCGCCGACTCGGTGTTGGTGCGGCGCACTGACCTGGTGCGGCAAAAGTGGGTGGAGAAAGACCAGGTCGGCTGGATCCCGCGGCTGGAGTGGCGCCACCGCGGCGGCACCCTGACCCTCGGCGGCGAGCTCAACTCCTATCGCGGCGAACACTGGGGCAAGGTGCTGTGGGCGCGAACGCTGCCGCCAGGCGCCGGCCCGGACCATACCTACTACACCTACGTCGGCAAGAAGGTGACGGCGGCCGTCTTCGCCCACGAGCTGTACCGCATCACGCCCAGGCTGAACCTGATGGCCGATCTGCAACTCCAGTTCAAGAAGTACCGTTTTGAACAGCAGCCCAGGGCGAATTTCGTCGGCCCGGAGCGCAACGCCTACGCGGTCGACTACGTCTTCGCCAATCCGAAGCTCGGACTGAACTACAACCTCAACCAGGCCCTGAACCTGTTCGCCAGCGCCGCCCTGTCGCAGCGCGAGCCGGCGGACGCCGACTACTACGACACCTGGGACGGCCCCGACGACCTCGGCGTCGATCCGCTCTTCGCCCGCAGCGACACAGTGCGCAGCGCCGGTCAGGTCGACAAGATCGTCTGGTCCGATCCCCTCATTCGCCCGGAGAAGCTCATCGACTACGAGATCGGCTTCGGCTACCAGCGCAACGGCCTGCGCTTCAATGCTGGCGGCTACTGGATGGACTTCCGCAACGAGATCATTCCGTACGGCCAGGTGGATGACGACGGCCAGCCGATCAAGGGCAACGCCGAACGCACGGTGCATCGCGGCATCGAATTGTCGCTGCGCGCAGACCTGACGCCGGCATGGCGCTTTTCCGGCAACCTGGCCCTGAGCCAGAACTTCTATCGCCGCTTCCTCTATCGCACCTGGGACGAGAACTGGAACGTGGTGTCGCTCGACTACAGCGGCAACAGCATCCCGCTGTTCCCGGGCCGCATCGCCAACGCCCGCCTGAGTTACTCGAAGTCCGGCGTGCGGGCGACAGCGCACGTGCAGCACATCGGCAGCCAGCAGCTCGACAGCAGCGACGAGTCAGCCCGGCGGATCAACGCCTACACGGTGCTCAACCTTGCCCTGTCCGTTGACCTCGGCCGGCTGTTCGGCAATCCAGGCTGGCTGGCCACGCTGCGCATCAACAACGCCCTGGATCGCAAGTACGAGACGTCGGGCTACTACGATCCGTGGTCGGGGAGCAACTACTACTATCCGGCGGCGGAGCGGAATTTCTTCGTCAGCCTTGCGATGCGGATTTGAGAATCGGGTTGTGCGTG
>CAZGRP010000035.1:13379-42166 GCA_964527995.1 uncultured Cytophagia bacterium | reverse complement strand
TCTTCAGGGCAACGCTGCCGACGCCCAGGGCCAGCAGCGCGTCGGCGATGGCCTCGGGCCGCTCCTGCCCGGTCAGTTGCCGCGCCTCCTCGATACTTGGAAGAAAAAAGTCTGCAAAGGGCAGGCATGGCCGCAGCACCGACAGCCAGCGGCCGCCGGCATCCCAAACCGTGTCGAGGCTGGTTTTCAGGCCCCGGCCGCGGGCCTGCTGTAGCAACTCGGCCATCGGCTCGCCGTCGAGCCCGGGCAGCACCAGGGCGCCGCCGATGTGAAGAATCCTGGCACTCTCGAATCGGCTGAGATCGAAATCGTCGAGCCGCAGATCGGCGTTGGCGCCAATGTAGTGCAGAAAGCTACGCTCGCCGGTCTTCGACACCATGACCATGGTCGCTGAAGTGCACAGAGAATCACTGCGGCGGATGCCGGTGGCGTCCAGCCCGGCCGCGGTCAGCGTCTCCACGACGAAGTCGCCGAAGCCATCTCGTCCCACCTTGCCGACAACGGCCACCTCGACCCCGAGTTTGCGCAATGCCACAGCGGTGTTGACCGCGCAGCCGCCGGTGTGCAGCTCCATGTTGTCGACCAGCACCAGGCGGCCGTAATCGGGGAATCGATCGATCGGCCAGCCGATCACATCGGCCACCAGAATGCCGGCGCAGATAACGTCAACCATTTCAGGAGACTTCGGAGAATCGCTTCTTCAACCAGTCGACGATCAGTTTCTTCATCTCCGGAGAATCGTAGGAGAAGAGAATCTGGCTGCCGATGCCGGCGTTGATGTAGACCTCCAGCCGGGTGGCCGGCTGCGAAGAGAGATCCCTCATCTCCTTGCCGGCGTAGGTCGGGGCCTCGTCCTGGAAGCTGGCGAAGATCAGCAGCGGCGGGAAGTCACGTTGCTTGACCAGCTCCTTGGCCTCATCCGAGAACACCCCGGAGATCAAGACCAGGCCGACAAGCCCGCGGTCGCGACCCGCCGTCAGAACCGCCGTGTTGGCAGTGACGCCGGTGCCAAGCAACGCCAGGCGGCGGGAGTCCACCCATCGGAGCGAACGGACGTAGCGCAAGGCGGATTCGGCATCGTCGGGAAGCTGCCGAACCGATTCCGGGCCGAAGGACGCGCCCGTGCCCGTCTCCCCGGAGCCACGCACATCGACCGTGAGCACACCGACGCCTGCCTGCTTGAGCATGACGGCGAGGTCGGCATAGACCTGTCGTGTTTCGGCATAGGGCGAAAGCATCACCACGACGCCAGCTTTGCCGCCCACCCCGATGCGGGGCTTGTAGAGCGAGCCAACCAGGGTCACCTCGTCCGTGCTATCGAACTTGACTCGCTTGCCCAGAAGTTGCCTCTTGCTGGCATCGCCCACCGGCAGCCACGGCACGAGCCACTGGGAAACCAGGATGACAACAGCAACGACGGCAAATCCAACCCAGATGCGCTTTTTCATTGACCTCCCACCTCGTTGTGCAAGCCGATTCTCAACTCTCTGTCTACCTTCGGCAGCCGCTATCGGGCCGCGTCCCTCGTACCTTCGATCCTCCGCCGCAGGTCCTCGAGCCGATCGCCGCCTTCCACGGCTTCCAGCTCCAGTGCATAGGGCTGGGTCTGGCCCGGCTGGATCCACTCGAGCTCGCCGCGCTGCCGCTGCGCCGTCCGGCCCTCGACGCGGCAATTCGCAGGCTCCAAACCGACTACGTAGAGGCCCTGGCCCATCATCTTCCACTGTACAAATCGCGGCAGGGTATCTTGCTTGTAGCTCAGCCGCAGCCCCCAGGGTGGCTCTGCATTCGGCTGGGCCAGCGCCAGCGTCACCCATCCTTCCGGGTCTGCGGCCATGCGATGGTAAAAGACCTGTTCTTGGAATTCAGGCACAGGCGGGCCGAATCGGGCGTACCCCTCCACCCCTTTCCGGGCCGCGGCGTCCCGGGGTTGCACCTCGAGCGTCGGTGCCCACAGCTCGCTGCCATCGTCCAGAAGCGGAAAGCCGATATTGAAGTGGTACAACACCATGAGAGGGGTGGCTGTGAACCCATCGTTGCTGATGCGGTCCTCGATGCGCAGCCAGTTTGCCCCCAGCCGGGTCGAAATCCGCCGGTGCAAGAGCAGATTCTCACCCGACACTTTCACCTGCCGGACGCGTCCCTCGACCCAGATCGTCACATCGTCGCCGTCCCAGTCGCTGCCGTAGCTCACCTGATGCGCCGGCACATTGCTGATGCGTCCATGCAGGCCCAGCTCTTCGCCCTCTTCCTCGCATGCCGACCCCACCTGATCCAGGCCGCAGGTCGTCAGCAGTCCGCCGAAAAAGCTGCGGAGCCAGCCGTTGCGGCCGGGCTCGTAGAAGGTCGGCGCGACCACTCCGGTGGGAGAGACCCAACAAAGCGGCCGGCCGCAGTATTCGGCAAAGGAAATATCCATGCCGCGATCCAGGGCGACCTCGAAACGCAGCCCCGAGCCGGTGCGCACCTCGACCAGCCGCACCCCGCGTTCCGAACCGTCGCTCAGCCGGCACAGCCGCGCCCCACCGAACTGCTGCAGAGATCCAACCCGCTCAAGCAGTGCAGTTTTGCCGAATTGTTTTCCGTAGAGTACGGCCATGGCTCTCTAGAATCTCTTCTGCAGTGCCAGCGCAAGGGTCAAGCGGGCCGGCGGAGCTCCAGGCGGGCCAACCGTGTGCACGCGCACGGCCCAGCCTGCCAGCCGCTTGCGCTGGTAATCCCTTCCCAGAAGGAATGCATCGACGATATTGATTGCGTAGATCCCGAGCGCCGTATACCGCAGAAGTCGTTTGCGCCGGCGAGCCCTGCTCCTGGATTCCTGCGCCAGCCGCCGGTACCTCGCCTCAGCCTGAAATTCCTCCTTGCCGACCTCACGCTCGCCGATGTAATAGTGGAGGTCGGCGACGCTCATCTTCGACCGGATCGAAAGCTCTCCCACGCCAAAATAGGGGTCGCCGCCCGAAAGGAGGGCACTCGCGGCAAACAGCCCGGCGATGCTTGCGAAAAAGAAGCCGCCCTTGATCTTGCTGCCATACTGCCACTCGGCCTTCCCGGGGACGAACATCGACAGAAAAAGAAACTTGTCCGGGTAGGAGAAAAGCTCATCGCGTCCGGCGTAGATGCGGTCGGCGACCCTGCGAACGCGATGTAACAGCTCCTCCTCCGAAACTGCCTCGACACGCTCTTCGACCAGAATCCCCTCCTCGTCGACTCCCACGGTGGCGAAATAGGCTTCATAGCGGCTCTGTGTGCGCCGCACCCGCGAAACCACCACCTGGTCTGCCCAGACCTCGCGTCCGAGAGCTACGAGGTCGTCGAGGGCAACCGAACGGTTCCACTTCCTCTGCCACAAAGCGTCGACACGGGCCTGCTCCACCACGGTCAAGTCGGTCTTGTTTTCCAGCGAAGTCCGCAGGCGCGCGTGTACAGCCGACATCAGGCGAGCCTGGGCGCTGCGGCTGACCGGACGCAGTACGACAACCGTCACAGGGGTGGCCGGTTCCTGAGCACCAGCATCACGACCGCAGGCGATCAGGATACCGACGAGCAGCACACCGCATACACACGGCCATGGCCGTGCGATTCGCAGCCTTTGATTCGACGAAGCGCACCGCATCGAGACTCACTCCCGGGCCACCCTGTAGGAGGGGGGGTCGCTTCTGCACTGCCTCATCCCTCGAGGACGGCCGGCACGGCCCAAAGCCTGCCTGGCCGCCGATGATGAAGGCCATCTTCATGAGGACGAGAGAATATAGTGAATGGAGGAAAGAGTTGCAAAGGGAAATCGGGGCGGAACGTAATGCCTCAGTCTCGAGGGGAATGCGGCGGGGCTGTCTGAAAAGGTGAGGAAGAGTCTTGATTTGTCATTCCTGCGAAGTTTGTCCTCGCGAAAGCGGGGAGCAGGAATTCCCCAAAAAAATAAGTCATAGATTCCCGCTTGCGCTGGAATGACAGAAAAAGTAAGTGTTTGGGACAGCCCCAAGCCAGGCGGGAAAGAGGCCTGCGCTACTTCCCACTCGCATGTGAAGCATTACGCCGGCGATTCAAGGCAGCAACACCAGCCGCTGAACCTGGCGCTCACCGTTGACCGTGAGCACGGTAAAGATGATGCCTGGAGACACAAGGCGGCCGCCGGCATCGCGCCCGTCCCAGCGCACGGTGTGGCGGTCGGCCGCCAGGCCACCGTTCACCAGCACACGAATCTGCTGGCCGAGGAGGTTGTAGAGGGTAAGATTCACGCGAGCCGGTGCGGACAGCTCAAACTGGATCGTGATCTGGCGCTGCCGAATCGAAGAGACTCGTACCGGATTCGGGTAACTGCCCAGCAGGCGAAAGGTGGTCGGCACCGGCTTGTCGCCGTCGCGGTCGTCAGGCGTCTCCACCTCCACGGGGGCGATATCGGTGTTCACCCAAATCGAGGCCCAGGCGAACCAGAAAGCGTTGTAGGACGACACAAACTCGAGTTTACGTCCGGCCAAGGGGCCTTCGATGGCCTCGCCGCTGAAGTTCCATAGCGTGCCGGTTTCGCGATCTTGCATGGCCAGAGGCAAGAGCTCGGGCCGGCTGATCGCGTCGAAAGTGAGCACCCGACCGTCGAGGGCTCGCCGGAAAGCAGCTCCGCTCAGCGTCTCCTTCGCCACAAGCACCACAACCGGCAAGGTGCCGATCGTGTCGTTGATGGCCTTGCTGGCAGCGAAATGGCTGTACGGGTACGCCCGTGCCGAACTCCCGTCGGTCACACCGAAGACGATCCTTTTGCGCGGCAGCCGCGCATCGTCCGGCTCCACCGGAAAGAGCAGCAGATCGTCGTTGTTGCGATAGTCTCCATAGGGGTAGACATTGTAGTCGCGGTTGTAGCCGGTATCTGTAGAGACAACGAGAGTGTTGGGATGCATGCGACGCCAGACGTCCCAGGTGGTATCGACCAGGGGAAGTTGAGTCAGCGTCCGATCAGCACTGATCTGAATATCGCTGGGGCACATCTGCGGCCACAGGCCTGCATCCTCGTTGGCGGTCATGACCAGGTTATTGTTGTATAGCAAACCCGAAGGGACGAAGGTGTAGCGCTTGCCGTTGACGGTTGAAAGGAAGTTGATGCCGGTGTTGGTCAGCGGGCAGTAGGTGATGGTGATGGCCTGACCGCCGATGGTGTCGTTGATGACTTCATGCCACCAGAAGATACGATAGGGGTAGGCCTTGACGACGCCGTTGTGCTCGTAGCCGAGCACCCGATCCTCCTGGCGTAAGAAAGTCGCTTCGGAGGCTGGAATCATGCGTGGAAAGTTGATCTCCGGGATGGCCCCCGGTGGTGTACTGAACACCAGACGACCGCGGGGCACCCGGCAATCCTGCCCCTGTTGGGCCAGCAGCGGTGTCAGCGCAGCAAAAAACACCCACCCCGTGGCGATCAAACCCGATCTCAATTTTGGCATAGGTCCCGTTCCGCGCTCCGTTGTTCCATGACAGCAGAACACAGCGACGGAGGCGGAAATTCCCTGTGTTGCGCAAGCAGGCTTCCATCAACCACCCACTATTTTGCATTTTGCATTTTGCATTTTGCAGCGTCCCACCCCTACTGCGCCACCACCCTCACCTGACCCTGCCACTCCGCCATATCGACGATGGGAATCTTGCGCGACAGGTCATCCAGCTTCAGCAGGCGGAGCAGGAAGGGGGGAAAACTGCGAAATCGCAGCTTGACCTCCACGCTCAGCGGGCTCTGGGCATCGGCTGGAACAAAGGGGAAATACGACTCGGCCGTCGTCGCCCGCGGTGGCAGAGTGACCGTGCGCTCGGCAGCCGCTTCCCATGAGAAAAACGCGTCCCGGCCCTCCGCCGTCACGAACTCCTGCCGAAAAACCACCAGGTCGAAGTCCGAATTGGGAGCGATCGTGCTGTGGCGGTCGTACAGATCGCCGTTGGCATCGAGATGGCCCGACTGGTACAGGATTCGACCGCCGGCGTCGGCCACGGTGACGGCGATCCACATCTGCCGATCGGCGACGGCGCCGGTGGGCAGGCGGTGGCCGTCGGTCAGGCTGGTGATCTCCACACTCAGCGGCAGGACGCTGCCCGGCTGCACCTCTGAAGGCGCTGTCACCGACAGTGCCGCTGCCGAGCGCAGCAACTCCTCAACCTTGGCGCGCTGCACATCCCGCCCCGGAAAATCCACCAAGGCGACGTCGACGCCGACGAAGTAGTGCTCGTGAATCGTTCTCTCGGGGCCGCCGACAGCGGCCGGGCCGCGTGAAGCCGGCATGTGGCAATCCTGGCACGTCCGCCCCTCGGCCTTGGCTGGACTACGAAGGAACTCCTCGTGAGTCGCCTCGACCGTCACCCCGACGGCATTGACCACGTTGTGGCACGCCCCGCACAGGTCGGCGTTGGTAAAATGGGCCGCATAGGAGGACTTGTGAAACGAGTTCGGGATGGGATCCTCGATAGGGCCGAAGCGGCCCTCGAGCGGCGCGAACTCAACCTCGCCGTTGCGAAACTCGTTGACCTTCTTGATGTTGTGGCAGACCTCGCAGGAGACTCCCCGCCGGAACACCGGCGGCAACTCTTCCGCTTTGAACCCGGGTGGAGTCAACCCGAGAAGGGAGCCGAGAGGAGTGTGGCACTTCACACAGAACTGGTCGAGCTTGCCGGCGGTGGCCACCTGACCGCTGTCGTTCATGGCGATGAAAACCGGGTCGGTCATGGCGTAGGCGTGCATCGAGGTGCGCCACTGCTGGTACTGCGTCGGATGGCAGCTACCACAGGTCTCCGGCTCGTTGAAATCGCTGACGCGCAGCGGCCGGTCCGTAGGCTCCTCGGGTCGCTGAGGCTGCACTGGAGCGTAATGCTCACAAGCAACTGCCAGCCAGGTAATCGCTGCCAGAGACAGGGCAACCAGAAAGCTGCGTCGGAACATGTCGAATCCCTCACCCCGAATAAGGTCACAAACCACTCAACGAACGAGCAACATCTTGCCGGTGTATACGTCCCGGCCAACCGTCACCCGATAGAGATAGACTCCCGAGGGAGCCGGCTCGCCCACCCCATTACGTCCGTCCCAGGTGTAGTCGTGTTCTCCGGCCGTCACGCTTCCCGAAAAGAGCCGGCGCACGAGCTCACCTCTGATGTTGTGGATGGTAAGTTGGATCGTCGCGCTGCGCGGCACAGAAAACCGTAGCTTCGTGCCTCCGTTGAAGGGGTTGGGATAGTTCGGATAGAGTACAAAGGTGTCGGGGATGCGAGTCTGCCGATCGGCCTTGTCCTCGACAGAAGTGATGATGCCTTCGGTTTCGTGAATCACAACGGTCTGGTCGGCGCCGATGCCGGTGAAAGTCCGCACCATGCCGCTCGGCCATGCCACCGTCAGCTCGTTGACGGTCTGATGGCTGCCG
Organism: uncultured Cytophagia bacterium; assembly: GCA_964527995.1. Lineage (GTDB taxonomy): Bacteria > Zhuqueibacterota > Zhuqueibacteria > Oceanimicrobiales > CAZGRP01 > CAZGRP01. Next base: position 34,778 of record CAZGRP010000035.1, on the reverse strand, counting down.
AGTCCAAAGTGAATGGGCGTCTTCGACTGACCCAGGAACTCGACACCGTCGTTGGCGCGGGCCAGGCTGAGGCCACCGGCTCTCAGGTAGACGATGGCGCCGCGCGCATCCCGATTGCTGACCGATCCCACCAGCTCCACCAGAAGGTAGTGGTTGCCGCTGGTCTGATTGCGGTAAAAGGTCGCTCCCTGGCGCCAGTTCGACACGAAGACATCGAGCCGGCCGTCGCCGTCGCCGTCGAAGACCGCCATGCCGCGCGCCTCGGCCCAGTTCCCCAGCCCCAATTCGGCGGAACGTTCGCTGAAGGTGCCGTCGCCGTTGTTTTCGTAGAAGTAGTTGTGGTCCTGCACCCCCGTGAAGCCGTTGACGACGTACAGATCCAAATCCCCGTCCAGGTCGTAATCGAAGAACTCCGTTCCCCAGCCCCAGCCCGCTATCTGCACGCCAGCCTCTTGGGCGCGGTCTTCATAGCGACGGTAGCCGACATTGTGAAAGAGCGGATTCGGTTCCGGCGTGTCCTCATCGGCGATATTGGTGACGTAGAGATCCAGCTTTCCGTCGCCGTCGTAGTCTCCCACTGTCACCCCCATGCTGTGTCCGGCGTCTTCGAGGCCGTACTCCGAGGTCGCCTCTCGGAAAGTGCCGTCGCCATTGTTCAGGTAGAAGTGGTTTGCGCCGTAGTCGTTCACGACGTAAAGGTCCGGGTAGCGGTCGGCGTTGGCATCGAAAGCCATGGTCGTCCACGCATAGCCATCGTCGCTCACCCCGGCCTCGTCGGTTACGTTCGTGAACGTGCCGTCGCCATTGTTGCGGTAGAGGAGATTACGGCCATCGAGGATTCCAAAGGTGCTGCCGAAGTTCGACACATAGAGGTCCAGATCCCCGTCGAGATCGTAGTCGAACCAGACCGCACTGGTGCTTTCCCGCGGGCCGGCGGCCACACCGGCCGCCTCGGTGACGCCGACAAAGGTACCATCTCCCAAGTTCTCGTAAAGCTGGTTGGGCCCTTTGTTGGTGAGATAGATATCCATGTCGCCGTCATTGTCATAGTCCCCCCAGGCGGCCCCCAGATTCATGAACACGCTGTCGGTGAAGACGCCTTGCAGGCCGGCTTCCAGGGCGACGTCGGTGAAGCTGCCGTCCCCGTTGTTACGAAAGAGCCGGTTGGGTCCGCTGTAGTTGTTTGGATGATTGGGCGCCCGGCTGACGAAGTAGATATCGATATCGCCGTCGTTGTCGTAGTCCGCCAGCGCCACTCCGTTTCCGGCAACGGCGCTCGACAGACCCACCGATGCCGTCTCGATTTGGAACCCTTGGGCATCAGCCCATCGCGGTATGGCGATCAGGGCAACCCCGCCCACCGCGACGGCAAGCAGAGCCACCACGGGTTTCCTGCTTCTCATCCCACTCATCCTGCATATTGGATTCATTCCAGACCGAAGGGCCGTCGCGCACCCGGTCCCTTCGGGTCGACATCTCAAAGCCCAATTCCAAAAGCGCGAAGGAGCCCAGGACAATACCTGCCCCAGACTCCTTCGCAACAGCCTCACACCGGGCTTCACCCGCTTCCGGCGACCCCCTGCCGCCCTGACTGGCCACGGCAGCGGCTACGACGGAAGCTGCTTCTCGGCAGTTGAAGCCGCTAGAACGTGATGATAAACGAGAAGCGATGGGTGTTGTCCAGAATCGAGAACTCCGTGAAGGCGTAGTCGAGGTGAAGGATGGCGTCTCCGAACGGCAGGACGACACCTCCTCCAAAGGAGAAGCCCTCATCGGTGTTCTGTTTGCCGAAATCATCCCTGGTACCAGAGAACCCGAGCTTGTAGCCCCCTCTCAGGAACAGACGGTTTGCCAGTGCCCATTCACCGCCGGCGAAGTAGAACTGCGGTTCGTCCTGCGGCTTGAAGGCATCGATGAGTGCCGTGAACCTGGTGTTCTCCTCACGGGCAATCGACATCGAAGCGCCGAGCGCGAAGCTCAACGGAATCGGGGCCCGATTGTTGAAGAACTCCAAGTCACCGCCGAGATTGTTGAGCCGGGCACCGAGGGTCAAGTCGCGGAAACCCGTCTCGTAAATGACGCCGAAATCGCCGGCTACGGCCGTGGCGCTTTCATCGTCGATCTCCTCACGGACGATCTTGAAGTTGGCGCCGAACTTCAGCCGGTCGGTAAACTGCCGTGCAAAGTTCACCATGACGGCGATATCGTTAAAACCGTAGGTGGCGCCGCTGTTTTGATCCACCTGCAGGAAGCGCACCTCATCGGTCGGAGCGATATCGCGGTCGGCGGGAATGCCACCCAGCCCCAGCCGGATGAAGCCGATGCCAAGGGTGCCCAGACCCTTGAAGTCGTGCGTGATCGCGGCGACATCGTGATTCATCCCGATCAGCCACTCGTTGTGCGTGAAAGTGACGGAGGTCTTACCGTCGCTGAGCACCGTTCCGGCTGGGTTCCAGAACATGGCGTTCGGGTCGGTGTGCACTGTCGTGGCTGCCGAGCCCAGGGCCACCATGCGAGCCCCGACGCCGATCTTCAAGAAGGCGGCGCCGTTGAGGCCAGCCTTGCGCTCCTGGGCGGTGGCCGTCGAAGCAAAAGCCAGGGCGGCCGCCAGGCCCACGCTGAGGAGCACCGTCTTGCGCTTGCTCTTTATACTCAACATATCACCCAATCTCCTTTTTCTCGCGTTCACACCAGAGTTGCACCGGTTGATTTCCCAGCTCCTCTAGCGGAGCACCGAGAAGACGCCGGTCTCTTTGCCCTGGTCGTGCTCGACGACCCAGATGTAGACACCGCTCGCCAGGAAGGTACCATCCTTCGAGAACAGCGGCCAGAAGAAGGTGCCGTTGGCGGGCGTCGGTGCCTGATAATCGATCTGGTCGATGATCTGCCCTGACACATCGAGGATGGTGATTCGGGCCCTCGGCGGCAGATTGGCGAACAGGATCTTGTTCTCTCCGGCAGCATCGTGGAACGCGCGGAATTTGTACGGGTTCGGCCTGACAACGATCTTCGACCGACCCAGGGCCAAAGCAGATGGGTCGACCGGGGCCGAAAGAAGATCGAACTGAGCGCCCACAAGCTTGCGCCCTTCAAGATCACTCGGATCCGGGAAGAAGGCATGCTTCGGCGTGTTCGGCCAGGTATTGTGCCACAGGCCGTCCCGTCCGTTCATGTTCACCTTTCCGGTCTCCACCCAGTTGACCTGCTGGCTACCACCACCAATAAGGCCATGGGAGGTTTCCTCGATCGTGTCGTACACTCCACCAGGCCTGCCCATCTTGTAGGCAGCCACGTAGTACCAGAAGGTCTGGCCCGGAAGTGTGAACGGGTCATCGTTTTCCCAGGCGTAGGGATACTTCGAGGCGTCCTCGGCGCGCGGGTTCTGATAGTTCTCCAGCTCGGAGGTCGGGATGACCTTGACCAGCTCATAGGGCCCCCAGTATTCGCCGTTGATGTCCCGGCGGATCGACTCACCCTGAGCCTGACCCGTGGTGCTGTTGATGTTCAGCAGTGGGTTGAGAGGCTCGAGCTCGGCTTCCTTGGTCGGGTCCATCGTCTTCCACCAGTGGTTGACCGTACGGAAACCCGATTCGTACGATTTGTACGGCGGCCACTGCTTGGCACGATAGATCTTGTACCCGTCGGCGTCGGCCACGGGAGCGAACTCGATCAGCGGCCGCACCCGGGCGCTGGCAGTGATCTTGATGTCGGGAACGGCAGGCGCATAGTCGAGCAACGTAATCCGGCCGTTGTCGCGGATGTCTTCATAGACCGCACGGCCGGCACGGATCGCACGGCGCAGGCCGGTCAGCCTATGGCCGAAGCCGCGAACGAAGTACAGGCGGATTCTCTCGCCGACTTCCAGAGAGAACGGTCCGAAACCACCCAGGGCCCAGTCGTTGTTGAAAGTGTACTCGGTGGTAAATCCCTGGGTGAGAACACCGGGCTCCAGCGGCCGTCCCCTCTGGGGATCGATCGGGTTCTTGCCGAAGTTCTTGCCGTCGATCACCACATCGACCGGTGGCACGCGTTCCCAGGCACCATCCGGTTCCTGCCACTGGCTCGGGTCCTTGGGCACGAAGGTCGTGATGTCGCCCGGCGTACCGGATTCGAAGAGATTCGCGTTCGGGCTGCGATCAAGAGTCGATCCGGAACGCCCCTTGCCGCCATCGGCGTAGAAGGCGCCGACGATGGTCCGGAAAAAGGCCTCCGGGTTGTTCGGCTCGTAGACGTTGTTCTGCGTGCTTTGCCAGGTCGTAAACCAGCCGCGCTGAGCATCGCCGACACCGACCGCCGGAACGATCTCTTCGCCGTTGCGCCGGAAGGCCAGCTTCTTCTCCACCCAGCTCTGCGTCGCTTCGTCCCACTTCAGAGCACCAGCGAAGCCGTACCCGTAGAAGATATCATGATAACCGATTCGGTTGCCCACCCCCGGATCATCCTCCTTCTCGTTCCCGTTGAAGGAACCGTATCCGTGAAACTGGAAGGCGATGGGCGATTCATTACCGTCCGTCGACGGGGTCAGATCCTGGCCGAAACCGCGGTACCGGGAGTTGGTGTTGGTATACGTGCGCCGGCCGTTTTGCACCATGATCATGTAGAATGGCTCAGCGCCGTAGCCGAAGGCCACTGCCGGCACCCGATGGTTGGTCAGATCCACAACCCCATCACCATCGACGTCGGCCTCACCGGTGTTGTACAGCTCGATCTCCACCAGGTGCATGTCGTCCACATTGCCCCACGGGATGGTGAGCGAGTGGACTTTCAACTTGACGTCGATGCCGACATTTGTCGGCCAGCCGGCTTCGGCCACCACATAGTCGCGACTGGCATCGGCGAACTCCGCACCGCCGTTTGCCTTGCCGTTGAAGACGTAGTCACGGCTCGGATCGCCGGCGCCGGGCAGATGGGTGTTGTACATCAGGTAGGAGTAGTTCTCGGTCCCGGCGGGCGGGTTGTTCTTGGCGTTGGCGGCGGCAAACTCCGGGCTGGGGTCGAACATGATGCCGGCCAGAGTCCCGCCCCACGGATCGACGATGTTCTTGCCGAAGGGCCAGCTCAGCCCCGGGTTGCCGAAGTTACCGCTGTTCACGAAACGCGACTGGTAGTGAATCCAGTTGCCGTTGGTTGCGAAACTCTTGGCTCGCTGCGACAGGTCGTCCACATAATTCTGCCGCGGCCAACCATTGGGAAGGTTCGGTGGCCGATACGTCCCCCAGGTCTCTCCTGCCACCAGAACCAGATTCCCACGTGGCTCCTCCGCGATCAATGTCGTAATGACAAACGACGCGAAAAACAGCAGGGCCACAAGGATCGGGATGGTCGTTTTTGACTTCATAGGTGTATCTCCTGCCTAGACATGAGAATCAAGCGATGGCTCTGCGGCTGCCTCTGTGGCAAGGCAACCTCTACCGGATTCTTCCACGAACTGCGGCAGCTCAGAACGACACCTCCGCGCCCACAAAGATTTGACGCGGCATCGTATACAGGAGTCGGCCGAAGCGGTCCGTAGGCTGCCGGATGAAGCCTTCTGGGTTCTGCTCGTCCCCGGTGTTGCGCTTGCCGTCAGGACCCAGACGCCAGATGTCGAAGTCGGCCGAAGTACCACGTGGGCCGTTCTTCTGAATACCAACGATATTGTCCCGGTTGAACAGGTTGCGCACTTCGGCGAACAGGTTGATCCGGGTGCCCTGCGGCAGACGAATCACCTTGGTGCCGCGCAGATTCAGCTGGTAGTTCCAGGGCGACTTATCGAATTCCGGCGTCAGCAGCCCCAGTGGATCGTCTTCCCTCAGGACCGACCTGTAGTAGAATCCGCTCACGAGATTGCCAACCGCCGAAATGTTGATATCGTACGGCAGAAAGAGCAACAGGGTGCCGCTGAAGCGATGCGGGCGGTCGAAGCCGGCCGACACCGGGCTCGAGGTACCGAAGAACGGATCGCCGGTCCCGAAGACCGTGACGTTGGTTTCGCGCTGCGGCCGCCTGTCGAGATTGATCCATGGCAGATCGGCATAGCGCGTGCTGTCGATGGAGGCGTTGAAGTCTGTGCTGAAAGCACCGCTTGGCTGACTCGCCCTGACATAGGAGAAAGCGTAGCTCAGCCGTCCGCCCCACCACTTGCTGGCCCGTTTTTCGAGCGTGATCTCAATACCGCGCGCATCGGCGTAACCCCAGGTGGTGTTGAAGATGATGGAGTTGCCTTCCGGCACAACCAGGGTGTAGTTCGATGCGCTGTACTTCTCGATGTCGCGGTAGTAGGCCGTCAGCTCGACAGCGATATCGTTGGTCAGACCGTACTGGACGCCCATCTCATAGGAGGTCGACCGTACCGGTTCCTGATCCCTGCGAGTGGTGCGCGTGCTCGGCGAAGCCACGAAGTCACGCAGGTTGTAGTCGGTGTAGAGTGTGGCGAAGTTCGGATACTGGAAGTAACGCCCAAAGGCGTAGTGCATGGCAATGCGATCCGACACCGGGTGCGATACACCGACGCGCGGGCTGAAATACCATTTCCACCCGACCCGGTCGCCAAACTTCAGCTTCCAGTCTTTGACATTGCCCGCCTCATCCTTGACGTAGTCGAAAGGATCGAAGGGGTTCAGGAAAAACCGGGTGTCGTTGTCGTAGCCATCGACGCGGGCGCCGATGTTGACAATCAGACCCTTGAACTCAATTCGATCTTGCAGATAGGCGGCAACCTCCTTGGGATTGAAGTCCTGCGGGTCCCAGTGCACTTTGTTCATGGGATAGAAGGCATTGGCCAGCCCGCCGAGCTCCGAACTCTTGCGGTCGTTGTTCACCCAGTGATAGCGAAACTGGAAGCCGCCTTTCAACTGGTGGTTGTTGGTCACCTGGCTGGTGATGTCGAACTTGGCGGTAAACACGTTCCGCCGCGTTTTGACGTAAAGCGGCGGCGGGTACGCAGTCCGATACCAGCCGGCGTTCTGGGCAAAGGTCGGCTTGTTCTCCAGACGGGCGGTGTTGTCGAGCTCTTCGTAGAAGAAGACGCGATTGGTCAGCGTGGTATCGCCGGTGACGTAGCCGTTCTCACTGTTGTGGGTTCCGTCGCCGCCGACGTACTTGACCCAATCGCCCGGCTCATCGACGCCCGGGGTATACTTGCCGTCCCCGTTCTTGTCAGTGAAGAAGGTGTTGAAGGTGATAAAATCGCCCTCTTCGCCGACTTCCGATAGACCATTGCCATTGTCATCGGGATATCCCGCCCAGGTTGCCTTGTTGCTCTGGCTGAACTGCAGCTCATAGAAGGTCCTGGGAGAGAGCGTATGGGTGAGCTTGGCATAGTACACAGAGGACATGCCCTTGTACCGGGGGGCACCTTCCATGTAGTATTTCCAGCGCGGATTGTACTTCCAGTCGACGAAATCGAACAGCTTGCCGCCGTCTTCCAACTGCCCGAAGAGGGTCAGCTTCATCTTGTTCTCTTTGAGATAGTAGTGCAACTTCGCACTTCCGCTGACCCGTGTGGTGCGATCGAAGGGCAGCGGCTTGTGGCTGCGCGAGTAGCGACTGGTGATGAAAAAACCACCCCGCTTGCTTCCCAGCAGAGGCCCACCCACGTTGACCTCTACGTCGGTGTTGCGACCCAGCCCTTGGTTGGCGTTCGCGTCGAAGCCGTAGACATCCTTGGCGCGCTGCGGCGTCCAGGTAAAGAGCTGTGCCTTCCTGAGGTCATCGGGGTTGCCGGTCGCTTCGAGTTCGGCCTTTTCCTGCACATAGCCGCGACCGTAGATCGGATCATCCTTGAAGTTGTAGTCCCAGTAGAGCGGATTCTTTCCAGGAAGATCGGTGGTGTTGCTGGGGTTGGTGCGCGCAAACAACTTCCCGTGCACGGTCTGACCGCCCTCGCGGGTGACGACGTTGATGATGCCGGCCGACGCCGAGGGGTACTCAGCGCCAAACGTACCGGCGAACACGTTCAGCTCCTGCACCGAGCTCTGGTTGATACTCACGGACGTAAAGTCTCCCGCGTCCGAAAGGCGGTAGTTCTGGTAGGTATGGCCTACCTCGCCTCCGTACGCCCCCGTGCCGCCGCTGAAGTAGGTATCCGTGATGTCGACACCGTCAAGCAGCGTTTTCGACTCGTAGATGCGGCCGCCGCGGATGTAACCGTTAAAGGTACTGGCAGCAGTCTCGATGACTTCGTTGATGCTGGCGACCGGGAGTTTGTTGTCGAGTTCTCGGGTGCCGAAGGTGGTCTTGGTCGCGGTCAACGTCTTCTCAACGAGGGGACGTTCGGCCACCACTGTGACTGTCTTGCCAACTTCGATCACTTTCTGCGAGAGCGCGAAATCCACGGTGCTCGTTTCATCGAAGCGGACGCGTACGTTCTCGATCTGCACGGACTGGTAGCCGATGAACGACGCTTTTACCGTGTACACCCCCGGAGGTACGTTCAAGATGAAGTAGCGCCCCTGGACGTCGGTGCTGGCACCCAGGGTCGTTCCAACGATCTGCACGTTGGCGCCCGGTAAGGGTTCGCCGGTATCCTTGTCCTTCACCACGCCCGTGATCTTACCGTTGGCAGCAAACGCGAGCGAGGACAGAAGGACAAGAGAGGCGACTGTCGTTACCAGCACAGCGAACCATCTTGCTCGCAGGAATCGCATGTTAGCTCCTCCATGGTTAGGTCGAGTGATCAACAGGACAGAAGTGTTACCGTGCGCGCTTCGCCTCACCTCCTTTCTGAAATTACCCTCCAGAGACCCACAGATCCGTCTCCTCCCTCGATACGAATCCGACGCCAGCGGTTTCACGAGAATACAGACCACCCCCGCACCACAGGCTCACAGACAGCGGAAGCCTGTCTCTCCTTTCGGGGCAATCACCTTTCTCGTCTTGGCGTCCTCTGTGTTCGTTCAGATTGCCTAAAACGATGAACGGAACCTCATATGCCCCCGCCTAAGCGTAAAAATGCCTGCGCCTAGTCAAGGTCTACTGGACGTTCAGAGTGGTTGGAAGAATTGGGTGGGATATCGGAATTCGTATCCCCGTGCGCCTTTCAACAGGTTAAGAACGACCAGAAGCTTCTAAATACGATCCGAAGGATTGGTGAGTGTCGCGACCTTGATGAACGGTGAATATTTCAGGTGTGCAAAATATACAGACCGGAATTTAGTTTGTCAAGCGGTTTTTGCCCTTTTGCCGGTTGCCCGTTGAGCCTACAGCCGGCGGCAGTCTCAGGGTACCAGTTCGAACCGCCGCCGCACCTGCGCCTTGGTGCCCGCATTCACATCCTGAACTTCGAGCAACAGCACAGAGTTGCCGGTCGGAAGCTTGCTGAGATCGAGCTGCAAGTACTCGCCTACATCCGCGCTACTGCCGAACCGTTCCAAGGTCGCACTCACTTGTGTCTCCTTGCCCTCTCCCCCGAGCATCTTCGCCAGAATACTAGCGCCTTTGGTTCGCCTTACGGTGTAGGAGATGCGATAATCGGTTTGACCGAAATCATCCTGAGTCAGGTTGTAGATCTCAAAGTAGACATAGATGGGACGTTTTTTCTCTACTTTGGAGAATGGATAAGGTGCAATCTCTTTGCCGATCCGCAGCATCTGGTCGCCCGATGTCTCGCGGATGAAATGCGAAAAGATCACGTCGCTGAGGTCGAGCCGGTCGGTGGCGAATTCCCGTGCCGTGAAGGCAGTCTTGTAGATTCCGAGACGGCGGCGGCTCGGTTCGTTGATGTTGAGCGCGATCCGATACCCGCCCGGCTTCAGCCGCAACGTCGCATTGTTCACGTAGAATTGATGTTGTGCCGCTACGTCCTGCCGAGGCCGCACCTGTACCGTGCCGCTATCGCCGCCGACCGGCCTCATCATGGCATCGAACACCACCAGTCGTTGTTTCAACGTCACCTGATTGCCGCTGTACTGATCGCCGCGGATACCCAAATTGCCGAAGTCGACGCCGTAGAGCAACTCCACTTTGGCCAGGGAACCACGATCGCGGAAGTTGGCAAAGGAAAAAACGATCGGCAGCGGCTTGGCCTTGTAGTCGTAGCTGAAGTAGCTCTTCGGCGCCCTGGTGCGTTCCTCGTAGATGCGCTGCTGGATCCGGGACACGACTTGTTCCAGGTCGCCGGTGTAGGTGTCGTTGATCAGGCCGGAACGGGAGATGGCCACCGCCTCGCCGGTGGTGTCATTGATGGTTGTCACCGCCCCGGTGCGGCCAACGGCGTCCTGTTCGGCTGCCAGCAGGCGCTGATAGATCTCGGCGTAGCGCGGATGAACGTCGATTCGGCCCTGGTACAGCTCCAGAAGCAGCGACAAATACTGGCCCCGGCGGCCGGTGACCCCAACGATGGCATCTTGGAGATCCCGAAGCTGATAGCCGCTGACCATTTCCACGAACTCGAAGAGCAACCCCGGGCCGATGTTGTAGGCCCAGCTTTCATTGCTGCGAATCGGGCCGGTGCCGGCCTGCCGGTAGCGGGAGTCGGGTTCACCGTAGCGGATGTAGACAACACCCCGGTCGTCGACACCGATCCTGTTGGCTGCATAGCCGGCAAACCACTGCCGGGCGTAGCGGATGCGGCGATAGTGCTCTTCACGGCGTTCGTTCCGGGGTGTCGTGGGGGTGGGATCGTGCTCGCGCCAGTAGCGCTCCCGCCATAGCAGCTTGTCGCGGTAGTCGGTCACCAGATTGTAGGCTTTCTTTTCGTCGTCGTCGAGCAACAACTGAAAGGCGGCATCGAGGACGTCCTCGGACAAAGAGTCGGCGACGGCGGCTTGATCTCGCTTCTCCTGGGCAATAGCGGTCGAACCCGCCGAGAGCAAGACCAGCGCTGCAGCCAACCAGGCGCAACATCGACCTCTCATCGCATTGTCTCCAGCAATCTCCTACAATGAATTCAGCGCAGCACCGCGACCTGGGGGCCTTCCGATAAACGAACATCCGTCGGGCCCATGAGTTCCCCAGGCGCTGCCCCCTGACTCTGCATTTCGCGCCAACTGCGTCTTCTCCTTTGTGGACAGCCTCAGAGCCCAACCATAGGCCGTTTCGGCGCCCTGGGAGAGAACGACACGCCTTGCCTCATCCTCCCACTCGCACCGTGATCCACAGCAAGACGATGATCAGCCCAACCAGGGCCCAGGTGCCGAAGAAACCGAGGTAGTCGATCTTCTGCGGCTTGTGCAGCTCCCAATGTGTTTTCGGGAACACCTTGCGGCTGTCGAAGCGATGCATATTTGCGGCGTTCTCTCGCACCTTGCGCTCGTCCTCCTCCGGCGTGGGCTGCACCGGTGTATGGATCTTGGCGAAGAAGTAGTCAAGAGTCTCTTTGCTGGCCCTTTTGGTGAAATAGCTGAACAGAATCAGCAGGACGATCGGGAACAATGCGTCGAACATGAACCGCACAGTCACGAGCTGAGCCTTTGTGAAGTGGCTAAAGTCGAAACCGACCAGGCTCAGAATCCAGAGCTCGGCGTTGAAGCGGCCGTAGCCGACAAGCCTCGAGTTCGGATCCTTGGGGTCCTCTCTGGCGATCCGGTCATAGAAAATGGGATAGGCGGGGATCAGGCGTTGCTTGGTGATCCTCTGGCCGACGTACTCGGCGAGCCCCGCCTCGACGTCCGATGTCAAGGCCTTGGTCGTCACCTCGATGCGCCGTTCGATCGTCTGCTTCAGAAAGGGCTTATGCGACCGGGCCGCGTCCAGGGACTGGAAGACGTTGGGAATGATGGCGATGATGATGAAGGAAATGAAAATCTGAACGATCACCGCCATCCGGGTCAGCCGGCGCCATGTGAAACCGAGCCAGACAGCAGCCCCGAAGATGGCCGGCATAGCAATGAAGTATTTGAACAGCTCGAGCAGATTCCGGATATACAAGGCCATGCCGATTCCGCCCAGGATCATGAACACGATGGCGATCCGGCCCACCCCAATGTAGTGCGCCTCCGACTTCCCGGGCACCAAAGGTCGATAGACCTGATTGACAAAGAGGGCCGAGAGCGCCACCGACTGGGCGTCCAGCGAAGACATGTTGGCGGCCAGGACACCCACCATCATCAAGCCGATGAATCCGGGGCCGAGAAGTTTCTGGGTCATGTAGCCCCAGACCAGGTCCGGGTCGTTGAGCTGGCCGGCGTAGAGGCCGATGGCCAGCAGCCCGGCCAGTGCCCAGAAGATCATCATAAAGCGTTTGAACATCATGCCGCCGATCAAACCAAAGCGGGCTGTGCCCTCGTTGGTGGCCGATCCACTGAGCTGCATGTTGCCAGCGCCGGCGACAATGGACACAAGGTTGGCAAAAGCCATTGCCGCAATCGTGTACCAGGCGTATTCACTCAGCGTTCCGGCGCCGAACAACCAGAACATGTGCTCGGGCACCGCAGCGTGCAAGCCCTTGAACCCGCCGATCGCCTTCAGTCCGAAGGGGATCAGCAGGAAGGAGAAGAAGATCATCAGCACCCCCTGGATCGAGTCGGTAATGGCGGCCGCAGCAAACCCTCCAAGAACCACATAGATGGCCACCAGTCCGCCATAGACGAAGTAGAAGTGTACCGGCTTGACATACGAAACAAAGGCTCGCAGTTTGCCCTGGCTGTCCAGACTCTTGAGTTCCTCGAAACGGTCCGCCTTTTCCGGCGGCAGAGTGCCGGCGGTATAGGCAGAAAAGAGTTGGCGATACTCGTGGTACTGCTCGACACTCAGGCGTTCCTCGACGGTGTAGCGGTCCGCGGGCTTCGGCGTCAGCGCCATGAACGTCTTCGCCGCCACCATGTAGCCGACGGCACTGCCGATAAGGGCCATAAAGATGGTGAACACCGCGAAGGCGCCGCCCAGGAACTTGCTTTCGAACCGCTCGGTGAAGAAATCCCCGACCGTGGTTAACCGCGCCCGCCGAAAAAGCGTGGCCGTGAACCAGTAGAAAGGCGTCAGAAACAGGACGAGGTACTGGATCCACATGCCGGCGATCCCCTGGCGGTAGATTTCTCTGGAGACCGCCGCTGCCTGGGTCGCATCCGTCGACGCGCCGAAACTCAAGAAAAACTGATAGACCTTGCCCATGCGCCGGCCGGCAAGGAAGTACTCCTCCGTGTTGACCATCCTCTTGCTCAAGCGCTTGCCGATCCAGATCATCACCACGAAATACAGGACAATCAGAAGCACGTCGACAAGATGTAGGCCCCAGATATACATATGGCACCCTCCGTTCTTGGTGAACTCTTTGCCTGTTCGCGAAGACGCCGTAGCACACTGCGCCGGAACAGCCGCCATGCAGATGCGTTGTTCCAGGGTCACCGGCGGGACAACGTTGAAGAGAGGGACATCCAGGAGGGCCAGAGCTACGCGGTTCCCGTGCGCGCCGCCTGCCCCAGGAATCGAATCTTCCTACTTCAAGAGCACTCCGTCAAAATGACTGCCGCCGAACCGTATAGAAGTGAATCTTTTCTTCATCCACCGCAAAACCCAGCAGCGGTTCTTCTTCGAGCACGAAATACCCCTCCGAGTCTACATCGAGGTGAGGATCGATGATGTCGTCGACGAAAAACCGGGCGCTCGGCTCGATGTCGGTTGGAAAACGGAAGTTGTCGAGCGTGGCCAGGGCCAGGCCGAACACCTGCCCCAGGCCGAGTTCGGGCATGGTGCCGCACCACACCGGCACCCCGGCTTCTTCACAGGCTCGATTCACCCCAAGGGCTCTCTCGAGCCCGCCCACACGCTGAATCTTGATGTTGATGATACGGCAACTGCCAAGCTCCAGCGCTCGATCCACGTCTGCGACGTTCTCGATGCTTTCGTCCAGGCACACCGGTGTGGTCACCTGCTCCTGCAGCCGGGCGCTCGCTTCCATGGCCTGCGGGGCGAAGGGCTGCTCGAACATCATCAGATCGAACTGATCGAGTTCCTTGAACACGTCGAGATCATCGAAAGTGTAGGCGCCGTTGGCATCCACGAACAGAGGCGTCTCTTCAAATCGCCGGCGCACGGCTGCTACGGGCTCCACATCCCACCCCGGCTGGATCTTGATTTTCACACGATGATAGCGGCGCTCGCCCAGGTGCCGCTCGATGGCAGCAAGGAGCTGGTCCACACGATCGTAGATACCCACTGCCAGGCCGCACGGCACCCGGTTGTGGTTGCCGCCAACAACCCGGTGCAGCGGTTGCCCCAGCGCCTGAGCGTGCAGATGCCAGACGGCCGTCTCCAGCCCAGCCTTGGCGAAGGCCGAGCCCGGCAGGGTGCTGAGCACTGCCCAGGCAGTCTGCGGGCTCTCCAGCTCGCGGCCGACAAAAGCCCGGATGAGCGTCTGGGTGAGATCCTGCCAGCACGATTCGGGCGTATCCTCGGAGTAGAAGCTGCCCGCCATGGGCGAAGCCTCGCCGTATCCCACCAGCCCATCGGCGTACAGCTTCAAAATCAACGCATCCTTTTCATCGACCGACCCCGAACTGATCCGGAACGGTTCGACCAGCGGAATGCGCACATGAAAGATTTCAATTCGCTCGATCTTCACGACGGGCACCGGGGATCAGAGATCAGTTGTCGCTTGGTTGTTTTCATCTGCAGCTATGACTGAGGCCTCTACGTGCCTCTTCGCCACCGCCGGGGTCGCCGGAGTGTGAAGATATCCCTCGTCAGCCAGCCACTGTAGGGCATGAAGGATCACCTGTCGCGGCGGTCGGTAGCGATAGCCAAGTTCACGCATCGCTTTCTCTGAGCTTACGAAGTGGGTCAAGCGGGCGAAGCGAGCGGTCTGGCGCGAGATCAAAGGCTTGAAGTGAAACAACTTCCCCCCTATCTCGACCAGCAGGGCGAGGCTCCAGAACAAGGGAAAGGGCAGCGTGGCAATCGGCTTCCGGCCACCCGACACCTCGGCCATGAGGCTAAGGAGGTCGCGGAAGAAGAGGTTCTCACCGCCAAGGATGTAGCGTTCGCCGACCCGCCCGCGATCCATGGCAGCCAGCATGCCATCCACCACATCGTCGACATCGACGATATTGATTCCGCCCTTGCCGGGGTAGAACAAGCCCCGTCCCTTTGCAACAAGGTAGACAAGCCGATTGGCACCGAGCCGCTTGTCCCACGGGCCGAAAACATAGGCCGGGTTCACAATCACTGCCGGCAATCCTTTGCCGATGTACTCTCGGACCACCAGTTCGCCCTGGCGTTTGGTGTGGACGTAGGGCACGCGGAAGGATTCGAAGTTGAATTCCGACTCCTCGGTGGCCGGTGCCTGTGGAGGGCCCCAGCCCACGGCCGCGATGCTCGAGCAGTGCAGCATGCGCTCCACGCCTGTCTCCAGCGCCGCCCGGGCGACGTTCTCTGTGCCGAGCACGTTCGTACGGTGGAAACGATCCCAGTCGCCATCAGCGACACTCAACTTCGCTGCCAGGTGGTAGACCCGCCGGCAGCCCTCGACCGCCGCACGCACCGATTCGGCATCGCGCACATCGCCGATCGCGGTCTCGATGGGCAGCTCATCAAGACCGCGGGTGTTGCTGTACGGCCGGCGCAGGATCCGCACCGACTCGCCCTCCGCCACCAGCCGCCGCACCAGGTTGGTGCCGATGAAGCCGGTGGCTCCGGTGACCAGGGTCCTCTCACCTTTCCGATAGGGCTTCGCGGTCAACTCCTCTCCATTTCCGCAGCAGAATCCGCCGGCGCTGAGGCATCTACCCGGTCTCAGCCTCAAAGCCCGAAATGTTCAGCCACGCTCAGCAAGTACTTCTCAATGTCTCCGAGTCGCTGATGCCACATATCATAAACGATATCGAGATCAATGTTCTCGTATCCGCGAACGATCCGGTTTCGAAAGCCCACCATTTGCACCAGGCGGTGACTCAGATCTTCGGCGATGATGCCATGCTCGTGCAGGATTTGAAAAACCTCCGAAAAACTGCCCGGCGTTCCCCAGGCTTCCTCTGACACTACATGACTCCCCAGATCGATGCACCCCTGAATGGCCAGCTGCAGGTTGTGCAACACGACATCCTGAAGGTCTGGATCGTTCAAGAATTCTTCTTTCGGAACGCTCGCGTGGCTCCGGAGCCGGTCCAGCCTCGCTTGCACGAAAGACACCTTCCCGGCAATCGTTTCCCTCAGAGCCATCTTGAACCCTCCGCCGCAGACGCCGCATCATCCCCTGCTGCATCCGTTCGAAGGCTGGCAGGAAATCCAGGTAGTCGACAATTCTGCGCGCTTCGAACTCAACCCGTTGCTCGCGATCGCGCTCATAGAGGAGTCTGCCCTTCGAAAGAATTTCATAGGTCAGCAGTTCGCCAGCCCGGTTTAGAATCACGATGTCGAGGTTCTTGGGGATCAGCCGAGACAGCTCTTCAAAATATCGCAATTCGAAATCGAACAGACGGCGGCTGTCGACTGGCGTTTGCAGCAGGATGGCCACATCGAGATCGCTCTGCGCGGTCGGCCGTCCCCGGGCGTAGGAGCCGAACAGATAGACCGCAATCACCCCCGGCTGCCTGGAAAAGTACTCCACGATCCTGTCTTCGATCTCCACGGTTCGAGCCTCCGCCAAGGACTTTCTCAACGGATTTATGCGCCGGGCGCTTCAGCGGCCTTGATCAGCATTCTGAGAACGGCGGCATACTGCGGGAAGGCCACCTCCGGCTCGGCGATCTCCGGATGCCAGCGTTTCTCCCACTCCAGCGAGACGTAGCCCCGGTAGCCGCCACGCGCCAGCAGCTGGATCGCCGTGGCAACCGGGATATCTCCCCCTCCGAGGAGGGTATAGACGTACCCGTCGCCAGCGGCCCGCGAGTCCTTCACGTGGGTGTGCCAGACCCAGCGACCGATGCGCTCCCATGTTTCGGCCACCGGTTCGCCCTCGAAGCGCACCGGGTGATGGATATCCCATAGGATGCCGGCGGCCGGGTGGCCGACGGCCTGCATCACCCTGGCCAGTGGCTCGGAAGCGATGAAGTCATCGTGGGTCTCGAGTACCAGCTTCACACCCGCTGCGGCGGCGATCTCTGCGGCAGCCGCCATGTTTTCGATCAAGGCTGACTCGCTGCCGATCTCTCGTCCATCCTGCCGCAAGCGGCCGGCAAAGACGCGCACGAAGGGGGCCTGCAATTCGGCCGCCAGGGCGACATAGTCGCGCACCTCATTCAGAGCCGCCCGGCGTTCCTCCGGAGCCGTGCGCGCGAGAAATGCCGTGGAACCGAGGCATACAATCTCGAGGCCGGCGTCCTCGAAGCGTTTTCGACTCTCGGCCAGGCGATAACCGCGGAACTCCGCGGCCCTCGGCAGGTAAATCTCGTCTTGCAGCCCACGCAGCTCGATGCCGTCGTAGCCGTAGTCCAGGGCGCCCTGAATCAGTTGCTCCAGCGACCATTCCGGACAGCCCAGCGTAGAGAAAGCAATTTTCATGGGTACACGCGGGGTTGGTTTGCAAACACTTCTCTTCGAACTCAGAAAGTCTGCTCTTCATGTCCAATACATCTTTCTTCCTCTGGGACTGCCTGTGGGGCAGTGAACCCCGGTACGCTTTGGCCACTCACAACAGATCAGCCTTCCTGGATGTCGTGCAACACACGCCGCAGAACTGCCAGATCTTCGTCGCTTACCTCCCATCCGCACGGGTCGTGCACAGCGTCGCGGGGAATGATGCCCAGTAGATGCAGAACCGCCAGCATGCGGACGATGTACTTCTCCATCGGAGCGCAAAAGGTCGAGATAGCCAGATGAGTCACCTTGCGCGACAGCTCATGGAAGAGCGCGTACTGGCCATCCAGGTAGGCATGAATCATTCGTGCCTGCAGCGACGTCAGGGCCGCCCCCATGCCGATCAGGGCGCTGGTCGCCCCCATCATCAGGCTGTAGTCGAGGAAGCGGTCCTCACCGCTGATCAACGCCACATCGGGGAACCGCTCCTGCACCCACAGGGCGACATCCTGGAAGGTCATGACGCTGTCGAGCGTGGCCATCTTGATGCCCACCACCTGCGGCAGCCGCATGAGTTCATCCAGCACCTCGAGCGAGTAGCTGATGCCGCCGGCCGCCTCATAGAGATAGAAGACGATCAGCGGGAGTCCCACTTCGGCCAGACGCTGGTGATGCTCGACGATCAGCCGATCCTGGTCATCCTGGCCGCGGTAGAGAACCGGGGGATAGACCAGCAAGGCATCGGCGCCGAGATCCCTGGCCTGCTGCGCCATGGCGAGCGTGTCGAGGTTGACCCGTTCGACCTGCTCCTCCCACACCAGCTTCCGATCCGGAAGCGCGCCGGCTCCGGCGACGACGATCTTATCCTCCCCCAGTCCCTGGCGCCAGGAGCGGAAAACCAGCTCGCGCTGCTCAGGGGTGAGGTAGAGTCCTCGCCCGGTGTGCACCCACACCGCCACGCCGATCTGCTGCTGGCCAGCCATGTACTTGACGTAGCGCTCCTGTGCCTGCCGATGGATGTCGCCGTCAGCCGCCCACGGCACGGGAACGGCCGGAATCAGTCCGCCTCGAAGGCGCTCTTTCCATGCTTTTCGATCCATTGTCGTCTGTTTCTTGGGACTCCGGCCGGCGTGAACGGGCCAGGTTGCGTCGAAATACAGAAATTGCTTGACTTTGCCGGCAGGATTTCCGTACCTATGCACAATTGTTGCCCCAAGATAACAACTCCTTTCGCGGGATGCAAGCCGGAACTTCACACAAAGCGAAACTCTCCTATGGCCAACTCGAAGATCCAATTCTTTGACTGCAACTGCATCGCCGGCCCGATGACGGCCATTCACCCGGAGGGCGACCTTCCCTTGCACGAACTGCAATCCCGTCTGCGCGAGCTGGACATCGAGCGATTGCTGGTGACTCACAGTTACGCGCTGGAGTATGATCCCGGCGTGGGCAACCTGGCCGCCAGCGAGTTGTGCCGCAACGCCGGGGGGCTTTTGCCCTGCTATGTGCTCCTGCCTCCGGCCACGCACGAACTGCCCGCACCCGGTGAAGCGCTGCTGGACTATCTCGACCGAGGCGGCGCCCGGGCTGTGCGCCTTGCTCCGAAGACGCACGGCTTCGGCCTCGGCGACGTCTGGTGCCGGGAGCTTCTGGATTGCCTGAGTCAGGCCGGCGTGCCCGTGCTGGTCGAATACGATGAGACGAACTGGGCGGAGATCGATCAGGTGTTGTGCAATCACCCCACGCTGAAGCTGGTGATTCTGCGCGCCGGGTATCGTATCGACCGCTGGTTGTATCCGTTGCTGGAGAAGCACACCGGCCTCCACCTGGAGATTTCCTGGTACCACACCTTCGGCGGCATCGAGGCTATCGCCCGCCGCTTCGGGGCGGAACGCCTGCTTTTCGGCACCGGCGCGCCCATCTGGGAGCCCGCCGGTCCGGTGGGACTGGTGGCCTATGCCGACCTCTCGGAAAGGGAGAAAACGTTGATTGCCTCAGCGAACCTGGATCGACTTCTGTGGAGGGGCTTGAACCATGGATAGACTCTGGCGTGCCGCAACGGCTGGACAGCCGTTCTCCGAGGTCGGCATCATCGACTGCCACACCCATCTCGGCCCGTGGTTCGCATTCCGGATTCCTGGCGATCCAGGTGCCGCGGGCATGGTGGAGATGATGGACCGACTGGGAATCCGCACCGTCCTCTGTGCCCCTCATCTCGGGCTCGGGCCGGACGACAGCGCGGGCAACGACCTGCTGTTCCGGGCGATGGACGAACATCCCGGCCGAATTTTCGGCTACTGCACCATCAACCCCAACCGCAGCGAAGAACACAAGCGGACCGAGCTCCAGCGCTGCGCCAATGATCCACGCTTCGTCGGCATCAAGATTCATCCAGGCCTGCACCACCACCGGCTGGACGGACCCGGCTATCATGTCGTCTGGGAGTTCGCCCAGGAGCGCAAATGGCCGATGCTGGTGCACACCTGGGGCGGCGACGCTCTCTGCTCCCCGGCGATGCTGGCCGCGCCGGCACGGCAGTACCCCGGCGTGACGATTCTGATCGGCCATTGCGGCGCCAACCTGCAGGGTGTCGAAGAATCGATCGCCCTGGCGCAGGAGGCAGCGAACGTCTATCTGGACATCACCGCCAGCTATCTGCCCTACGGCATCCTCGAGCGCATGGTGGCCGAAGCCGGAGCCGACCGGGTGCTGTTCGGGACCGACCTGCCCTTCCTCGATCCGCGGCCGAAGATCACCCAGGTCGCTTGTGCGCGTCTGTCTGTGGAGGACAAGCTAAAGATCTTCACAGAAAATGCCCGGCGGGTGTTTGGATTGGATCCTGGAAACTAGAAATCGGGAATTGGGGAAAGAGAACGATTCTTGCAGGGCGTGCGAGCGGGTCGGCTGCAGATGCACGCGAATTCGGTTTGTTCGGCGACCTTCAGCGTTCAACCCCGCCTGCCTTTCCATTGCGGACAGAGAAAAACACTTGACAAGAAAAAAAGTCGGTATCTTGTTGCCGTGATTTTCGGCTGGTACCGGCGCTTGTCCAAACACCACAATTTCGGGGACTGATCATGTGGCACAAGACGTCGCGCATCGCCCTCCTGGTCCTGCTGCTCGTGGTTTCACCCGGCAGCGCCCAGGACTTGTTCGTTGGCATCCAAACCGGGGTCTCGGGGTGGCAGGCGTCCCGGGGCGTCAAGTCTTCCTACCCGAGATCGCCCGTGGGCATGGGGGTCACAGCAGCGGTTCGGCGCGGGACGCTAGGGCTCCTCGTGAGTCTCTACGATCCAAAACGCTCCGACATGGGAACCGAGGATGGCTCTTATCTCAACCCGGCCTACCTTCACCTGGGTGCCCTCCTCTACCCTACCAGGTTCTTTCGCCTCGGAGGCGGTCTGTCCGTGATGCGTTACACCGAGAGAATCGACTACCTGCTTCGTCGTGGAGACGAACGTGGGCGCCACACTTCGACGAACCTGGGCTATTTTTTCAGCGCAGGCTTCGAGGTGGCGATCGCGCGTGCCTTCACGGCCGGAGCCGAGGTCAGGTACGACTTGCACTTCAGGCTGAACTCGTCCTTCCCGCCGACGGCGAACCAGGCTGCGCACACCTCCACCGTTCAATTGGTGATCGGCCGGTATTTCTCGCTTTGATGGCGAACGGACTTTGGTGGGCGCGTAACTGCAACGTCCGCGAGGGCCGCATATTCACGCGAATGAACGCGAATTGACCGGCCCCTGTACCGGCCGCCTCAATTCTCGGTCAGGAACTCCGTTCCTGACCGCACGTTGGTAGAGGAATTGCATTCCGACAACGCCCCTGGCGCGCGGGCACCCAGCGGAACAGGGGCCTGGCTCATCGGCTCCAACCAGCACGGCACTTCGCACAGACCGGTTATCGGGCTGTCCCAAAGGCTTACTTTTTCTGGATTCCTGCTTTCGCAGGAATGACAAATCAAGACTCCTTCTCACCTTTTCTTCAGACAGCCTCCGTGCAACCGCCGTCCATGGGCGTGCATTTGCG
>CAZGRP010000035.1:0-13279 GCA_964527995.1 uncultured Cytophagia bacterium | reverse complement strand
CACCTTTTCTTCAGACAGCCTCCGTGCAACCGCCGTCCATGGGCGTGCATTTGCGGCACAGGTCTGCCCTTCCTTGTACCCACCACCGAAGATCACCCAGGTGGCGGGTGCACGCATCCCGGTCGAGGACCAGCGCGAGATCTTCGCGGAAAACGCGCGGCGGGTGGCTAAACTCCGTGAGGCGGCGAGCAATTCGAAAACAGAAATTGGAAATTGGGCAACTGCATCAGGGCCGCATATTCACGCGAATGAACGCGAATTGACCGGCCCCTGTACCGGCCGCCTCAATTCTCGGTCAGGAACTCCGTTCCTGACCGCACGTTGGTAGAGGAATTGCATTCCGACAACGCCCCTGGCGCGCGGGCACCCAGCGGAACAGGGGCCTGGCTCATCGGCTCCAACCAGCACGGCACTTCGCACAGACCGGTTATCGGGCTGTCCCAAAGGCTTACTTTTTCTGGATTCCTGCTTTCGCAGGAATGACAAATCAAGACTCCTTCTCACCTTTTCTTCAGACAGCCTCCGTGCAACCGCCGTCCATGGGCGTGCATTTGCGCTCATACGCGGCTCCATTCGGGGCCTAATCAAGGCCACGGCAGCCCAAGCCCGACGGTCCAGCGGAATTTTCTTCTCCTTTCGCCGGGAAGCGGATCACTCACCCAGATCGGGAAGTCGAGGCGTAGCTCCACATCCGACAGCGACACCGGCCCGAAGCGAGCCTCGAAGCGCAGCCCCAATCCGGCATCGGCGAGGGTTTCCTGGACGCCGTCCACGTGCTGCAACCTGCCGACGTCGTAGAACGCCACCAGCGGCAGCCGAATCAACGGCAAGCGCCGGCGGATCTCGAAGGTCGCCGCCAGCAGACGTTTTCCCGAACGCGGCTGGTCATAGTAGCCACGCAGGTTTCCGCCCCCCAGCACACGCATGTGCCAGCGCGAGGAGGTGGCCCCGCGCGTCCGCAACTCCCCCTGCCGGAATCGGTATCGCGGCCCGGCACCGTCGATCCAGAACTGGTCCTGAAGCGGCGGCGCATCGTGACCCGTGGCGACTCCAGCGAAGCCCCGGCCCACCGCAGTGAACCCCAGCAGCTGCACCCCAAGCATCACTTCGCCGGTCATCTTCTGATAGTCGAAATCGCTGCCCAGGAACGCCGGTGCAGCTTCGAGGCTGGCACGCGTATCCGCAAACCAGGCCAGCCCGGCACGCCTCATGCGGTAGAACAAGGCCACGCGGTTGACGGTCCCAGACTGCCACTCCTGCACCAGGCGTTTCCTGCCCTGGGCCCTGACCTCACGAAAAGTGTAGGCCGGTTCCAGCAGGCGCGAGTGGTTGAGCACCAGGCGAAAGCGGTGTACCGGCGGCTCATTCAGCCGCCTGACGACCGGTACGAAAAGCGAGAGGCCGGCATCGAAACGACCCTCCATCCTCTGGACGGCGACCTCGTAGCGGCTGAGGTTGCCCATGCCGGGGATCGGGTTTCCAAAGTTCACCACCGCGTCCAGGATTCGAGACCGCACGCCGTAATAGGCGCCGATCTTGAAGGTGCGATAAATCGCACGATAGCTGCCGCGCAATTGCAGTCCCAGGCGCAGCCCGTCGACATCATTGTAGCCGATGGAAGGCCTCCACAACAGCAGGTAGGCATCGCTCGGCTGATAGAAGGCGTCGGTGAGTGGAAGATCGAAGCGCAGCTCGTAGCGCGCCCCGCCGTTGTTCAGGCGGTCCTTGTCGAGGATGCGGTCTCCCGGATCGAGCACAGCACGGCCCGGCCTCGTCGCTGTGATGAAGACCACCGTGTCGCGCAGCGCCTTGCCGGCTGCTCGTTTGATGATGCGTCGTTCCCCCACCTCCAGGGCCACCTCCACCGGCATGATGCCGTCGCCGCGGCGCTCGACCACCACGCGCGTGCGCCAGCGGCCGTCAGGGGTCTTCTCCGTGTGCACGCCACCGAGTGAGTACTCTATCCTGGGGGTCTCGTGCAGCCACTCGTCGAAAAACCAGTCCAGGTCCTGGCCACTCACCTCCTCGGCCAACTGTTGCAGGCCCTGCTCATCCACATGCTTGAGATTCCACCGCCGATAGTAGATGCGACACAGCCGGGCAAACGCGCTGTCGCCGACGACATAGCGCATCATCTCGAAGAAGACCAGACCTTTGAAAAAAGCGTTCATGCCATAGCCAGCAATGTCCTTGAAGTCGGTGGCCGCCTTGCCCATGGGCTCGTCGGCGCCCGAGTCCATGTAGAAGAGCAGGATGTTGTCGACAAGCTGCTTCAGCGACGGCAGCGGGTAATACTTGATGAAAAACGGTCCTTGTTTCTGCACCTGCTTCTTGTCGTAGCCGAGGGGGCCGTAGCGGGTCTCGAGAAACCACTTGGTGGCGAAGGCCGCCATGCCGTTGCTGAGCCACGGGGTGGTACGATCGTCATTGCCTAGGATGCTGTGGAAGTAGAGACGCCCGAGAAGGAACTGCACGGCAAGCTCACCGCCACTCGACGAGAGGAGAAGCATGCCGCTGCCGATGCCGTCTCCGCGGTCTTCAACCAGAGTCAATTGCGGATAGGGATACGGGCCGAATATCGACTCATACCAGCGCAGCGATCGCAGCAGGCGCTCGCCTGCCTTCCGGCGCCAGTCTTTCCGGGATCTGGCGCGATAGAACACGTGCATCGCCACCGAATCGCCCTGGACCGCCTCGTGGACCAGATCCGGCGCCGCCACCACCACGAAAGAGGCGACCTTCCGCGCCCGAAACGTCAGCGTCCGCGGCCCTGACTTCTCTCCCTGCTGGTAGAGGGCGGTGCGAGTACTGTCGAACCAGGCGCGAAAACGATTCTCGTCCCAACTCGTATCGGCCGCCAGCCATTGCCACCCGGGATCGCCCTCCACCGGCACCCCCGATGCCGCCACGATGAAGTTACCCGGCACGGTCAGCTTCACCTCAAAGTCGGCGAATTCGCTGTACGTTCCGGAAAGCAGGCGCGCCGGCTGAGCATGCCAGCCGCTGGCGTCATAAACAGCTACCTCGGGGTACCAGCGCTCCAGGCGGTAGCTGCGGTCACGGTCACCCCGGGCGTTGAGCGGCAGGTGGATCTTTTCGGTGAATCGAAGCCGCAGTCGCAGCTCTGCACCTGGGGCAAGCGGCCGCGGCAGGATGGCCGACAGGATGGTGTCATCGACATGAAAAGCCGAGATCGGCAGGTCGGTGTCGCCGCCGATACTGAGGACCTCGAAGGAGAGGATGCGCATGTCGCCGCGGTGTTTCTTTGGCCAGTCCCGCAATAGGTTCTGCCTGCGGGCGTCCTGCATCAGACGACTGTCGTTGCCACGGAAGGCACGCTCGTAGAGATGAAGGTAGATCTTCCGGAGAGTGTCAGGGGAATTGTTGCGGTAGAAGATGGTTTCCTCGCCCGAAACGATCCGTCGCGTGGTGTCCAGCCTCGACTGGATGACGTATCGCACGTCCTGCTGCCAGTAGGAACGATTCTGGGAGAAACCAGGCTCTGCAACGAAGGCCATGAGCACGGCGACGGCGGCGCACTGAAATTGCAGCTGGAGTCTCATCGATTTGCACGACTCGTCGTGGCTTCACTCCCGCCCATTTACTACGACCCCAGCCAGAAAAGTTCCATCCCCGCAGCTTTCCGAATGCGATCCATCACCTGCATGTTGGCGATGGAATCCTGGGCTGAGACCCGCGGTTGCTCGCGCCCCAAAACGCAGCGGCTGAAGTGATCGACCTGAAGCCGGTAAATGTCGCCGCCGCTCACCGCAACCTCCTCAAGATCGTCCCCGCGCCAGAGACGCAGCGGGGCGGTGGTGCGCGGCTTCCATGGGCTGGGTACCTCCAGGCGCCCTCTGGTGCCGACGATCTCCACCGCCGTGCGAAAGCTGCCTCGGAAACTGCAATCGATTGCGGCCAGTACACCGCCGGGGAATCGCAGCACCGCCGCAGTGCTTGTATCGACGCCCTTCTCGGTCAATGTCGCGAGCGCAGCCACTTCGTCCGGCTCGCTGCCCGCGATCCAGCGGGCGATGTTGACGCAGTAGCAGCCGATGTCGTACAATGCGCCACCGCCCATTTCGGCCTGCCATCGCACATTTTCGGGCTCATCCAGATAAAAGCTGTAAGATGCCCTGACAACGGTGAGATCGCCCACCTCCCCCTGCTGCACCAACTCACGGATGAGATCGGCCTGCGGATGGCAGCGGAAGGCAAAGGCCTCCATCAGGTGCAGCCCCTCCGCCGAGGCCGCCCGGAACATCTCCTGCGCCTGGCGGGCGTTCAGGGCGATCGGCTTCTCGCAGAGCACATGTTTCCCCGCCGCCAGGGCACGCAGCGTCCAAGGATGGTGCCAGTGGTTCGGAGTGGCGTTGTAGACCACATCGACGCCCGCATCCGATACCAGCGCGGCGAAATCCGCCGGCGCCTTCGGCACCCCGTGCTTTCGCGCCAGCTCGACCGTCTTCTCCCGGCTGCGGCCCGCTATGGCGACCGCCTCGGCAACATCAGATTCAGCCAGGCTTTTCAACAGGCGATCGGCGATGCGCCCGGTCCCGAGGACACCCCATTTCACTTTCGCTGTCATGGAGCCACCTCCGCTGCTGTCGGCTTCGCCGCCGCGTTGACCCGCGTCCGCCGGCTGAAATAGAAAATTGCCAGACCGACAGCGAAGGCCAGGGCGCCGCCGTAGAAGTTGATCAGCTTGCCATCGTGCTGGACGGGCGCCAGCGGTAACAGCATCAGCATCAGGCCGAGTCCCATGGCCAGCTTGCCGATGATGCCGTAGACCGAGAAGTCGGCCGGAGCCACGTCGGCGCCCTCCTCCACCAGCGCCGGCGTCCGCAGGTCCTCAATCAACGACTCCAGGCGGGGCTGGGGCTCCGCCTTCTTGGTGGGGAAATAGCGACTGAGCCACAAGACCAGAACCGTCGTGCCGCTGCCGAGGAAGGTATTGAACTCGTACTGGAAGCCGTTCAGGTCGAGAAAGAGGTTCGATAGGATGACAACCGAGACCCCGGCGCTGGCGGCGGCGATGCCCGACCACCACGGCGTACGCAGCATCAGCAGGCTGACGGCGACGACGATCAGCAGGGACGGATCGTAGAAGCTGGCAAATTTCAAGGTGAAATCGAAGGCACCGCCGAACCGGGGCACCCAGATGGAGACCAGGATGGACAAAACCCCGATGACGGCAATGGTCGTCTTGCCGAAACGCAACTGAGTGCGGTCCGACGGTACCCGGGCGGTGAGCTGGCGCGCCAGCGGCACATAGATGTCCTTGGTGATGACGGCCGAAAGCCAGTTGAACGTAGTGTCGGCCGAACTCATGGTCGCCGCAAACATCGCTGAAACCACGACGCCGATCATCCCATGGGGCAGCACCAGCAGCGCCAGGCTGACGAACGAAGCCTCTTCGGGCACTGGAATCGAAGGCCACATCTGGGCGATGTCGGGGAAGATCTGCCGCGACACCATCGTCGGAACGATCCACATGAGAGGGCCGATCAGGCTGAGGACACTGCAGAGCACCGCCATCTTGCGGGTGTCACGCTCGTCGGGCACGCTGTAATATCGCTGCGCCACGTGCCAGCGGACGTTGTAGCCGAGCATGACATTAAGCACGAAAGCCATGAAAAAGAACGGCGTCTGGCCCGTGGAACCGAAGTGAAAATAGCCCGGCGGCGATTGGGTGAGGAGCTTCTGGACCCCACCGAAAAAGCCGGCATCGCCTCCGAGGTAGATGAAGGCGACCGGAAAAATCACCAGCGTCATAATCATCAGGATGAGAAACTGGATGAAGTCGGTGATCACCACAGCCCACAGACCACCGAACCCGGTATAGACGATCATGACGACGCCGGTGCCGATCATGGTCATCTGAAAGCCGGTGAGCTGAAGACCGAGGACAGAGAGACGTAGCTCGCTGATGCCAAGGGCGCTGGAGATGAAGATGGAGAGGGTGTAGATGGCAATCCCCATCGACACGATCGATGGCAGCACCGAGATGAAGGTATAAAAATAGGTGGTACTTTGCGAGAACCGCCGGGTTAGATATTGGGCCGGCGAATCGAGCCGCGTCCGCCGCCAGCGCACACCGTAGATAAAATAGCCGAGCCAATAGGCCCAGAAGGCGCTGGTAAACAGCAGCACCGCCGCAATGCCGTTCTTGTAGGTATAGCCGGCCGCGGCAACGAACATGTAGGCCGAAAACCCGGAGACGAAGTTCGACAGCCCAGCCACCAGCCACGGCACCCTGCCCCCACCTTTGAAGTAGTCGGCTGTGTTGCGGTTGTAACGGCTCAGGTAAACCCCGGTCGCCGCC
Organism: uncultured Cytophagia bacterium; assembly: GCA_964527995.1. Classification (GTDB taxonomy): domain Bacteria; phylum Zhuqueibacterota; class Zhuqueibacteria; order Oceanimicrobiales; family CAZGRP01; genus CAZGRP01. The sequence goes on along the minus strand of CAZGRP010000035.1, from coordinate 6,954 downwards.
ACGATGAACATGTAGAGAATGATGAACGCATAGTCGATGGCATTGACGTGTTTCAGTACCATAAAGGTCTCGACTCCGCCTCGGGTTTGGTTTCCAGTTCCTGCAGTGCCCAGCGGCGGCGCCGCAAAGGCCGTGCGCGCTATGGCTTGCAGTATACGAAACTCAATCCGCCGGAGTCAAGAGAAAAAGTCAGCCCGAGCTGAAAAGGATTTTGCCTTGACATCATCGATTCTGGCCATTAGATTGCGGGGGCGAGAATCCAACCCCAGGAGGAATGTGATGGCAAAGCGATGGCTCGCGGCACTCTGGGTCGCCGGGCTGATCCTGAGTCGCTGGCACGCTGCATCCGGCCAGAGCACCGAAAAAGAAGACCCGGTTCAGCAATCCCAAGGCAGTGCCGTCTCGCAGATCGTCCTTCTTGGCACCGGCACCCCGAACGCCGATCCCGATCGTTCCGGTCCGGCGGTGGCCATCGTCGTGAACGACACCCCCTACCTCATCGATTGCGGTCCCGGTGTCGTTCGGCGTGCCGCAGCGGCCTTCCGGCGCGGAGTGAAAGCGCTGGCCGTGGAAAACCTGAAGCGGGTATTCATCACTCACCTGCACAGTGACCACACCGTCGGCTATCCGGACCTCATCTTCACACCGTGGGTGCTCGAACGGGACGAGCCGCTGGAGGCATACGGTCCCAAGGGCCTGCGCTCGATGACCGAGCACATCCTCGAGGCTTATCAGGAGGACATCCGCATTCGCACCGAAGGCCTGGAGCCGATCAACCGCGAAGGGTACAAGGTCCGTGTGCATGAGATCGAGCCGGGCGTCATCTATCGCGATCAGAACGTCACGGTAAAGGCGTTCCTGGTCAAGCACGGTTCATGGCCGCAGTCTTTCGGCTATCGCTTTGAGACACCGGACCGGACCATCGTCGTCTCCGGCGACACTGCTCCGACTGAAGCCATCGTCGAGAACTGCGATCGTTGTGATGTGTTGATCCACGAGGTCTACTCGCAGGCCGGATTCCAGAGGCGACCTCCGCTCTGGCAGCGCTACCATGCCAGTTTCCATACCTCTTCCGTCGAACTCGCCAAGATCGCGGCCGAAGCCAGGCCCGGGCTGCTGATCCTCTATCACCAGCTCTTTTGGGGCTCTACCGAGGAGGAACTTCTCGAGGAGGTCCGCAGCATCTACAGCGGCAAGGTGGTCTCCGGCAACGATCTCGACGTCTACTGACCGACCCTCTTCACCTTTGCAGCTCTCCATCGGTGGAACAGACATGACTCTCGAAGAAGCCAGAGGTTGTTTTGCAGGTCTACAGAACAAAGTTTTTCTCGACGCCGCCTGCGTCAGCCTGATCCCGAGGCAGGCCCACCAGGCTGTCACCCGGTTCCTCGACATGGCTCTGCTCTGCGATGCCGAGGACGCCTCGCTGCACCACATCGCTATGGACCGGATGAGGACGGCGGCCGTACACCAGGCGGCCAAGCTGCTGCACACGCGCCCGCAGAACATCGCCCTCGTCGAGAGCACCACACACGCCCTGAACATCGCAGCCAACGCCATTCCCCTGCACAAGGGGGAGAATGTTCTCATCGCCGACACCGAATTTCTCCAGGTGGCCATACCCTGGGCCAGGAAACAAGCCAGTGCCGGGATCGAGATCAAACCTGTTCGCAGCCATGATGGCGGCGTTCTCACCCCCGAGGACTTCGAGGCTGCGATGGACACGCGGACGAAGGTCGTCTGCGTTTCTTCGGTGCAGTGGTGCTCTGGATACCGCATCGACATCCGCCGGCTTGGCGAAATCTGCCGGTCCCGCGGCATCTGGCTGGTGGTGGACGCCATCCAGGAGATGGGGGCGATGGAGATCGACCTGTCGGCGCAGTTTGCCGATTTCGTAGCGGCAGGCGGGCACAAGTGGCTCAATGCACCGTTTGGATGTGGCGTCCTGTTTATTGCGGACCGTGCCCTGCAGGCGCTCGAGCCCGCTTCCTACGGCTACCTGGCTCTGGAAGAGCCCAGCGGCGGCTGGGCCGAGTACTTTCGCACCCCTGAAATCTCGCCCTACCGGGACTACCGCTTTCCAGCGACAGCCAGGAAATTCGAGATCGCCGGCACCTCCAATTACCCGGGCGCTATCGGTCTGGGCAAATCCCTCGAGTTGATCAACCAGGTCGGTATCGGCACGATCGAAGCGCACATCCGCAGGCTCACCGATCTCCTTCACGACGAGCTGGCCAGGGCCGGTGCGCGCGTGGTCACGCCTCGGGAGCCGCAGGCCCGGTCCGGGATCACGGTGTTCCGGTACTACGACTCCGCCAGCGAAGACCAGGCGCTTCTCGACAGGCTACTGAGAGAGAAGATCTACCTGGCCATTCGCTACACCTCAGGCGTCGGCGGCATCCGTGTCTCCACACATTTCTACAACAACCATGAAGACATCGACAGGATGGTGGCGGCGCTGAAAAGGTGCACGAGCTGATTTCCCGGCATCGTTTGCGGCTGCGACCCACCCCCACGGGCGCCTATGGCCAACCAGCATAAGAATCGCAAACGCGAAACCTTTGCCTCGAACTTCGGTCTGCTGATGACCATGATCGGCGTTGCCGTCGGCCTGGGCAACGTCTGGCGCTTCCCCTACATGGCCGGCCGGTTCGGCGGCGCCGCCTTTGTGCTCTTCTATGTCGGCGTCGTCCTCTTCATCGGCATTCCCGCTTTGATGGCCGAATGGACCCTCGGCCGCCATACCCGCCGCGGACCACTGGGCGCCTTCGAGTACGGCGGGTTCCCGCAAGGCAAGGCCGTCGGTATGCTCCTGTTCGCGGTCGTCATCTTCGCCACCGGCTACTACTCGAACACCATTGGCTGGGTCGCCTATTACGCGCTGGCCGAGGTGGTGCAGGCCCTGGGCGGTAGGCTGAATGCAGCCGCCATCCTACCTCCCGACGCCGGCTTCAGCCTGACCTCCTTCGTGCTGCAGCTGGTAATGACGGCGATGGTCATTCTGTCGTGCGCCATCGTCGTGGTCAAGGGCCTCAGGCGCGGCATCGAGAGGGTCAGCAAGGTGGTGACGCCGATGCTGTTCGCCATCCTGCTGGTGCTCATCGTGCGTTCGGCCACTCTGGCAGGAGCGGGTGCAGGGATCCGCTGGTATCTCGGCGGCCTGCGGTTCAGCGCCCTCACCGGCTCGGTGATGGCCGCAGCCCTGGGCCAGGCGGTGTTTTCGCTTTCCCTGGGCGGGACCTTCATGGTGATCTACGGCTCCTATCTCGACAAAGACGCCGACATCCCGAAGAACGCCCTGTTCACCGGCCTCGGCGACACCCTGGCCGGCCTGCTTGCAGGCCTGGCGATTTTCCCGGCGGTCTTCGCGTTCGGCCTGCAGCCCGATTCAGGGCCGGGACTGATCTTCTCCACGCTGCCAAAGACATTCGCCCAAATGCCGGCGGGTTGGCTCTTCGGGCTGCTCTTTTTTGCCGGTCTATTCGGCGCCGCCTATCTGTCCGATGTCGCCGCTTTCGAGGTGGTCGTCGGTGGCCTCCTGGACAACACCCGTTTGAGCCGAAAAAAAGCCGTGCCCATCATCGCCGGCATCGTATTTCTGCTGGCGATTCCGCCCATGGTCAACCTGAAAGTCTTTATCCCGTGGGATCTGACCTTTGGCTCGGGCATGCAGACGATCGGGGCACTGTGTGCCCTTCTGACGACCGTCTGGTGTATCCACAGGTCGCAGGCTTTGAAGGAGCTGTCCCGCGGAGCATCACGACCTTTTCCGCTCTTTCTCTACTGGTGGATGCGAGTCGTCATCCCCGTGGCCATCCTGTTTGTGGGCATCAACTGGTGGCTGGAATCAGTTTTCAACGTCACCATCTGGAACTGACTGCCGCGGTGGTCGATCGACCCTGCAGCGCGGTTCCATCCCAGGTACGGCCAGCATCGCAGTCGGGGAACCAGTTCTATGACGGATACGATGCACCTGACGACAGTTGATATCGCCATCATCGGGGTCTATCTGGCCGGCCTCCTGGTGGTTGGGTTCGGCTTCCGCAGATTCAGCGCCCGCGGCATCGAGAACTACTTTCTTGCCGGCCGCAAACTACCCGGGTGGGTGAATGGAGTCTCCTACGCCGCCACCTCCATGAACACCGATGTGGCGCCGGCTTACTGCGGCATGACGGTGATCAGCGGTCTGTTCGTCTACTGGTTCTACATCTCGCGCTTCGGACTGGCCTTCATGGTTGCGGCGGTTCTCTTTGCCTTCTTCTGGCGGCGCCTGCGGCTCTTCACTTCGCCGGAGTTCTACGAGATCCGTTTTGCCGGCCGCCTGGCGACCACCATGCGAGCCTGGATCGCCACCCGGAGCGCCTTCATTGCGGTGGTGGCCTGGACGGGCGCCGGCCTTCTCGGTCTCCACAAAGTGATGGGCCCGGTGCTCGGCTGGTCGCGTCTGGCCACCTACTCGACGGTGATCCCCGTGGTCCTCATCTATGTTTTCCTTTCCGGCTACGCCGGGGTGGTGTTCACCGATGTGGCCCAGACGGTGGTCATCATCCTCTCTTCGCTGGTCCTTTCCGTGCTGGTTTTGCAAGACTTTGGCGGCCCAGCCGGACTCTATGAACGGCTCGTGGACACCTTCGGTCCCTCGGTGGTGAGCTGGGTCCCGCCGGCCGGCCACGAGATGTTGGGGATCGTCGGTCTTGTGGCCTGGACTCTGGGGACGGCCATCGGCTACGGCGGCGATGTTGCCCCCATGGGCGGAGCGATGGAGGGACAGCGAATCCTCTCCTGCCGCAACAGTCGAGAGGCGTCGAAGCTCTATATCTGGGCCGAGATCGTCCTTTTCCTGCTGCTGGCCGTGCTCACCCTGCCGGCACTTGGCGCCATGGTGCGCTGGCCCGGACTGCACACCGGCGAATTGAACAAGGAAACCGCCTACGGCCTCCTTCTGGCCCATTACATGCCTCCCGGGCTCCTGGGGATTGCCATTGCCGGCATGGCCGCCTCCATCATGTCCACCGTCGATTCAAACCTCAACTTTGGTTCGCAGGTCTTTCTTTCCGATATCTATCGGCGACTGCTGCGCCCCAATCAGTCCGAGACCCACTACATGAACGTCGGCCGCTCGGTGATGTTTGTGATCATCGCTCTCAGCCTGGTCGTGGCGCTGAAAGCGACGAACGTGATTGACATCGCCATCTTCATGCTCGGATTGAGCTCGGCAGAACTGACCGCCAACTGGGCCCAGTGGTGGTGGTGGCGATTCAACGCCAAAGCGCGGGTCGCGGCATCCTTCGGCGGGCCGCTGATCTTTCTGCTGGTGAAATACGTCCTCTTCAGCAATGCGACCGCTTATGCCCACGTCCTCATCTCGATTGCTCTGACAACCGTGCTCTGGCTGGCTGTCTCCCTGCTCACAGAGCCCGATGACGAAGCCACTCTGGTGCAGTTCTATCGCAGAGCAAAGCCGCTCGGCCTGTGGGGACCGATTGCGGCCAAGGCCATCACCGCGGATCCGCCCACAGGCGGTATCAATCGCGGCTTGGGAATCGCCGTTCTGGGTGCAGCGGCTGTCGCCAGCGGCACCATCGCCTTCAACCACGTCTATGTCGGGAAATGGCTTGAGGTCGGCGTGTTCGCAGTGATCGGCGGGGGCCTTGCTTACGCGTTCAAGCGAACCTATGGAAGTTTCATGGCGAGTCTGGAGGCCCGAGGAGATGGGGCTTTAGAGGCGTGAGACGGAGCTTCAGATAGCGGCCATCATCTCTTCCAGCAGTCGAAGGGTCAGGAGCTGGGCCCGGGGCAGGTGGAACGGCCCCTTCCACATCGACCCTTTGACCGGCAGGGCGACGGTGCCGTCGCGGTGCAGATACCCGTACCATTCGCCGAATTCGGGATCGGCAAAATGGTCAAGAGCCCACCGGCGGACTTTCTCATAGGCATCGGCGTAGCTCTGTTGCCCGGTCGCATGGTAGGCCAGCAACAAGGCGTAAAGAGCCTCGGTGTGCGGCCACCACAGCTTCATGTCCCACTCCAGCCGCTGGGGCGGCTTGTCTTCGACATCGATGAAGTAGTAGAGCCCCCCATGCACCTCGTCCCAACCACGCTCCAGCGACCAGTCGAGAATGTCCAGTGCGGTACGCAGGAGCGCGGAATCGTTCCGCTGGCGCGCCTCGTGCATCAGAAACCAGGCTGACTCGATGGCGTGGCCTGGATTCATGCACCGCCCTTCAGGCGAATCGAGTCGCTCCCCGTTCGGCCCGACCGTCTCCAGCAGAGCCCGTTCCTCAGGTTTTACAAAATGATGGACAATCTGATCGATGCACTCCTCGGCGATCTCGGCCGCCAGCGGGTCGGAGTCGAACTCGCGGAGTTCCTGGGTGACGGCCAGCAGGATCATCGGCACGGCGTGAGACTTGGAAACGCGGGTCTCCGGGATGATCTTCGGCGGAAGGGCGCCAGGTGTTCGATAGAGCTCGACCATCAGCCGAAACGTATCCCAGGCCTGCTGCAGGGCGCGCTCATCGCCGCTGGCTCCGCCATACTCGGCACAGGCCAGAACCGCGAAGGCTTCGGTGAACAGATAGCGGCGCTTGCGCAGCGGCCGGCCGTCACGAGTAACCTGGAAGAACAGGCGGCCGTCGGCATCGAAACCGTGCGCGGTGACGAAGTCGAATCCCAGCCTGGCGGCGTCCAGCCACTCTGGACGTGCCTCCACCGTGCGGTAGAGTCGGGAGTAGAGCCACACCGCCCGGCACTGGATCCACATCGACTTATCACTGCCGTAGACCGAGCCGTCGCGGTCAAGACAGTGAAGATAGCCGCCGTATTCGGTGTCGAGAGAGTAGCGAAGCCAGAATGGAACGACGTCCTCGAGCAGGTCGTGGCGGGTAGTTTCGTAAAGCTGCTGGACTCGATCGGGTGTCATGGCGCCTGCTTCATCTCTTGGGACCGCTTCGG
>CAZGRP010000034.1:0-42440 GCA_964527995.1 uncultured Cytophagia bacterium | reverse complement strand
GAAGAACTTGGACAGTTTCGCCTCGTCTAGCCTGCCATCGGTGCGCACGCCGCTGCAGACGTCGACCGCGAAGGGCCGAACCTGCTCGACCGCGTCGGCGACATTGTCAGGGTTCAGCCCGCCCGCCAGGAAGACGGGCACGTCGAGAAGTTCCCGAATCCTCTTACTGATGCTCCAATCATGGGTGCGGCCTGTACCACCCAGTTCCCTGACAGGTGCGGAGCGATTGCCTGAGTCAAGCAGGACGGCATCGACGAGGGGCGCCACCGCGGCGGCTTCCTGCACCGATTCCGGCCCGGTGACATGGACCACCTGAACGAGGGCAATGCCCGGCATGGCCTGGCGCAGCTCCCGGTAGCACTCCGATGGCACGCGGTCACAGAGCTGGATGGTATTGACGCCGCACTTCTGCTGCTGGTGAATGATGGCGTTGCTGTCCTGCTTGCTGGTGAGGAGGAAGGAAGAGACGGGCGGCGGGATGATTCGGGCAATCTGCCAAATCAGCTCTTCGGGGATGACGCCGGGACCGCTGGGCATCTCGGAAACCAGGCCGATGGCTGCGGCACCGTACCGGATCGCCATCCTGGCTTCGTCGACGCTGCTGATGCAGCAGATCTTGACTCGGGGTCGCAGGGTGGGTTGCATCTCTTTTCTGCTTCTGATGACAGGTCGCTGGAGACGGTGGCGTCTTCCTCCTTGGGACCGCTTCGGCCTCCTCGCCCGGCAACCGCCGGGCTGCGGGGTCCTCCGCGGGCTCCGGGCGCCTCCTCCCCCGTGGGATAAGTGTCCAACCCCACGTTCCGATCCATGAGTCAGACGGCGCAAATCTACTCTCGTCAACCCCTATCCCACGGGGTGCGGGGTCGCCCTCCGCATCCTTCTGTTCGTAGTGCGGCCTTCAGGCCGCCTTTTTCGCCTTTCAGGCGCGCTGAAGCGCGCGCTACGAACCTATTGGCCGCCTTTCACTGCTACCACTTCTTCTTAAACCAGCTTGCCTCCGCATAGTACGGCTTGGTCAATTCCTCCAGCTTTGCCATCTCGGCTTTGGTGTACGGCTTGAATGCCTTTGCAATCTGAACATTCTCTTCCAGCTCTTTGAGGGTGGAGATGCCAACGATGATAGTGCTGACCGGCAGCGTGAGAACGTAGCCCATTGCTTGTTCCATCGTAGAGATGCCGCCTTCTCGAAAGATTCTGCCTCGTGCGGGAATCTTCATGGCGATGATGGCCATCTTTTTTTCGACAGCGACTGGCAGCAGATTGTCGATAAAGGAGGCGTGGTGCTTGTCGGCAGCATTGAGCGCCATGAGGATGGAATCAAAGGGATACTGCTCGATCCCCTTGCGAAGAACGAACGGATCGCGGTGACCGGTGATGCCGAGGAAACGTACGATTTTTTCATCGCGGGCTTTTTCCAGCGCTCTGATGGCGCCGTCTTTCGCAAAAATCTTGTCGAGGTCCTCCTGCGTTCGAACGTTGTGAAGCTGCCACAAATCGAGATGGTCGGTTTGCAGATGCTTCAGCGACGTTTCGAGCAACCGCATGGAGCCATCGTAGGTCCGATCGTGCGTCTTCGTGGCAAGGAAAACCTCTTTGCGCCGGGTCTTCATCACGCGGCCGATGTAGGTTTCGCTTATGCCTCTTCCGTATCGAGCGGCGGTGTCAATGTAGTTGACACCAAGGTCGATTGCACGATTGATGATGGCTACGGCGTCATCCGTGCGCCCGTCCTGTTCCAGCGTTGCCTGGCCGCCGAGGCTGAACAGACGGACAGCATGGCCCGTTCTCCCCAGAGGCCGGGTGGGCATTGTTGATTTCCCAAGGACGGCAGTAGCAAGTGCCTCCAATGGCTTGAACTTGCCCATGACGCCGGCGAAGGCGGCACTACCAACCATCGCTCGGACGAAATCTCTGCGGGAAACTTTGCCGTCGGTTTTCATGGATGGGTTCTCCTACGTTCGTAGCCGTCTCCAAGTTCTAGTCTCCAAGTTTTACAAGCCCACGTTCCAATTGCAACGCATGAGGGAGGGAAAAACAACAGAGAGACTTGCATCACTTCGCTCCTTGGCATCTCTCAGATCCTTTTCAGCACAAACTCTTTTATCTTTCTGGCTATCTCCAGGCTCTCTCGTGCTTCCGCCAGAGTAGGTACGTAGAATTCGTCGGGATATCGTATCTCCACAGCATAGAAAGTCAAATTGCCAACGTCCAATCCTTCAAACTCCTTGTCGACCGTGGCACACAACTCCAGTAGATACTCTAGATTGTGTGTTCTTCCGAACTCAATTCCTTGTGTTATGAGGTACGCTTTCAGGAACTTCTCCACGGCTTGCTGACAATGGAAACAGATGGCCTCCGTCACCATGTCTTCAGGGGCAAGTACGATCTCGTGCTCTGCAACCTTGAGGTCATTGCTCGCCTTTGTCAACCACTGCCTGACGTATTCAGTCATTCCAGGACCACTCCCTCTTCAAGAGCGGTTCTTACTACGTTTCCTATTTTGTCCCTATAGTACTGGATCTCCTCTGGAGACTTTATGATCACGTCCGCGTCGATCCCTCTCTTCGCCAGCAATTTCCTTATATGTGTGGACATCCTGATCTTTTCTCTCATATCAAGAGGATGGCGCACTATGATCAACAGGTCATAGTCGCTCGCTTTTGAGAAATCCCCCCTTGCTCTTGAGCCGAACAAGACAATCTTGTCGTAATCAACCTGTCGTACTGCCTCTTTAATGTGCTGTCGGATCTCGTCGGTCATTTGTCGGAATCCTCCTGCACGGTCTGCCTACAGATCATCTTTCCTTGTAACCATAGCAAAATAACAGAGAAGCAGCGCATAGTCAAGGGAAGTGTCGCCATCCCCGTCCCAGCGCCTCGAGTGGCATGCGCTTCCCACGCACCAGACGCGTTTCTTGCCGGCACCGACTTGCTCCTTCAAATGCTCAGCCCGCGCACGACGTAGAGTTCGCCGCGCAGGATGGTTGGTGTGACGGCGACGTTGACACAGGTGGGCTGCCTGATGCCGGGGCAGCCTCGAGCACTGGCCGCGGCTCTGCCGGCTTTCCGACGAAAACACCGGGAGCGTTCAGTGTGGCTTTTCGTCCTCCTCCAGGATCGTGGGCAGCAGCCAGCTGCGTCCATCGCGGGCGATCAATACCTCGGCGGCTTCGGGTCCCCAGGTGCCAGCCTGATAGTTGGGGAAGTCCACAGGTGTCGTTGCTTCCCAGGCCTCCAGAACGGGCGTTATCACGGACCAGGCGGCCTCTACCTGGTCGGCGCGCATGAAGAGGGTGGCGTCGCCCAGCATCGCGTCGAGCAGGAGAGTCTCATAAGCCTCGGGGGACATAACCTTGAAGGCCTCCTCGTAACAGAAATGCATGTCGACCGGGCTCAGCCGCATGCTCAGGCCTGGTTGCTTCGCCTGGAAGCGCAGCAAGATGGCCTCGTGGGGTTGAATTCGGATCACAAGACGGTTCGGCCGCCAGTCCACGATGGCCGAGGATGGAAAGGACTGGTGAGGCACGGGACGAAACTGAATCGAGACCTCCGAGACCTTGGCCGGCAGGTGCTTGCCCGTGCGCAGATAGAAGGGTACGTCGTGCCAGCGCCAGTTGTCGACAAAGAGCTTGAGGGCCACAAAGGTTTCGGTGACGGAATCGGCGGACACGTCAGGCTCATCGCGATAGGACGGCACGTGCTGGCCCTGGAGCCAGCCGGCACCATACTGGCCGCGCACGGCCGACTGATGGACGTCGCTCTGGAGGATGGGACGGATCGCCCGCAGCACGTCAATTTTCTTGTTACGGATCTCGTCGGCATCGAAGGAAACCGGCGGCTCCATGGCAATCAGACAGAGGATTTGCAGCAAATGGTTTTGCACCATATCGCGCAGAGCGCCGGCCTGGTCGTAATAGCCACCGCGATGCTCAACTCCCAGTCGCTCTGCCACGGTGATCTGCACGTGATCGATGTAACGTCGATTCCAGATGGGCTCGAAAAGCGCGTTGGCAAAGCGAAAGGCCAGGATGTTCTGCACTGTTTCCTTGCCCAGGTAGTGGTCGATCCGGTAGATCTGGGATTCGTCGAAGACTTCGGTGAGCATCCGGTTCAGGGCGTGAGCGGAAGCCAGATCCCGGCCGAACGGCTTTTCCACCACAATGCGGGCTCTGTCGCGGTTGCGAGAAAGCCGAGCTTTGCCCAGTTGTTGGACGATGGTCTGGACCATCGCTGGTGGCGTGGCCAGGTAGAAGATCCGGTTCGCCCTGCCATTCCACTCCTTGTCCTGGGCAGCGAGCCGATCGGCCAGGGCCGCGAAAGCCGCTGAATCGCCGAAGTCAGCCGCGGTATAGGTCAGACGAGAGACAAACTCTTCCCACAGCGACGCTTTGGCCTTGCCACGGCGCGAGAATTGATCGACACCCTGGCGCAGGTGTCGGTGAAACTCGTTGTCGCTCATCTCCTTGCGATCGACCCCTATGACGGCGAAGCGATCCGGTAACTGCTCGTCGAGGAACAGATCGTATAGTGCCGGCGCCAGCTTGCGCCAGGTCAAGTCGCCGGCGGCACCGAAGATCACGAGAACGATCGGGTCCGGATGGTTGTCTTGCATGAATTCAGCTCACTCCTGTTGTCGCCGGGTATGGACGGCGTGTTCAGTGAGACGGCCCTGGCCGTCCGCGTAACCACCTCTTCCGGCCTGCGTGCTTGAAACTACAGCAAAATACGAGAGATGCAGTGCATAGTCAAGGGCAATGGCTCGATCACTCTGCCAGTACCTCGAGGGGCATGCGCTTCCGACGCAGCGGTCGCGCTTCTGGCCCGCACCGACTTCCGCCTTCAGATGTTTAGCCCGCGCATGACATTGACTTGGCCGCGCAGGGTGGTCGGGTCGAGGGCGACATTGACACAGGCCGGCTTCCCTGACGCCAGGGCAGCCTCCAGCGCGGGCCGCAGCTCCTCCGGCTTTTCGACGAAGGCACCGAACCCGCCCAGGGCTTCGACAACGCGCTCGTACCGCGTCAGTGCCAGGTCGGTGGCCAGAGAGGCTTGCTCCCCAAGGAGGGCGATCTGCGGGTTGCGAATCTGGCCCCAGCCGGCGTCGTTGCCGACCACCGAAACGATGGGGATGTTGTGGCGGACAGCGGTGTCGAACTCCATGGCATTGAGTCCGAAGCTGCCGTCGCCGTGGAGGATAATAACGGGCTTGTCAGGATGGGCGAGCTTGGCGGCTATGGCAAAGGAAGGGCCGACGCCCAGGCAGCCGAAGGGGCCGGGGTCCATCCAGTGGCCGGGGCGGTTGACAGGGATCACTTTGGCGCCGACGGCGACGATGTCGCCACCATCGCCGACCAGAATTGCCTCTTCGCCTGCTACATCGGCGATGGCCTTGCATAGACGATAGTGGTTGATCGGCACCGCATCGGAAGCGGCCAGCTTTGCGATGCGTGCGGCTCGCTTTTCTTCCTCGGCCCGCAATTGCTCGAGCCAGGCTTTGCTTGTTGCACCGCGCCCGATCCCGGAGGCCAGCAGCTCCAGGGCGAGATCGACGTGCCCTACCACACCGACGTCCACCGGCCGGTTCCGCCCCATGCCGCCGGCGTCGTGATCGACCATGATGACCTTGGCCTCGCGGTTGAATCTGCCATAGCCAAGCCGGAAATCCAAGGGTGTGCCGATGACGACGACACAATCGGCATGTTCGAAGGCGAAGCGGCGGGAGTGTTGGAAGAACAGCGGATGGGTTGTTGGAACCGTGCCACGGGCCATGCCATTGAGGTAAACCGGCCATCCAGCCTTGTCGATGAACTCGAGCAAGGCCGATTCGGCGCGGTCCCACCAGACGTTGCTGCCGGCGATCACCACCGGTTGCTCGGCCTGGGCCATCAACCGCGAGGCGGCCTCGACGTCGGCCGGGGCTGGCGCTATCCGGGCTGCGGTTCGATAGCCCGGATGAAGCGTCCACTCGCTTGTTTCGGTCTGCTCCATGAGCACATCGATGGGTAGCTCCAGGTAGACCGGGCCCGGTTTGCCGGACAGGGCGGCGCGCACCGCCTCGGCGGTGTATTCTCCGATGCGCCGCGGGTCGGTCACCACTCTGGCCCACTTGGTGATCGGCCGCACCACTTCCAGCTGCGGCATCTCCTGCAGAGCGCCGCGGTCCCATTCGGCCACCGGCGCACTGCCAGCGAGGATCAGCACCGGGCTGTCGGCGTAGCGAGCGTTGGCGATTCCGGTGACCGCATCGGTGAGGCCGGGGCCGGCTGTGACGACCGCGACGCCGAGTCCGCGGGTGACCCGCGCCATGCCGTCTGCGGCGTGGGCAGCAGCCTGCTCGTGGCGAGTGTCGATGACGCGAAGACCTGCCTCACCGCAGGCCAGGTAAATGGGGGCGATGTGGCCGCCGCAGAGCGTGAAGATGTGACGGACACCTTCTTGCTGGAGGACTTTGGCGACTTGGGCGCCGCCATGGAGTTTCGCCATGACCAAAACCTCTGGGATGTTGCGGTGAAGTTCCCTGGCAAAGAGCTGGGAATGGGTGCGCCTTCTGCAGAGTGAATATCGCGCCCGGCCGGCAAGATTCCACGACCGGCCGTGGCGGGCTCATCTTCTCGAGCCGTCCGTGGCGCTGGAAGACCAAGAGAGCTTTCTGGCCTTGCGATAGAGGACCTTGGCCTGATCGATGTCGCCGAGGCGCAGGGCGGCGTAGGCAGCGACGAGAAAGCCGCGCGGGTTGCCCGGCTCCATCGTCATCAGCAGTCCGCCTACCTTTGCCATCTCACGAAAGCGTTCCTGATGATCGAACAAGGCGGCTTGGCGGAAGAGAACAGTGGTGCGATCCGCTCCTGCAGCTGCGGCGCTGTCCAGGCTGGCCTGGGCTTCATCGAAGAGTCCAATTCCGGTTTGAAGAGCCGAGAGCCGGAGGTAGACGGTCGCCTTTGGTCGGTTGTTGCCACTGGTCGGTGTCGGCAGGGCGGTCAGGCTGGCGTAGAAGCGAAGATCGGTCCGAAAGCGGCGATCGAGAAGTTCTTTGTCGAGACCCAGACCGTCACGTCCGCTGTCGGCACCGTTCGCAGCAGGCAAACGCCCCCGCCGGGTCTCGATCAGAAAGCGTTTCGGCAGCCGGCTGGCCGACCTCCATGCTTCGGTTAGCGTACCGCCCACGCGTGTGACGTCGACCGGCAACCAGATGGTGCCACCCTTCTTCAGATAGGCCTCATCGCTGCGAAAGATTCGGTCAGCGAACCGGCTGGGGATGCCGGTATCGAAGGCCAGGAGCAGCGGGCCGGCGGAAACGATGATGACGCTGCGCACCCCCGACCCCAGGAGCGCCGAGGCATAAAGCACTGCCAGATCCTCATCGTTGCCGGTCTGGCTTTCCAGGGTCTCGCCCGGGTCGCGGAACGGCCGCTCGCTGGCGATGGAGTTGGCCAGTCCATCGCCGTCTCTGCCGCGTGAGCCGGAGTAGTGCACCCCGGAAGCTCCAAGAGCATCGAACAACAGCGCCGCCTGGAGGATGGTGGCCTGTGGACCGGACGCGGCGATTTCTTTGGCATAGCGCTGCAGCACCTCGGCACTGAGTGCAGCGACACGGAGGTCGCCGGGGATCACCACCTGATTTGGCATACCTCTCTGCGGTGCCCCATTGGCAGTCATTGCGCTGAGCAGCACCACTGCCATGGTGAAGAGGAGCTTCCTGGTGGCTGATAACGACATGCTGATCTTCTTGCGACATGCGGCGTCGAAACTCGGGCCGCGGCAGGAGGGACGAAGTCGGCAGAGAAAGTCACCCATGCTGCCGCTTCGGTTCACCTGAAGCTGATGCGTGAGGTGTCGAGGTGGCGCGGCCAGCCCCCATCCCATCGTCGGCGCGTCCATGGCGTCCTTCCTTCTTCCTTGAGGGTCGCGCTAATTTCGCGAACCATGATCAAAATGTCAAGTTATTTGTTCGTCACGCGCCTCCAGCGCTCGCCGACGATGGCTACTGACCTGGATGATTTCGCCGGTCGTCGAGCCGATGGTTGACTTTGTGCCTTGCAGCATTTATATTCCAAGCTCTGAGCACGGGTAGGTTCGTTGCAGAAAAACTACGGAGCGCGCCGGATGAAGATCTGCCTTATCATGAGCTTAGGCCTGATGCTGAACATCCCGTTGTTGGCGCAGAGTCGGATCGCGGTGTACGCGTCGGTTCTGTCGAACAAACGATATATCGTCGGCGCCGACAACCCGCCCACCGGGTTGCAGGTGAGCCTCGACGACGGCCAGACCTGGACCAGCATTTCCTGGCCAAATATCCGCTGCTTTTCCTTTGACCTGCCGCGGGACAGCGATGGCAGGGTGATCTACGTTGCGGCCGGCAACGGCGTGCTGAAGACGGTCGATGGCGGTCGCAGATGGCGGCAGACCACCGACTGGCGGGTGACCGAGGTGTTGGAGGTGCGGGTCGACCCCCAACGTCCGGAAACGGTATATCTTGCAAGTGCCTATGGCGTCTGGAAATCGACCGACGGCGGCGGTACCTGGCAGGAGAGGAACAACGGCCTGAGCGACACCTACACGTCGACGATGGTCATCGACCGGGCCAACACACAGCACCTGCTGGTGGGCGGAGAGAACGGAGTCTGGGCCAGCACAGATGCGGCTGACCGTTGGCGGCAGAGCGGGTTGCAGGGAGAAGGTGTGCGGGTTCTGGTGCAGGATCCAGTCGACCCGCGCAAGTTCTTCGCCGGCACAGAGAATCAGGCAGTCCTGGTGTCGACCGATGGCGGCAGGCACTGGCGGCCGAGCCGCTCCGGGCTGGACAACGACACCGTCTATGACATTGCCATCGATCCGAAGAACCCACAGGTGCTGTACGCGGGTACCTTCGAGGGCGGGGTCTATAAGTCAGTGGATGGTGGTGCCACGTGGGAGAAGAAGAGCGCGGGCCTGACCAATCTGATGATTCATGCCGTTGCCGTGCATCCGACTCGTGACCTGGTTTTCGCCGGCAGCATCAACGGCGGCATCTTCCGGTCGACCGATGGCGGCGAGCACTGGGAGTTCGCCGGTCTGGAGGGCGCCCAGGTGTGGCGCCTGCGGGTCGTGGCCTTGAGATAAGCCGTCGAGATGCCGCCAGAAGGTGTCCTTGCTGTGCGGAATAGACTCTCGGCCCTTTTTCTTCTCTTTGGTGGAGTGGCGTTTTCGAAGGAACAGAACAATGGGAGTGCGCGCATGGGTTTCGACTTGCAGCCTGGATGGGTGCGACCTGCGGTGCTTGCAGCGGCCGTGGTCTTGGCCGCCCGTATGGCCCTGGGGGCAGATGTGACCTCTCACCGTCTATATGAAGAGGGATTCCGGGAGCGCAGCAAGGTGCTGCTCAACTACCGGGCCAGTGTCGGCGGCAACGGCTTCTATACTGCCGCGGCCAGACTTGCAGTGGGAGTGGGCGCCGACCGGGCGCTCGAGAGCGTGCGCGAACAGTTGGCCCACCCGAAGGGCGACATGTTCTACACGTATCCTCTCATGGCCTTCTTTCTCCACTATCGCGACCGGCTTCCTGAAAAGCTGCGAGCGCAGTTCAAGCGAGTGTGGCAGACCTACACACCTTACCGCGGTGATACAGAGAACCACTGGGTGATGTATTACACCGCCATCCTCTTGGCCGCTCAGACATGGCCCGATATGACGTCCCAGGAGTGGTTCAACGGCAAGAGCTCGCAGGAGAACTACCAGGAAGCCCTTGGCTGGCTCAATTTCTGGACCCGCACCACCACCACGATCGGCCAGGGGGAGTTCGATTCGCCTGATTACATGCCGGTCTATCTTGGGCCATGGCTGCTGCTGTACGATTTCGCTGAGGATCCGAAGTTGAGGCTGCAGGCGCAACAGATGCTCGATTGGCTGCTGGCGGATTTTGCAGCCGAGCACCTGAAGGGCATGTACGTCGGCGGCTACAGCCGGGTCTACGAGCCGTCGGTGTACGACTGGCGGCGCAATAGTACGGCACCCTTCGCCTATCTCTATTTCGGCGATTCCGATTTCCACAAGGAGATGAAGGTCAACCACGTAATCTGGGCGGCTTTGAGCAGCTATCGGCCGCCTCTGGCAGTGGTCAACATGGCCATCGATCGCAGCAAGCCGTACGTGCACACCGAGACCAAACGCGTGCGCAACGTCATCCGGCACCTGAGGAAGCGTAACCCGCCGGTCTACAAGTACACTTACATGACCAAAGATTTCGCCCTCGGCTCGCTGCAGGGTGGCATCCTGCAGCCGATTCAGCAGCACACCTGGGGGTTGAATTACGTGACCGAGGACGGCACCAACGGCGCCGTGTTTACGCTGAACCCGTACTACTCGGCCTATGAACTCACCATGTTTTTCCCCGAGGAGCCCAAAATCATGGTGAGCGAAGTTGTGAAGTCCAAAGGCACCTACAACCGGGCCGACAAGCTCACCAGCGCCTCGCCCTACGAGCAGACCTTTCAACACAAGAACGCCATCATCGTTCTCTACGACATTCCGAAGGGCACGCATTACGAACAGATCAACGGGTTCTTTCCGAAGAATCTGAAATCCCGGGAAGAGAGCGGCGATGGCTGGATCTTCGGGCAGGGCGGGAATACCTATTTCGCCATGTTTGTGTTGCAGCCGTATGTGCTCGAAGATCGGCAGGCGGGCACCTATCTTTTCAGCTACCATGGCAGGAACGCAGTCATCCTCGAAGCGGTGTCGGCCGACGATTTTCCATCCTTTGAGGCGTTCAAGGCAAAATTCAACAGGGCCCGGGTCGACACGACCGGATTCGGCCGGAAGGTCCAGGTTCGCTACCAGACTCTGGCGGGTGATCGCATGGCCTTCGCCTTTGGAGGTGAGCGGCTGATCAATGGGAAGGCGATTGACTTTCGCAGCTACAAGCTCTTCAACGGTCCGTTCATGAAGGCCGAAATCGGCAGCAGCAGGTTGACGCTGACCTACGGCCGGGACATCTGGCGATTGAACCTGGCTGAGATGGTGCTGGAGCACAGCGTGTCTCCGGGCGGGGCGAACTGACAAACACACAGGTGGAGGATATGAGCTTCCCGCGTTTGACCGAGCAGGGGTGCAGGCGGCGGGCTTCCCGCCTGTGGGACCGCCTTCCCGACAGGGTGGGCTCCGTCCTCGTGAGCTACCCGCCGCACGTCTACTATTTCAGTGGCTTTTACGCTCTGCCTGGAACCTTGCGAGCCCGCAGTGCTTGTTTCCTTGTCCTGAAACGCGACGGCCGATCCACGCTCATTGTCGATAACTGGCAGGCCGAGGCGGCTCGCAATGCCTTTGTGGGCAAGATCGAAGTTGTCGACTGGTACCGTTTCCGGACTCCTCCGCTCGACAGGGAGGGAGTGGCGCTCGAAGCGGTGCTCGATCTTCTCGGCAAGGAGCACGCTGCGGTCGGGGTGGAGCCCCTCCATCTGTCGGCGTATCTGAGCAGCGCTCTCATAGATCGCCTGCATTTCGCCGAGTTGTTCGACGTTTCGTCTGACATCCGTGCCCTGCGTCGCCACAAGGACGAGGACGAACTGGCTGTGATCCGGGCCGCAGTCGAGGTCGGCGAAGTGGGTCACAACGCTGCCCGAACCGCCGCGGTTCAGGGGGCGACGGAGCTGGACGTATGGGGGGTCGTTCACTCGGCGTGCGTGGTTCAGGCAGGGGAGCCCATCGAGATGATGGGGGACTTTGCCTCCGGGACCGAGCGCAGTGCTCAAGGAGGGGGCCCGCCGACCTTGCGGGTTCTGCAGAACGGCGACCTGTTTATTCTGGATCTCTACCCGGTGATCCACGGCTACCGCTGCGATCTCACCAATACGCTGGTGGTCGGGCAGGAACCGACGGCTCAGCAACGGACGCATCTGGATCTCATTCGTGCTGCCATCGAGGCGGCGGAAAAGAAGCTCAGGCCCGGAGTGAAGGCGTCTCAGGTCTATCAGGCGGTGTGGCAGGTCTTTTCGGACGCCGGATTGAGTAGCCGCTTCCCACACCATGCCGGCCATGGTTTGGGGCTCGAGCATCCGGAGGCACCGTTTCTTCTACCCGAAAGCGAGGAGGTGCTGCAGGCGGGCGACGTGATCACCATCGAGCCGGGGCTCTACGCCAAAGGATTCGGGGGTGCTCGACTGGAACATGAGTACCTCATTACCGACCGTGGTGCCGAGAGGCTGTCGCACCATTTCTCCTGAAGGAGTGGCCGAATTGCTGAACCAAAGGGCAGGAAGACAACCGCGATGACGACACCACGAGATTTGCGCTCGGATGCCAGGGAGATTTTTGCCAGCGGCGTACGCGCGGTCGATCCCGAACAGGCCGTGAAACGCCACGTCCTTGTCGATCGCAACAAGCTGAGCGTGGGACCGGCAAGCCTGGATCTCGACGATTTCGCCCGCGTTGTGGTCGTGGGTGCCGGAAAGGCCGGTGCGCCGATGGCCAGAGCCCTTGAAGAGTTGCTGGGGGACCGCATCAGCCATGGTTGGGTGAACGTGAAATACGGCCACCTGGCTCCGGTCCGGCGCATCCACCTTCACGAAGCCGGGCATCCGCTTCCGGATGCCGCCGGCGTCGAGGGGACTCGCAAGATACTGGAAATCGTCGAACCGCTATCGGAGGACGACCTCCTACTCTGTGTGATCTCGGGCGGTGGATCCGCGCTGCTGCCGGCTCCGGTGGACGGGATCACACTCGAGGAGAAGCAGGAGACCACCCGCCTGCTGCTGGCGTGCGGCGCCACCATTCACGAGATGAACGCCATCCGCAAGCACATCAGTCGTGTCAAAGGAGGGGGGTTGGCACGAGCCGCCTTTCCAGCCTACATCATCTCGCTCATTCTGTCCGACGTCATTGGCGACCGGCTCGACGTCATCGCTTCGGGGCCAACTGTGCCTGATGAGAGCACCTACGCGGAATGCTTGTCGATCCTGGACCGTTATGAACTTCGCGGCCGCATCCCGGCGAAGGTCCGGGTCCATCTGGAGGCCGGAGCGCGAGGGCAGATGCCCGAGACACCGAAGCCGGGCGACCCGATCTTCCAAAAGACAACCAACCAGATCGTCGGCTCCAACGCCATCGCTGTGCGCGCCGCCGCTGAAGAGGCCCGCCGCCGCGGCTATCATGCGCTGATTCTGTCCACCTTTGTCGAGGGGGAGTCTCGCGAGATCGCCAAGATGCATGTCGCGATCGCCAAAGAAATCCGTGCCTCCGGCAACCCGGTGGCTGCGCCGGCTTGCGTGCTGTCGGGCGGAGAAACGACCGTCACGTTGCGTGGCAGTGGCAAAGGTGGCCGGAACCAGGAATTCGTCCTGGCTGCCGCCATCGACATCTCCGGAATGCCTGGGGTTGTTGTTCTGAGCGGCGGCACCGATGGCACCGACGGCCCTACCGATGCGGCCGGCGGTGTTGCGGACGGCGAAACCGTGGTCCGGGCAAAACGCCTGGGGCTGGAACCGTACGCCTACCTGCATGACAACAATTCGTACGCCTACCTGGATGCGGTGGGTGGGTTGCTCAAGACAGGACCGACGAACACAAACGTCATGGACTTGCGTCTTGTGTTGGTGGACGAGGAGAAGCGGAACGATGACACATAGGATTCCACTGATCGTGCTGTTTGCCCTGGGGGTGCTCTACGGCGGCGATGCCGCAGGGCAAACGCGGCAGCGTGCCGCAACACCACAGCGGCCCAGCTTCAGTAACAATGCTGCCACAACGTATCCACGATCACTCGAACTGGAAACCGGTTTGAGTGTCGATGATGAGCTTTTCGACACGCCGACTCTGATCAAGTTCGGGTTCACGGGTGACCTGGAAGGCTTTTTCGGGGTGTCACCCGTCGTGCGGCGCGACTTCGGTACCTTTTCCGATACCGAAGCTTTTGAGCGTGCCAGTGTCGGCCTGAAGTATCGGCTGCAGGACTTGGGTGTGGGCATCCCGGCCATTGCAGTTCAGATCTCGAGCACCGAATTCCAGGACTTCTCCTTTCTCGGTATCTACTCGCAGGAGTTTCCCTCCTACACGCTGGACGCCAACCTCGGCCTGACCTTCGACGGCGGCACCACCCTGACCGGCATCGCCACCTTTTCGCGTACGCTCAGCCCGGAGCTTGGCGTCTTCGCAGAGGCCCTCCTGGAGAACAACTTTGAACACGGCGATCCGACCCTGCTGGTCGGGCTCGGAGGCAGCCTGACCCGCAACCCGCTCTATGTCTGGGATGCAGCCCTGCATATCGGCGTGGCCAATGCCGCCTTCGACGTGCGCCTGCAGGTCGGGGTGACAGCGAACCTTGGAGTACTCCAGCGCTGATCGCCGCAGAGCACATGCACCTGCTGCCATAGGTCCTGCTCGTGGTGTCGAAGTGCAAAATGCGATTCTCCGTGATGCTGGTCCTGGTTGCGGCATCGCCGTCAGTCCCTGTCGCCCAGACCTTCCGCATCCCCCGGCCGGTCGCCGATCGCTACGCGCTGAACGGCTCCTATCTGTACGCGGAGACCAACTTCGGCTACCCGCACCGTGGCGTGGATATTCCCATGGCTGTGGGCGACAGTGTCTATTCGGTCGGTGACGGCTGGGCCTATGAGCTTGGCTACGAACCGGAGGGATGCGGCAAGTACATCATGCTGCAGTCGGAATGGCGCGGAGAGAAGGTCTGGTATCTTTACTGTCACCTTTCTCGCGCCGACTTCATTTCTGCGGGTGACTCGGTAAGAATCGGGGACCTGATCGGCCTGGCCGGGTCCACAGGCAATTCAACCGGCCCGCACCTGCACTTCGAGATTCGTATTCGGACCCCTCACTCTGGCAGGTATGGTAATCGTCGCAACCCGGAGCTGTGGTTTGCCATGAACGGGATGGGCGCCATCTATGGCCGCATCCCGGGTGTGCCCGACGGCACTCGGGTAGACATCAGCCCGGACCCAAAGCCGCGCCCTCCGTACACCACATATTCTTACACGCTCACCTACACCTTCGATGGCTTCATCGGCAGCGACGACGTGTACCAGGAGAACTACGCCATCGGAGATGTGAAGCCGGGTGTCTACTCCATCGACGCTCTCGGAGGGGCCTACCACAGGGTCGTCCGCGTGGAGGCTGGACAGGTGGTCAACGCCGATGCCACCACGGGGGTTGCTGACGGCGGTGTCGCTCCCGGCCGGTACACTTTGAAACAGAATTTTCCGAATCCTTTTTGGCCCGAGACGACCGTGCGTTTTGTTCTGCCCCAGAGCCAGCCGGTAACCGTGGACATCTTCAACTTGCTGGGGCAGAGGGTGGTGACGCTCTTCGATGGTGTGGGTCGGGAGGGTGAAAACCTGCTGATGTGGGACGGACGTGATCGGACTGGAGGCGAGATGCCGGCAGGCGTCTATCTGTACGTGATGCGGTCCGGCCCCGTTCTGCTTCGCAGGCGGATGGTGAAAATGCGATGACCAGAGTATCAATCTGCGATCGGCATGTATGAGTCCTCAAGGGTACACGATCCTGGTGGTCGATGACGACCTCACCACCCTGCGGCAACTGCAGTTGAACCTGCGAAAGTTCGGCTACGGGGTGCTGGGAGCCAGCAGCAGCAAGGACGCCCTGGAGCTGGCGGACCGGGAGCGTCCCGACCTGGTGATCTGCAACATTATTCTTCCCGATATGGACGGCATCGAACTTTGCTGGACTTTGAGGGTGTCGTCGAAAATCGCGCATGTTCCCATCATTCTCTTGACCCAGAGCGACGATCCGGAAGTGCGGATCAATGGCTATCGTAGCGGTGCCGACGCGTTTCTGTCCAAGCCGGTTTCGATCCGCGAATTGATAACGCGGGTGGAGACGCTGCTTCGGCGTGTCGAGCAACTCGACGCCTACTTCCGGTCGAAGGCATCCCTGGCTGGTGATCTTGCTGCCTTTGGAGTCGCCGAGCTGGTGCAGTTTGTGCATATGACACGGAAAAGCGGTCTGCTGAAGCTCCACACGAAATCGGAAGGAGAACTGGGTTTTCGCGATGGCGAACTGGTGTGGGCCCGATCGGGTGATGCCGAGGCGGTGGAGGCACTGCAGCAGATGATCGGCTGGCGGCAGGGAACCTTCGAGTTTGCGGCCGGCAAACAAGTCGAGCGAGCAAACCTGAGCCAGCCGACGATGAAGATCCTTCTGCAACTGGCTGCCTGGCAGGACGAGCAGGCCGAGTAGCACCCGCCCCGGCGCCCGCGGCTGTTGCGAGAAGGTCAGAGCATGCCTTTGCGCTTGCGCAGGAACCACTCCGTGCTCAGCAAGAACAAAGCGATGGCGAGGAGGGGGATGCTGCGCCAGAGTGGCAGCTCGCGGGTTTGCGTGATCTGCTGAGGCGACAGTTTGAGGTCGGCGGCGAGCTTCTCCAGTTGGTCGAGGTCATAGTAGTGTCCGCCGCTGCGTTCGGCGATCTGGCGCAGCAGCGGCTCGTTCATGCGCGTGCTCTGAAATTCCAGGCTGAATGGCTCGACAGAGAATCGGCCCTGGTCACGTCCCAGCTCTCTGCCGTCTTTGGTGGCAATCGCCTCGTAAGTGTAGTCGCCGCCTGCAAGCACCTGCACACCCCCCTCGTACCTGCCTTCACCCACTCCCAGCAAGGTGATCCGTTCCACCACGGTATCGGCGAGAACTGCTACCTTCACCTCGGCGCCATCCAGGGGCACGTAGTCCCGATAGTAAACCTGTGCTGAAAACTCCACCTGCTCGCCGCTGTGATAGATCTCTTTGTTCGGACGTACCCTCACCAGCTTGCTGTTCTCCCGAGTGGCCAGCCAGCGCACGGCATTGCTGAAGAACTTGCCATACGTGTCGGCGGGTTGTCCCGTTCCCAGCATCAAGAGTTTCCAGCGCCACAACCCGTAAGCCATGACGGCCACGGTTTTGGTGCCGGCAGCACGGCGGGCGACGATCATCGGCTGCTGGAGCTGCCGCGTTGAACGACCTCCTTTCTGGAGGACGGCCAGAGCGAGAAGCTCACTGCCTGGAGCGGTGCGAACAGTGCGCCACCTTGAATACACCGGCGGCAACGCCGCCCATCGGGTTCGGTTCTCGACCTCATCATCGCTGACGCGAAGCAGCGGATGACCTGCGCCCTGCGGCGTCAACTGCAGGAAGACCTGCCGCTCCGCGGCCGGCGCCGGGACACCGACGATGGGGAGTACGCTCTGGAGAGGCCGGAGCAGGCGAAAGGATGTGCCGGGGCCGGCGAGCAGCAGCAGCGGTTTGGCTCGGGCGACCACCAGGTCGGCAAGGGTCTTGATGACGGCCGGATTGGACGTGGCGCGCGGATAATCGAGCAGGACGATCAGGTCGAACTTCTGGAGGTCGTCGACACGGCGCGGGAAGCCCGCCTGATAGAACGTTCCCCGGCGCCGCTCGACGTAGCTCTTTAGCTCGATGTGGGGATCGCGGTCGAGCACGCGGCGCAGAAAGGAAAAGTCGGCGCTGGGTCCCCCGGCCAGCAGAAGCACCTTCATCTTCCCCTTCAGAACCTTCACGTAGAATGACATATGGTTGTTGCGCCGGGTCAGTTCACCTTTAAGGTTCGACACCGTGAGCTCATACTTCTGGAAGCCCTCTTGGGTAGGCGTGAAGTAAAGTCGAACGACCTGCTCCAGCATGCCTCCGGCCAGGCTCAGATCGGTTTGATCGAGCCTTCGGCCTTCGTGCTTGAGGGCCACGGTGACACGGCGGCCGTCATACCCATAGCTTTTCACGGTTACGTCGACTGGTACGCGGTTGCCCGAATAGACGATGTCGTTGGTGCTGTAGCCTGACAGCAACACGTCCTTCGCAGCCGATGGGTCGCCGATGCCGACCGTGAAGATGGGCACATCGTAGGCGGCAGCGTAGCGGGCCGGATTCTCCCCCAGGTTGTCGGCGCCGTCGGTGAGGAGAACCGCTGCGGCGAAAGGAGTGTCGTGTAGTTCGCGCCGGGCCTGCTCGAGTGCTTTCTGGAGATCGGTGCCATCTCCATCCAGGCGCAGCGTGTCTCGGGCAGGATCCCAGGAGAACAGTCTGTCAGAGAATCGGAAGTAGCGCAGATCGTATTGATCCTGAAGCTGCTGGAAGACCGGATCGTGGAGTGCCTGATTCACCATCTGCGCCCGCCTTCCGCGGCCGTCGGTCAGTGCCATGCTGGCTGAATCGTCGACGAGCACGGCGACCGTTGGACGCAGTCGGTGCGTCAGGGTGAGGCGGACGACTGGTTGGAACAGAAGTGCGATGATGAGGAGCAGGGCCGAGGCGCGCAGGCCCAGAAGGAAGCGGCGAAAGCCGCGACTCACAGCGGGCACAGTACGTCGGTAGACGTACAGTGTGAATAACACCGCTGCTACAGCCGCGAGCACGAGGAGAAGAACGCTGCCGGCAAGGTCCAGATGAAACTGCGGTATGTTTTCAGGGAGTTGTGCGGCCATGAAGGTACAGCTCACATGGGTTGAGGGTGGAAGCCTGGCGCCGCCGCCATCACATGAGATCCAGGCTCGGTTGCGCTGAAAGATCCAGGCTCGATCGCTCGCCCCGTTTCAGGTGGAAGGCAGCAGCCCTGGCAATCATGGCGGCGTTGTCTGTGCACAGGATCGGGCTGGGGATATGGTACCTCAGGCCCTTCTCCCTTGCCAGTGTCTCCAGCCGTTCTCTAAGGTAGCGGTTTCTGGCCACTCCTCCTGCGAGAACAAGGACAGACAGGTCCATCTCCTCCAGCGCCTGCAACGTCGTGCCGAGAAGCGATTCGATGGCGGCATGCTGAAAGCTGGCTGCGATGTCGGGGCGCTGGGCTTTTCGTTCTTCGGCGGTGAGCTGGTGCAGATAGTAAAGGACGGCTGTTTTCAGGCCACTGTAGCTGAAGGCATACCCGCTGGCGGCTTTGAACCGAGCCTGCGGGAAGGAAATCTTTCCGGGATCTCCCCCGGCAGCAAGGCGGTCGATTTCGGGGCCGCCGGGGTAGGGCAGATCCAGCATCTTGGCTACCTTGTCGAAGGTCTCGCCGACGGCATCATCCCGCGTGCGGCCGAGCACCGTGTACTCTCCCCAGTCGCGGACATGCACCAGCAGAGTATGGCCACCGGAGATGATCAAAGCCAGGAACGGCGGACTTGGTCCGTCGCCATCGACACTGGTCGAGAAGAGGTGTCCTTCCAGATGATTGATGCCGATCCATGGCAGATCAAGTGCCATGGCCATGGACTTGGCGACGTTGACTCCCACAAGGAGAGAGCCAATCAGTCCAGGCCCGTAGGTTGCCGCCACAGCGTCCAGGTCCGTTTGGCTTAGGCCGGCTTGTTTCAGAGCGGTGTCGATCACCGGCAGTATGGTTCTCATGTGTGCGCGCGAAGCCAGCTCCGGGACGACGCCGCCATATTCGATGTGGATGGTCTGCGACGCCACCACATTGGACTTCAGCCGGCCGTCCTGCCAGACTGCGGCGGCAGTCTCATCGCAGGATGTCTCGATCGCCAGAATCGTCATGATTATTCTGAATTTCCCTTTTGGACCAGAAGCCGAAAGCGCGCCGGCAGGACGTCGCGATACCGGATGCCGGGTGGCGTCTCGATGTAGGCCGTCAGCTCACCATCCGGATTGCCGTCCCAGCGCCGGTAGTCAATGTAGGCGACGATGTCTTCCTTTCGCAGTCGAACCAATTGTTCCATTCCACCTTCCAGGGTGAGACTGAGTGTGCTCGGTATGCATTCAACGCGCACGCTTCGGGGGTGGTTGCGAATCTCCACCGGCACCTCTGTCAACCTCTTCTCTGTCAGCTTCTGAACGTCGGCGAACAGCTCCACACGGTCGGGATAGATGTTCACTTTTCTGCCACTGGGCAACTGGAGCTTCACCTGGCGTTTGACATCCGAGCGCACGTTCTCAAGGTGGAGAGGCGCGGTCGGGATCGCGCGCAGTGCATCCACCAGGTCCTTGGGGCCGGTCGCCCAGGCGGAGTCGGGGGAAATCCGGACGGTGCCGACGACCATGTAGCCGTCAGCCGGCTGGATGGTGATCTGCGGCTGCACGGGTAGCTTGCGACGCCGTTTTTCGGCCAGCAGAACGGTGATCGTGTCCGGATGGACGATCCTGAGGGCCACCAAGCGCGGATTGCGGCGGTCGAATTGGACACGTTTCGGGGCCAGGTGGAAGGTGTAGCGATAACGGATGTTGCGGAGGTCGAGCACCAGGCGGGCGTCGGGATTCAGCATCAGGCCGATCAAAGACTTGCCCGTGCCTTCGAACAGCACGCGGGCACGCTCGGGGATCTGGTTGCGGATGACGCGGTCTTCGCGCAGGTTCACGACCACCACGGGGATGTCGAGGGCGTACTCATACTGCTCCTCGGTGACTACGTAGAACCAAAGGAAAATCGCCAGCGCCAGGACAACGAGTTTGGCACGATAGTTTTGGAACAGACGAATCGGCATCCTGTGCATACAAAAAAATAGGGCACAAGGCGTGAAGACGCCCCTACCCTATCTTCTCAAAGAGCAAGTACGGTGATCGACTTTACTTCGTTGACTGGCGGATCGTCCTGCCGATGCTGATTTCGCCGTTGTCGATCCGAATATTGAAGCCGCACTCCGGGTTGGTGCACACCCAAGCCTTGTACAGAATCGAAGCGCCCTCTCGGCCGTAGTCCGATAGCGGAATCAACACGCCAGTAGCGCACTTTTGGCACTCAGGAAACACCTGCTCCGTGTGTGGGAACCTCCCCTCCATCTCAGTTTCTCCCTCTCTCTGTGATACCGTGATTTCCTCGTGGCTTCATCTTTGGCAAATCGACCCCCTGACCTTCAGCATTTGTCACCTTACTCGAAATCCAACAAGCCCATGCGCCGCTTGAATTCCTCGTCGGTCTTGTAGAGGATGAGCTCGCGGAAGGGGTAATGCTTCTCCATCAAAAACCTGAGGGTGGCAGAGGATGACTGGGTCTCAGGGAGGTTCCAGACGCATCGAATGAGCTGCACGATTTCACGATCGTCTAAACTGCGGATCGCATCTTTCCAGACCTGGGCAATGGTCTCGTCAAGCTGGCCGAGAATTACACTGAGGGTCAATCGAAGCTCGATCGCATCCCGGGCTTCCGCAATGAACCCTCGCATCTCTCCTCCGCAGTATAGACTCTCCGGCAGCGACCCCCGGTGTCGTCCCGGGGAAAGCATCGCAATATTCGCAAGAATGTATGAAAATTTAACACTTGCGCACAAAAAAGTCAACCGGTTTTTCGGCCATCCCTCGACCCGTCGACTGCCTGAGTCCTACTCCCTCACCACCCACACCTTCACCTTGGCAACGACCTCGGGGTGGAGCTTGATCGGCACTTCGTAGATGCCGAGCGCTTTGATCGGCTCTTCGAGAACGATTTTTCGGCGATCGATGTTGAACCCTTTTTCTTGCAGCAACTGAGCTACGTCGTGGCTTGTGACGGCACCGAAAATCCTGTCTTCCTCACCCACAGCGACGTGGGCGGTGATGGAGATTTTGCCTAGTTGTTCGGCCAGTACCTCAGCCGCCCGCCGCTCCTTGTTCTCGCGGAGAAGCAGGCGTTTCTTCTCTTCCTCGAACTGCCTCAGGTTCTGTTTCGTGGCAGGTACTGCCCAACCTTTCGGGATGAGGTAGTTGCGGGCGTAACCGTCTTTCACCTCGACGATATCGCCCATGCCGCCGAGGTTTTCCACTTCTTGTCGCAAGATGATTCTCATGGCTCCCTTTGCCTGTTGATTCCGTCTACATTCTCTGAAAAGTCGTAGAGACCAGAGCCTTCATCGCTTCGAGCCTCTGTCGTCTTTGCCGGATGCCAGAGCGCTCGCAGACTACGCTGCCAGCTTGCTCTGTCTCCGGCGCCGGCAGGCCTCAGCGGGGAACGTCGGCAACGAAGGGCAACAACGCCAGATGTCTGGCTCGTTTGATAGCTGTGGTCAGTTGCCGCTGGTGCCGGGCACAGGTCCCCGAGGTGCGTCGAGGAATAATCTTGCCCTGCTCGGTGGTAAACCGTGCCAGTTTTTTTTCGTCCTTGTAATCGATGAAGATCTCCCCCTCCTCGCAGAAGCGGCAGATCCGTCTTTTTCTGAGCATCGTACTTCTCCTTCCTACTTTAGTATATACAGCCTACAGACGTTTCACTTCGATGTTGGGCTTAGTCTAGTGCGTTCGCCAATCACGGTAGCCGAACTGGAACGCAGCGTCAGGCGCCGGGCTGTCATTCTCATCCGGGGCTTCGGCCTCCGGAGCCGTTGAGCCGGTCTGCTCTTCTCCTTCCGACTCCTGGCTCGGCGCGCGTTCCATCGATCCGACGGCGCCTTTCTCCTCCGACGTATCGCGGCTCGGTCGCCGGTCGAGGAACTGGATGCGGCGGGCCTTGATTTCAACGATGTTTCGAGAAGTGCCATCTTCAGCGCGCAGGCTGCGACTCTGCAGCTCGCCGTCGATCAGGACCGCACTGCCCTTGTGCAGGTTGGCGTAGCAGCTCTCCGCCAATTTGTACCAGGCGACGACGCCGACGAAACAGACGTTCTCGCGCCACTGCCCGGTATTGTCCTTGAACTTTCGATTCGACGCGATATAGAAGTTCGCCACCGGCGTCCCGTTGGTCGTCTTCCGAAAAGTCGGATCGGACGTCAGGTTGCCGGCGATGAGGACATTGTTCAGGTCCGGCATTTTCAGCTCTTGCATCTGCCTCGACTCCTCATGACATCAGCAATCCCGTGGCGTTTTGAATGATTTCATGAGGTGTGCTTCCTTACGTCTTGATAACCTCCTGGTCTTCGGTTGGTTCTGTCGGTTCCTCTTGGGTTTCCGCCCCCGAGGTCGCTTCGGCATCAGCGGTCGCTTCTTCCGAGGTTGTGGCTTCCGCAGCCTCGGGTTCAGCCTCGACAGGCTTCTCCTCCGAAGCCTGCCCGCCGGCGGTTTCGGCCGGTGCTGTCGCCTCGGCGGCCTCGGCGGCTGGCCGCTGTGACGGGCGACCTCTGGCCGCCTGCTGCTGAATGGTCCGCTGCCGTTCCTCTTTGAGCAGCAGCTTCGGGTCGACCAGAACCGTAAGGTAGCGCAGGATGTTGTCGTTCAGTCGATATTCGCGTTCGAGCAGCTTGGGCAGGTTCGGCGGCGCCTGAAAGCGAACGTACACATAGTAGCCATACTGCTTTTTCTCGATCTCGTAGGCCAGACGCCGTTTACCCCACTCCTCCACGCGGACCACCTCGCCACCGTTATTCGAGATGAACTCCTTCAGATTGCGGACGATACGCTCGATGTCGTCCGACTTCAAGAGCGAATCGATCACCAGAGTTGTTTCATAGAGCCTCAATGGTCTTCTCACCTCCTTTGTCGATGCCAACGGCTACGCTAGACAAACAGCGGAGCCAGTACCAATGAAATCACCGCCATCAGCTTGATCAGGATATTGATGGAAGGCCCCACCGTGTCTTTCAAGGGGTCGCCCACCGTGTCGCCGATGACGGCGGCTTTGTGCGCCTCGGAGCCTTTGCCACCAAAATGTCCCTCCTCGATGAACTTCTTTGCATTATCCATGGCGCCACCCGAGTTGGCCATGCTGATGCCCAGCATCAGACCGGTCGCCAGGGCGCCCGCCAGAAACCCGGCAAGAGCCTCCTTACCAAGAACGAGTCCAACGATCACAGGTGCCAGGATCGCCAGGATTCCCGGCAGCAGCATGCCCTGAATGGCGCCGACTGTGCTGATGTCGACGCAGCGGGCCGAATCGGGCATGACCTTGCCCTCCATCAATCCTTTGATCTCGCGGAACTGGCGGCGAACCTCTCCAATCATTTTGAAAGCAACCTTGCTGACGGCGTGGAAAAGCATCGAGGAGAAGAAGAACGGCATCATGCCACCGATGAGGAGACCGGCGATGACGGAAGGATTCTGGATATCGGCGGCCGTCAGCCGTACGGACCTCATGTAGGCCACGAGCAAGCCCATGGCGGCGAAGGCGGCCGAGCCGATGGCGAAACCTTTGCCGATGGCGGCAGTGGTGTTGCCGACAGCATCCAGATTGTCAGTGATCTGCCGTACCTCCGGGTCGAGCTGGGCCATCTCGGCGATGCCGCCGGCGTTGTCGGCAACCGGGCCGTAGGAGTCAACGGCGACCACCATTCCGGTTGTCGCCAGCATGCCCACCGCAGCCATGGCAACACCATAAACACCGGACACTTCATAGGATACGAGGACCGCGAGGGCCAGAATAATCACCGGGATCGCCGTCGACGCCATGCCCAGGGCCAAACCACCTGTCACTGTCAACGCCGGGCCGCTCTGGGAGTCCTCGGCCAGGCGCCGCACAGGTTTGTATTTTCCGGACGTAAAGTACTCACTGATGAAGCCGACGACCATACCCGAAATGACGCCGGAGAGAGTGGCCCAGAAGGGCCCCATAAGCGAGTAGGAGATGCCGTCCTCGGTGAATGGGGCACCATATCCCCTGACGATGAGGTAGGTGGCGATCGCCGTCAGAAGGGCGCTGACATAGGTGCCACCCATCAGAGCGTTCTGCGGATTGCCGCGCCCGGCAATACGCACATAAATGATCCCCAGAATCGAGGCGACGATGCCGGCCGAAGCAATGTAGAGGGGCAACATCTGGAGCTGCCGGGAGACCGACACCATGCCCAGGGTGGCGGCGATGGCCATCGAGGCGATCATGGATTCGACGTAGGATTCCAGCAGGTCGGCGCCCAGGCCGGCGACATCGCCGACGTTGTCGCCGACATTATCGGCAATCACAGCCGCATTGCGTGGATCGTCTTCGGGAATGCCAGCCTCCACCTTGCCCACGAGGTCGGCGGCCATATCGGCACCCTTGGTAAAGATGCCGCCGCCGCTACGGGCGAACAGCGCCACCAGACTGGCCCCCATGGCGTAGCCGTTGATGTCGGCGGGCTCGCCCTTGAAAATAACGTAGACAATGCTGAGACCCAGAAGCGCCAGGCCGACCACACTCATGCCCATGACGGCGCCACCGCCGACAGCCACGCTGAGCGCTCCCTTGAGGCCGCCGCTGAGTGCGCCTTGGGCAGTGCGACTGTTGGCCCGCGTGGCGATGCTCATGCCGATGTAACCCGCCAGGGCCGACATCGTGGACCCGAAGATGAAAGCGACCGACGTCCTCCAGCTCAGTTCAACCTGTGAGACGAAGGGGGCCGCTGCGATCAAAGCGGCGATGATCAGAACAAAAGTCGCGACATAGGTATACTCCCGTTTCAAGAATGCTTTGGCGCCATCCTGGACACTTTTCGAGATCTGCACCATGGTTGCGTTGCCCGGATCCTGGCGCAGCACGTCAAAAGCCAGGTAAGCAACAAAAGCAAGCGCAAGCAGACTTCCGATCGCGGGAATGATTATCAAAGCGCTCCTCCATACGTTGTTCTACTTTGCAATCCAGATCACCTCTTCCATCGACTTGTGTGGTTCTCAAACTCTTCGCCATCCTCCACCAGCCGGGCTGTGGCCGGACGTCGGGTAGAGGTTTCAAGCGTTGAAGCGGTTCATCGCGGCTTCAATGCCGTCGGCGACGAAAGCCAGCGCCGCCTGGGCGGCGCGATCGACCATGTCGGGCACTTGCTGCATCTCGTCGCGAGTGAACTTCGACAACACGAACGAGACCGGATCGCCGCGCAGGTGGTCACCGATGCCTACGCGAAGGCGCGGTATCTCCTCGCTACGCAAGTGATAGATCACAGAAGCCAGACCTTTGTGGCCTCCGTCACTCCCCCGTGGACGCAGGCGAATTTTTCCCAGCGGAAGCTGGAAATCGTCCAGAATGATGAGGAGTTGTTCGAGTGGGACCTGGTGGCGGTGCACCAACTCCGACACCGCCTCGCCGCTGGCATTCATGTAGGTCTGGGGCTTAACCAGCAGCACGTGCCGCTCTCTGTAGGTACATTGTGCCAAGTGATAGCGGCCTTTGCCGGGTTTGAATCGCGCCTTCAAAAGGTGGGCGATGCGGTCGACGACGAGAAAGCCAACGTTGTGCCGGGTTAGCTCGTACTCGCTGCCCGGATTTCCCAGACCGACCAAAGCAGATGGAGTCGGCATCGTCGTGCGAGGGCCGATCAGGACTCTTCGCCGGCACTCTTCTCCGCCGACTCGGATTCGCGGCCGATCACCTCCGGCTGGGCCTCCGCCTCTTCTTCCACGGCCTCCTCGACAACCTCGGCGTGGACCCTCGGCGGCCGGACGGTGACGACCAGCTGCTCCGGATCGGTGAGAATTTTGATACCCTCGAGCTGCAGGTCGGAGACATGGAGCGAATCCTGGATATCAAGACCGCTCACATCGATCTCGACGAACTCCGGGATATCTAGCGGCAGACATTCGATCTCCACATGGCGCAGCGCCTGCTGCAGGACTCCGCCTTTGTCCTTGACGCCCACTGGGACGCCGACGACATGCACCGGCACTTCCACAGTCACCGACTCGGCAAGGCGGATTCCCATCAAGTCGACATGCAGGAACTCGCCGCGCACCGGGTCTCGCTGAACCTCACGGATTACACATTTGGCTTTACGGCCATCACTGAATTCAAGGTCGATCAAGGAAGACTCGGCATGGGCGACCGTTCGTAGAGCCTTGGCATCGACGGCGACCGGGATACTCTCCTCGCCATGATGATAATAGATGCCGGGCACCTTGCCCTCTCGGCGTAGCGACTTTACCACCTTTTTCCCGGTAGCTCGGGGTTCGACTTTTAGAACAAGCTCCATAACTGCTCCGTGGTTATTGGATTGCTGTCAGTCAAAAAGAACACTGATCGATCGTTCTTCATGGATTCGGCGAATGGCCTCCCCAAAAAGCTCGGCCGCACTCAGAACTTCGATGCGGTCGAATTTCCTCTCGGGCGACAGCGGCACCGAATCGGTCACGAAAAGGGTCTCGATGTCGGAGCCTTTCAGGCGCTCGATCGCCCGGCCGGAGAGGATCGGGTGCGTGCACGCTGCGTACACCTTTTCCGCTCCCTTTTCGCGCAGTGCTTTCGCAGCCGTCACCAAAGTGCCGGCGGTATCGACGATGTCGTCGATAATCAGGATGTTGCGGCCTTCGACCTTACCGATGATGTGCATGACCTCGGCGACATCGGGCTCGGGCCGGCGCTTGTCGATGAGGGCCAGCGGCGCTTTGAGGCGTTTGGCATAAGCCCGCGCCATCGGGATGCCGCCGGTGTCGGGCGACACCACCGTCAGTTTGGGGATGTTCAATTCGCGAAAATACTCGGAAAAAATCGTGGACGAATAGAGATGGTCCACGGGGATGTCAAAAAATCCCTGAATCTGCGGCGCATGCAGGTCCATCGTCAGCACGCGGTCCGCACCGGCGGTGACAATTAGATTGGCGACGAGCTTGGCTGTGATCGACACCCGCGGCTGATCCTTGCGGTCTTGCCGGGCATAGCCGAAATAGGGGATCACTGCAGTGATTCTGCGTGCCGAGGCCCGGCGGGCCGCGTCGATCATCATCAGGAGCTCGAGCAGGTTGCGTGGCGGTGCGAAGGTCGGCTGCACGATGAACAGATCCGCACCGCGGATATTCTCATTGTACTTTACCCAGATTTCGCCATCGCTGAACTGACGGATTTCGGCTGCACCGACCTGCATGCCCAGGTAGGCAGCGATGCGACGGGCAATCTCCGGATGCGCTGTGCCAGAAAAGATCTTCATACCGAAACGCGATTGGTTCGTTCCACTGCATCCACGTCACATTCCCCAAGAATCGTCTGGCAGATCCCGTCCATCCACGGCCGCCAAGACGTGGCTGGGGCGGGAGGACTCGAACCTCCGATCCTGGGACCAAAACCCAGTGCCTTGCCGCTTGGCCACGCCCCAAAGAGATCCCACCTCGCCACTGCGGTGCCGCGCGTGTTTCGTCGCCTGAGTGGCATTGATGATGCGCGAAGCCTCCCTCTATCGTTGACCTGCTCCCCCTGGCTGTGGTGAAGGCGAATTCAAAACTGGGTGACTTCCTCCTCCACCGGCAATCCCTGCTCCTCGAGCGACTTGCGGTATTCGCGCATGATGGCGCGCTCGAGATATTGCCGAAATTCGTTGTTGATGGGATGGGCGATGTCCCGATAGGTGCCGTCCTCCATCTTGCGGCTCGGCATGCTGACGAAGTAGCCGCTGGCACCCTTGATCACCTTCATGCCCCGGACCACGAAGCAGTTGTCAAAGGTCACGTTCACGAAGGCTTTCAGCTTGTCCTCATCCCGCAGGGTGATGGTGATTTCGGTGATCTCCATTCCTCCCTCCTTAGGACTGTGTGGTAGGATGTTTGATCACTCAGCCCGGGAGGGCAGTCTCCCAAAGCCGAGCTCAAAGCTGTTCCCCCCACTCCATTACCACGTTGTGGAAGCCCCACTCGATGGGTCGGGTGATGAAGGTGGGGTAGTCACCGCTGACATTCCTCGCTGCGTGTTGCACCTGAGCTTCGCTCTCGAACAACCCGAAGAACGCCGACCCGCTTCCCGACATACTGGTGAAGAAGGCGCCCTCCTCAGCCAGCTTCTTCCTTATGTCAGCGAGGGAGGGGTAACGTGCGAGAACGACTTCCTCCAGGTCGTTCCGCAGTCGCCCACAAAAATTGCGAAAATCCTCGTCTTTGATACGAAGCGACTCAAAACTAAAACTTTTTCCGTCATTTGTCAAGCGTAAACTTAAATTTTTGTACACCTCTGCCGTGGAGATCTGCACTTCTGGAAACACGATCAATATCCAGTAAGAGTCCGGCAGATCGATCGGCGTCAGTTTCTCACCTCTTCCCGTGGCCAGGGCAGCCCCACCGCGCACAAAGAACGGCACATCGGAGCCCAGCGCCGCGGCCAGAGCTTCGAGCCGAGCCGCCGGCAGCCCCAAGTTCCAGAGGCGATTCAGTCCCAGCAGGGTGACGGCGGCATCGCTGCTGCCACCACCCAGACCGGCACCCACGGGAATGCGTTTGGTCAACTCCAGCCGGACCCCTCGTGTCGTGCCGCTCGCTTGCCGCAGAAGATCGGCCGCCCGCCAGCACAAATTCGCCTCCCCGTTCGGCACCTGCGGGTCCACGCACAGCAGCTCTATCCCGCCGCCAGGTTCTTCGGTCAGGATGAGATCGTCGTGAAGATCTACCTGCTGGAGTACCGTTTCGATCTCGTGGTAGCCGTCCGGTCGCTTGCCCAGCACCTTCAGACCGAGGTTGATCTTCGCGTAGGCGGGAAGGAAGAGTCGCATGGTTGTCAAAGAACGCACTTCAATTTTGGCCGCCTATTGACCCAGGTTGCGAAAGTGGGTCAAGAGGTCCTCTCGATTCGCCTTCGAAATCTCTCTACCGTGCAGTGGGAAACCGGGGGTTGCGCGGGCCAGGCGCCTGAGTTCACGCACCGGCATGCGCTCGAGTTGGGCAAGAGAAGGTGGGTGGGTCGCCGGAGGACGAACCGAAGGAGTCGCCGCAGGTGACTCCTGAACGACACTTTCGGTCTGTATGTCCGGTCGAGGAATGACGTGGGTGGCAAGTAGCTCTCCGACGCGACTGGCGGCCGCAGCCCCAGCGTCAACCGCGGCCTTGACTGCAGCAACCTCACCGATGACCTTCACGGTGATCAAACCCGCCAGGGCGGGCTCGCGACCGATTAGGGTTACCTCGGCCGCTTTCAACATCGCGTCGGCTGCTTCCAGCGCACCAACCAATCCTCTTGTTTCGACCAAACCCAGCGCTTTGCCGGTCATACGCGCATGCCAGATTGGGGACCGCTCCCACCACGATCGGTGGAGAGTTTCGGGTGCGACAAGACGCTGTCGACAAAAATCATGATGCGGACGAGCGCAACGGCCCTTGCTCCGTCCGCCGAAGGTTCACGGCTGAGCTTTCTCCAGGTCTTCGCGCCTGGGGAGGATCATCTCAACGTCTGAGTGCGGGCGCGGGATGACGTGGACAGATACCAACTCGCCGACCTTTTCGGCCGCCGCCGCACCTGCGTCGGTGGCCGCCTTCACGGCGCCAACATCTCCGCGCACCATCACTGTGACATAGCCGCCGCCTATCTTCTCTTTGCCGATCAAGACGACTTTGGCGGCTTTGACCATCGCATCGGCGGCCTCGATGGCGCCGACCAAACCGCGCGTTTCGATCATCCCCAGAGCGTCTAGACTCATCGGTGGAGTCTCCCTGTTTTGAGATCAAGCCGCAGCCTACCTTCTGCCAAAAGCGCACATAACATAATCATTTCATGAGAATTTGTCAACATCTTTTTCCTGCCACCGGCACAGCGACCACATAGAGCCGGCTGGCACCGGCGACATTCGACCGCAGGCTCGGCGTACCACGTAAGCGGAAACATGAGCGCCGCGTGCGACTCGTTGTTGATTCGTGCGCGGCACCGGTGACGCTGCGCCAAGAATTGGCTTGACAATGCCGCTGTGCCTTTCCTACCTTGGCCTTGAAGCATCCGGGCAGCAGCGACGACGGCTCCATATTGGAGGGTCGTGGCTGCGGGATGATCATGCCTCGGGGTTGACCCGGCCAGAAAAAGCTGTGACAGATTCCTGCGGCGAAGGAGGGCCGAGTTCTATGCACGACGATCATGAGAAACAGACGGTCGCGAAGATCATCGCCTTTCAGGGGGAGCAGGGCGCCTTCAGTGAACGCGCCGCCCGGAAGTTCTTCGGGCCGCGGATTTCGCCCATGCCGCAGCCGTCCTTTGCCGACGTCTTCCGGCAAGTCGCCTCGGGGAAGTGCGACGCCGGCATCGTGCCCATCGAGAATTCCCTTGCCGGCAGCGTGCATCAGAACTACGATCTGTTGTTGAAGTTCGACCTCAAAATCAGCGGTGAGGTAATTCTTCGCATCGTCCACAATCTCATGGCTCTGCCAGGGGTGCGCTTCGAACAAGTCCGCAGGGTCTATTCGCATCCGCAGGCACTCGAACAGTGTCGCGAGTTCCTCGAAGCGTGGTCGGGCGTGGAGATCGTCCCCACGTACGATACCGCAGGCTCGGCCAAGCTGATTGCAGAGAAGAAACTACGTGACGCTGCGGCGATCGCCAGCCGCCAGGCCGCCGAGGACTACGGTTTGGAGATTCTGAAGCAGGGGATCGAGAGCAATCATCAGAACTTCACGCGCTTCCTGATCCTCACCCGCGAGGCCGTGGCGCCGGAGCGCGGCGGCAAGACGTCGGTCGTCTTTTCCACCAAGGACCTGCCGGGCGTGCTGTTCAAGGCGCTGAGCGTTTTCGCCCTACGCGACATCAACTTGCTGAAGATCGAGTCGCGCCCGCTGCATGGCAGTCCGTGGCGCTACCTCTTTTATCTCGATTTTGAGGGGTCGATGCAGGAGGAGTCGTGCCGCAACGCCATCGGCCACCTGCGCGAGATCACTACGTTTCTGAAAGTGCTGGGTTCTTACGCTGCGGGTCGGCAGGAGGATTGAGGTGTCAGACTTTTATGCTCACAGCCGCAGTGGGAAATAGGGGAGGCAGGTTTCCTTTCACATCTCTCGGGACCTTCGCTGCGGAGTCAGCGGGATGGCGATTCGTCCGTGAGTGCCTGAACAATGGCCTCCACGGGATGCACATACTGCGTGCAGCGACACAAGTTGCCCGACAGAGCGTCGAGGATCTGTTCCGGGTTCGGGTTCGCTTCTTGCTCCAGCAGCGGCTTGAGTGAAATCAGCATTCCCGGCACGCAGAAGCCACACTGGCTTGCCCCGCAGTCGACCAGAGCCTGGCGGACGGGTTGGAGGATTCTCAGCTTTTCGATGCCTTCCACCGTTTCCACGCGACGGCCGTCCACCTGTGCCACAAGCATCAGGCAGGAGTTTACAGGCACGCCATCGACCAGTACCGCGCAGCAGCCGCACTCCCCGTTGTCGCAGCCATGCCGCACCGACTCGAACCCTCTGGCTTGCAGGAATTGCATCAGGGTCTGGTTCGCATCCACATCGAAGACCTGCTGCCTGCCGTTCAAACTGAAGCGGACTTTCAATCCTTCACCTCTCTTCGCGTGTGTAAGCTCGCTCAGGTCGTTGACGACTCCGCCAGATCCAGACAACGTTCCAGCGCTTTACGCACCAGGAAGGAGCTGACCTCCCGGCGAAAATCTGCGCTGGCGTAGTCGTCGCTGATGGGCTCGATCGACCGCGCCACTCGGTCCCCAGCCACAAGAATGGTTTTTTCCGTAAGCTGTTCGCCTTCGAGACCCCATTCGACCGCCTGCATCCGCTGTGGCACGGGGCTCAAGCCACTGACAGCGATCTTGGGATCGGTGACATGGCCGTGCTCGAAGGTCACCCGGCAGGCGACGCACACAACAGGCACTGGTATGCCGGGCACAACGAGGGGCATCAGGGCTGCGAAGGTGCGGGGCTCAAGGGCCGGAATCAGGATCTCCGTCAGAATGCCTCCTCCCAGTCCCTTCTTGCTGAGGAAAATGTTCATGGCGAGGGCGAACTCCTCGCCGCCGGCAACGCGGATCTGGGCCTGCAAGGCCAGCAGCGCGGTGTAGAGCACCGATAGGGGGCCGCTGCTCACCAGGTCGCCGCCGACGGTCGCCCGATTTCGGATGAGCCTTGAACGATGACTGTGCTGTGCAGCTTCCGCCAGAACGCTGTTGGCGATGTTGCGCACTCGCGGGTCTTCGACCAAGCGTTGAAGGGTCGTCGCCGCACCGATACGGACCACCCCTTGCGACTGGCTGACGTAGTCCAGCCCAAGGTCTCTGATGTCGACGACTTCGCGGACGTTGGGGTCGCGCGACCGCATCAGGTGGGTGCCGCCGGCAAGCAGGACAATGGTGCCAGAATCTTTGTGCAGCAGAGCCAGGGCCTCGGGGATGGATTTGGCTCGATGGTACCGCCTGAGATGGGGTAGCAACGTTTCTCCTTTCCAAATGGCTCTCGCCGACCGACACTGCAGCCGTTGGCCGGCTGCGACGCGGCATCGCTACTTCTTCTTCCTGCGTTTCGTCATGGTCAGAAGGGTGCCGGCCCCTGAGAAATCGAAGTTCACCTCGTCCATCAGAGCTGACAGGATGAAGATGCCGCGGCCGCTCTCCTTTAGCAGGTTCTCCGGATCCAGAGGATTGCTCACCTGTGCGGGGTCGAAGCCAGCCCCCTGATCGCGTACCGATACGCGCACGCGGTCTTTGTCGACCTCGAACGTCACTTGCACCCTCTTTTTCTTGTCTTCCCTGTTGCCATGGACGATTGCATTGCTCACGGCTTCGGTCACGGCGATTGCCAGGCTGTCTCGTTCCTCCTCGGTAAAGTGGACGATATCGGCCGCTTTCTCAGCCAAGGCTTCCACATCGCCCAGCCGCGCCAGGCTACTTTCCAGGGTAATTTTGAAGATCCTGGGCTTCACGAACGCTCTTCCAATCCTCCAACCACCCGCGCCCGGACTCCGGGCGCTACCTTTGCCAACGAAGCGACAGGGTATACTGGCTGACGTAGAAGCGACTTCCCTCAAAAGAGTCGACACGCTGTGAATTGCCTTCGAGCACCAACTCCACCGCGGGACGTGGATGATAGACAAATCGAAGCGTGGGTCCGATGTTCCGGTGCACGGCCTGCGACCGTTTAGCCAGCCCGCCGCCGGGCTGGGTGAAGTAGCGCCACCGCTGCTGGCGGAAAAACGTCAGGCCGGGAACGATGAGGATGCCGGCCGCAGGTCTGTAGGCGATGCTGAGCCGCAGTGAGTGGTTCTGCCAGGCAGATCTTGGCTGCTCCAGCCATCGGTCCCAGATCAGCCCTCCTAATTCTTCCACTTCATAATGATACTCCAGGCTCCCGCGTGTGCGCTGGCTGAGCCACACCCCCACCGAATCGGTCACGATGAACTCGCGGATGACGTAGCTGTTGCGGGTGGCGAAAAGCTGATCGAAGTCGAAAGTTACGTATTGTGCTCGAACTTCGAACCCTTGTTTCCAGGAGAACGACCGACCTGGTTCGTAGTGAACCGAGGGCGCCATGCGGAAAATGCGCGTCCAGTTGTTGCTGCCGCTGAACCTGCGGTCGAGATAGACGAAGTGATCGAGATAGGTGCTGGCCAGCCAGTGCAGTCGCAGCGTCGGCCCGAAGCGGTGTTGCAGCGCAAGCTGGGCGCGATAGCGTACTTCGTCGTGGGTATCGCGAGTGGTGCTGTCCGAGTTATCGTGACGAAAACGCGTTGCCGACATCAAAAGACCGACCGAATCGCGAGCCCCGATGCGGAAGCCCAGCCGCTGCGACAGTGAGAAAGTGGCGCCGTCGATGTCGTAGGCCACTGAAGCGAAGCGACGCGAAAAGGGCGAGGTGCGCACCGAGTCGGGGATGTTGTATCTCTTGCTCAGAGACTGGAAGCGGACCGAGAAGGTGGCGAACCCTCGCCGGCCTCGGAACGACAGTTGGCCGCTGTTTTCGGTTTCGAATGTGCTGTGCCCGCGCTGGTTGGCGGTCTTGCGGTCTACGAGCCTCTTGATCTGCACATCGCCGAGAGACAGGGAAGTGGTCCATCGGAACAGGCCAGCCGACGATAGCGGGTAGCGCAGCGTGTTCTGAAGCCGTTTCTCTGTGCGCTGCAGGCTCTCGACGTAGATGCCGAGAGGGTCGGCCACGTAGGAGTCGCGCCGAAATCGTCGGACCGTCAGGCGCAGGGTGTCGGCGGTGTTGGCGTAGAACTGACGGCTTACCTGGTAGCCCAGGTGCAGGTCTTCGTTGCGGCGCTCCTGGTAGCGGTCGACAGCGGCGTTGAGCTGAAATCGATTCTGATATCCCTCCAGGTCCAGATCGTCGCCACGAACATCGAGACTGAGAGCCAGCCCCTGGTCGGTACGTCCAAGCCGATGCTCCCATTTGCTGCCCACAGCAGACGAGATCTCGACCTTGTTGCCGGGAGAGAAGGCAGCTCCGACAGTCCCGCCCGTCAGGGTCCTGTCGTTGTCCAGGCTGGAGAACTGGTCCCGGTAGAGAGTCGAGAAAAGATTTGCCTGCACGGTTATTTGCGGTCGTAACGGATATCGAAGGTTGACCGAGAAGCGCTGATCGTCCTTCCATTTGTCGCCCACGGCCATGCGCTGGAGCGAACTGATGAACTCTTCGCCGAATGAAACACGGAGCCCGTTTCCAAGCAACAGCGGATATTTCACCGTCATGAGCCACTGGTAGATATTGAGATCCTGCGAGAAACCAAGGGAAACATTTCGCGTTCCAGGAGAGCTGCCTGGATTCTGGGCCGTAGCCGCAGGGGACATACAGAAGGAAATCACCACCAGAATGACTCCCCTGAACGACTTAGCGCTCATGGTGAATCAACCCACTCCTCGGTCCAGGTATGCTGGCTGGCGCGGCACCGAGACGGCGCGGTTAGCGCGACATGCTTGGTGTCTCGGAGCGAGGAACCGTTGTGGACTCGGGGCGCTCGTCTGCCGATCCGGCCACGATGGCACCTCCGGAGATGACCAGCTTCAGTGCATCCTCGATGGACATCTTCAAAGGGATCACTTCTTTCTTGGGCACAAAGAGTAGAAACCCGGAGGTCGGGTTCGGGGTGGTCGGCAGGAAGACGCTAACGACGTCGTCTGCCAGCACGTTCTGCACTTCGCCCTTGGTATCCTGCGTGTAGAAGGCGATGGAATAGATGCCGCGGCGTGGGTACTCGATCAGCACAGCGTGCTTGAAGACTTCCCTTTTGCTGGAGAAGATCGCCTGAATGATTTGCTGGATCGCACTGTAGATCTTGTTGATGAAAGGAATTCGGGCCAGGACCTTTTCGCCCATCAGCAGGAGCCGGCGACCGAAATAGTTTCTCGCCACGACACCAGTGAGGAGGATGAGCAGGATCAGGGTGACGAACCCGACGCCCGGCAGCTGGCGTTCGCCGATCCCGAAGCCCAGGTTCTGAATCAGAAACCGGTTTGCCACACCGCGGAGGATGCCATCGATGGCCCAGAAGAGCTGCCAGATGATGTAGCCCGTCAGGGCGACCGGCACGAGGACGATGAGCCCCGTGAAGAAATACCCCCGCATGCGATGGAAGAAACTTCGCCTCCCCTTGTGAGGGGGGTGGATTTCAGGAGCATCCTTACTCATCACTTCTCCGGTACGACAAAGATGGTTTCATCGGCTTTGCCCATGTGGTACTTTTCCCGTGCCACCCGTTCAATTTCTTTCAGATCGCTGGAGAGACGGTCTGCTTTCGCATTCAGTTCCGCCTTCTCTCGCTGCAGTCTTGCAATCTCTGCCTGCAACTGTTGGCGTTCCCGGCGCAGCTCCAGGTAATGGAGCACACCATAGCGGCCGACCGAAAAATAGACCGCCAGCCCGGCGAGGATCACGACAAAGGCCCAGCCACGCAGCCTCGGACGGTGATGTGATGTCATTGTTCTCACGGCTCGCACTTCCACAATCTCCAGTAGATTGCCTCAACACAACCCTGCGGAAAGGAGGCCTTACGGCGGCGCTTACCTGCTGAATGCACTCCAGCGGAGCAGCGGCCGGCTGAGGAGCAGAGCGAACGCACCACTCATGGCACAGGCGGCATTCACAAGATCATTGGTCACGCCGGCGATGCCGCCAACCAGACGTCCCGACCTGCCGCAGTGAAGCTGCTTTTCACTCACTTTGCCGCAGTGGGAGCACAGGTACTGGGCTTGCAGGGTGGCACCCAGCACACTATCGACCAGGTGAGCCACAAACCCGCTGATGCCGATGCCGACAGCGACGCGGCCCGTGATGGAGCCGCCCGCCGGCACAATGCTACCGATCGCTGCGATGCCGCCTGCCCCAGCGGCTGCACCCGCAAGGCCGAGCAGGG
This sequence comes from uncultured Cytophagia bacterium, assembly GCA_964527995.1. Taxonomy (GTDB): domain Bacteria; phylum Zhuqueibacterota; class Zhuqueibacteria; order Oceanimicrobiales; family CAZGRP01; genus CAZGRP01. Next base: position 5,684 of record CAZGRP010000034.1, on the reverse strand, counting down.
TGACGCCACCCGAAGTGCCGCGCGCCACACGCTTTCCGCTCACGATCGACCGCGGCTGTTGCGGTGAAAGCACGCCGATCTCTGTAGCCCAGGTATCCGCGGTGATGGCGGCGACTGAGGCCAGAAACAACAGATACCACAGCGGCTGCGGGTCGATGTACCAGGCCAGAGTGAAGATCGTTGGCACTGCCCCATTTGCGACGACCTGGCTGAGATCGCGCCGGCCGCTTTTTTCAAACACCTCTCGCAGAGGCTGTTTCCCCTTTTTCCCTAAATGAGAGAGAAGGCTCGAGGCGACGAAAAATGCTGCGATCGGCACAGCGAAACTCCAGCCACCGAGCCCGAAGATCAACGTTCCCATCAGGAACATGGCGACGGCGCCGCCGGCATCGAGAAAGCCGAGAGGAGGTGAAACGACAGCCAGACCGAACGCCAGAGCCAACCCGAGAGAAAAAGCGCCGATGTCTACCGCCGGGTACCGCAGGAAGAGGCTGGCAACAAAGGCCGCCACCAGGGGGACTGTGAGGTTGTCCGAACCGCGGTATGAGACGACCTCTGCGGCCGTAGCGCACAGACCGATTGACAAAGCGGCCCAGAGCAAAACCGCAAACGGCAGAGAAGGCGAATCCGGCAGCAGTAGGAGTCCGAAAAAGGTCAGCACTGCTGTGGCCGAAAACATAGCCGCCGACCCCTCCACGCTTTTGGCCTCGGGAGAGATCTGGATGCGATGGGGTTTGGCAACGCTGCGGCCAACAGCAGCGGCAATCATGTCTGCCACCCCCAGCGCCGCCATGGCAACGACGAGGGCCGGCTTCTCGTTCCAGAAAATCCACAACAGAACAGCATAGACCGTTGGGAAAAAGACTGTGCCCAGACTCCTTTCGCGGCCCGCTGCGAGAGTGGAAAGATGGCGCCCGGAAAGTGTCAGAACGTTGATGGCTACAAAGAGCGCAGCCAGGAGCCAAAGAGGTACAGGCGAATGGAACAGATAGGGCGTAGGCAGAACAAGAAGGCCGGTAAGGAGATGGACCGACTTGCGCGCCGATTCGGCAGGCCAGCCTCGTCGTCGGGTCAACCACTCCGCCGTGGCGACGAGGGCAATCAATCCTGCGAAAAAGACGGTGACCAACAGCCAGTCGGACGATGGGACGGCGTACATTCAGCTTTTCCTTCTCCCAGAGCCTCGTCGAGACGAGCTTATTTAAGGATTTTTTCGCTGAATGTCAATCAATATTTCTCAACCTTACCATTTCCCTTGGGTTAGCGTCGTTTCCGGAGCTCGAGATTGGCTGCCGATCTGCCTCCGATAGGAGTCTGTTGGTTCGGCGGTAAGAAGTTATCCACATTGTTGCGTGGATAACCAGAGTGAGAAATTCCTCCACATCGCAAGAAATCTCTTGCGCCCCTGTGGCGTTTTTCCCTGTGCTGTGCCCGCACTGCCCCCATCCAGCGTCAGTGGATGGCTCGGGCGGCAGATGGACATGAATGTAACATAATGATAATACTATGGATACGTGACTGCACGGAGGTTCGTGAGGGCTATTCGCGAATTTCTCCGATCCCGACTCCGGTCTCGGCTAGGACGATTGCCGGGCGAGTTGTTTCAGTGTTGACACAATTTTCCTGGCCGCGAAGGTCTGCGGGGGAGTTATCCACACTTTGTTCACAGTCGAATCGAATTCACGCGCGCCATTTGTCTTTGCGGGGCAAAGTTGCTATATTCGGATTGCATCCAATCCACTACAGGACAGACCAGCAAAGGGAGATCGCAATGGACACACCTGTCGAGCTGGATGAGGCGACCAGGCGCGACATCGAGCAAGAATTTGTGCGCATCCTCCACAACAGCCACGAGCACATCGAGCATCTGCGCCACGCCTTTTCCGATGCGGTCCGTGGTGAGGCCAGGGAGCTGCTGCTGCAGCACATTGTTCACGAGGAAAAGCGGAATCTCGAGGAGGCAACCCAGCTGCGCGAGCGAGCGGCAGGTTACCTCGACTGGGAGATCAAAGTGCTGCAAGACCACAGCACCTTTATCCGCAAAGTGGCTGAGGGAGAGGAGATCGACACGCAGGCAGGGGTGCGGCTGTTGCATCATTTTGAGGAAGAGCACCGCGAGTTCTTCAAGAGGTTCGGCGATCCGGAATACCAGGAAGGCGAAAGCGCTTCCGGAAGCGAAGACACAGCTTCCGGGGCTGAGTCGTCAGAGTCGCCAGAACCTGACGTGGTGTCGGGTGAAGACCACAAGCAGGAACCGGGAGAGGTCGTGCCGGAGACGCCGGAACCCCAAAAGCCATCGTTTACGGTAGGTAAGCCAGAGCCGCCGACCCTCACCGGCCTTCGTTAAGCCATTCGCGCCCGGCACTGCCCCGGCAGGGTCGGATCAGCCGGATTGGAAAACGTCCGTCCCTGTGAGCGGCGTGCAGTATCAGCGCAACGCCCGCGCTTTCCCGCATTCGTGCCGGCACGTGAGGCAGGCGCGGAGCCAGTGGCTGGATACTTCGGAACTGACTTGGCAGCGGAGGTAGTGTGTCCTCTTTTCTAAGGAAGATATGGAAGCCGGGCTTTGTTCAGGAGTGGACGCGCCTGCTGCGCGAGCAAGGAGTGAAGGAGTTCATTCGCCGAAAAGGCCTCAAGATCCTTCTTGTCATCGTGCTGTTTTATCTCATTCGGGATGGTCTGCTCTACGTCGTGATCCCCCTTCTTGTGGCACGGGGCATCGTTTGCTGACAGAACTTTTCGGCGCTGGCATGCCGGGCTGCGTGCCGCACCGACATCGCTTTTGGGGCTGGCTGACTGATCGATCTCTGCAAGGAGCTGAAGAAAACGGCATGAAACTCCTCGATCTTTACCGTCCGGTCCGACGTTACTCCTACCTGCTTACTTCCGTCGGAATCGTTTCCGGCGTCGCCTACTTGGTACTGAAGTCGTCACCGAGTCCGCTCGGCGTCGCCGCGCTCATCCTTGTGGCGGGTGTGTTGTGGGGGCTTCAGCGATGGCTGCGACCGGGCAAACAACGCCTGGGCTCGGCGGCGGAAGTGTTGAACCTGATCGGTCGCGGCCGCCCTACCTTCGTCAACTTCTACTCCAACCTCTGAGTGGGCTGCATCGAGAGCAACCCCATCGTGCATGGGATGGAAAAGGACTACAGTTCTCGGATTGATTTCGCCCGGCTGGACGTCAGCACAGCCGCGGCCAAGGAGCTGATGGCCCGTTGGGGAGTGAAGCTGAATTCGACCTACCTCATCTTCGACAAAGAGGGACGGGAGGTGTGGCGGAGCAGCAGGGTTCCGTTCCCGCACCGAAAAGCGAGGGAGGTTCTCGATGGGTTGTTGGGGTAGTCGCTGCAGCTTGCCTCGCGACCCATAAAGGCGTTTCGGCCCGCTACTGCCGTGCTGCAGTGGGCACGCCCCTCTTCAAGCCACAAAGGCCACCATCACCTTCACCGCCTCCATCATCTCTTTGACCACGATGTGCTCGTTCGAGGTGTGTGCCAGGGAATCCTCCCCGGGCCCGAATCCAAGGGTGACGATGCCAGCGCGATGGGTGAGGCGGCCGTCTGTGGCGAAGCGCCAGATGCCGAACTGCGGGTCGCTTGCCGTGGCGGCGCGATACGCCGAGCCGAGCCGCTGAGCAAACGGATGGTCGCCGGGAGTGACGAAGCTCTCGTAGACGTCCTTCCAGGCGCGCTCTTCGTATCCTGTATACGTGCGATGTGTGACGGTGTTGATGTTGGCCTCACAGAGGAGATCGAGGTGGGTCAGAAGTCGGCCCAGAAAGTCCCTTGCGAACGCTTCCGTTTCCGTGGTCGTCCGCCAGTCGAGGGTAAGCCGCACCAGGCTGGGAATGACATTGGGGCTGGTGGTGTCGATCTGGTAGAGGGTCGGAGCGATGCTCGAGGGTCCGAGGACCTCGTGGCTGGGTAGTTCCGAGACCGCTTTCTGCAGGTCCAGGAGAAACCGCGCTGCGGCATAGTGAGGGTTCTGGGCTCGTTCAGGGGCGCTGGCGTGGCCGGCTCTGCCATGGAAGGTGACATGGAAGGCCATGCGCCCGCGGTGGCCAAGCATGATGCGGTTGGCCGAGGGCTCGCCGACGATGCAGCAGTCAACTGGCGGCTTCTCGTGCTGCAGGAGATATCGCATGCCGGTGCCGCCGACTTCCTCCATGACCACGCTGACCACGTAAAGATCGCCTGCAGGACGCTTTCCCGCCTGCAGCAGGGCGCCACCCGTATAGACGTGGCAGGCGAGGGGCCCTTTGATGTCCACTGCGCCGCGGCCAAAAATCTTGCCCTCTTCGAGAGCGCCGGAGTAAGGAGGGTGAGGCCAGAGGTCCGGATCGCCGGCATCGACATGGTCGAGGTGGGTGACGAGCATGATCTTCGCGGCTTCTGGATCGTTGCCGCCCACAAGGCCGATGACGTTGCCCGCCCCGTCGATGCGCACCTCGTCGTAGCCCAGGTGCTCCATCTCGTTCTTGACAAGCTCTGCCACCTGGCGCTCTTCCCCCGGCAGGCTGGGCGTTTGGATCAGTCTCTGGGTGAACGCTACCAGGCCAGCTTCGACTGCCTCTGCCATTTTCTTCGGTTCGATCACGGAGTCCTCCTTCGGCCGCGGTCGTGGATTCAGATAGATTCAAGTTGCAGGAGTGTGGATCGATGGATCGTTGGAGTTGTTCTCTCAAAAAGCACGGAACGCCGGTTCGGCAAAAGATTAGCGTCCATTCGTGGCTACTTCTGGAGAAGATCAGCGTTCATCCGAGGCCCGAGTCGCTCGACGATGGCTGCCGCCAGCAAAGGCAGCATGATTTCGTGATGTCCCGTGAATCGATATCCCTTGCCGCCGGCGAGGACGGGGCGCTCGACGACGTTGACTCCGGGACGGTAGTGCTGGATCATGTCGAAGTTAGCGGTGGTGAAGTCACGGATGTCACCATGGACATTCCGGGCCACCGTCAACGCCTTCAGAAAGACCTCGGGAAGCAGGACGTTCGATCCCACATTGAGCACGACGCCGCCGTTTCCGAGGCCGGCGACCTGCTGCGCCAGAATGCGGAAGTCTGTGAAGCTAAGCTCGCCGATGGCGGCGCCGTCGGCGTTGGGATGCTGGTGGATGATGTCGGTGCCGATGGCCACATGGACCGTGACCGGTACATTCAGTTTGTAGGCTTGCCCGAGGATGCTCCACTCCAGATTGACGGGCGCATCGTCGACGATTCGCTTGCCCATCGCCTCACCGAAGCCCAAGCCGCTGCCTCGCGCTGCATGGATGGTTGAGTTGACCAGCTCGCCGGTCTCGCGCGCCATGCCAAAACTGCCGTCCCGGAGCCCGGTGGCCACGTCCTCCGAGGTCTGACCAAAATAGGCGATTTCGGTGTCGTGGATCACGCCGGCGCCATTCATAGCCACGCAGGTGATCACCCGCCGTTCCATGAGGTCGATGACGACCGGAGACAGACCCACCTTGATGACGTGCGCTCCCATCATCAAGAGGACAGGTTTTCCCTTGCGGTGGGCGGCAACGGTCAGGTCGACGAACTCGTGCAGATCCTTTGCCTTCAGAATCCGCGGCAAGGAATCGAAAAAACGCTCGAAGGAACTGCCGTGTTCGTGCACCTGGGCGAATTCGGCGCCCGACACCTTGCTGGCGCGTTTCTGGATGCTGTACGTGCTGACTTTTGAAAGA
>CAZGRP010000033.1:1540-42567 GCA_964527995.1 uncultured Cytophagia bacterium | reverse complement strand
TCGGCCAGAGGGTCGATATCTGGTACCTGAGACCATCAAACCTCAGGAGGTGAAAGGATGTCATCAACTTACAAGTTTTGGATCGACGGAGAGTGGCGGGCGTCGGCTGAAAAAGTGGCCGTACTGAATCGCTACACCGGAGAGACCTTCGCTGAGGTCCACTGGGCTGCTCCCGCGGACGTAGACCAGGCCATCGCGGCTGCCGCCAGAGCGTTCGACCAGACCCGGCGACTCGCCACCTACGAGCGCGCCGAGATTCTCCTCAAGATCGCCCAAGGCATTTCGCTGCGTCAAGAAGAACTGGCGCAGACCATGGCCATCGAGGCCGGGAAGCCGCTCAAGGCGGCGCGCCAGGAAGTGGAGCGCGCCATCTTCACGTTCACCGATGGCGCCGAGGAAACCAAGCGGATCGAACGCGAGTACATGCCCCTCGACCTGGCGGCGCATTCTCGCGGCCGTTTCGCACTGGTGAAGCGCTTTCCCCTCGGGCCGATCACCGGAATCACGCCGTTCAACTTCCCACTCAACCTTGTGGCCCACAAAGTGGCGCCGGCGATGGCCAGCGGCAACAGCCTCATCCTCAAGCCGGCACCCCAGACGCCGGTCACAGCTCTCAAGCTGGCCGAGATCATCGCCGAAGCTGGCTACCCCAAGGGCGGCGTCAACGTCGTCCCGTGTTCGGTGGAAGTAGCGCAATCGCTGATCACCGACGGGCGTATCCGGATGATCACCTTCACGGGCAGCGTGTCGGCCGGCTGGGGCATCAAAGCGAAAGCCGGCAAGAAACGTGTCGCCCTGGAACTGGGAGGCAATGCGGGCTGCGTCGTCCACAGCGACGCGGACCTGGAGTTTGCGGCAACGCGCACGGTCGCCGGTGGCTTCTCCTACGCCGGCCAGAGTTGCATCTCTGTTCAAAGGGTCTATGTGCACCGCAGCGTCTATGACGCGTTCCTGAATCTCCTGCTGCCCAAAGTACAGGCCCTGAGGGTCGGCGATCCACTCGATGAGAACACCGACGTCGGTCCGATGATCGACGAGGCGGCCGCCCAAAGGGCCGAAAGCTGGGTGCGCGAGGCCGTGCAGGGCGGCGCCGAAGTCCTGGCAGGCGGCGAGCGCAGCGGCGCGGTGATGCAACCGACGGTTCTGGTGAAGGTCAGGCCCGAGATGAAGGTGAGTTGCCAGGAGGTCTTTGCCCCCATTGTCACCGTTGAGCCGTATGACGACTTCAAGCAGGCCATCGACCGCGTCAACGACTCGGAGTTCGGCCTGCAGGCGGGCGTGTTTACGCGGGACCTCGAACGAGTTTTCTGGGCGTACGAGCAGCTCGACGTCGGCGGCCTGATCATCAACGATGTGCCCACCTACCGCATCGACCACATGCCCTACGGCGGTGTCAAGGCTTCCGGTCTCGGGCGCGAGGGCGTGAAGTACGCCATCCGCGAGATGACGGACTACAAGGTGCTGGTGGTGAATTTGGAAACGTGATAGGCCCACGATGCGCATCGTGTTAGATGACGGATGCTGTTTGCCCATTGCTGGTCAAGCGCGGTCGGAGGAAGCAGCGGGAGGCTAGCATGACAACAGGTGAGGCAGTCAGGTCGCACGGAAATGCCCAGAGGACTGGGCCAGTTGGTCGAGTTTTGAGACTGCTTCTCGCTGGCGGGCTTGCGGTTGTTGTTGTTCCATACTATCGTGCTGCAAGCTGGCAACAGCTTCTGGCGGCTCTTGCGGTAGCGGTTGGCTTGCTATTCATCTATACTCTGATCCACATTGTCGTTTCAAATTATCTGGGGAGTCTCAACCGCTGGCTGGGCGCGGTCCTGGCCTGGATTCCTGCGGTTCTAGTGTTCATCCTGGGCGGCGTGCAGGGCCAGGTGGGGGTGTTGACCTTCGCAGGTGCCTCTCTTCTCCTGGCTGGATTTCGCGGCGATCCGGGCTGCGAGGTCATGTCGATCCCGGGGCTCGTGTTCAAGAAGCATACGCACCTGGTCTGCATCCTTTTCTCTCCCATTGACTGGCTGGAGGAAGCGAAATCCGAGCGCCCTGAGGGCACCACCTGACGCGTCGAGGGAACCTGCCGCGCTTCGCTCCACGGCCAGCCGAACCGCCGGCAGCGACGCCCGGTTCGAACCCGATCCACCAAGGACCATGGACCATGCAACAGGTCCTAAACCAGGACGAGAACCCATATGAAGGCTGCTGAACTGTTTGTCCGCTGTCTGGAAAACGAGCAGGTCGACTTCATTTTCGGACTTCCAGGCGAAGAGAATCTCGATGTCCTCGACGCCCTCATCGACAGCCCAATCCGCTTCGTCACGGTGCGCCACGAGCAGGGCGCCGCCTTCATGGCCGATGTCTACGGCCGCCTCACAGGCAAAGCGGGCGTCTGTCTCTCCACCCTGGGCCCGGGGGCAACCAACCTGGCCACCGGAGTCGCCGACGCCAACCTCGATCGGGCTCCTCTGGTCGCCGTCACCGGGCAGGCCGGCCTCGACCGCATGCACAAAGAATCGCACCAGGTGCTGGACCTGGTCAATTTCTTCCGGCCGATCACCAAGTGGAACGCACAGATCCGCAAAGCCAGCATCATCCCCGAAGCCGTGCGCAAAGCGTTCAAGCTGGCGCAGACAGAGAAGCCGGGTGCCACACACCTGGATCTGCCCGAAGACGAAATGATCGAGCAGGTGGATGCAGCGCCCCTTCGACGGCAGCAGCCGCCGGCACCGGAGCCCCTCACACGCCAGGTCGAACGGGCAGTCGACATCATCGCCGCCGCACGTTACGCCATCGTCCTGGCGGGCAATGGCGTGGTGAGGGCGCATGCCGCTGAGGCTCTTACCGAGTTCGCCGAGACTCTACGAATCCCGGTCGCCCACACCTTCATGGGAAAGGGCGTCGTCCCGTGGACGAGCCAGGTCTCGCTGCTGGCCTGCGGACTGCAATCTGGAGATTACGAGTCGTTTGGGTTCGATCGTGCCGATGTGGTTGTTTGCGTCGGCTACGATCTGGTCGAATGGGATCCGGCCCACTGGAATCCGAACGGCGACAAGAAGATCGTGCACATCGATCTGTCACCGGCTGAGGTCGACAAGAGCTACATCATCGAAGTGGGCGTGGTCGGCGATATCGCCACCTCTTTGCGGCGCATCGCCGAACGGGTTTCGCCGAAGTCGGGCGACTATTCAAGAGACTTTCGCAACATGGTGCTCGACCAGTTGCAGCGGCACAGCAACGACAACAGTTTTCCGCTCAAACCGCAACGCGTCCTGCACGATCTGCGGACGGCTCTGGGCCCCGACGACATCGTCGTCAGTGATGTCGGCGCCCACAAGATCTGGATCGCCCGCATGTATCCGTGCTACAAACCAAACACGGCCATCATCTCCAACGGATTCGCGTCGATGGGAATTGCCCTCCCCGGGGCCATCGCGGCGAAGCTCGTTTATCCGGGCCGGCGCGTCGTCGCCGTCACCGGAGATGCCGGATTCCTGATGAACTCGCAGGAGATCGAAACCGCCGTACGCGAGGGGGTCACCTTCGTCGCTCTGATCTTCAACGACCAGCGCTACGGGCTCATCGAGTGGAAACAGGTCAGCCGGTTTGGCCGCTCGGCGTTTGTGCGCTTCAACAATCCCGACTTCGTGCGCTTCGCCGAAAGCTTCGGCGCCAAAGGATACCGGATCACCGAGGCCTCGGAACTCCTGCCGACGCTGCGCCAGGCTTTGCAGGATCCGGTACCCGCCGTCATCGATTGCCCGATCGATTACACCGAAAACCTTACCCTGAAGAGCAAGCTGGGCGATTTCACCCGTCCCATCTAGGCCCGGATTCGACGTCGTGCACGGCGGGTTCGCTGCCATCCACAGCGGAACCCGCGCCCCCTTGTCGTCATTATCTTAGTCGGTACGGCTGCCGGCGGTATCGCCACTCGTACGACGCCCGTGCGGCCGTACCTCGCGGTTTCGCGTCAGCGTTCACACGGTTCTTTCCCCACCCGTGGGAAACGAGTGACCGAATCGACTTATCCGATCGAGGGCACTGGTGCAATGGCCAAATCGCACGTTCTTGTGGTCGGCGAGGACCGGTCGATCTCGGAGTGGCTGTACCGGTACCTGCGCCGGAACGGCCACGAACTTCTGGTGGCTCACACCGCGCACGAAGCGGCGCAATGCTTGAGAACGGAGCCGGTGGATCTCGTCATTGCCGACCTGGATTCCCCGAATGCGGATGTCTTTGACTTGCTCCAGCGGGTGCGGCGCACCTCCGAGGCAGCGCCCGTTATCGTGCTCGCAGAGATAGGCGGCATCGACAAAGCGGTCGAGGCGATCAAACAGGGTGCTGAAACCTTCCTGGTCAAGCCGCTCGACCCACAGCAACTGCAGCAGCGCGTCGGCCACATTCTGGCTGGTCGAGCGCAAGAGCAGCGCAGCTGGCGGCGGCCATCGACCCTTGCGGAGGAACTCGGCGGCCGGCCCATTATCGGTCGCAGCCAGAAGATCCGCGAGATCCTTCAGCTCGTGCATCAGGTGGCACCCAGCAACGCCACGGTGTTGATTATGGGGGAGAGCGGTACCGGCAAGGAGCTCATCGCCGAGGCCATCCACCGCCACAGCCGGCGCAGCGGCGGCCCGCTGATCAAGTTCAGTTGCGCCTCGTTGGCCGAGAGCATTATCGAAAGCGAGCTGTTCGGCCACGAGCGCGGGGCGTTCACCGGCGCTGTCACCCAGAAAAAGGGACTGTTCGAGGTAGCCAACCGCGGCACCATCTTCCTCGATGAGGTTGGAGACATGACCCCGCACACGCAGGCTCGCTTGCTGCGCGTGCTCCAGGAAGGTGAGTTCCAGCGCGTCGGCGGCACGGTCACCATCAAGGTGGATGTGCGCGTCATCGCTGCAACCAACAGCGACCTCTTCTCACTGGTGACCGAAAAGCGGTTTCGCCAGGATCTGTATTACCGACTCAACGTCGTACCCATCGAAATACCCGCACTGCGTGAGCGCCGCGAAGACATCCCGCTGCTTGTGGAACATTTCCTCGACAAGTACACCCGCGAAAACCATCGACCAGCCATGTCGATCTCGCCCAAAGCAATGGAACTGCTGATGAGATACGACTGGCCCGGCAATGTGCGCGAGCTTGAAAACTGCATCGAACGATGTGTCGTTCTCAGCCGCACGCCCGTCATCGAACCCAGCCAGCTCCCTCCGGCCATTCTCAACCACCGCGACCGCGGCCGAATTATCATTCCCGTCGGCGTCTCGATGGAGGAAATCAAGAAAGAGGCCATCTTGCGGACGCTGGAAGCAGCCAGTGGCAACAAGACCCGCGCCGCCAGGATGCTGGGTATCGGAGTGAGGACCATCCATGCAAAACTGAAAGAATACGGACTGCAGTAGTCCGGGACGCGCCATGCAAATGCTGCATGCTCATCGCCCCGTGCGCGATGGCATGCAATTTCTGCATAGCCTCGCCACCGGGACCCGCTGGCTGTGCACCTGCTGCAAGCTTCTGCCAGCCACTTCGCTTTTCTCTCATAGCGGCCCCCCTTCCCAGCGCATGTTATCGTTTTGATTTACTTGAAATTACATGGATGCCACTCTGGCCCTTGCTGGCACAGCCTTTGTATCTCTCCCGTGAGGTATGGGGCAAAAGCGTGAACACTGCGAAGCGAAAACCGCGACGGAGAAGCGTTTTGCCCAAAGGAGGTGAGGTAGAATGCGACGCAGTTTGATCGTAGGCGGAGTCCTTTTCAGTCTGCTGTTCTTCGTCGCCGCTACCAGTGCCCAGGAAGAAATTCCCACGGGCCAGGAGATGATGCCGGAGTATAATACCTTTGGCGTCTCGCTGTGGACCAAGGCCTATACGGCGATCCACGGCTCTCTGACCCAGGCGGAGAAAACCACCGATGTTCTCCAGCTCGGTCCCGATTTCGGGCTGGCCCTCCGTTATCGGTTGAGCCGTTCCTTCGGACTCGACGGCACCTTCGATTTCGGCTGGATGAAGTTCGAGCCGGAGCATCGCGCCGAGTTCGGTGAAAACCCGGCCTGGGTGATGCCTCAGATCACCTTGAACGCGACCTACCACCTCGGTCCTGCACTCAGAAGCAGGCGGCTGAATCCGTACCTTCAGGGCGGTTTCGGGCTCTATCCGTGGCGCATTACCCAGAAGGGTGTCACGGGTGACCCAGCGTTGCGGAATGGCCAGGAGTTCCGGAAGACGAGCTTCGGTCTCAACGCCGGGGCTGGCCTCGAGTACAGGGTAACGGACAGGCTCGCAGTGTTCGCGGCAGGAAGGTACAACTACGTTTTCTCGAAAGACGAGGAGAAGTTCGGTAGCGATTTCGGTAACCAGGGCTTCCTGGGACTGGGTGCAGGCCTGACCGTTTACATGAAGTGACCGCTGTTCGAGCGGCAGTTGACCCGAGGAAGGCCTCGCCGGACAAGGGCCGGCGGGGCCTTTTCACTGTGGAGGGGACGATCGCGCCGATTCGCTCGGCGTGGCAATGACGAAACGGACGGGTAGAGACCGGCGGGCGGCATCAAGCCGCCTGCAACCTTCGGCCGCCCGACAGCCGGCGAAGCCAGGCCCAAACCATACCGGCGACAATCAGCAGGGCCATCGGCCACATAAGGTAGGCGATCAGCAGGAAAGCAACAAGCAACCCCGGCGCTACGACCAGCCAGGCAAAAACCCGCATCAGAGTCATTCGCGATTCCTCCGTTCCTGCGTTCCGTAATGATGTGATACTGCCTTCGCTGACCAGCAGTCGATCCCGGCTCGGAATCATTCCGTCGACAGTCGGCCTGCCGCGTCTTTTTCCTCGGAAATCACCGCAATGTTCTCTTCCTGGATTTCTTCAACCGTACCGCCGGCGATGTGCGAGCTGACCCGATGAAAAAGCCACAGTTCCGGGATGATTTCGGCAACGAGCTTGCCGTCATCGAAAACCCGCACCACGGAACTTTCCGAGACCACCACGGCAACCGCGTCGGTGTCGCGCGTAATCGAAGCCGCAGCCATGTGGCGGCTTCCCAGTCCGAGAGGCAGCCGGACACCATGGCTTTGAGCGTCGATGTAGCGGGCGGCGGAGACCACAACACCGTCGTTGGAAATGATGAAAGCGCCGTCGAGCTGGGAAAGCTCTTTGATCGTCTCGCGCACATTGGGATCGTCGATGAGTTTCGATTCCGGATCATGCCCGTACAGAGGGTCGAGGATGAGAGGCCGAGAGAGCGCCAGGACGTTGGCTTCGTCGCCGACGACGAACATGGTGCCCACTTTGCGTCCCTCCCGCCCCTCGCGGGCGATCTCGATCGCCAGTTCGATGACGGCGCGCAGGACATCCGGATTGACTCTGCGCTCCTCGCTGCAGATGCGGTCGAGACTGGTTTCCAGGCGTGGCGACGCGGTGCGCTGTGCCCGCCGGGAAGCCGCTTTTCTCGTTGTCTTCAGATTGCTCATTAGGCCTCACGTGGAGTTTGACAGTCGGCACGGGACAGTCAGCGTGGCGCACCACCTTTCCGGCGGTGCCGCCAAGAACAAAGCACCCGCGCCCGGTCAGGGTGACGTTCTGCGCATCGGTTCAGGCTGCTTCTGCGGCGCCAGAGCCTGCAGCACGTAGCGCCCCACATCCTCAAGAGCGAGCATGCCGACGATGCGGCCGTCTTCGACCACCGGCACTGCCTCGATGCCGCTGGCAGCCATCCGGCTGTAGATCTCGCTCAACTCCGTCGTCGGAGCCGCACAGATAGCCTCCGGCTCCATGATCTCGGCGACAGGGGCATCCATGCCATGCTCATGCAGACCCGCAAGCAATTGCCTGCGGGTGATGACGCCGACCAGCCGGCCGCCCCGTACCACCGGGAAGTCACCGCGGCAGCCGAGGTAGCAGTGCTCGGCGGCCCGGCGAAGGGTCTCGCTGGCGTCGAGAACGGTGAACTCAGTCGACATCACACGGCTGGCCGGGATGCCGTGGAGACTACCGCGAGCACGCACCAGTCGCTCCTCACCGGCGGCGCTCATGAAGATGAAGACCGCAATCAGGATCAGCCACCAGTTGTAGAACAGCCCTACGAAGCTGAACACCACGGCAATGGTCTGCCCGACGTTCACCGCGGTGTGTGTGGCCCGGCCATAGTCGAGGCGCATCGCAAGCAGCCCCCGCAAAACGCGGCCGCCGTCCATAGGAAAGGCCGGCACCAGGTTGAAGGTGGCCATCAGCAGGTTCACCCAGAACAAGCCGACGAGAAAGTGATCGCCGTTCAGCGAGAAGGCGTGCCAGCTCAGAGAGACGCCGGCAACCCAGGCCACCAACCACAGCGCCGAAGCGGACACGAAGTTGACCGCTGGACCGGCAAGGGCAATGATCACCTCTTTGCGCGGCTCTTCCGGCAGCGACGACAGCCTGGCCAGCCCTCCGATCGGCAGCAGCGAAATGTCGATGACACGCACTCCGAAGCGCATGGCCGCCACGCAATGCCCCAGCTCGTGCAGGAGGACGAAGGCGAAGATCGACAGGAAGAAGAGCATGGCGCCGCCTGCCGCCTTCAACCCGCCACCGACGTAGCTGGAATAGCCGACAAAAAGAAGCAGCAGCACGAAAATCACGTGGACGCGGATCTGTATGCCGAGCACCCGGCCGATCCGCCACGACCAGCGAACTTCGTTCATTCGGTCTGCTCCGCCGCGCGCTGCCCGCTGCCGCCCTTCTCAGAGCGACGGTCGCGCTCGCTCTCGATCTCTTCCCAAACCAGGCTTAATCGAGCGCGCAGGTCTTCCACATATCCTTCCGGCATCTCCTCGGGCGCGAAAATCCTGGGCCGGTGCGTGGGCAAGGCCCGCGCCTCCGCCTGGCGCCGCAACTCCGGGTCGTACTCATCGATGCGGGACAGGAGATATTGCCTGGTGCGTTCAGCCCTCTCTTTCACCTCCTGAGTGGGCAGCCCGGTCATGCGGGCGACCTCCGCTGCTGGCCGCCCTTCGATATAGTGGAACGTGAAGGAGTCACGGTCTTCGGCTGGGAGATTACGAAGCAGGCCGTAGAGCCAGGTTTCGAACTCAACCTGGTTGACGATCTCCTCAGGAGTCCTGGCGTTGACGTCGGGGATCAGGTCTTCCAGCCTGAGCTCCTCGTCGGGCTCATAGAACTCGTAGATCTCGGAATCAAAATCAAGAGTAGCCATGTCCTCTTTGGGCACGGGCTGCTCGATCGACTCCGCATGCCGCTCCGGCCGAGGCGGCACGTAGGTGCGCAGCACCTGTAGTGTCAGTTTTTTCAACCAGGAGTCGACATCGAGGTAGTCAGGCTTCCCATCCCAGCGCCGCAGTGCCACGGCGCACACCTCATCGACGATGTCGCGGGTGGTGATCTCCGAGCCAGCCAGTGCCCCGATGTTGTGAAGAAACCGCAGCTCTCTGCCGACGAAGTTGAACAACATCGGCAGATGCCTCTGCAGGATCTCGAAGTACTCTGAGAACCGCTGGGATGCGGTTTGCTCGGAAACGTTCTTGGTGTCCACGCCTCTACTCGCCTCCTTTCTGTGTGCCCGGCCCGGCCGCTGCCGAAGTCGGACGGAATCGCAGAAGCGCCCCGATGTGCCCCTCATTCTTCAGGGGCGAATCGGCGAACACATGCTCGACAAAAGAACCCCGCTCGACCGCCAGCTCGATCGCTTCCTCCACAAGGTCATCCGTGGTGCTCAATTCCGAGCCACACATCGGGCAAGTCCCCGGCGTCGTACCCAGGTAGCCGCATTTTGGGCACACCGCGCCCGGTCGTGTCCAGTCGTTGTCGACCAGCAAGGTGTGAACGGCACCTTGCAGCAAAGCCTGAAGCGTACTGTCCATACCGAGAACGCCCAGCCCACCGGCCTTGGCTTTTTCGATCACTTCCTGAACGAGCGCCAGCTCTTGTTCTCTCTCGACCTCCGCCTCGATACGCAAGGTTTCCTGCTTCACCCGGTTGATCGGGGTAGCCTTCAGATCCGGTTCGGCATGAAAGCGACCGACCAGGCGTTGCCGCAGGTATGGATGCAAATGGTTCTCGAAGACCGGCAGGTCGGCTTCGTGACCTCCGAGGATCAAGTAATCGAAACGGTGCTGCTTGAAGTGCCGGAACAGCACTCCGGCCACACGGCGATAGTGTCGGTGTACATGATCTTCGATGTGATGCTCGATGCGTCGCTCCTCGTACCCGTACCAGCCGGCAAAGCGCACCTGACCCGGCACCTCGTCGAACACTCGCTCGTGTTCGACAATCTCCCCCATATACAGCTCGAACAGGCGGGCATCCTGGCGATCGACGAGGAGTGTGGCGTAACGATGATACTCGTCCAGGATGGCCATGAGAGGCCGGGTGTAGGGATGTCGATTGATGATCAGGGCATCCTTAACCGGCCTGGGCAACCGGTAGACCTGCCACAGGCCTCGCGGCCGCGACGCGACGACCACCAGGCCGCGAAAGCCGTGGTGACCCGTGACCTCCTGCTCGATAAATTTCTGCATGTCGCTGAGGTCTTCGAGGATGGCACTCCGTTCCTCCCTGGAAAGCTCTTTGGTTGTCACTTCCTGGCGGCGCTGCGAAATCAGCGCCTTGGCGGCGATCCGTTGCCCCTCAGCATTCCGCGACCGCAGGTCTGTATTCAGATAGAGGCTCGCGACAAGCCCTTTGTCGACTTCGACCCTGAAGAGCTGTTCGATCTGATCGTAGGTGACCATCTCCATCGCCTCCCTTCGTCTACTTCTCGGCACCCTGTCTGCATGGGATCGGCTGCGGCACGGCCTCTCAACGGTCGGTTGCTGCAGCCAGCGCCTTGGTGGCCGGCCGAAAGGTATCGGCGATCAGGTCGAGTCGCCGAAGCCACGGCTCCTTGCGCCGACCCGGCGCGTAGAGGACCAGATCAATCAGATAGATGCGTTTGCTGGCCTCATCCCAGAATGCGATGGCGTGAAACGGCCCTCCGGCGCCCTTGCTGTTGATTTCCCAAAGTCCATACATCTCCTCAGCCGAGCGCCCTTTGAATCGGCCCGTCTTCTCGTAGACATACCCCTTGGCCACCTGGGCGGAGTCATAGTAGGCCTGCAGCATCCAGGAGACTTTGTCCTCCAGCCAGCGTTGCGTCAGCGCTTGCGGCCCGGCCGCCTCTTCCCAATGTACGAACACATTCATGTCCGGAAACGCCCAGCGCAGCCAGACGACGTGGTCCTCCGAACTCTCCTGGGCGAGCTTGAAGTCGCGGGGAACCTTCAGCGTCCAGCCATACTTGTTCTTCAGCCGTCGCTCCAGTTTCCCCTCGGTCAGCCAGAAAAGCGACTCACGCAGACGCCGGTTGCGTTCGTTGAGGAAGAGGTGGTAGAGATAGTCCGGATACACCATGATGTGGGCCTTGAGATTCGGGATGTCTTTCGAAGCCAGAATCATGAGAAACTGGCCGCGCGCAAAAGCATCGCGGCTGACGAACAGATACTCTTCACCTGTCAGTACCTTGTTCATGGCCTCGGCATCGAGCAGCCGCCGGACGAGCTTGTCGGCATCCGACTGCGGCTCCATCGCCGACAGGATGAGCAGGTTCTGCATCAGCCTGTACTGCTTGAACTGTTTCGGGGTTGCGCGTCTGACCTCAAAGACCGTTTCCACCTGCGGCGTCACCAGTTTTTTCTCGAAGATGTCCTTGATCAGGCCGCCGAGTTGACTCCACTCTGTATCATCGGCAATTACGTAAATCGCATACTCGTCACCCCCAGCAATGGGACTGCGTTTGGCACACCCTGCAGAAAACCCGATGGTGAGCGCAATCACCGCAAGCAGAAAAGTCGCCTTTTTTATGCTCATGGCTATTCACCTCCTGCCTTCGGTTCTGCTGTTTGTGCACCTCTGACGCCGGCGGATCTATTCGGGAAGCGGATTCAAGCGCGTCAGGACATACAGCAACTCCTCGCGATGCTCCTTCTCCTCCTCCCGGATCCGATCCAGGAGCTCTTTCAGGTCCGGCCTGCCAGCATCCTCAGCGCGGAAGCTGGCTTTGAGATAATCGAGGTATTCCTGCTTCTCCTCTTCGAGGTCGCGAAGCAGTTGCTCAAAGGTTCTCGGACGGCGGTTCCGCCGCTCTTCCTGCAACTCACTGGCGCGCTGCGGTGGATCGCCTCCCAGTTCGACGATCTTCTGCCGCAGAAGCTCTGCGTGTTGCTCCTCCGCTTCGGCGATCTCCAACAGTTTCCGTCGTAAGTGCTCGTATGGAATTTTGTCGACGCTGGCTCTGAGATCAGCGGCAAGCCGCGTCTCTTCCAGGCAGTCGCGCTCCATGAGCTTGAGAAGCTCTGCCTCGGCCGCCTTGCGCCGATCCAGCGAGTCTGCGAACCTCTTCCACCCTTGATGTATGGTCTCGGCCAACGATGCCATCGTTGCCTCCTTTTTCCATTTTCCAGGAAGTCCATTCCACGCCTCTCTCCCCCTTGGGCGATACCGGGCGACGACCTAAGGGAGCTCCAGCAGAGGCCGCCACTTAGGATCTTCGTGGCCCAGCAGTCGGGCAAAATCCTGCGCCAACTTCTCTTCCAGGAGTTGGGGGTTTTCGTTCCGCCCTTGCTCGAGTGGGATACGGCCCCCAGCCGTCATGTCATGTCCACCGGCGCGACCGCGATTGGCAACCAGCCGTCGAAGAAGCCGGCCTGCTTTCGCCCCCGCATGAGTCGACCGCACCGACAGGATCAGGCTGCCGTCGAAACGGCCTGTGCACAGTGACCAGCCGATGCGCTCATGCCGCACCATCAGGTCTGCGATCTCGGGCACGATTTCGGGCGTCGGTACGTCTCCGAGGTGGGCGCAGATGACGTTGCGAAAACTGACGGCCTGGTGCAGCGCCCTGGCGAGTGTCTGAAAGTAAGAACGCGGCAGTTTGGCATGGATGATCCGCGCCAGCTTGCGTATGCTCGACCGCGAGTAAACCGCCAGGTAAGCGTGCACGTCACGCTCGCTGGTCTCGCGACCCAGGTCCTGCGTCTCCGAACTGATGGCGTAGGACAGCGCGGTGGCCAGGTTTGCCGGAATGTCGACGCCGCTGGCCAGCAACCACTCCACCATGATGGTGGCGGTGGCGCCGTAGTCGGGCTTCACTTCGATAAAACCGGCCTTGACGCCACGCCGCAAAGGATGGTGGTCGATGACGAGGGTTGCCGGAACCTCGCTGGGCAGCGAATTGTTGCCCGACCCCGGCTGCGTATCCACGAGAGCGATGTTGCCGTAGCTCGACGGGCGGAGGCGCGAGATGTGCCTGGCCGGAATCTTCAGCTCGCGCACCATCGCCCGGTTTTCGGCGCGGCCGATGATGCCGCCGTAGGCGATCGTGGCCGACACGCCGCATCGCTTTCTTGCCAGATAGCTCAAGGCAGCGCCGCTGGCGAGAGCGTCCGGGTCGGGGTTATCGTGCAATACGATCAACAGACGCCTCTGTGACAGGAGGATCTGATCCAGTTCGGCAAGCTTGATGGCAATCGCTTCATCCCCGCTTTCGGCTTTCATGTCACGGCTTGACATGCGATGCGTTTGCACCTCCTTCACGGTTGGACGCATACCCTGCCGTGGATATGCCGCTCGCAAGGGATTGCTCTTGCCGGGACCAGGAGGAGAGCTGTGGAAAAGGGGGTGGAACGAGTCACTCCTGAGTCGTCTGCACGGGCGGGCCGTCAAACGGGTGGCTCATCCCACTCAACTTCGATGAAAGAACGAAGACCCGCCGCGCACCCGGCTCCGGGCACCGGAGTCGGCGATCCATCCACCCATGCAGCACCCTTCGGCCCTGCTGCGGCATCCCTGTCATGCATCGCGCCCATTGACCGATTCTTCATACCGACCCACAACAACCTGACTTGGCCGCAAGAGCTGGCCACCGAACGTGTACCCTGCCTGTAACACACCAAGGACGACACCATCCAGTTCCGGATCGTTCACGGGCTGCACAACAACCGCTTCGTGCACCGACGGATCGAACGGACGGTGCAGCGCCTCGATCTTCTCCAAACCTTCCGACGACAGGCTCTCCCAGAGCTGCTTGTAGATCAGCCGGGCACCGTCGAGAAGAGCTCTGGCATCGGACTCAACTTCACGGTCCTCCAACATCTGTTCGAAGGCGTCGAGCACCCCGAGCAAGCCTCGAACGAGTTTGGCCTTGGCCCTGGTCTCAACCTGCTCCCGTTCCGAGGCGACTCGTTTGCGAAAATTAGCAAATTCCGCCATCAAGCGCAACAGCCGCTCATCTTTTTCGGCTGGCTCGCGGGAAACCTCGGCCGGTTCGGCGCTCTCTTCGGTTGCCTCTCCTCGGTGCTCTGAGGACGGGACCATCTGCCGTTGGCCGACCGGCTGCTGGTCGTCTCCCTTGTTGTCATCCGTTTCGATTGGAATCTCGATCGGTTTCGAGCGATGTGGTCTCCGGTCCGTTGACATAGTTTCTCCCGCGGGTGAGAGATAACTCTCCCCGCTCCGTTGTTGTCGTCCCAACCTGTGACGCGGCCTCCACGGCAGGGTGCGGCCTTTCCAGCCGCACCCCGACCTGGCCAGGTGATGTGTGCTCGAACTCACTTCTTGCTTTCGTCGTCGTCCACGACCTCGAAATCGGCCTCCTGCACCTTCTCGCCGCCGGGTGCCTCGGCGCCGCCGGTCGTGGTGCCGGCTCCGCTGGAGGCGGTGCTTCGCTGGTACAGGATATTGGCGGCTTCACTCCACACCTGGTTCAGTGCCTCGGTGGCCGAGCGAATCTCGCCGATGTTTTCCGACTTCACCGCCTCCTTGACCCGTGACAGCGCCGCCTCGACGCGCCCCTTGAGGTCGGCGTCCAGCTTGTCACCCAGTTCGCGCAGGTTCTTCTCGGTCTGATAGGCGAGCTGGTCCGCGCTGTTGCGGGCGTCGATCAGCTCCCGGCGCTGGCGATCCTCGGCGGCGTGCTCCTTGGCCTCACGCATCATGCGCTCGATCTCCTCCTTGGTGAGGCCGCTGGAAGCCTCGATACGGATCGACTGCTCCTTGCCTGTGGCCATGTCCTTGGCCGAAACGTGCAGGATGCCGTTGGCATCGATGTCGAAGGTGACCTCGATCTGCGGCACGCCCCGAGGCGCAGGCGGGATACCGTCGAGGATGAAACGACCGAGCGTCCGGTTGTCCTTCGCCAGCGGCCGCTCGCCCTGGACGACGTGAATTTCCACCTGCGACTGGTTGTCCTCGGCGGTGGTGAAGATCTCGCTCTTCCGCGTCGGGATGGTGGTGTTGCGCGGAATGAGCACGGTCGACACGCCACCCAGGGTCTCGATTCCGAGCGACAGCGGCGTGACGTCGAGCAGAAGGACGTCCTGAACCTCGCCGGCAAGCACGGCACCCTGGATTGCGGCACCCACGGCAACGACCTCATCCGGGTTGATGCCCTTGTGAGGATCTTTGCCGAACAGGTTCTTCACCATCTCCTGGACCTTCGGAATGCGCGTCGATCCGCCGACGAGAATGACTTCGTCGATGTCGACCGGCTTCAGGCCGGCATCCTTCATTGCCATCTCGCAAGGCCCAACGGTGCGCTGCAGCAGATCATCGATGAGCTGCTCGAACTTGGCCCGCGTCAGGGTCATGTTCAGGTGCTTCGGTCCGGCGGCGTCGGCTGTGATGAACGGCAGATTGATGTCGGTTTGCAAAGTCGACGAAAGCTCGATCTTCGCCTTCTCGGCCGCCTCTTTCAGCCGCTGCATCGCCATGGCGTCCTTGCGCAGGTCAATACCCTCCTGCTTCTTGAACTCATCGCAGAGCCAGTCGATGATGCGCTGATCAAAATCGTCTCCACCGAGATGGGTATCGCCGTTGGTCGATTTGACCTCGAAGACTCCCTCGCCGATCTCCAGAATCGAGATATCGAAGGTACCACCGCCGAGATCGAACACGGCGATCTTCTCGTTGGTTTTCTTGTCCAGGCCATAGGCCAGCGACGCGGCTGTGGGCTCGTTGATGATGCGCAACACATTCAGTCCGGCGATTTCACCCGCCTCCTTGGTGGCCTTGCGCTGCGCATCGTTGAAGTAGGCCGGCACCGTGATGACGGCGTCGGTCACCTTCTGGCCCAGATAGTCCTCGGCGGTCTGCTTCATTTTCTGCAGCACTTTGGCCGAAATCTCCTGAGGCGAGTACTGCTTGTCGCCGATCCTCACCCACACCGTGTCGTTGTCACCGCGAACGACCTCGTACGGCACCGTCTTGATTTCACTTCCCACCTCACCGTACCGCCGCCCCATGAAGCGCTTGATGGAAAAGACGGTGTTTTTCGGGTTGGTGATCGCCTGCCGTTTTGCGGGCGCCCCGACCAGCCACTCGCCGTCCTTGGTGACGGCCACCACCGAAGGAGTCGTACGGGACCCTTCGGC
Organism: uncultured Cytophagia bacterium; assembly: GCA_964527995.1. Classification (GTDB taxonomy): domain Bacteria; phylum Zhuqueibacterota; class Zhuqueibacteria; order Oceanimicrobiales; family CAZGRP01; genus CAZGRP01. The sequence continues at coordinate 26,178 of CAZGRP010000033.1, read as the reverse complement.
ATTGGGGATCACCACCGGCTCACCGCCCTCCACCACGGCAACCACCGAGTTGGTGGTGCCGAGGTCAATGCCGATTACTTTGCCTTTTGCCATGAATGGTCACCTCCACTGTCGGCCGTTTGCTCGGCCCTTGGTTCATCAGCGTAAGTTACCGAATTCCACCACACGGTCACGGGTATCGAGCACAGCGTAATTCCCCCGGTCCAGGCCGCCTGGGAGAATCACGAGCGAGTCACCGACCAGCTGCTTGGTCTGCATCTCCAGGCTGCCGCCGGAGAAGACGAACCGAGGGCGATACGTCTTGATCAGCTCGTTGATGATGGCCGACCCTTTCTCGTCCAGTCGACCATCGAGCCCTTCCGGTGGCGTATGGAACAGTAGAATTCGCTCCTGCTCCATTTCGTTCAGGAACTTCAAATAGTACTCGACCTCCCAGCGAGGCGACACGTGCATGAAGTAGTCCTCGCTGTCGTGCTCGGTCACCAGACCGCCGAAACCAGCCACGATGTAGCTGCGCTCCGGGGCCATCATGAAGCTGCCGTGCACCGAATGGAACGTTGGGAAGATCGACTCGTGGTGCAGAACGGCCCGCAGGTAACGTCCCTTGGGGCTGTCGAGCACCCCAGGGATGACGGCTACAGGCACATTCAGTTTGCCCAGAGTGTCGAACAGAAGCTCATAGATCCGGGCGTCCTGCTCTTCCTCCAGGCGCACGCCCGGGGCATCCCGGCTCGGTTGCCGATCCTCGGCCCTGGCCCTCTCCCATTCGGCCATTCGAGCCTCGGCGCGCAACGCATTGCCGGTGAAGACGATCAAGTCAGGCCTGACTTCCTGCACCAGTTCAGGCAGTCGTGGCAGGTAGTCAGCATGCCCCCTCATATCTGAAAGACCCAAGATCTTCATGGCCAATCCCTCCTTTCCGCTGCCTTGACAAGACACCAAGTTCTGGGCCGACGCTCTAAACTCATCCCAAGCCGCCGGCTCCTCAAAGCAGCTCCGACCATGGCGGTCCCGCAGCCCTTCGGTCGGACACGACCCTCCTCCCCCACAGGTTTCCGCATCTCCGACGGCGTTGATTACAACTACTGTGCCACGGACGGGTTTCTGCCAGATTGGTGGGCGCATCGGGCCAAGTCGGCCTGGTCATCCTACATTCTGACAGGCTGGCATTCAAGGCTTGACAGATTGTTCAGTAGGCTTCGTGCGTGCCCGCACAGACGGTGATCTCACGGCGTGTAGCCGCTGCGCTCGAGGATGGTCTCAGGGGATGTCTCAGCCGCCAGGGCGCGCAGACCGCCCCAAATGCTCAAGTAGGACTGCGCCACACGGTAGCCGATGAAGTAGCCAATCCGCCCGGGGCCGTCGGGGTAGACCCGGCCACGGGCGGACACGTAACTGTGGATCACCTGGGGGTCAGTGCTTCCTTTGATGTTCATCAGATCGCGCCAGATCTGTGACTCGTGCGCAAGAGCCCAGTCAAGCTCGTCCGAAGTATACCCAAGATACTCGTGGGCCGGCCGGCCGGGAACGGCCAGCTCTGAAGCCGCCACCGAGACGCCCTCGTCGATGACGACATCGAACACCGTTTGCAACGGCAGGCGAACCAGGATGTGGGTGAACTCATGCGCCGACCAGATCGGCAGGCGGCTGAAGCCACCGGCTCGTTGAACATCTTGCCGGACAGTCGAATCGAGCCCGGAATAGGCAGCCGAGGTGAGCGGCAGAAACCATTCAAGGGCGAGACCGACACGATCATCGTCAACGAAGGCATTGACGACATGCGTGCCGATGAAGAAGACAACCTGGACGTTCGGAGAACGGCCCGTCAGCGCCATCACACGCTCGATGCCCTGCTGAACCGGAGGCTGTGGATCCTTGCCGTCGAAGAAGCTGCGAACCGCAGCGTAGTAGGTCTTGTGTGCGTCCACATACCCGAGAAGTACCCGCAGCCCGGTGTCGCCGTCACCACCGCCCAGCCTGTTTCGTACGTAGTTGCCCACCAGCGTACTGGTGCCGTCCACATAGATGCGCTGCATCACCTGAACCCGGTTGGCCAGGGGCTGCCCTTCGGCCACATCGAGAGCACGGAAAAAGACCTTGTCGGCACGCAAGTAGGCGGCATCCTTCGCGCTTCCTTCAGTGGGAGGGTTCTTAAGGCTACAAGCGAAGAGGATAAAGCTCAAGACAGCAGCCAGAAGCGCCGGCACGGCCACGCGCCGGCCTGGCAAAATCGATGGTGGCCGATGGAGGGGAAAAACCGTCCGCATAAACAATCAGAGGGTGTTTCGAGTGCGAGCGCCAGCCGCATGGGGCGCAGTTCCCGGCCCGATGCGGAAGTGCGCTCGTGAAGCAGCCCATCCTTCTGTATGTACCAATGTAAAGCAGGCCTGCCAGGAAAGCAAGCACAATCCGCGGAGCGCTGTATCGCCACGTCGGTGCCCTGCATCCAACTCCTGGAGCCCGGCGTTGAAGTAGTGCGACTGGAATCCACAAGAGCCGCTCCTTTCGATCGGGAGACCCAAAATGAGCAAAGGGTTGTCGAGGGGGTTTGTGCACATCTACACCGGAGATGGGAAGGGCAAGACGACGGCGGCCCTGGGGTTGGCGCTGCGGGCCGCGGGGTGGGGATTGCGGTCCTACATCATCCAGTTCATGAAAGGACAGGCGTATGGTGAGATCGCATCTCTGCGGCGCCAGCCGCTCATCACCATAGAGCAGTTCGGCCGGCCAGAATGCCTGCACCGCAAAGATCTGACCTCAGAGGATGCCGCCCTGGCCCACGAGGCCCTGAAGCGGGCGCAGGAGGTGGTGCGCGCAGCCAAACACCAGCTCGTAGTCCTCGATGAAGTGAACGTCGCCCTCTGGTTCGGCCTTCTGTCTGTTGAGGAGGTGCTGGCACTCCTGGACGAACGCCCCACAAGCGTCGAGCTGGTCCTCACCGGTCGCCGTGCCCCCGAAGCCTTGATCGAACGTGCCGACCTGGTCACGGAGATGCGCGAGGTGAAGCACTACTACCGCGACGGCATACTGGCGCGAAAGGGCATCGAATACTGACCGGCAACCGCAATCGTGAAACCGGGATAGGCCCATGAAACGACCTCTCTTCGATCACTTTTCTCTATTGGCTCCGTTCTACGACCACGTCATCGGCACCACCGATGTCGATCGGCTGCGAGAATTGCTGGACCTGCCCGTCCGGGGTCGCCTGCTGGATGCCGGAGGCGGCACAGGTCGCGTCGCCCAGGCCCTTCGCGGCATGGCCGCCGAGATCGTCGTCACCGACGTGTCGCCGCCAATGTTGCGCCGCGCTGCGGCCAAGGATGGCCTGCACACCGTTCTTGCTCACGCCGAATTTCTGCCCTTCGGCAGCGGCACTTTCGAGCGGGTGGTCGTGGTCGACGCGCTGCACCACTTCTGCGATCAGCGCCAGGCCATCGCCGACTTGTGGCGTGTTCTGGCCCCAGGGGGAAGGCTGGTAGTCGAGGAACCCAATGTCGACACTCGTATCGCGAGACTCGTAGCCCTGTTCGAAAAGCTCACCCTGATGAACAGCCGCTTCTACCCACCGCGTGCCATCCAGGGTTTTTTCGAAGACCTCGGCGGCCGCGTGAGCGTGCACACGGATCACCCGTTCAATGCTTGGATCGTCGTAGACAAGCCTTTTGAGCGAGTTGGGGACTAGAAAGCGAGGGCTGGGAACTGGCGAACCCTGGAACAAGGCAGCCTCGACGAGCATGTGCTCTCGCCGAGGCTGCTGTCACCGGGAGCAAGGGCCGTAGCGGCCCGGGATCCGCCCGAACGTGGTCAGACCCGTCAGAGGGTCAGGCCGATATCTGCAAACATGCGCAACGACCTCAGATTTCCAAAGTAGCGGCGGACGTTCCACGAGGAGTAGACTCGCCGGGTCAGTGGATAGTAGAATCTCACCTCACCGTAGTAGGTCGACGTGGTGTGGTCGCCGGTCCGGTAAAGGTATCCGCCACCGCTGAGGTTCACGCTCAGACGGCGCGCTACAGGAAAACGGTACGACAAGACCGGACGATAGCCGCGCGTGAACTGGCTGTCAAAGTAAGAGAGTCGGACAGAAACGGCATGTCCCGGCCCGGGAAACTGGCGAAGGTCGTAGGAGAACGAGGCAAAAACCGTGTTCCGGCGACCGCCGTTGCCAAAGCGGACGCCGCCGTTGCTGCGCATCGTCATGTGGGCCGGCAGGCGCAGGCTGAGGCCGGCGTTGACGCCGCGGCGAACCGTGCTGTCGAACAGGCTGTCTGGCGTATCGAAGGTTTCGTAGGTACGCACGTTCCGGCGGGCGTCGAAGGACAGGTTGAGCGCCGCAAAGCGTGTGAGCGTCAGGTTGGCGGTGACGTACAGATTGGAGAACGTGAATCTCTGCCCCTGGGCCGCTCTGCGCCACTTCCGGTTGATGTCGATCTCCACACTCTGGTATAGCGACAGCCGCCTGGCCAGCCAGTAGTCGTTCTGAATGTAGATGAATTCCCGGCTGACATGCCCGCTGTCGTAGCTGCCCGACAGGGCGAGGGTCGAGGACAGCCGCCGGCTGTCGTAAGCACCGGCCCGGTAGGTCAGAAAAGCGCCGTACTTCTTTTGCGCCAGCCCGAAGGAGCCGCTATCTCCGGTCGGTTCGGTGCCCGCCGCCACCCCGATGCTGAGATTGCGGCGCACCTTCACGGCGAAATGAGCGCCGTCGATATAGCCGATTCCCCGTATGTGCGGAGAGAGGACGCGGCCGATACCGAACTCCACAGGGGAATGCTCTGAGTCGAAAAGAAGCGCGATTTCGAACAGCCGATGCGTCCATTCGTTGTTGGGAATTGCGCTGCCGGCGGAACGACTGCGGTGGTACAGCCGCGAACGGTGCCGCAGCCGCAACATCATCCCGGTGCCGCCGAGATTGCGAACGACAAGCCTGCCGCTGAGACTCGGTTCCAGGGTCGACAATCCGCCGCCCTGCATGTCCCGCTGCCAGTAGGTCTGCAAAGCGAAATCGCCGCTGATCCGATTGGCCGAAGGCCTGCGGACTGTTCTGCGTGCGACCGGACGCCGGCTGCCGCCGGGGCCGAGTTCGGCTTGCTTCTCGGGCGATTTCTGACCCTGTTTGCTCCTGCCCGCCGGGGGCGGACGACCGGAGATCGTCCCCCGGAACAACACAACGTCACCGACCCGGATGCGCCCGCCTCGGCGCAACACCCGGCACGCCGCCGAACGGCTGGCAAGATGCTCGACGACAAGCAGCGCCACCAGCCTGCGGCGGCGCACGACTTTGAGAGTGTCACCGATCGCCAGCCCATCTTCCCGCCCGGCATCGACATAGACGGCTTCGGCGGAGATATATTTCACTCGGGCCCGAACCAGGCGCCGGCTCTGGCCAAACGCATCACCCCTGGCCGCGGCAAGCAAGACCAGCAACGCCGCGGCCACTCCCACCTTTTCGAGCAACCCTTTTTCAATCATTCTCTCCCTTCCCGTTCCGATGGCAGTCGTAACATGCCGAGCTTTCATAGCGATACCCCTGGACTTCGCCCTGATGTTTGTCGTCCATCTTGGCTCTGCTGTGCGCATGGCAGTCCAGGCAGGTGAACGCCGCATTGTTGCCAGGCACGTTATGACATGTCTGGCAACGATCCCACTTCCCGCGATGCTTGCCGGAGAAGATCGGAAAGTAGAGATTGTCGTGATCGCGAAACTCGCCTTTCTCTCCGGTCGGATGGCAACTGTAGCACTGGGCACTGTCGAAACCATATCCCTGGATGCCGACGTGCTTCGGGTCGGTGCTTGCCTGAGAGTGCTCGTGGCAATCGACGCAAGAGAAAACAGCCTTGCTGCTTGGATCGACGTGGCAGGCGTTGCAATCGGTCCACGCCCCCTTGTGCGTGCCGCTGAAAATCGGGAAGAAGCTGGCATCGTGGGCCTGCGCGCCTCCCTCGCCCGAACCGCTGGGGTGGCAGGAATAGCAGGACGCACTGTCGTATTGATACCCGCCGATCCCGGCGTGCCGGCGATCCATGCTCGTCCTGTTGTGCGTGTGGCATCCAAAGCACGAGAAGGTGCCGAAGCTGCCGGCCTGGTCATGGCAGGCGGTGCAGTCATCCCAGGTGCGCGCATGGGAACCCGAGAAGATGGGAAAGGCAGCATCATGGTCCGGGAAGAAGGCAGGACGCCAGCCGTTCATCTGGTGGCACTCCGTGCAGTCGGTGCTGAGGCCGCCGGCAACGTGGTCCGGATTGCTTGCTTCGAGGTACTGCTGCTGGTGGCACTGCTCGCATCGCGTCGCCTGCAAGGTCAAGTCACCCTTGGGCAGACCGCGGTGGCAGCTCTGGCAATCGATCAGCGCATGCCTACCCAGCAGCGGAAAGCTTGTGCGCGAATGGATCTCCTCCGCATCGAAAAGCTCCCATCCGCGGGCAGTGTGGCAACGCTGGCAATCCGGCCCCAGCCTTGCTTTGTGGACGTCCTGGTGACACGCCGAGCAGGTTTTCTCGACCCTGCTGAAATCTTCCACCTTGTGACACGACGTGCATGAGAGCCGCTCGTGGCGTGTTTCCAGCACAAAGCCCGTCTTGGAATGGTCGAAGTGGATGTCGGTCCAGGAGGTCGCCACGTGGCAGGCCTCACACGGCTGGCTCAGCCGCTTGTGGGGGCTCTCCTGAGCCAGGGCGCCGCTGACTCTCCACCCGATCAGGAGAAGCAACGCCAGTGCTAGTGTCCAGACGTTCTTCATGGCAAGCTCTTTTCGTGGCATCTCCATTTCCAATTCTCACGGTGAACCAGCGCCGGAATGGCAGGTCTTGCAAGATCGGTCGATCGGCCGGTAAAGGACAAAAGATCTCCCAGCGACGTGCTTGCGTTTGTGGCACCCGGCGCAGGACACTTTCTGATGCGCACCCTCCAGCCGGAAGCCAGAATCCCGATTGTGAACGAAACGCAGGTTCTGCCAGGACTCCGGAGTGTGGCATTCATTGCACGTCTTCACCGGCTTGGTCTTGCGGAATTGTCCGAGGTGCGGATCTGTGTGGCAGGCCACGCAGCGACGATCCATCGGTTTGAACAGCGTCCGCTGCATTGCCGTGCCCCTATCCACCAGGCGGTGACACTGCCGGCAGGACACCTTTCGGTGTTTCCCCACGAGAGGAAAGCGCGACTTGCTGTGATCGAAAAGGGTTTTCTGCCAGCTCTCAGTGCGGTGGCAACCCTCACACCCGCTTCGGGCAACACGGCTGGCGAACTGGCCCTTGTGAACATCGTCATGGCAACCCATGCAACTCAGGTCGTTGAAGGAGAAGACCCGAAAGCGCTGCCCCCGGCGATCGACTTCGAGCTTATGGCAACTGTTACAAGGCTCGGCCATGTGGGCCCCAGTGAGAGGAAATCGCGTGCGCTGGTGCTCCCGGATTCCAAAAAGCGCCGGGACAAAGCCCTTCTCGTTGTGGCAGCTATCGCAACGGCCACCGTCTTTCCGCTTCCTGAACTGGCCCAGATGAATATCGCTGTGGCAGTCGCGGCATTGCGCGAAATTCAGGGGGCGGGTCATGTCGGTGGTGGTGTGGCACTTTTCGCAGGCCACCTGGGCGTGCTGGCCTCGCAGCGGAAAACGGGTGCGCGAGTGGTCGAAAGTGCCACGCCTTATGATCTTCCAGGCGGAGGTCTGATGGCAACTCTTGCAGTCCGATCCAAATTTACCGGCGTGTGCGTCACCATGGCATGGAGTGCAATTCCTGAAACTCAGGCCGGTAAAACGAATAAAGGTCCGGTGTTGCTGGTCTGGCGGATGCCTGTCGCGTACCTTTGCATGGCATCGACCACAATCGAGGCTGACGTGTCGGCCGGTGAGTCGAAAGCGGGCCTGGTTGTGATCGAACCTGGCCGCCGGCTTCCAGGTCTTCTGACCGTGGCAGCGGAGACAATTCTGGCCCAATTGTTTTCGATGCTCGTCGAAGTGGCACGAAAGGCAATCCTTGCGCAACCCCAGGAACGTCCGGTCGAGATCGATGTCCTTTTGATAGGAACGTAAATCCTCACGAATGAACTGCGGCTTGTGGCAGTCGCGGCAGCGCAGAGCCCGATGTTTCCCCGCCAGTGCGTAGCCGGTGGCGGCATGATCGAACTTGTCTCGCCCTTTCGGCCAGTGCACCATCTGAAAGGCACGACCGGCGTGGTCGCTGTGGCAGCCAAAGCACGACTTCTTCTCGACATTGACAACCTGGTTATGATACCCTGCGCCGGCATCGAGCCGGACTTTGAGTTCCCGGTGGCAACTCAGACATTTTTCGCCGCTTGCACCCCCGCCAAGCTCGTGGCAGTGGGTGCAGTTCTTGATTCCCTCCAGGGTGACGTGCGGCCGGGCCAGAGGTCCAGGCGAGATTTGGGCCATCCCCCAGCGTGTCGGCAGCAGAAACCACAGCAGTGCGACCGCCAGGACAACGTATGGCGTGCGGGTGACACATGCGTTCGGTCGGCCGGGCTGAGCGGAACGGCGGACGCCACGGCCTGGCTGCACGTATTGATCTCTCCTCAGAAAATCCACCGGTAGCCGAAGGTGACGGTAACCACGATGTGAACGAACATGATCACGATCATAACGTAGGCGAACGGCTTATGGACGACGTGCCAGTAGTGAAACACCGCGTGGACCGAATCGATAAAGGCCCGCCGCCGCATCAGCAGAGCTTTCTGCCGCGCCAGTCTCATCATCTCGCGCACGGCTTTCGGCGGGATCTGTGCCCGCTGGGCATGGATGAAGCGCCGCAATTGCCAGAACCGGTAGGGCCGCTGCAGGTCCATCCTGGCGATCGCCAGCAACGAACCGATCCCGGTCGTCCGCAGCGCAAGATGGGCACCGGAGATGCTTTGCAGATGCTCCAGGAAAGAAGGCGAGATGCCGTACTCTTCCACCAGAATCTTTGTCAGCAGTCGATCCTTGGCGTCGATGTCGCGCATCGAGAGTGCGTCTCCGGCGGGATCGCGCGGAATCTGCATGTAGATGTAGCGCCCCAGGATGCCACTGAACATCACCGCCAGCATGGAATAGTAGCTGATGGCGACGATGCCGCTAAACTTGAAGGAGGTATGCAAGGTGACCAGGATCGGGCCCATGATACCGAAGAAGATGTGAACGTCGAGCCAGCGGCTGGTACGCCCCCAGCGCAGGCCGAAAAGCTCTCGTTTGCGAGCCGAGTACAGAAACAGAAGCAGGATCATGCTTCCGCCAAGAATGCCCAGGCCGTGCCCCCAAAGACCGCCCGGCTTCAGCACCGCGTGCTGAGGCGAATAGGGTCGCTCAAGGAGCGGCAGGCGGTAGTACGGCCAGCCGTGCCAGAGAACATATGCCGACGCCGTGAAGCCGGCGGTATAGAGCAGGTGCATGAGTCGTTGGAAAAGACGTCTGCTCATCTCTCTCCGAATTTGATTTCGATCTGAACCCCAAGTTTCTTCAGGAATGCCGTCGGCAGCTCGCCACCGATGAAGACAAAAACATAGTCATTGGCCAGCACGATGTCGCTGCCCCTTTGCTGCAGAACCACGCTGTCGGGGCGAATCTCCAGGACGTTCGACTCGTAGAGCACCCGAAGCCACCCGGCCTCCGTGGCCCGCTCCAGGCGCTGGCGATTCTGCTCCTTGATGCGACTGAAGGCACCGCGGCGGTACGACAGCGTCACCTCGGTGCCTGCCTGTTCTCCAAGTGCCAGGGCCGCCTCCACCGCACTGTCTCCTCCACCGACGACCAGGAGTTTGCGCCGTTTGTACTGCTCCGGCTCGATCAGCTTGTAGGCCACCTTGGACGACCTCTCCCCGGGCACTCCCAGCTTTCTCGGGCTACCGCGCCGGCCGATGGCCAGCAGGACGCGCTGGGCAAGGTACTCTCCTCTGGCCGACACGATGCGAAAGTAGCCGTTCTGCCGTTCCACGTTCTCCACCTTCTCGTGGGTATGGATTTCAATGCCGCTGGTCTGGATCACATCCTGCCAGAGCCCAAGCAACTCTTCCTTGCGGATCTCCCGGAATCCACATCTGCCATACAGGGGTAAATCCATGGGCTGGGTCATGACCAGCTTCTGGCGGGGATAGGTGAGCACGGTGCCGCCGATATCGTCCTGATCAAGGGTAATGTAGCGCAGGTGCACCTTCTCTGCCTGCAAGGTGGCGGCCAGTCCGGCAGGGCCGGCCCCAACGATAGCGACGTCGTAGACGGCTGGATCGCGCCGCGACAGGGTGTGGCTGATGTATTCCACCGCCTCTTTTCCCTGCGCCACCGCATTCCGAATCAGCCCCATGCCGCCCAGCTCTCCAGCAATATAAAGGCCGGAGACGTTGGTTTCGAAAGTTTCCTTGACATGCGGGATTTCCACGCCTCGTCGCTCGGTGCCAAACACGAGTGCGATGGCGTCGACCGGACAGGCGGCCTGGCAGGCTCCGTGGCCGATGCAGCGAGTCGGCGATACAAGTTCGGCTCGGCCGTTGATCAATCCGAGAATCTCCCCCTCCGGGCAGGCCTGCACACAAGCGCCGGTGGCGATGCATCGGTTCGGGTCGATCTTTGGATGAAGAGAAACCGGCTCGGTCAACCCCAGGGACTTCGCCTTCTGGAGCTTCTCTCGGGCGAGCTTTTCTTTGCTTCGATGGCGCTTGAAATACCAGAAGGGAATGCCAACCGTCACGGAGACCGAAACTGCGTAGACGAGTTGATCCAGGACATTCATTGCCATGCCGATCCAATCGAGCTCCATTCCGATTCTGGGACAAAGTGTCAGCCAAAGAAGAAGCCGAGTCCTCCAGCGGCCGTGCGGTCGAGGGGCCACCGCTTGCCGCCGATCCGACTCGGCTTCCATCTCGCGAGGACTCAACGCCAGCTCAGCAAGCCGAACTGGCGCGACCCGATCGTCGATCCTTCGCGGACCCTCAGCAACCACTCGGCCGAAGCGCAGCTCCTCGAGCGCTGGCGAGTCGAGCTACTCTCTGAAAGCCGTAGCCCGCTGCGGTCCGTTGGTCGTCATAACATCACCGCGGCTCCAGACTCTCGGATGGTCTGCCGTCGGACCTACCAATCTCAGGGGCCGTCGCCGTCCCTGGCGCAACCCGTTGATTGAAGTCACACCCAAGCCCATCATCATCGCAATGCAGGTCGACTTGGACCGGCGGCACCCGTCCCCTCCCGTTCTTCCACCCACCATCCAATCGATCCGGAGCCGCGGTTCTTATTTTCAACCGGCCAGCAACACTCCTTCGTCGTCCGCCATGATGTCCGCTCGCGCTGGGCGCGTCTCCCTCCTTCCTTGTCGGGATTGAGGGCAGCGTCATGACGACTCACCTTCCATGGGGAAGCTGGCCGGTCTTTACGGAGGAAGAGGCCTACTTCATCAGCACCATGCGCCGGGTCTGAACCTGGCCGCCGGCCGCCATGCGATAGATGTAGACACCTGAGGCGACAGCCTGGCCGAGATTGTCATGGCCGTCCCATACGACCTGATGCGACCCGGCTTCCATTGGAGCTGAGAGCAGCGTGCGAACCTCTTGCCCGAGCAGGTTGTAGACCTTCAGCGTCACCCTCGACCGGGTGGCCAGGTCAAAGCGAATGGTCGTGCTCGGATTGAATGGGTTCGGGTAGTTCTGCTGCAAGTTGAACACAGTCGGCAACGAACCGGTCGAAGTGCTCTCCCCGACACCGGTTACGGTTGCAGCTTGCTTGACTTCGATCCTCTGGGCCAGTTCAGCGCCGCCTCCAGCAGCCTTCCCCAACCCTCCGGATGTGACCGACACTGCGATCACTTCCACAAAGGAACCCGGCGTCAGGTCATCGCTGGTCAGAGGCTCGTTGTTGCGACCGACGATGAGGGTCTGCGTATCGACACTCACCTGTTGGCCTGCGAGCGAGATCGAGCCGCCGCTTGCAGCATCGATCGCAGCGGCGATGACGGTCGTCTCGCGGACTTGGATTTCGCGGGCCACCAGAGCATCGCCGACAACGGCGGCGTGGATCTTGACGGTCTGGCCGACGTTCAGATCCTGCAACGTGATCGTCGAGCCGTCGGCGGCGCGGATCTGGGTATCCACCGACACCCGCACCGACACCCCGGCGACCGTCAAGGCAGTATCGCTGATTGCCTCGATGGCACCGCTGAATTCAACCTCGGCACCTGGAGTGCTCTTGACCTTGATCCGAAGGGCCAGGCGGCTGCCGTCGGCGAGAGAGCGGTAGTGAATCTCCACCCACTGCCCGACTGCCAGATCAGCTGCTGAGCTGACACCCCGGAAGATCGTCTGCGGGCCGATGCGAATCTGGATTCCAGCCACCTCAAGAGTGTCACCCTGAATCGCGCTGATGGGACCCTCTACCTCGGCTTCGGCATGGATGCGCTTCTTCAGGCGAATTTCCACAGCCACCAACCCACCGTCCATGGTCTTGCGGCCTTTCACCTTGACCATTTGCCCGACGCTCAGCGATGCGAAGTCGATGGGCGATTTGCTCTGGTCGAGCACCACGGTGTTGGCATCCACTGCGAACAGACGGCCGGAGACGACGATGGCGTCGGAGGCAAGAGAATCGATGATGCCCGTCATTTCGACCTCGTCCTCTCCGAAGATGTCCTTCACCTTGATGCGTACCGCAATCAACGTCGAATCCAGACCGGCCTGTAGCTTCGCTTCCACGAATACCCCGACTTGAATGTCCGAGAAGCTGAGCTGAGCATCATGGCGCCCGACGATGATGGTCTGAGGCGTCACCTGGACCCAAAGACCGGAAACCTGAAAAGAAGTGTCTGTCAGGGCTTCTACGAAGCCTTTGACCTCCATCTCGGTTTTCAGGTCATCTTCGACTTTCACCCGCAGTGCCACGACACTTCCGTCGGCCTGGCGCATGCCCTTGACCTCGACGAGCAGGCCGCTGTAGAGGTCACTTGCCGCCAGGTTACGGTGGTCTTCGCCCAGGATCTGAGTGGAGTCGGTGAACACGAAAGTCACACCGCCGACCTCCAGTGTACTATCGGTCAGCACAGTGATGGTGCCACGCACCTCAACTTCGGCGTCCCCGTGATCCTCGTCTTCGTCCTCCGGGATCTCAATCTTGCGAGCGTGCAGGGACCCGTCGGCCATGACTTCGAATTCCACCTTGACCCGGCTTCCTGCAGAGAGATCAGACAGCGCCGAAAAGCCTTCAAACTCGGTGTCGCCATCCACCTCGAAGCGCTGCCCGGCGACCACAATGTAATCGGTACCGACCTCCTGGATGCTTCCAAAAACCTTGGAGGCCGAGTGATCTTGATCTTCACCCTGGTCGCGAATCTGAATCTCCGTCGCCAGCCACTCGCCGTTCCCGAGCTGCCTGGCGCGAAGCTTCACGGACACGCCCACCTGCAGGTCGCTCAGCCCCGCCATCATCCCGTGACGCCCACGAACGACCGTGGTGCTGTCGACAAAGATGGTGAGGCCGCCGACGACAATGGTCGTATCCGACACCTCCTCGATGATGCCGGAGGTTTCGAGCTCGCCATCATCGTTTCCCTGAACGAAAATCGAGACGGCCAGCAGGTTACCGGCGGAATCCTCCTTTACCGTGACTGTCACCTTCACCCCGGCCTGGAGGTCGCCGAGTCCCAGGCTGCCGCCTTGCGCCGAAAGCACCTGGGTATTGGCGTCGACCAGGATGGTGTGCCCCGAGACGACAATCTCAGTGGCGGAGACCGTTTCAATGACGCCGCGGAACTCGAAGACGTCCGTCGCGCTGACGATGCCATTCACAAGAATGTCGGCATCGGCATGGAACTCACGGCCGTCGTTGTCCACCAGCGAGGCACTCCAGATCCACGACCGCGTGGCGCCCTGAAGTTGGGCCAGCGGAAACGCGGCAGTGAAGGTACCATCAAGATGATTCTGGAACGTGCCCGTGGCGGGCGTGCCGTTCCCTCGCGGTGTCAGGGTGAACTGGTTTGACTCAATCCCAGATACGTCGAGGTCCTCGGTCTTGACGAGCATGTAGAGCGTGTCGTCGATGCTGTAAAGACGGTGGCTCACCGAGAAGTCGGCATTCTTCGACAGGATGAAGGATTCATCCCCCAAGGCGCTGCCGACAAACGCAAGCGTCAGCAGTGCCGTGATGGCCAGCATCCCAACCCCTCGCTGCAGATTCCGTAGATCAGCGTACATACGCACAACCTCCTTTTGCTGGTGAGTGAATCGTTGATGATGGATAATCCTTCGGCCGCGGTGATACGCAAGAGCGATGCCACAACTCTCGGGGAGGCTCCGGCGTCTGGGCCGACCCCCGACGCCGCTTGTTTTCAAATAGCTTATCGACCGCTCAGGGAATGAACTTCAGATCGCAAAGCGTGAAAGGTGCAGTGCCGCGGAGAAGCAGGTGCGCAGGCCCTTCTCATGTTGTGCAAATCGTGCACACGACGGCAATGCCTCGGCGTGAGGACCGCGGGATTCGTTCTCTTATTTGTCGCTGGGAGAAATGCTGCAGAGTGACCGGGTCGAGGGGCCCATCGTGCAGCCGGAACGGAATTAGAAACGGAGAGAGGCGAGAACGGCAAAGCCGGGGGGTTGAGCGGCGGGGACGAGCCGCATCGACACGCGAGACCTGTCCACTTTCGGCTGAGAAAGCAGGGCATCCACAAACCCGGTAAGCCACACGGTGGCCGTAAACAGGCCGGCGACATTGCGGCGTCGGTTCAGACTGTTGAAGTGATCATACCTCGAGGGGATCTTGCTGACGTCTTGCTCCGCCAGGTAATCGCGCCTTGCCCTGGCCCGGGCAATATGAAATACCAGAGTGGCGGCCGCACCGGAACCTGCTGCGAGCATAAAAACCACCCCGCGTTTTCCCTGGCCTTTGTAGAACTGACCCAGGCCCGGGAAGAGAAGGGACCGCAGGGCCGCCGCCGGCCGCGGATCGGGGATCAGCAGGTAGCGGTAGTGGACCCTCTCGCTCTTAGGCGCGCTTCTGCTGAAGTCTGCTTTCACTTTTTCGAAAAAAGAAAGGATCTTGGGCGACACGGTCACCGGGTCGAGCTGCAATTGCGGGTCGATTGAGAGGGCGAGTTCGAACTGCTGGCGTGCTTCGACAGACCGGCCCTCGGTGAAGTCGATAATGGCCAGAATCTGCCGGACTTCGACGATCTGCGCCGGTAAAAGCTTCTGTTCGTCATGTAGCAGCAGATTCGCCAGGCTGTCCGCGGTGGCATAATCGAGCCTCTCGAAGGCGGCCCGCAGCTCCTTCATCGAGGAGCTCTGAGCCCACGAAGGCGGCGCTTTGGCAGCAAGGAGAAGGACCAGCAGGACAGAGGTGAGGGACTTCATCGGATCAGAGTCATCTTCCGTATCAGTCTTTCGCTGCCGGCGACCAACCTGTAGAGATAGACGCCGCTGCTCGCCAGTCTGCCGGATTCATCGCGACCGTCCCAGTGAACAGTGTGCTCGCCAGGCGCGAGGGGCCGCTGCACCAGTGTGCGTACGACCTGGCCGCGCACGTTCAGGATGTCCAGGCGGACAGTCAGCGGTGCGCTGCCCTTGAGCACGAAATTCACGCTTGTGCCAGTGGTTCGTCCGGCTCCTGCGCCCTGCGCCTGTTCGGCGAAGAAGGGGTTGGGGTAGTTCTGCCTGAGCACGAACGATCGCGGCACGGAAGTAGGCCGCGTCGAGACGGCGGTGATGGTAGGCATGAATTCCTCGGCAAGGTCGCTGGCCAGGCCATCCGCGGTGCGCCCCCCGAACAGATAGACGCGCCGGTCGACGACGGCGGCGGCCAGCCCTCCCCGGGGTACTTCGAGCGCCGACACCACCGACCACTTCCCTTGCGAAGGGATGTAGCGTTCCACTTCCGCGATGAACTTCGGCAGTCCCTGGGCCTGGCCGAACCCCCCAAAGACGTAGATCGAGTCACCGACCGCAGCGGCGGCGAAATCCGCCCGCGCGCTCAACATGGGAGCCAGCATCGCCACACCGGCCAGCGGGTGAAATCGCTCCACCACTGCCAGCGGCACGATATTGACTCCCCCCATGGTGATGGCTGAGTCGCGCACGACCACGGTTGCGCTCGCCACCCGCGGCACCATCAGGCGCCAGTTTGCACTCTTGCGCCACTCGCGCCTGGAGGTATCGTAGAACTCCGCTTCGGGCACAGGGTTGCCGTTCTTGCCAAAGCCGCCCACCGCGTAGAGGGTGTCGGAAACCACCACGGCAGACAGTCCTTCCCGGCCCCTCTTCAGTTCGGGTCCCTCTTCCCATCGCCCTAACACAGGGTCGAAGATTTCCACTTTGTCCAGCACATCGTCGCCTTCGCGGCCACCCAGCAACCAAATCTTGCCGTCGAAGGCGACTGATGCGGCGTTGAAGCGCCTCTCACGCAGCGAATCGACGCCGGTCTCCCAGGTGTCGGTGACGGGGTCATACACCTCCACCGTTCTCAACCCCTCGTCGTGGTCGGCGGCTCGGCCGCCAATGACGTAGATTTTGCCATCGAGGGCTGCCGCAGTCAGGCCATAACGGGCGGTCGGCATCGGTGTCAGAGGGCGCCACGGTTTGTCCTGACCTCGGGCCAGTGTAGCAGCAAGCAGGACAGCTACCGGGAGAATTCTGTAAGTTCGAAAGACCATCAATCAAGTATCAGCAACTGGAAATTAGAAACCGGGAATCGGACGCGCGGCTGCACTCGGCCATCATCCTCCGGAATCGGAAGTCCCGAGTGTCCCATCACACGTTTCTCATTTTCCGTCTTCCATCAACCATTTTGCATTTCTATTACCCATCACTCATCCCTCCGTGCAACCACCGTGCCGGATCGCGCTTCTGCCTACGGCGGAGTCGGCTGCAGCCGATATTGCCGGTGGAGCGTGTCTCCGGCGGCCACCGAAATCCTTTCCGTTCGGCCGCCGAGCGCCGGATTTCGCACCTCCAGCACGTGTTCTCCAGGCGAAACCACCAGTGGCCCCTGCAGAGGGGTGGTATCCATGTACTTGCCGTCCATCCACACCTCGGCCCAGGGGGCCACCTCGACGGTTAGATAGCCGACCTCCTGCCACAGAGAAAGATGCATCGCCAGTGTGTCGCCGGCGGCAACTGTAACCGTTTTGCACACCCTTGGCCATCCCGGCGCCTGCAGACACAACTGGTGTTCTCCGGCTTGCAGTGTGACGGCCGCGGTCACGGGCGTCGCGCCCACAGAATCGTCATCGACGAACACGATGGATCGCGGGTCTGAAACCACAAGAAGCCAGCCCACGGAAGCCGCGGTCTCCGGCGCCTGAGGAGTGAGGTCGTTTTTCGTTGCAACGGCGACGCGGCGGCTGCTCTCCGGGCGCGCCTGTTCGGGTTCGCTACGCTGCTCGCCTTCGACCTGAGGGCGCTTTTGCTCCTGTGCCTGCGCCTCTGGCAGTGACGCCGAAACGTACGCTGTGTCAGGCTGAGTTCTCTGGGCCGCTCCTTCGTTGACATCAGGCGGCGTACCGCTGCGCCGCACGATAAGGGCCGCCACGGCCACAACCGCAAGCAGTGCGGCTGCAGCCGTCATGCTCCAGGCAACGCGTGGGCGTCGTTCCGGCCGCCGGCTCCGTGCAGGCGGCTCAGCGTCGTGGCCTTGGGATTGCTCGGCAGCTGCGACTTTCGCCTCTCCAGCGGAAAGCGAGGATGTCTCGACCTCTGGGGATGCAGCCTCCGCAGGGGCTGGCCTTGCCCACGACCGCGGCGCGTATTCCGACGGATCTTGCAAGAACCGAAGCAACGCCGGGGCTCCAACCTCGATCCCGTGGCGCCGCTCGAGGTCGGCAAGCGCCTGCGCTACACTGGCGGCGCTGTGCAGACGTTGTGCCGGATCCTTGGCCAGAAGCCGGCGGCACACTTCTTCCAGCTCAACGGGTACCTCCGGACGCAAACGGCGCGCAGGCGGCGGATCGAGGTTGACGACGTGGTGCAGGGTGCGCGAGGCGGTGCGATCGGCGAACGGATTATCGCCGAGCACCATTTCATACAACGTGACTCCGAGAGCGAAGAGGTCGGCTGCCGGGCCGACCTCTGCCCCACTCACCGCCTCCGGGGCCAGGTAAGCAGGAGTCCCAGCCACGGCCGCGCCCGCTTCGGCACGCTCCGCCGCCAGGCCGAAGTCGCCAAGCCTGACTTCGCCCTCCTCAGATAGGAAGATGTTGGCCGGCTTGACATCGCGATGAACGATCCCGGAGGCATGCACAGCCGCCAATCCGGCTGCAACCTCACGCGCGATGTAGGTTGCCAGCTCCAACGGCAATCTGCCGACACGAGCAATCAAGTCGGCGAGCGTTGTCCCCTCGACGAATTCGGTCACCAGGTAGGGGACGCCCTCGGCAAAGCCGAAATCGTACACGCTGACGACGTTTGGATGCCGGACGCGGGCGCTGGCCTGGCCCTCGCGCCGGAACCGGGCTACCAGATCTCGATCGCCGATCCACTCCGCGTTGAGGACCTTCAACAGGACCACACGCTGGAGGTCCTCCTGATACGCCTTGTACACGGTTGTGATCGGTCCGCGCTTGATTTCAGCGAAAATCTGGTAGCGGTCAATCTTCCTCACGCTTCCACTCCTTGAGGCGATAGTGCAGCCAGCGCCTCGACACGCCCAATTGCCGCGCCGTTTCCGAGATGTTCCCGTCCGTCTCTTTCAGTGTCTTGAGCACGATCCGGCGCTCGAACTCTTTCAGGCTCAGTCCCGCGGGCAGCCTCTCCTCCTCTTCGGGCAACTGCAAATCATCCACCGTGATGAGAGTTCCCTTGGACAGCACGACCGCACGCTCGACAGTGTTTTCGAGCTCGCGCACATTCCCGGGCCAGGTGTAATGTGTCAGACGCTGCATGGCCTCGGGAGAGAACCCTTTGATCTCCTTGCGATTCCGGCTGGCATACTTGTCGAGAAAATGATTGGCCAACAGTGGGATGTCGGTCGGCCGCTCGCGCAGCGGTGGGATGCGGATATTGATCACATTCAGACGGTAGTACAGGTCCTCGCGGAAGCGACCTGCCTTCACCTCTTCGCTCAATTCTTTGTTCGATGCGGCGATGATGCGCACGTCCACTTTACGAATCTGAGTTTCGCCGATGCGCTTGATCTCGCCTTCCTGGAGCACGCGCAGAAGCTGGGTCTGGATCTTCGTGCTCAGGTCGGCGATCTCGTCGAGAAAGAGAGTGCCGCCATGGGCTGCTTCAAACAGCCCCTTCTTGTCGCTTACCGCCCCGGTGAAGGCTCCTTTCTTGTGGCCGAAAAGCTCGCTCTCGAGCAGCGATTCCGGCAGCGAGCCGCAAAAGAGCGCCAGGAAGGGTCGCTCCTTTCGCGCGCCGTTGTAGTGGATGGCGCGTGCCACCAGCTCTTTGCCTGTGCCGCTTTCCCCCTGGAGCAGCACCGTAGCGTCAGAGTCGAGCACGCTGTCGATCACCTCAAACAGGCGCTGCATTTTCGGGCTATGGCCGACGATCTCAGAAAAACCGCTGGACTTCTGCACCTGCTTGCGAAGCCGGCGGTTCTCTTCCCTCAGCGTCTGGTAGAGCTGAGCGTTCTCGATGGCAATGGCGGCCTGGTTGGCAAAGGCGGTGAGAAAAGGCAGGATGTCCTCGATGAAGCCCCCGCGCCGGCTGACACTGTCGAGATAGATGGCGCCCACCGGGCGTTCCTTCAGCTTCAGGGGCACACACGCCACCGACTGAATCCGGTGCATGACGATGCTTTCGGCGCGGCGAAAGCGCTCATCCACCTGGGCGTCGTAGGACAGCACCACCTCACCGCTACGCAGGACCTCTGTCACCACACTATTGGAAAACTGGCTCAGATCAGCGAGATTCTGTTCCGACATGTTGCGAGCCGTACGCACCGCGACCTGGCCGTGGTCGTCGAGAAGGAGAAGAAAGCCACGCTCGGCACCGACGGTCTCCACCGCGATGTCCATGATTTTTTCCAACAACGGGTCGATTTCCTGTAGTGTGTTGATGGTCTGGCTGATGCGGGACAGAGCCTGCAGCACTTCCTGGGCGCGATCGGCAGATTCTCTCATGGCGTAATCACAATCACGGCTTCTCGCGAACGGCTCCAGTCCCCGAAGGAGTCGACCACGGATACAGTCCAGAAGTAGGTTCCGGCGGGCAGCGAATCGGTCACCACTGCCTGTGATTCAATCAGGTCGGCGGCGGTCCATACGACCGTCGGCGGAATGCCCACCTGGTTGCGCACCATCTCAACCCGATAGGTGGCCGAAAACGGAAGAACCACCTGGTTCCAA
This sequence comes from uncultured Cytophagia bacterium, assembly GCA_964527995.1. Taxonomy (GTDB): domain Bacteria; phylum Zhuqueibacterota; class Zhuqueibacteria; order Oceanimicrobiales; family CAZGRP01; genus CAZGRP01. The sequence continues at coordinate 5,932 of CAZGRP010000033.1, read as the reverse complement.
CGCAGGGGAATAGACTGGCCGGCACGGAGGGTGTCGGGCGCCGTCAACCCGTCGGGCACGGGTTCGATCACCCGGGCCAGAAAAACCGGATCTGTTCGATAGGTATTGCCGGGCCGGTCGGTGGCCTCGAATACCAACGCCTGGCCCAATAGTTCGTGCACGGATCGTGTCGGCAAGTCACGTGCGCTGCGACTGATCGCGAACAGCCCGGTTTGCGGGCCTGGCAAAAGCGTGTCCGACAGCGGTACGCTGGGCGAGAGCGAGGAGACGATGACCTGATCGATATCGGCCACACCGTCGGGGTCGGACACCTGGGCTTCAAACACCACCATATAAAGATCATCCAGCGGCCACCAACGGCTGATGTGGGCCGAGCGCACCGTAGCGCTGGAGAAAACGGGGAGCCCGTCGAGGTTCAGTTCGATTTGGGCGGGCCGGCCAGGGGCGACGGTTACCTGGGCCGAGTCAGGTGCGTAGCCCTGGCGCCTGGCACGAACGAGATAGTCCCCCGCAGGCAGCGAAGGCATGCTGAATTGTCCCTGTTCGTCCGTCATGGCTCCCCAGAATCCCGGCACCACGTCGATGCGTACCGACGGCAGAGGCTGGCGCGGTGGATAAAAGGTGGTCACACGCCCCGTCAATCGTCCTTCGTTTCGGAATTGAGGAGACCGGGGATCGAGAGGATTGTCGTGCGGCACATCGCCCAGACAGCCGAGCTGCGTCGAAAGCAGCATCAAGGCAAGCAGTATCGTGGCCAGAGCTGGCCAGAGTGGCGGTTTCACTGGCTTCGATGAGAATGGAGAGATCACGCCATCTTCGCTGTTTGATGCCAGGTGGCCGGAGAGACCGAGCCTTACGAAGCCCCTTTTTCGCACGAGTCAAGAAGGATCCAACCCTGAAAGACGTTCTTGAAAAATAAGGCGTTTTCGCTTGATAGTCAAGGAGAACGATGGAAGGTTGCGTGAGCGTAACAAACTTCGAAGGTCGCCGGACGGTTGGTGAACCGACCGACCCTTGCGACGGACTCCTGACATGTCGTCCGACGCCGCTGAGGACCGCGGCATAGTCGCTGAGGGTGCGGCGGTGGCGTAGCTGCAGGTGGACGGGGATGCCTCACCGCGCCACTGCGCCCCTGGCACCTCCCGCGTGCGCTCCGCGGTTCCGTCCCCCATCCGCTTGACTTTCGCTGAGCGCAGTCGTACATTCGAGCCGAATGCCAAATCCGAAACCGGAGGGCGCATGCGACGCTGCATCATCTTCTTGGTTTTTCTGTTCGTTGCGAGCACAGCGAAAGCCGGCTACCGCTTTCTCGGTCCGGTGCAGGAGTGGCACCGGCAGGGACGGACCGTGTGGTTGAAGACGCCCGATGCCCAGGTGCGTATCGACTTCCTCTCCGCCAACATCGTCCGTGTCCGCCTGGGCCTGTCTGGGAAGTTCGAGCGCGATCATTCCTATGCCGTGGTGAAGCGGGACTGGCCGCCGGTCGGATTCCAGGTTGCGGACGGGCCCGACACACTGACCCTGCGAACCAGCAGCATGGAGCTGCGCATCGCCAAATCTCCCGCCCGGCTGGAGTTCCGGGATGCCCGAACCGGACTGCTCGTCAACCGCGACGCGCCAGCCTTCGGCATGGGGTGGGATGGCCCGCGCGTGATCGCCTTCAAGCAGCGCCTGCGAGACGACGTCGGCCTCGAACGCTACTACGGCCTCGGCGAGAAGACCCGCGGACTCGACAAGGCCGGCAACCTCTACACCATGTGGAACTCGGACATTCCCGGGTACGACGGCCGCACCGATCCCCTCTACCAGTCGATCCCGTTCTATATCGGCCTGCACCACGGCATCGCCTACGGTGTCTTCTTCGACAATGCTCACCGATCCGAGTTCAACATGGGGGCCGGGAACTCGCAACGGTTGATGAGTTTCGGCGCCGAAGGCGGCGAGCTGGACTACTATTTCATCTATGGACCCGCCATGAAGGATGTCGTCCGCCGCTATACGGCTTTGACCGGGCGGCCACCGCTGCCCCCTCTGTGGTCGCTGGGGTATCAGCAGTCCCGCTGGAGCTACTACCCCGAGGCAGAGGTGCGCCGCATCGCTGCGACATTCCGCGAGAAAGGAATCCCGGGCGACGTGCTCTACCTCGACATCCACTACATGGACGGCTACCGGGTGTTCACCTGGGACCCCAGGCGGTTCCCGAATCCGAAGAAGCTGCTGGCCGATCTCGCCGGCATAGGCTTCAAAGTTGTCGTCATCGTCGATCCCGGGATCAAGGTCGATCCGGGCTATTGGGTGGCGCAGCAGGGTCTCGCCGGCGACCACTTCTCCAGGCTCCCGGATGGCACGGTGTTCACGGCCGACGTCTGGCCCGGCGAGAGTTATTTCCCCGATTTCACGCGACCCCGCACTCGCGCCTGGTGGGGCACGCTCTTCCAGGGCCTGCTCGAGGACGGCGTCGCAGGTTTCTGGAACGACATGAACGAACCAAGCGTCTGGGGCGGCACCTTTCCGCCGATCGTGCGGCAGGACAACGACGGCCAGCCCTCAGACCATTCGGCGGTGCACAACGTCTGGGGAATGCAGATGGTGCGAGCCACCTACGAAGGGGTGCGGCGGCTGCGGCCGGAAGAGCGACCCTTCGTGCTCACCCGGGCCGGGTTTGCCGGCGAGCAGCGCTACACCGCGGCGTGGACCGGCGACAATGTGGCGTCGTGGGATCATCTGCGGCTGTCACTGCCGATGCTTCTGAATCTCGGGCTCTCGGGGGTGCCGTTCGTGGGCAGCGACATCGGCGGCTTCATCGGCACGCCCACCCCGGAGCTGTTCACACGCTGGATCCAGCTCGGTGCCTTCACTCCCCTCTTTCGGGTCCACACCGAGGTCGGCACATCCGAGCAGGACCCGTGGTCGTTCGGGGACCGCGCCGAAACGATCAGTCGCAGCTTCATCCGCCTGCGCTACCGGCTTCTCCCCTACATCTACAAAGAATTCGAGCAGAGTACACGCACCGGCCTGCCGTTGATGCGCCCGCTCGTCGTCGAGTTCCAGCACGATCCCGCCACGTACTGGATTCAGGACGAGTTTCTTCTCGGCGATGACCTTCTGGTCGCTCCGGTTCTTCAGGAGGGGGCAACGGTGCGCAAAGTCTATCTGCCGCGAGGCCGCTGGCTCCATTGGTGGTCCGACAGCGTCTACGTGGGCCCCGGCAGCGCCTGGGTCGAAGCGCCGCTGGAGAGCATGCCCATCTTCCTGCGTGAAGGGGCGGTGCTCCCCACCTGGCCGGTGATGAACTACGTCGGCGAGAGGCCGGTGGACCTGCTCACCCTGGACGTCTTTCCAGGGGCAAGCTCCAGCCGGGACACTCTCTACGAAGACGACGGCCACAGCCTGGCCTACCTCGACGGTGGCTACGCCAAGACTCCGGTGGAGCTGAGCCGGAATGGCGGTGATGTGAGCCTGCGCATCGGCAAGCGGCTCGGCTCCTACGTGCCGGCACCAAGGTCGTACCGGCTACGAGTCCGGAACCAGGCTGCGGAGCCGAACCAGGTACTCTTCTCCGGCCGCCGCCTGCGCCGGTTCACCACGGTCGAGGAGTTGACATCTCAGAACACTGGATGGGCGTACGATGCCGGCAGGAAAGCGGTGGTGGTGGTCTTCCCGGACAAGGGAGAAGAAGTGGTGCTGAGAGTCGACAAGAAATCTTTTCGTTGAATTCTCTGACCTTTTTCAGTATGCTTCATGGAAAACTGCGGAAGCCCAGAAACCAGCAGGTGTGTCACCATGAGCATTGCTATCACACGGCGGCTGTTCACAGTCGAAGAGTACCACGAAATGGCCCGCTCGGGAATTCTCAACGAAGACGACCGGGTGGAGCTCCTTGCCGGGGAGATCGTGCAAATGAGTCCTATCGGCAGTCGCCTTGCGGCGTGTGTCGACCGCCTGACAAAATCCATCGCCCAGCAAATCGGAGACACAGCCATTCTCCGCGTTCAGAGCCCCATCAGGCTAAATCACTACTCCGAACCTCAACCCGATCTAGCGCTGCTGAAACCCCGCGGGGACTTTTATGCTCATGCTCACCCTGGCCCTGGCGACATTCTCCTGGTCATCGAGGTGGCCGAAACCTCCGGTAATGTAGACCGGGAAGTGAAGATTCCCCTTTATGCACAGGCCGGGATTCCTGAGGTTTGGATTGTCGATCTGGAGGCAGGCTGCCTAGAGGTGTATGAGAATCCGTCTCATGGGAGCTATCGGGCCGTGAAGAGGTACACTCACAAGCAGCAGCTCTCTCCCGGCGCCTTTCCCGATATGGAAGTCGATTTGAAAGACATTCTTGGGAAGGTCTGATGCAGCCGTGGGGAAAAGCTCTCGTTTTCATGCACACGTCGA
>CAZGRP010000033.1:0-1440 GCA_964527995.1 uncultured Cytophagia bacterium | reverse complement strand
CACGTCGATCACCTTCCTTAGGATTCTCTCCCGCCACCCCAGAAGCTAACCTTCCCGGAGAAAGTCACCTTCTTCAAAGGGCTTGCTTTTCTGAATTTGCATTCTTATCTTCTGTTGTACCAGATGCAATCAGTTTTTCATTTAGTAGCACTATTCGACAAAGTGTTGGCATATGGTAAACAGAAGGTTCTGGCTGGAGAAAATCGACAGAGGCTGGAAAAATCGTTCCGTCCTCTGGCTTTCAGGGGTGCGGCGCGTGGGCAAGACTTGCCTGTGCCAGACGCTTGCGGATATCGAATACTTCGACTGTGAGCTGCCGCGAGTCCGGCGCATGATGGACGATCCGCAGGCTTTCCTCGACGGGCTGCGCGGTCGCCGCGTCGTCCTGGACGAAATACACCGGCTGCCAAATCCTTCTGAGTTGCTGAAGATCGCGGCCGATCATTACCCCGACACTAAAATCCTCGCCACCGGTTCTTCTACGCTTGGCGCTTCGGCAAGATTCAGGGACACGCTGGCTGGGCGCAAGGTGGAGCTGTGGTTGACCCCGATGATCTCCGCAGACCTGGTGGACTTCGATCGACCAGATTTGCTGCACCGGTTCCTGCATGGCGGACTTCCCCCCTTCTTCTTGTCCGAGACCTTGCCAGAAAGAGATTTTCAGGAATGGATGGACGCCTACTGGGCCAAGGACATCCAGGAGCTCTTTCGATTGGAACGGCGCTATTCCTTCCAGAGATTTGCCGAGCTATTGATGGCGCAGAGCGGTGGGATATTCGAGGCAACCAGCTTTTCCAGGCCCTGCGAAGTCAGCCGGAGCACGATCACCAATTACCTGAAAGTTCTCGAAGCCACCTTTGTTGTGCACGTGGTTCGACCCTTCAGTTCCGATCGACAAAGCGAAATTGTGGCAGCTCCGAAAGTCTATGGATTTGATACCGGTTTTGTTTGCTACCATCGTGGCTGGGATAAGCTGCGTCGCCAGGACCTTGGACATCTTTGGGAACATTACGTCTTGAATGAACTGCATGCCCAGATGCAGTCCCGTGAAATCCGATACTGGCGCGACAAAAGAGGCCATGAGGTCGATTTTGTCCTGGCCCCTAGGGGGCAACAGCCCATCGCCATCGAATGCAAATGGTCTGCGACAGATCTTGACGAGCGAAGTCTCCGGGCCTTTTGGACTCGATACTCCCAAAGCGAGCTGCTCGTGGTTGCCAATGACGTGGACAGACCGTTTACTCGCCAGTACGACCCAAACATGACGGTGCAATTTGTTGGCTTATCCGATCTCGTCACCCATGTATTCCACCGTCGGGACAACCGCGGGCCCTGAATCCGGGCTTTGTGTAGGTGAGTTTCTCTTGTCAACCGCTTTCACGACGTGGAAGCTGATGGAAGATGGGTGACGGATGATGGGCGATGGAGTGCGCCCGGCGT
>CAZGRP010000032.1:37312-42826 GCA_964527995.1 uncultured Cytophagia bacterium | reverse complement strand
TCTGACATCTGATACCCGGCACCTGATACTTCCTTCCCGGCATCGGCGGCGAACGCAACGGTCTTCTCCGGCGTTCAAAAAATGGAGTCAGGGGGTGTCTTCGCAGAAGAGTGTGTCTTGAGAGGAGGTGGGCTGAGATGGCGAAGACGAGGCTACAGGACGAATTGAAAAGAAGCTATCGCAAGACCTTCGAGGTCGCCCTGGTGGTTTCGCTGTTCCTGCACTTGATTCTTTTCCAGGGTTTGCGTGCTGTGGAGTTTGGCCAGAAGCCGCCGGAGGTGAAGCCGATCAAAATCACGGTCGAAGAGGTGCCGCTCACACGCCAGGTGCGACGACCTCCTCCTCCGGAACTGCCCAGCGTCCCCATTCCTACAGAGAGTGAGGAGGTGCCGGAAGATGTCACCATCCGCTCGACTGAGCTGAACCTGTCCGAGCTGCCACCGCCTCCGCCGCCTCCTGGCCAGGAGGAGAATATCGAGGCCGGCTATGTCTTCGTGCCGTATGACCAGGCACCGCAGCTCGTCGGCGGCATGGATGCCATCAAGCGCAACCTGGTCTATCCGGAGCTGGCCCGCAAAGCCGGGATCGAGGGTCTGGTCATCGTCGGCGTTCTGATCGACGAGGAGGGTCGGCCGATCAAGACGCAGATCCTCAAGGCCTCGGGTGTCCACATCGGCTTCGAGGAGGCTGCGACTGCCGCGGTGATGAAGACCCGATGGATTCCAGCGAAACAGCGGGACAAAGCGGTCAAAGTGTGGGTGTCGATACCAATCCACTTCCGGTTGCACGAACCGAGCAAGCTGCCGTCGTGACCCATCGGCCGATTCCCGCGGCGAGCCCTTTGGGCAGCGCTGGGGTATTCGCCTCACGTGCTCAGTTCGGAACGGCCAGGCTTCTGTGATTCGCCTTTTGCGAGCGAGTTGCGGAGCCTGGTTTTTTTGTCTCTCCGCCGCCAGTCTTCCCGTGCGTAATGGAACTCACGCCAGCCGGCGGCTCAGCTCTTTGCCGCCGGCACGAACCGGGCCTCTTGTGGGTCAATCCTCCAGGTGACTCAAAAAACGCTTGACTTTCGCTGGCCGTCGTGTATACTTTTGCGGTGACTTGCACCTGCCAGGCCGTAGCTTGAACAGTCTGGCGGTGACGGGTCTGGAAGAGGGCCGGCAGGGCTGGCCTTGCCATCTTCGAGGTCGCCGGTCGTTGCAATTCATCCCCACATCGGACGCCGATGAGAAAAGGTATTATCCCACCGCTGGTCACGCCGCTCACAGAGCAGGAGAGGCTTGATCCGGAAAGCCTGCGACGTTTGCTGGAGCACGTTCTGGCAGGCGGCGTTCACGGAGTTTTCGTGCTGGGCACCAATGGTGAAGGGTTGGCGCTGTGCGACTCCGTGAAGGAAGAGGTTGCGAGTCGCACCGTGGAAGTGGTGGCCGGCCGTGTCCCCGTGCTGGCGAACGTCAGCGACTTGAGCACAGCGCGTGCTCTTGAGAACGTCCGCTGGGCCCAGCGCGCTGAAGCCGACGAGGTGGTCGCTACACCGCCCTTCTATTTCCCTTATTCACCCGAGGCCATCGAGTACTTTTTCCGCCAGCTCGCCGACGCCTCTCCTCTGCCCGTGTGGATCTACGAGAATCCGGCCCGCACGGCGGTGACCACGCCGTTTGAGGTGATCGCCCGGCTTGCCGAACACGAGAACATCATAGGCGTCAAGTACTCGGGTGCGGATACGGCCTTCTTTGCCCGTCTCGTCCGAGAGCTTGCGTCGCCTGGGTTTGTCGTTTTCACAGGGCTGGCCCGTGACAACGTCGCTGTCCTCGAGCTCGGTGCCGACGGCATCGTTCCCGGTGTCGCCAACGTCATTCCCGACGTCATGGTGAGACTCTACGACGCCGTGGAAAGCGGAAAGATCGAGGAGGCGAAGAGGCTTCAAGGCATCGTGGACAAAGCCCGCCGCATCTATGGGAGCGATATGGAGTGGTGGCCGGCCGCGCCCAAAGTGATTCTCCATGAAATGGGCATCCTGGCGACAGAAACTTGCGCTGCCCCGTTCCCGCGGCTGTCGGGGGAGGAGCGGAGGCAAGTGCTCAGAGTCTGGGCAGAAGTGGAAGAGTTGATGGTTGATCGATGATGGCTGATGGATGATGGGGGAGCGGGGATTCCGGATTGCGGCAGGCGGTGCCTGGAGACAGCCGTGGTGCTTCCGGCCCAACGGAAGACGGTGGGCAACGGATTGGTCAACCCGCAGGCTGTGGGTATCCTGACCCAGGCGGAAATCAGCCGAAAGTGGGCGCGAACAGGCCTGGCGAGCGCTGATGTCTGGTACCTGACCCCTGGCAGCAGAACAGTTGCGGACCGGTAATTCTAGAGAGGAGAGAGATGGATCAGAAGCTGGCGAGATTGGGCATCGTGCCCGTGGTGGCGATCGGCCGGGCTGAAGATGCCGTGCCGCTGGCAAAGGCGCTGGTCGCTGGAGGCTTGCCGTGTGCCGAAATCACCTTTCGCACCGCCGCAGCCGAAGACGCCATCCGCAACATGCGCAACGCCTTTCCCGATCTGCTGATCGGCGCTGGCACGGTGTTGAGCGTGGAGCAGGCTCGCCGGGCCGTGGCAGCCGGGGCGGACTTCATCGTTTCCCCGGGGTTCTCTCTGCCGGTTGTCGATTTCTGCCGTATGCGACGGATTCCCGTCTTTCCGGGGGTCGCCACTCCGACCGAGGTGAGTGCCGCCCTGGAGGTCGGCCTGCGGACGCTGAAATTCTTCCCGGCCGAAGCAATGGGTGGCCTCAAGATCCTCAAGGCCCTGGCCGCGCCCTTTGCGGGCGTCAAGTTCATCCCGACGGGAGGGATTACCGAAGAAAACCTGGTGTCCTATCTATCGCAGCCGTATGTGCTCGCGGTCGGCGGCAGCTGGCTGGTCAAGTCGCAACTCATCGCAGAGGGTAAATTCGCGGAGATCACACGACGGGCGGCGGAGGCTGTCGAGGTCCGCGATCGTCTTCGTGCCGGATAATCGGTTCCGAGGGACCGGGACTGTCTGAACAAGGTGAGAAAGAGCAAGCCTCTGGAACAGCCTCATGCAATGAGTCACTGCGCACTGTGAGGCTGGTGGGAAGGATGCGAGCGGAGGTACTTGCGGCTTCGAAATGGTTCCACGGTTTCCGTCTTGCAGTGACCGGCCGCAAGGCTTCTTCGTGTTGAAACAGGCAAGAGTGCAGAGGGAGATCGAGCATGTCGAGGCAGGTGGTCACCTTTGGAGAAGTGATGTTGCGGCTCAAGTCCCCGGGCTTTGAGCGACTGTTCCAGTCTCCAGTGCTGGAGGCGACCTTTGGCGGCGGCGAAGCCAATGTTGCCGTGTCGCTGTCGAATTACGGGCTGCCGGTGCGCTACGTTACGGCGTTGCCCGCGAATGCCATCGCCGACGCCTGTGTGGCGGAATTGCGCCGCCTCGGTGTCGATGTCTCGCAGATCCGGCGGCGGGGCGACCGCATGGGCATCTACTTCCTGGAAGCCGGGGCCAACCAGCGACCGTCGAAGGTGATCTACGATCGCTACCATTCTGCCATTGCCACGGCTGAGCCTGCGGATTTCGATTGGCCAGAGATCTTTTCCGGTGCCGTTTGGTTCCATGTCACCGGGATCACGCCAGCGTTGAGCCCGTCGGCCGCCGAGATCACTTTGCAGGCTGCCCGCGCTGCGAAGGAAGCCGGCCTGACGGTTTCGTGCGATCTGAACTATCGCAAGAAGCTGTGGCGCTACGGCAAGTCCGCCCCGGAAGTGATGCGCGGGTTGATGCAGTACGTCGACGTGGCCGTGGCGAACGAGGAGGACTGCCAGAGGTCTCTCGGTATTGAGGCCGAGATCGACGTCGCCAGCGGTCGGCTCGATGCCACCGTCTATGAGGGGCTGGCACAGGCGGTTCTCGATGCCTTTCCAGGAGTCCAGAAGATCGCCATCACCTTGCGCGAGAGCCACAGTGCCTCGCACAACGGCTGGTCCGCCTGCCTGCACAACCGCCGAGACTTTTTCGTCAGCCGGAAGTACGATATCACCCACATCGTAGACCGGGTCGGTGGAGGCGACGCCTTTGCGGCGGGCCTGATCTACGGCCTGCTCACCTACGATGATGACCACCGGGCCCTGGAGTTTGCCACCGCGGCTTCGTGTCTGAAGCACAGCATCCCTGGCGATTTCAACCGCGTCTCCGTTGTCGAGGTGGAGGCTCTGATGGCTGGAGAAGCCTCCGGTCGAGTGCAGCGTTGAGGAAGCCGTATCCACTGAAAAGGCTTGACTTTGCCGCGGTCTTTCCGTACCATAATAGAGGTTTGTTGGCGACAAGATCCAGGCCGCTACTCCCATGATCTCCGACGACCCACCGACAACCCTGCCTGTTACGGTTGACAAGAGCCACATCACTGTTCTTGGCGAGCGGTTGTACAGCGAGAGTATCGAGCTGATACGCGAGCTTGTCAACAATGCCTACGATGCCGACGCCACCCGTGTAGAAGTGCTCATCGAGGCGGATCGCATCGTCGTCCAGGACAATGGCAGCGGTATGGATCTCGAAGGTCTCAAGCAGTATTTCAACATCGGTTCGCCGGAGAAACTGCTGCACGACACGTCGCCGAAGTTTCATCGTCACCGCATCGGTCAGTTTGGCATTGGCAAGTTCGCTACCCTGTCAGCCTGCGACCGCTTTGAGGTGTGGACCCAGAAGGGAGGTTTTGCCGCGCGCGTGGTCTTCGACAAGATAGACTGGGAGAGGTCGGGGGACACCTGGGAGCTGCCACTGGAGATTCTACCCGCGGATCGTCAGCGCGGCGACGGCACTCGCGTGGTTCTGTCGCGCCTGCGTCGCACCTTCGATCCGGACGAGGTCAGGCGGCGTGTGTTGGAGTCGGTGCCCATCCGGGCCAAGAACTTTGCGGTCTTTGTCAACGGCGTGCGCGTTGTATCGACACGCCTTCCCGGTCATCGCATCCCCATCCTCGAAGGGACGCCCTTCGGTCCCATCCATGGCGAGATCGTCCTCGTGCCCAGCTCGCAAGCCTCCGCCGAGGAAATGGGCATCCAGGTGAGGGTCAAGGGCGTGGTCGTCAGGAAAGAGTATTTCGGCATGCAGATGTGGGGGCGTGAAGGGGCTCGCGTGCGCGGCGAAGTCCACGCCGACTTCCTGCCCATCACCAGCGACCGCAGCGGCTTTCGCATCGATACGCCGGAGTACCAGGCCTTTGAGAAGGTGATGCAGCGAGTGATGCGGGATGTGGAGATGGAACTCCGGCGTTTGGGCGACCGCCGCGAAACGCAGCGTGTTCGCAGAGCTCTGAAAGAGGCGTTGGAGCGGATACAGAAAGCGCTGGCCCAGCACCCCGATTTTGTGGGTGCCGGGATCGTGCCGCGCGGCGAGCTCAGCGACCGTGTCGGCGAACCGGCCGAACTTTTGCCCGAAAATCTGGAGTTGGCGGACGTTGCGGCGGATGCGGAGGAAAACGAAGGGGACGACCGGGAGGCAGAGGCCGAG
>CAZGRP010000032.1:18539-37212 GCA_964527995.1 uncultured Cytophagia bacterium | reverse complement strand
GAGGCCGAGGCGATGGAGCCTGAAGCGGTTCCTGAAAAGAAGCACGCCAGGGTGCACCGTCTGACTGCCAACGCTGTCGTTCGCAAGATTTCTTTCGGCGACTTGACCGTCTCCTGCTGCCTGGACCACTTTGGCGAGGAAGGTCCGGAAAGCTTCACCGAAGGGCAGATCATCTATATCAACCGCGACCATCCACTCTACAAGCGTGAATCGAAGAGCCGGCGGTCCCATACCATGCACATCGCCCGCCTGCTGGCGCAGGAGATTTCCCTCATGCGCGATCCGGCCAATCCGCGTGAAGCCTACCACCGCCAGAGCGAGCTCCTCCGAGACGCCTTCGCAGAAGAGTAGATGCCCTCACCACCCACCTTTTCGGGATTCGAGGTAGCGCAGTCCATCACCTCGGTCGGAGGGCCGTTTTTTTCTCAGGGGGGCGAGCCTCGACGAGGCAACTTTGCCGGGCGGCTCGCAGGCACCAGGTATTCACTCAAGACAGGAAAGGAGTCAAACCGATGAAAAGGCGTGTGATTGATATCGGTGGAGAACGCATCGAGATTCCTGGGTTCGACACCCGATGGCTCGTCTATGGGGTCATTGCGATTCTGGGAATCTGGCTGCTTTTTTCAATGGCGTACACAGTCGATGCCGACGAGGTAGGCGTGATCCAGCGGTTCGGCAGGTACTCGCGCACCACCAGTCCGGGCTTGAACTGGAAACTGCCCTTCGGCATCGAGACGGTGAAGCGAGTGCCGGTCGCCCGCGTGCTGAAACAAGAATTCGGGTTTCGCACCGTTACCGCCGGGGTTCGCACCCAATACTCCCGGGCTGACTACACCGACGAGTCGCTGATGCTCACCGGCGACCTCAACTCGGCCGTGGTCGAGTGGGTGGTTCAGTACCGCGTAAAAGATCCAGTGCAGTACCTGTTCAAGGTGCGCGACGTGAGCGAGACTCTGCGGGTCGTCTCGGAGTCGGTGATGCGCCAGGTGGTCGGCGACCGCAGCGTTGATGAGGTCATTATCCTCAACCGCAAGGAGGTGGCGCTGAAGGCGCAGGAGCTGATGCAGGATCTCCTGGACCGTTACGGCACCGGGGTCGACATCGTGACCGTCAACCTTCAGGACGTCAATCCACCTGTGCCGGTTCAGCCTGCGTTCAACGAAGTCAACGAGGCCAAGCAGGAGAGGGAACGCATTATCAACGAGGCGTGGGAGGCTTACAACAAGGTGATTCCGCGTGCCAAGGGTGAGGCCGAGCAGACGATCCGCCAGGCCGAGGGATATGCGACCAATCGAGTCAACCGCGCCCAAGGCGACGCCCGCAAGTTCAGCGAGGTGTGGAAGGCCTACAGTCAGGCTCGCGATGTGACGCGTCGGCGTCTCTATCTGGAAGCGATGCTGGAGATCCTGCCGAAATTTGACAACGTCTACATCATCGACGAGAGCCAGAAGAGCTTCTTGCCGCTGTTGCAACTTCAAGGAAAGGAAGCGAAAAAATGAAAGTCAAAGCGATCCTTCTTTCGGTCCTCGCACTGCTGGTGCTCCTGGCTTTGAGCGGTTCCTTCTACACGCTCGACGAGACGCAGCAGGCGATTATCCTCCAGTTTGGCAAGCCGATCGGCCAGCCCATCCGGGAGGCGGGCCTACATTTCAAAGTGCCTTTTGTGCAAGCAGTCACCCGTTTCGAGAAACGACTGCTGGAGTGGGACGGCGATCCGAATCAGGTTCCGACTTCGGATAAGAAGTACATCTGGGTGAACACCTATGCCCGCTGGCGGATCGTCGAACCGCTGAAGTTCTACCAGTCGGTTCGAGATGAACGCAATGCCCAGAGCCGGTTGGACGACATCATCGACGGCGTCACCCGGGACTTCATCACCGAAAACCCGCTGATCGATGTCGTGCGGAATTCGAACCGGGTGATGGCGAGCACGGCGGAAGGGGAAATCGAGTTGGGCGTGGAAGGTGCGGTGGATACGGTGACCAGCGGCCGTGATGCAATCACGCGGGAAATTCTCCGTCGTGTGGCCGAGACCGTCCCGCAATACGGCATCGAGCTGGTGGATGTGCGCATCAAGCGCATCAACTACATCGAGGACGTGCGGAAGAAAGTGTACGAACGTATGATCTCGGAGCGGAAGCGAATCGCCCAGAAATACCGCTCCGAGGGACAGGGACGCAAGGCAGAGATCGACGGCGAGAGGCAGAAAGAGCTGCAGCGCATTACCTCCGAGGCCTACCGCAAAGCCCAGCAAATCATCGGACAGGCCGATGCCACGGCAACCCAGATCTACGCCAAAGCCTACAACCGCGATCCGGAATTCTACTCGTTTCTGAAGACCCTGGAGACATACCGGTCTACTCTGACGAAGAACACGACGATCATCTTGAGTACGGATTCGGCATATCTGCGCTACTTGAAGAGAGTCCGGCCGTAGCGGGCTGCAACGCTGCCTTGCGCAGGGAGCAACAGATCGACCACGGCTAGCCGCGGAGGAGGCTGGCCGTGATTCTGCGCTCGAATCCAGGTTGCCGCTCAGGGCCGGCCTGGTTCCGGCGGCGTTGGGAACAGGGAATGCGGGCACGCTGGTGAATCGTGAGGAGGTGTTTGCTTCGATTTGCGAAGCTGGAAACGGGAGAGAAGGCGGTGAGCGTCATAGCAGCGAAGCGGGTCATCGCGGGTCTTGTGCTCCTTCTCAGCGGTTTCCACGGGATAGGGGCGATCGCCCAACAGAGACCTCTCGATGAAGAGCTGAAACGGTTCCTCTTTTCGGAGAGACAGGCGTACACCAGACTGCTGGATGCCGAGAGTGCCGCAGCCTATGCTGATTCGAACATTGATGTCACCTATTACAAGCTCGACCTGACCGTCACCACCTCGCCCGAGTACCTCAAGGGCGTGGTAACGGTGAAGGCGTTCTCCAGGACCGCCGGGCTGCAGAAAGTCACTCTCGACCTGATGCAGAGCATGCAAGTCACGGGAGTGAAGGCGGGCACGAAGTCCCTGGCTTTTGTGCAGAAGCCGTCGACGGTGGATATCACACTCGACCGCTCCTACGATGCCGGTGAGGAATTCGCCTTCGACATCTCATATGAGGGGCGGCCGGGGAGCAGCGGGTTCGGCAGTTTCGCCTTTAGCGACCACAATGGCGTGCCCTGGGTGTGGACCCTGAGCGAGCCGTATGGTGCCAAGGACTGGTGGCCGAGCAAAGATCATCCCACCGACAAGGCCGACTCGGTCGACATCTGGATCACCTGCGATGCCGCTTTCCGAGCCGCTTCCAACGGCCGGCTGGTGGAGGTGGTCGACAACGGCGATGGCACCCGAACCTACAAATGGCAGGAGCGCTATCCGATCGCCACTTATCTGGTCTCGCTGGCGATCACCAATTACGAGACCTTCTCCAACTGGTTCCGATACTCTCCGACCGATTCCATGGAAGTCGTCAACTACGTCCTTCCAGAACAACTCGACAAAGCCCGCCAGAGCCTTGCCGCAGTGGTTGGCCAACTTCAGATTTACTCCAATCTTTTCGGTCCGTACCCTTTTCTGAAAGAAAAGTATGGTCACGCCCAGTTTGGCTGGGGCGGTGGCATGGAACACCAGACCATGACTTCCATCGGCGCTTTCGGCTCCGGACTTCTGGCTCATGAGTTGGCGCACCAGTGGTTCGGGGATAAGATCACCTGCGCCAACTGGTCCAGCATCTGGTTGAATGAAGGGTTCGCCACCTATAGCACCGGGCTCTATTATGAAGCTGACCGGGGCAAAAACGCCTATCGCGGGTATATGAACCGGCTGATGACAGATGCCCGTACGGCCAAGGGTTCGATCTATGTCGCCGACACCACCGATGTCCACCAGCTCTTTGCCTGGCCGCTGGTCTATGCCAAAGGCGCCACGGTGCTTCACATGCTGCGGCATGTGCTCGGTGACAGCGTATTCTTCACCGCTGTGCGAGCCTATGCCGCTGACCCCCAACTGGTTTACGGTACGGCCGTGACGGAGGACTTGCAGCGCGTCTGCGAAGATGTTTCGGGCCTCGATCTCGGCTACTTTTTCTCGGAATGGATTTACGGACAGGGGTACCCTCACTACTCCTACTCTTGGAGCGCCACACCTGTAGGGAGCGCCTACGAAGTTCGGATCGAACTGCGGCAACAGGCGGGCGAGCAACCCTCGTTCTTTGTGATGCCGATCGACTTCGAACTGAAAAGCGGCACCTGGGATACCACGGTGGTGCTGTTCAACGACGCGCCGTTGCAGACGTATCTCCTTCAGATTCCGCAGGCACCCGACACCGTGCTTCTCGACCCCGACGACTGGATCTTGAAAGACGTGACGCTGGCGGGGCAGGTGGGCACACCGCCGGCAGGGCCTCCGCAGACGTTTGGGCTGGAGCAGAATTATCCAAACCCGGTGGTGTCTGGTAACACTGGTGGCCCTGCTCTGACGACCATCCTCTTCAATCTGACCCAGGCCGCTCCAGTGTCGCTGAAGCTGTACGATCTCCTCGGCAGGGAGGTCGCCACCCTGGCAAAAGGCTCATACAGCGCCGGACGACACCGCATCACCTTTGACGCCAGCCGCCTGGCAGCCGGCGTTTATTTCTACCGTCTGAAGGTGAACGGAGAGAGCCAGACCCGCAGCCTGGTAGTGCAGCAGTAGCCGTTGCGTACATGGGCCGCAGGTAGACCTCGAGAAGGCCGCGGTTTGCGTGGTCGTTGTCCTGCGCCGTCTACCCAATGCCGTTTTGCGGTCAAGCCCGCGCTACTCCGGTTGCAGCGTGCGGAAGATTACGCCTGTGACTGGTGAACCCCTCTTCTCTCAAGTTTTCCCCTCCTCCGTCGATTTCCTAGATATCCTGCAACCTCCTTCCATCATTCTCGAGGCCGATTGCGGGTATACGACCAATGCCGCCGTGGCGCGTACGTCTTTTGCAGACGGCTATGGAGGGCCGTCGGCCTTGCCGAGGCGAAGGGACTCAAGCCAACCGCAACAGGGGGCTCAGGTAGCGAGAGCCTTTCTTCATTCTCAGCCGGGGAAGTCATACAATGCGCACCATCGCCTGTCGTTCCAGGACATTCCTGGGTTCCTTGCTTGGACTGGGCTTTTTGCTTGCAGCGTGGGGTTTCGAACTGCACCGCAGCAATATGAGCCCATCCATCTCGGCCCTTGTCGGCTTGCACCAGACGAATCCGCTCTTGTACCTGATGGATCTCGCATCCGCACTACTGGCCTTTCTGTCGATGAAAGCAGCCGGTGGAAGAGGGGCACGGTCCAACGGGAAGGCGGGCACGGGCAGGGCCTCAGGCGAGAACGAGGGGACCTATGAAAGGGTTTTGCGAGCCAGCCCGGTCGCCATGATCGTCCTTGATCGGTCTGGCCGCGTGTTCACGTGGAACCCCGCGGCCGAGCGCTTGTTGGGTCTTTCGGGAGAGGAGGCCATCGGTCGGCGTTTGCTCGACTTGCTGCTTCCCTGGGACTGGGCGCGCGTGCGCACGGCCATGGAACAGGCGGTGAAGACGTGCGAAGGAGTCGAGATCTCCGATTTGCTTTTTGGAAAGGGGGACCGGCCCGGCACCTTGCAGCTTGCCGTGCAGCCCATTGCCTGTAGGTCGAGACGGCCGTGCCAATTGGCGCTGGTGGCCACCGATGTCACGGAGCATCAGCGCAGCCTGGAGTCGCTCCGCACCAGTGAGGCTCGCCAGCGCGCCGTGCTGCAAAGTTCGTTGGATGCGATCCTCATGGTTGACCTGGATGGCCTCATCGTCGAGTTCAGCTGCGCCGCTGAACAAGTGTTTCGCTGTCCGCGGGAGCAGGCCATTGGCCATAGCTACACCGATCTTCTCATCCCGGAAGAGCGCCGCGACGAGCACCGTGCCTTGCTTGCAGAGTTCCGCGAGAAGCGGCAGTCAGAAATCTTCGGCAAACGCGTCGAGGCCGTGTTCCAGAGGGTGGACGGCAGTGAGTTTCCGGCCGAGCTTTCGGTGCAACCTGTGCAGGCGGGTCGCCGTAGCTTCCTGACCCTGTTTGTTCGCGACGTAACCGAACGTTCGAAAACGGAAAAGCACCTGCGGCAACTGGCCCGGGCGGCCGAATCGATGGCCGAGGCGATTGTTGTCAGCGATACCCGCGGGCGCATCCTTTGGGTAAATCCGGCTTTCACCCAGATCACCGGATACTCGACTGAGGAGGTGCTCGGAAAGCATGTTCTGCTGCTGAAGAGCGACCAGCATCCTGAAGAGTTCTATGCCAGCGTGGAGGAAACCGTCAGCCGGGGGAAGGTCTGGTCGGGGCGTTTGATCTGTCGCCGCAAGGATAGCTCCCTCTATCATGCGGCATTGACGATCGCTCCGCTGCATGACCGCGCCGATCGGCTTGTCGGGTATGTAGGCGTACAGCGGGACGTGACCCATGAGGTCGAGCGCGAAAAAGCGCTGCGGCGCACCAACGAGAACCTGTCGGTTCGCATGGCCGTGGGCGAAGCGCTGCAAAGCCCCGAGCCGCTCTCCGAGCGTTTGAAGCGGGCTTTGGATGCCATCGTTTTCTACCTGGGTGGTCCGGGGGAGGCGCGCGGCGGCATTCTACTTTGTGGCGAGGATGGCGAGCAGGTAGAGCTGTCGGTGTTGAGTGATCAGTTTTCCGGGGAAGAGATCGAGGCAGAGATCGTCCGCGGAAAGGAATGCTGCCGCAGGGAATTGGAGCCGGGCAATGGTGCCGGCCTCGGCCCCTCCTCCGAGCTCGGATTCGTCTGGGAGGCGGGGCATCTGAGCCTGCCGCTCCACAACCGTCACAAGAAAGTCGGCTTACTCTTCGCCCGCTGGCAGCCCCCGGCTGAGCTCGACGAGGAAAAGCGCCTCACCATGTTTCAGGTGAGCGCTGTCATCGGCATGAGCATTGCCAACGCCCAACTCGAGGAGCAACTCAAACAGAAGGCGGCGGAGCTGGAAGCGCAGAACCTGGAACTCGTGACAGCCCGCGATGCCGCCCGGCAGTCGGCTCGGCTGAAGAGCGAGTTTGTGGCCAATATGAGCCACGAGATCCGTACACCGATGAACGGCATCATCGGTATGACCGGACTGCTGCTGGAGACGGCGCTCGACCGAGAGCAGAGCGAGTACGTGCGGGCGATTCAGGAGTGCTCCGATGCCTTGCTCGACATCATCAACGATATCCTCGATTTTTCCAAGATCGAAGCCGGACGCCTGACGCTGGAATCGATCGGGTTCGATTTGCGCCTCACCGTCGAGGGCGTGGCCGAAATGCTGGCGCCGCGGGCTTTTCAGAAAGGCCTGGAGCTGGCCTGCTACGTGCATCCAGAGGTTCCCACCCTTCTGCGCGGCGACCCGGGCAGGCTGCGGCAGATCCTGGTCAACCTGGCTGGCAACGCCATCAAGTTCACCGATGAAGGCGAGGTGGTGGTCGAGGCAAAACTCAGGGATGAGGACACCGACACCGTTACGGTGCTCTTTGAGGTGCGGGACACCGGCATCGGCATCCCCTACGACAAGCAGGCGCTTATCTTTGAGAGCTTCGCTCAGGCCGATGGTTCTACCACGCGTCGTTTCGGAGGCACGGGCCTCGGGCTGGCAATCTCAAAGCAGCTGGCTGAGATGATGGGGGGCGAAATCGGCGTCGACAGCGAGCCCGGGAAGGGTAGCCTGTTCTGGTTCACAGCGGTCTTCGAAAGAGAGATGGAAGCAACGGCCGCGGACGACCTGGTCCCCGCCGATATTCGCGGCCTGCGCGTTCTGATCGTCGATGACAACGAAACAAACCGCATGATTTTGCGGCAGCAGCTCCTCTCCTGGGGTTGCCGCACGGACGAGGCCGCAGACGGCCCGACGGCACTGCAGAGGCTGCACGAAGCTGTGGATTCAGGCGATCCGTTCCGCCTCGTGCTCATGGATATGCAGATGCCCGACATGGACGGCGAGGCCACGGGCAAGGCAATCAAGTCGGACCCGAAGCTTCGCGGCACCCTCCTGGTCATGCTGACCTCGCTCGGGTACCGGGGCGACGCCGCACGGCTGCGGAAACTTGGTTTTTCGGCCTACCTGACGAAGCCGATCAAGCAATCGAAGCTGTTCGACGCATTGATTGAGGTCATGACCCGGGAGGGCAATCAGATGGTTGGTGAACCAACGACACGGGATCTGGTGACAAAGCACACACTTCGCGAGAAACAGAAGCGTCGAGGGCGAATCCTACTTGCCGAAGACAGCGTCATCAACCAGAAAGTCGCCACGGCGATTCTGCGCCGCGCCGGCTACCAGGTGGATGTCGCGGCGAACGGACTGGAAGCACTGGAAAAGCTGGGCCGCGGCCGTTACGATCTCGCCCTCATGGATGTCCAGATGCCGGAGCTCGATGGCCTGGAGACAACCCGGGCGATTCGGCAAAACGAGGGCGACCAGGTCCATCTGCCCATCATCGCCATGACTGCCAGTGCCATGAAGGGCGACCGTGAGCGCTGCCTCGAGGCCGGCATGGATGATTACGTCTCCAAGCCGGTGCAGCCGGAGGAACTCCTGGAGGCGGTGGCTCGATGGACAACACCTGACCGCCCGGCGGTGAAGCAGCCCGTCGTCGTTGAAGTCGAGGATGTCGCCGATCCTCCGCTCAATCCGGCGCGGCTGCAAGAGCTCCGGCAGACCTTCGACGATGATGAGTTTCTGCAAGAGCTTCTCGATATCTTCCTCGAAGACGGGCCTCGGCACCTGAGGACGATGCGGCAGGCGCTGGATGAAGGTGATGGCGGCAAGCTGGAAAAGGCCGCACACTCCCTCAAAGGCATGGCCGGGAACCTCGGCGCCGATCGATTGAGAGAGCTGGCCTCCCTGCTGGAGCGGGCCGGCAGGGACGGTGCCCTGGAACGTTGCTCCGAGCTCATCGACCAGGCAACCTCTGAATTCGAGCGCCTGGCAAGATTCCTCCAGGCCATGAATGTCACCTCCCAGGCCTGAGTAGGCTCATCGTCATTGTGCCCAGCGGGGTTGTCGAACATGGCCCGCTTCGCATGTCATTCCGAAGGTAGACCTTCTCGACCACGCCGCGCTGCCGGCGCCTGAAAGACACACCCCTGCATCACGCTACAATCCCCTCTCTTCGCCAAAGCCACGGCTTGACATCGAGTGGCCGGTTTGCTATCTTAGCCGGTGCGTGCAGAGTGCCTTTGTACCGGCCGGCGTGGGTGGGTTCCCATCCGAAGCCGCAACTGTTCCAGGCAGATAAGTGACTCAGCAGAATCGAGGTTTTGCTATGACTCCGAAAGAGCGCGTTCTCACGGCCTTCCGCCGCGAGCAGCCCGACCGTGTGCCACTGAATGTATTCGCAGGGTGGAACCCACCGGTGCGCCAACGGGTGGAGCAAAAATACGGCTCCGTGGATGCCTTCTGCGAGCGATTCGGAATCGATATCGTCACGGCAGTGCTGCCGAGGTTCCCCTTTGGTCGTGGCTCCTTCCCGGGGGCGCAGAGCTTCGACCCATTCCTCGAGGCGCCGTGGACCGATCCTTACTCGGAGGAGATTCTTACAACTCCATGTGATGGCGATCTCTTCCTGACCGTGGAAGAAGCCCTGGCACAGCGACGGGACCGCGCTGTGTTTGCCCATGTCTGGGGTGTGTTCGAGCTGTCGCAGTTCCTTTTCGAACGGCAGGTCGGTCTGCCGGGTCTGGAACAGGCCCTGCTGAACATGGCCCTCGATCGGGATAAGGCGGCGAGAATGTATCAACGTCTGGGTGAATGGAGTGCGGCATGTGTGGAGAACGTCATCCGTGCCGGCGTCGACGTCATCGAGCTGTCGGACGATTGGGGTCAACAGAACACTCTGCTGTTCAGCCCGAAGGACTGGTGGGAACTGATCTTCCCGGCGACGAAGCCGATCATCGAGGCGGCGAAGCGGCGCGGCGTGCCCGTCCTCCTGCACAGCGACGGCGACATCTCGGCTGTGCTGGAGGGTGTGGTGGAGCTTGGCGCTGATGCGGTGCATCCACTGCAAGAATCGGCGGGTGTCGATCTTGCTGCCTTCCGGCGGGACTACGGCGACCGGCTGGCCGTAATGGGCGGGTTGGACACGGTGACAGCCCTGCCGGCGATGTCGCCCGATGAGATTCGCGTTGAAGTGCAGCGCGTTTTCGAGATCTTGAAACCTGGTGGCGGCTTCGTCTTTTCCGCTTCTCATATGTTTCAGGAGGATTCGCCGCTGGAAGTTGTGGAGGCGGCGTACGATGAAGCTCTGAAGCTGGCGCCGTATTAACCGAATGGCGGTTACCAATCCTGAATAACACCGAACTGTTCAGTGGTTAGAGCGAGGAGGGATGAGATGGAACTGAAAGTGGTCAGGATCGAAAACCCCGAAGGCCTCAATTTCATTCTTGGCCAGTCACACTTCATCAAGACCGTGGAGGACATCCACGAGGCTTTGGTGCAGGCCGTGCCCGGCATCGAGTTCGGGCTGGCGTTTTGCGAGTCATCGGGGCCGCGCCTGGTACGGTGGACGGGGACCGACGAGAAACTCATCGAGCTGGCGAAGCAGAACGCTCTGGCGATCGCCGCCGGGCATTGCTTCATTCTTTTTCTGGGGAATGCCTTTCCGATCAACGTCCTGAAGGCGGTGCAGCAGGTACCCGAAGTGGTGGGCATCTTCTGCGCCACGGCCAATCGCGTCGAAGTGGTACTTGCCGAGACCGACCAGGGCCGGGCCATCCTGGGCGTGGTGGACGGCCAGAGCCCGCTGGGCGTGGAAGGGGACGAGGAGATCGCCGAGCGCAAGGCGTTTTTGCGGAAGATTGGGTATAAGGTAGGGTGAGGAGGAAAGGGGCTTCGCAGACAACTCAGGAGTTTCTATGAAACGATCGATGTGGAGGCGACATCTTGCCTGACAGCATTGCCTTGGGGAAGTGGTCCCCAACCCTGTCATTCTGAAGGAGTTCGCGCCTTTGCGGCGGGGGCCCGCCGTGAGGCATCTCCCGCACGACTGAAGGAGCTCAGGCTCCCTGGTCATGCCCCGGCGTACGATGCGACCTAGAGATTCTTCGTTCGGCTGCGCCGGACTCAGAACGACGCGTCAGGGGCTGGGCGACTGTTTCTTGCTGAAAGAACGATTACGGTCGAGTGCTGCTCGCAAGGACCAATGGTTTGTGGGTCTCCTCTCGACCGCAGGCGCACACGGGACTAGCCGGAATATGCAGTTGTGTATTGGAAGAGACGCAGAGCAATCCGCACTATCCGCTGAATCCGCTTACAAAGCGGCCTTAAGAGGTACTCGTATACGAAACATCAGTTTTCAGAAAAGCCCGCCACGACTCCGGTCGGTTAGTCGGCGGGTTCAGCAAGAAATGGAGTACCATAGTTCCTGTTAGGTGGTCACAAATGGTGAGCACCTGTTCTTTTTCGTTGAAAACCAAGGTATTGAATGCATGAATTTCTGACGGGCGTCTGAAGTGCTGACGCCGCCGACGTGCCCACATCTACCTCTCCAGAAACTCCGCGACCGCCTCCACAACCCTCTGCATCTCACACCCGACAGCCAGATGCCCGCAGTCACTATTCAGCCTCAGGATCTCCCCGCCGGCCAGGCGGGCAAATTCCAGTGCCGGTCGTGGGTTGACAACATGATCCTGGGTCGCAACGATGACAAGCAACTCCGCCCGAACCACGGCGGCGGCCTTCTCCAGGGATCCGCCAAAGGGAGCCGAGACATCGTGCGCCATCATGGCCTTCAGTTGGCTGGCCCAGTTGTCCGTTACAAAAACCGTGGCGTAGACGGAATCGATGGTTGCAAGAAAGGTGGGAAAGGCTTTGCGCGAGGTTTGACGTACGCGGTACTGAGGTGTCTGCATCGCGAGGCTCTGGATCCTGGCCACGAGCTTCCCCGGCCCGATCAGACTCGACAGGTTCTCGGAGGTCCCACCAAACCAGGTTGGATACAGAATCGCGTTGGATTTCTCAGCATTCAGTTCGCCAAAAGTGCGGTATCCGATGCGGCAGTCCTGGATGACGGCTCCGTTTTCCAGGGGGAAATCCCCGAGATCAGCGAACTGAAGCGCAGGCTGCGCCCATGCCTGCACCGCGATCAGGCTTGAAAGAACGAAAGGTGCGAATGTTCTGGCCATTGCCATTCCTTGTTCCTTTCTCAGGTGAGTGTTCAGCGCTTCTCCAGGCGCAGACGGGCTCGACGGTTCAGAAAGATATGCGTTCCTGCTCCTTCAGGCCGGGACGGATTGGGATGATAATGAAGAGCGACAGGTCAGCCTGTCGCTCTATTTCGAGGCTCTCTCCGCGCGGGATGAGAAAAACGCTGGCGAGGATGTTCAAATCAAGCACATGGAGGCAGCTTTGCCCGGCATCTTCCGCTGGAAGCCGACTGTTCCGCGGATCTCCCTACTCCACCCTCGGCCCGCCGCCCTTCAACTCTTCGTTTACACTCTCCTCGAACTGCTTGAAATTCTCCTGGAACATGCGGGCGAGCTTCCGGGCCTGCTCGTCGTAGGCTTGCGGGTCGGACCAGGTGTTGCGCGGCGCCAGGATTTCGGTGGGCACGCCAGGACATACCTCGGGCACCAACACGCCGAAGATCGGATCGGGCTTCATCGGTACCTTCGCCAGCTCACCGCTCAAGGCCGCCCGCACCATCGCGCGGGTGTAGGCGATCTTGACGCGCTCGCCGACTCCGAACGGGCCGCCGTTCCAGCCGGTGTTGACCAGCCAGCAGTCGACCTTGTGGCGCTTGATTTTCTCACCAAGCATCTGGCCGTAAACAAACGGACTCAGGGCCATGAACGGTACCCCGAAGCCAGTGCCGACAATGGAGTGCTTCAGGAAGACTTGGAATTAGGAGGTGGCTTTTTCGAGTTGTCGCCGTTTTACCGGTAACGCGACGGTCTTGTGCCCACTCTTCTTTTCTTTCCTTTTCAGATCTAGGTAGATTGATCGCAAGTCATAATTAAACTTTCGAGCATGTTCCTCGCGGATTCGGTGAATCTCGTCAACGATCGGGTCTCGCCACATGGTTACTCTCCCATCAACTCATAAGGTGTACAGATTACAGGTACCTCATATCCTTGCTCAAAACCGATTCTTGCAAGTTTCTTTTGGATCTCCGCATTCGCCATGTGTTTGCAATTCCACGTTAGAAGATAGTCTATCCCATAGACAGCCGCAAGTGCAATATGCAGCGCATCGTCAGCTGCCTTTCGAGGAAGGGCCTTATTGTTCAAGAAAGATTCTGCCAGCTCTAGTGCTTCCTCTCGCAACGCCAAGGATTTGAAGCCCTTCAGCAGTTCCAAACGTTCTCGGGCTGCTTGCCTTTCACCCTGGCTCGCCTCCTGAATTACCAACTGAGAAACATACAGATCGAACCGGGAACGACGATGCGTCCACCACTCACGGCTTACTTGTTGCTGGGCCGCAACGATCAAATCTCTACTGGGTCGAGCCGTGAGGTAACTCACAAAACTCGTCTCTATATAGACCTTGGGCTTCATCGAAGCAACTTGGCATTTTCAGACTGTTCGTGCCGAGCCTGCCACCGAGCTGATCCTCGAAGCCACTCGAACTCGCCTTGTTTAGCCATCGTGCTTCCTTCCTACGCCATAACCTGTGGCCAGCACATTGTTCGTGCCAGCGAGACCCAAGACACAAAGAGGGGCAGACCCTGGATTGGCAGCGCAGCGCGTCCTGGAACATTGGTGGGTAGAGGATAGGAGCGTTTTGATCACTCCACCCTCGGCCCGCCGCCCTTCAACTCTTCGTTTACACTCTCCTCGAACTGCTTGAAATTCTCCTGGAACATGCGGGCGAGCTTCCGGGCCTGCTCGTCGTAGGCTTGCGGGTCGGACCAGGTGTTGCGCGGCGCCAGGATTTCGGTGGGCACGCCAGGACATACCTCGGGCACCAACACGCCGAAGATCGGATCGGGCTTCATCGGTACCTTCGCCAGCTCACCGCTCAAGGCCGCCCGCACCATCGCGCGGGTGTAGGCGATCTTGACGCGCTCGCCGACTCCGAACGGGCCGCCGTTCCAGCCGGTGTTGACCAGCCAGCAGTCGACCTTGTGGCGCTTGATTTTCTCACCAAGCATTTTCGAGTAGACGGTCGGATGGAGCGCCATGAAGGGCGCCCCGAAACAGGTGCTGAAGGTCGCCTGGGGTTCGTTGCCGAGCCCTTTTTCCGTGCCTGCTACTTTGGCGGTGTACCCCGACAGGAAGTGATACATGGCTTGCTCTCGCGTCATCTTGGAGATGGGGGGCAACACTCCGAATGCATCGCAGGTGAGCATGAGAATGTTCTTGGGGTGAGCGCCCATGCCACTTTCCACGGAATTGTTGATGTAGTCGATGGGATAGGCCGCCCGAGTGTTTTCGGTCAAAGAGGCATCGTCGAGGTCGATCTGTCGGCTCTCGGCATCGATCGCGACGTTCTCGAGGATCGTGCCGAACTTGCGGGTGCAACTGTAGATCTGCGGCTCTGCTTCGGCCGACAGCCGGATGACCTTGGCGTAGCATCCGCCTTCGAAGTTGAACACACCGCGGCCGCTCCAGCCGTGCTCGTCGTCCCCGATCAACCGTCGATCGGGATCGGCTGACAGAGTTGTCTTGCCAGTACCCGACAGGCCGAAGAAAAGGGCCACATCCCTGCCCGAACCCATGTTGGCGGAGCAGTGCATGGAGAGCACGTCTTCGAGAGGATAAAGGTAGTTCAGGATGGTGAACACCGACTTCTTGATTTCGCCGGCGTAGCTCGTGCCGCCAATGAGCACCAGCTTCTTGCCGAAGTTGACAATGATGAACACCTCGGAGTTTGTACCGTCCACTTCGGGCAGGGCGTGGAAGCGCGGGGTGCAGATGATGGTGAACTGAGGGTCATGCTCTGCCAGCTTCTCGCGCGCGATACGGATGAACATGTTGCGCGCAAACATGTTGTGCCAGGCTGTCTCGGTGATGACGCGGATGGGGATCTGATAGCGCGGATCGGCACCGGCAAGGCAGTCTTGAATGAACAGATCTCGGCCCTGGAGATAGGCTAGCAGTCGGTGGTGTAGGGCGTCGAAGCGCTCTGGCTCGAAGGGGCGGTTGACCTTCCCCCACCAGATTTTCTCGGCTGTGGTTTTCTCGCGGACGATAAACTTGTCGTTGGGCGAGCGTCCGGTGTGGTGCCCGGTGCGCACAACAATGGGCCCGTGGCGAGCCAAGAGCCCTTCACGGCGTCGCACGGCATGTTCGTACAGAGCTGGAGTGGTCAGGTTCCAGTAGACATTGGCGACGTTGCGGATGCCGTGTCGGCTGAGATCGACACGATGGTCGGCCAGGTTTCCGGCAAGCATACGGTCTTCCCTTCTGGTTGTGAGACTTTTCGGTTGATGGAAAGGCGTGGCGGCCTTTCAGCCGAAGTCCGCTGGATCGGCGCGCGCGACAATATAATTCCGCCGAGGCAAAATGGCAAGTCAAAAACAGGTAAGCTGCTTTTTCGTCAGGAACTTCCGCTTGAATTGGCCAAGGCGAAAGTGTATATTGTAGTCTGCTTAGGCAGCCGGTCCCACGGGTAGTTCAAGGCATTGGGGTGGCAGTTCAGGGCAATGCGAAAAGCGAGCATGAACATACAGGATGTGCTGAAACGGGGCCACCGTCGATTCCTGCGCTGGATCGAACGCGCGAACCCTCCGCTCTATCTTCTGCTGGTTATTTTCTCGGTCATCACCGGGCTGGCCGCTGGCTTCGGCTCGGTGTTTTTTCACCGGTTGATCGAACTGATGCACGACCTCTTCTTTCGCGAGGGGCAGGCGCTGGTGCACATCAGCAGCCGCTTCTTCGTCATCTTTGTGCCGGCTGCCGGTATGCTGGTTTTGGCCTGGATGACCCGCGCCTGGCCGGAGCGGGCCAAGCAGAAAGGCGTCGTCGACGTCATCCGTGCGGTGGCCACACGAGGGGGCTACATCCCTTTCCGGACGACCCTGTTTCACTTTTTCGCACCCGCAATCTGCATCGGTAGCGGCGGCACAGTAGGACCCGAGGGGCCGGCAGCTCAGATCGGCTCGGGCATCTCTTCGCTGATCGGGCGCTTCTTCGGGCTTCCGGAGTCCCGCCGCCGCATCTTCACAGCAGCCGGCGCCGGCGCTGCCATTTCTGCGGTATTCAATTCGCCCATCGGCGGGATCTTCTTCGCTCTGGAGGTCGTCTTGCTCAACGATTTCCAGGCGGCGACGTTCAGCGTCCTCATTCTGGCGTCGGTCAGCGCCAGCATGATATCGCGTATCTATCTGGGGAACGAGCCACGCTTCAGCTTTTCGGAGTTTTCCATCGGCCCGTATAGCTCGATCGTTCTCTACGCTCTGCTGGGGATTGCCGCCGGGCTGCTGTCCGTTTTGTTTATTCGCTACGCCGAGTGGCTGCATCGCTTCATCACGAAGTGGTCCAAGAAGTATCCGCTCTATCTCCGTGCCGCCGCTGTGGGGCTGGCTCTGGGTCTGCTCGGCTATTTCTTTCCGGAGCTGTTGGGAATCGGCTATGGAGCGGTCAACGAAGTGTTGCGTGGTGATTTTCCCATCTTCGCAGCCGTGGTGCTGATGTTGGGAAAAATGGCCTTCGTACCGCTGATCCTGGAAAATGGCGGCTATGGCGGGGTCTTCGCGCCTGCGATCTTCATCGGTGCCTTTCTTGGCTATCTCTTCTACATTGTCATCGGCCAGGTGCTCGGCATCAGCGTGTCCGCCACGCCCTACATTCTCGTGGGAATGGGATCTGTTCTGGCCGGCATCAACATGATTCCGCTGACCGCGATCTTCATCCTCTTCGAGATGACCAACGACTACACCTTTATTTTGCCGCTGATGCTCGGCGTGGTCGCCAGCGTCACGGTCGTGCAGGTCGTGCTGAAGGAGTCGCTGCTGCTCAGTGAGCTGCGCCATGCCGGGCTGCGGATCGCCTCGGGAAGAGAGCGCAACCTGCTCGAAGGCATCCTGGTGCACCAGGTGATGCGACCGGAGATTCTCACCGTGCCCGAGTCGGCACCGATTTCCGATGTGCTCGAGCTGGCGATCGACTCCGATCATACGGTGATCTTCACCACCAACCGAGCCGGCAAGTTAACCGGATACATCAAAATCGATGATCTGCGACCGCTTCTTCTGGACTCAGAGCATTTGCGTCATATGCTGGTGGCCAAGGACATCGCGATCCCCGGAGTCACCACCCTGCGGGACATCGACGACCTGGACACGGCGATGAAGCTCTTCGGCCGCCTCGGAATCGACGAGATTCCAGTGCGCTCGGCCACCGACCGCGGCCGCATTCTCGGTACTCTGTGGCAGCAGGACGTAATCAAGGCCTACAACAAAGAGACCCTGCGGGCCAATCTCGCCGATGGGCTGTCGAAGCATCTTGCCACTCTTGACAAAACCACGCAATTGGACATCCTGCCAGGCTACGTCCTCACGGAGATACCGGCACCGCGGAGTTTCGTGGGCAAGACGCTGCGGCAGCTTCAGGTGCGTAATCGCTATGGGGCCGAGGTGCTGCTGGTAAAGCGCAGCGCAGATGGACTCAGCGGCGACGGCGACACATCTACGCTGCAGCCGAGCGCCGACTATCGCATCCATGCCGGCGACGCGCTTGTCCTGTTTGGCCCTCAAGATAAACTGAAGGAACTGATGGAGCAGTAGCCCGATGCCCGGCCATCGCGAGCGCTTTGTGCTGGATACAAGTGTTTTTGTAAATCCGGAGATTCGCATCCAATTCGGCGACACGCCCACGGCATCGCTGGACGGATTCGTGCGCCTGGCCGGACGACTGTCCACGGTTGAGTTCTACATGCCGCCCACCACCTACGAGGAGCTGATGAGGTTCATCGACCCGGCAGCACTGCCGCGGAACGTGGAGCTCATCATCCGCCACAAGCCCCCGAAGAAGTACGAGCTGAAAGTGCCGGCGATGCTTCTCTACGAGTTGATCGAGGACATTCGCCAGCGCATCGACAAGGGGCTGCGCGTTGCTGAAAAGGCAGCCCGCCAGATGATGCAGACCGGTGGCAGCGAGCGCGCGATCATCAAGAACCTGCGGCAAGACTACCGGCGGGCACTGCGGGAGGGGATCATCGACAGCAAGGAGGACGTCGATCTGATTCTGCTGGCTCTCGAACTCGATGCCGTCCTGGTGACGGCAGACCGCGGCGTGCAAACCTGGGCCGACAAACTTGGGATCCGGCGACTCTCCCCGGAGCGCCTGCGGACGACGCTGGAGGGCTTAGTCAACAAAAGAACGGCCGAGTAGTCGTTCCAGGAGACGGTCGGTGCTCCTGCGATAGATCTTGACGAATTCCACCACCCAGAAGTCGCCCTCTTGCCACTTGCGCAGTATCTGGCTTTCGACGTGCGCCCGCCTCAGATGCTGGAAAAAGCGGTCGATGTTCTCCTGCCGCCGAAAACGGACTTCGAATCGTTCGCAGACCTTTCCTTGTTGTTCAACTTCCTCCAGCGTCTTTTTGAGCGCCCTGAAGATGGCCTCACCGACTCGGCGGTAGAGATCGCGCTCGCCCTGGGTGCCGAATTCTCTTACGAAGAAAGCAGCCTGTGTCAGTCGCCGAGTGTAGTAATCGCCCGGCAATTCGAGCATCAGCCTTGCTGTGAGCTCGATATCGCGGATGCAAGAGCGTAGAGTCTGGTACTTGAGGTA
>CAZGRP010000032.1:14895-18439 GCA_964527995.1 uncultured Cytophagia bacterium | reverse complement strand
GCAAAAATCAAGCGGAAAGAAGGGGGCAATAACGGCCGTCTGGACGGAACAAATCATCGATAAAATCGATAGAGATAGAAGGCCGGAACGACTACGGCTCTGCCTGCGTTGCCGGCCTTCTTTGAATCGCGCCTGGCTTTTGAGACAGGAACCCGAAGACAGCTGGGAGGAATATGAACCGCCATCCACGCTTACTGTCGCGCGACCACACCGCTGTCGTCGTCGTCGATATTCAGGAAAAACTTGCGGCAGTAATGGACCAACGAGAGAGGCTGCTGGCCAATGCCGTCCGGCTCATCGAAGGATGCAAGATTCTTCAGATTCCGATTTATCTGACCGAACAATATCCCAGAGGGCTTGGTCCGACTGTCGAGGTGGTGCGCCAGGCGCTGGCAGGGACGACGGCGTATGAAAAGATTGCTTTCAGTTGCTGCGCACTCAAACCGTTGCTGGGCCGGCTGCATGACAGCGGCAGAAAGCAGGTTGTGCTCACCGGCATCGAAGCACATGTTTGCATTCTGCAGTCGGCGCTCGACCTGACGGCGGAGGGGCTTCAGGTTCATGTGCCGTATGATGCGACGGCATCGCGAAGAGAGGCCGATTGCCAGGCTGCCCTGGAGCGGATGCGAGGCCATGGCGTCGAAGTGACCACGACAGAATCCGTCCTTTTCGAACTGCTGCAGCAGGCGGGAACGCCGGAGTTCAAAGCGGTGTCGGCGCTTATCCGGTAGACGGCTGCTCGGCCCTGTGGTGGAGAAGGTTTGCTTTGGGCCGCGCATTTTCGTATATTACGAGGTTTGAGAGTCGACTTTGCTGAGACATCTCGGCTGTCGGCGACGAAGGGCGCCTTACCGTCGCGGGCTGTTTGCCGGGCCGTGGATTAAGAGAAGCGACCCGCTTGTTATCGTTCTTATAGAGGTCGGAGACCACGTGGAGCATTCGAGGAAGTCCCTCGCTTATCGATTCTTTACCTTTTTAGGTTCGCAGATTTACCGATTCTTTTACCATACGGGTTCATTCAGCATTCTGGTTTACCGGACGGTGCTGGCGCTGCGGGAGTTCAAGACCTATTCGAGTCTGGTGGCTCCCCAGATGGTTCGAATCGGCATCAATTCGATGCCGGTGGTTCTCTACATCGCGGCATTTGCCGGCATGGTGACGTCGGTTCAGTCAGCCAGCCAATTCACCGAGTATGTTCCACTCTATATCGCCGGGACGGTTGTCGGTAAGTCCGTGATGCAGGAGCTCTCGGCGGTCCTCACGGCACTCGTGCTTTCGGGCCGCGTCGGCGCTTCGATTGCTGCTGAAATCGGCACCATGAAGGTCACCGAGCAAATCGATGCGCTGGAAGCGATGGCGTTCAATCCGGTCGCCTATCTGGTGGTGCCGCGGGTTGTGGCCGGCGTGGTGATGCTGCCGGTGCTGACGGTTTTCGCAGGCGCTGTCGGTATCGTTTCCGGGTGGCTGGCGGCGATCAACCTGATGAACCTGACGACGTACGAGTTTTTCAAAGGGCTGAAAATGTTTTTCACGCCACGTGACTACATTCTGCCGCTGTCAAAGTCGGTTCTCTTTGGTCTGTCGATCACTCTGGTGGCGTGCTATCAGGGTTTTCAGGCCAAGCGCGGCGCCGAAGGGGTGGGCATGGCCGCCACCAAGGCAGCGGTGGTCTCTTCGCTGGCGATACTGCTTCTTGACTTTGTAATGGCAACCGTGATTTTGATGTGAGCAAGCAAACCTTACAACTACCGGAAAAATATCAACGTCGGCGTGCCTTTGGGCGTTCTCAGTGTGAGGATCGGAACGCCGATGTCGTTCTCCGCGACCTGCACAAGAGTTTTGGGTCCAACGAGGTTCTTCGTGGGGTGGATCTGCAGGTCTGCAAGGGTGAAACCATGGCCATCATCGGCGGCAGCGGCACCGGCAAGAGTGTGACGCTGAAACTGATCATCGGGCTTATGAAGCCCGACCGCGGAGCGGTGCTGATCAATGGTGTCGACCTGTGCTGCGTGCCCTTTGATCAGCTGCTGAAACTGCGACAAAAGATGGGCATGGTCTTTCAGGGAGCGGCGCTCTTCGATTCACTGAATGTGCTGGAGAACGTCGCCATCGGCCTGAGGAAGCATCGGCGGATGAGGGAGGAGGAGATCCGCGAGAAAGTTCGGCAATGTCTGGCGCTGGTGGGCCTGCACGACCTCGAAGATCGAATGCCGTCGGACCTAAGCGGAGGGATGAAAAAACGTGTGGCCATCGCTCGGGCCATCGCGATGGACCCGCAGATTCTGCTTTACGATGAGCCGACAACCGGGCTGGATCCACAGCGCGCCAACTCGATCAACGATCTCATCGCCGAGCTGCAGGAGAAGATGCACACCACTTCGATTGTGGTGACCCACGATATGAACAGCGTCTACCGGGTTGCCGACCGCGTCGCACTTCTCAAGAATGGTAGAATTCACTTTGTCGGAACCCCGGAACAGCTGCGTGAGTCAGATGACCCGGCCGTGCGGAACTTTGTCGAAGGGAGAGAGGAGCTGGAGGAGGCGCTGATTTAGCCCCCTCCGACTGTAAAGGCTTGTTTTTTCGAGCAGAGGGAACATCATGAGAAAGTATGCAATGGAAGTGATCGTCGGCGTCTCTGTCTTTCTCGCCATCATCATCACGGTGGCGAGTTATCTCTATTTCAGTGAGGTGCCGCTGGGATCCGAGCAATACTCGGTCAACATCCTCTTTAGTGACGTCACCGGGCTTGAGCAAAACGACCCCGTTGCCATCGCCGGTGTCCGCGTGGGCAGGGTGAAGGAGATTCGTCTGGAGGGCAGCGAGGTGCGGGTTCGCATCGAGGTGGACCGCAACATCCAACTGCCCGAGGATACCCGGGCGACGATCAAGAGTCTCGGCATGGTGGGTGAAAAGCTTGTCGAAATCAGTCCCGGGAAGTCATCTCGGTTACTTGCCGACGGCGATACCTTGCATGGAACCAACCCCGGCGACCTCAGCACCCTGGTGCCTTCTCTGCACAGGTTGGTAAAGCAGGCGTACGACACCCTGGTGGAACTCCGCTCCATGGTGGCCACCACCATGGACGAAAAGACGCGCAACAGCCTTCAGCAGAGCATCCGTTATTCGGCCAGCATCGCCGAGGCCGTCGACCGCGGATTGAAACAGAACATGGGGCGCTGGGACACCATTTTCGCCAACCTGGAAGATCTCTCCACTCAGATGAATGACCTGGCCAAAACGAAGCGCCCCGACGTCGAACGGACGCTCACGAACCTCGCCGATGGCAGCGACCGCGCCGGTCTGGTGCTCTCCCGCCTGGACTCCTCGCTGGCCGTCGTCAACGGCATCCTTGCGCACATCCAGAGTGGTCGCAGCAGCCTCAGCAACGTCCTCTACAGCGATGAGCTCTACAGCCGCGTCGACAGCCTGACCAGCGAAGTTCAGTCGCTGCTGCAGGATTTCAAGAGGCGGCCGCAGCGCTATTTGGATCTGAACTTTATCCGCATATTCTAGCCCCCGCGTCGGACGGTGAACCTGCCGC
>CAZGRP010000032.1:0-14795 GCA_964527995.1 uncultured Cytophagia bacterium | reverse complement strand
GATCTGAACTTTATCCGCATATTCTAGCCCCCGCGTCGGACGGTGAACCTGCCGCCGGTCAGATATCCGCTGGGCGGCCCGATCTCGCTTTTTACGACCGCACCCAGGCTCTCTCTATTCCGTCACAGCCGCCGGATGTGGAATCCGCCGTCGACCTGGATCACCGTTCCTGTCGAATATGGAAAGTAGTCGAGCGCGATGGCTGCGACCGCCCGGCCGACGTCCTCCGGCTTTCCCCAGCGAGCAATGGGCAGAAGCCCCTCTTCCGCGATCAAATGATCGTATTTTTCGCGAACCGCAGCGGTCATGTCCGTCGCAATGATCCCGGGCTGAACTTCGAAGACCTGGATGTTGTGTGGCGCCAGCCGTGCCGCGAACAGCTTTGCCGCCATGCTGAGCCCCGACTTCGAGATACAATACTCGCCGCGGTTGGTGGATACAGTGAAAGCGGAAATCGAAGTGATGAACACGATCTTGCCACGCTCGATCGTCCCCACTTTCTGCAGGTGCAGCATCTGGCGCGCCGCCGACTGGGTGAGAAAGTACGGTCCCTTCAGATTGGTGGTCATCAGCTGATCGAAGCTTTCTTCGGTTGCTTCGAGCAGGTCGCGGCGTTCCTTCGGGGCAATGGCAGCGTTGTTGACAAGCATGTCCAGGCGGCCGAAGCTGGCAAGCGTCTCGTCCAGCAGACGCTGGCGATCTGCCGCCAGGGAAATGTCGGCCTGCACCGTAATGGCGCGACCACCAAGCTGTTCGATTTCCCGGCGCGTCTCGGTGGCGGCGGCAGCGTTGCTGGCGTAGTTAACCACCAATCCGAAGCCAATCTTCGCCAGCTCGATTGCGATGCCTCGGCCGATCCCACGGCTCGAGCCCGTGACCAGTGCGATTCTTTCTGTTTGCATGCTTCATCATCCCAAGTCGGCGTAGTGGAACCCAAATCGTTGAGAACTGGCTACCACGGTGAGACACGGATGATCACGGTGCAGAGTCACCGAAGGAGACCCGTGCTATTCCGTTCCTGTGCCTAGTGCCTCTTTGCTGTGTGTGCAAAGAACGGGTTCTTTTGGAGACCATAGTAACGGTCCGCAGCGGAAAAGTCAAGCACAACCTTTGGTGCCGGTTCCTTGCATCTGCTGAGAGCTGACAGCATCACAAGCCATGCACGACAACTTCCGCGCTCAAGCCCGATAGCCAAATCGATATGCCGAGAGTCAGCGTCATCATCCCAACCTACAATCGCAGCCGGTTTGTCGTGGAAGCCGTTGAATCGGTGCTTTGCCAGAGTTATGACGACTTCGAGCTGATCGTCGTCGACGACGGTTCCACCGACGACACGTCTTCCGTGCTGGCAGCCTTCGGCGACCGCATCCGCGTCATCCGCCAGCAGAACCGAGGCCCTGCCGGTGCCCGCAACCGCGGACTCTCCGAGGCATCGGGCGAGCTGATCTGCTTTCTCGATTCCGACGACCTGTGGCTGCAGAGAAAGCTGGAGAGGCAGGTCGCCTTCCTCGACTCGTGCCCGCAGGAGCTGATCTGCTACACGGACGAGATCTGGATTCGCCGCGGCGTTCGCGTCAATCCGCGCAAGCGCCATGCAAAATGGGATGGCTGGATCTTCGAGAAATGCCTGCCGCTGTGCATCATCAGCCCGTCGTCTGTGATGATGCGGCGGGAGTTTTTCGAGCGTGTCGGCCGGTTCGACGGTGCTTTTCCAGTGTGCGAAGACTACGACCTGTGGCTGCGGGCATCGGCGCAGCTTCCGATTCGGTTTCTGCCCGAGAAGCTCATCATCAAACGTGGCGGCCACCACGATCAGCTTTCGCGGCAGTGGGGCCAGGATGTGTATCGCGTTCGAGCGATTGTCAAGCTTCTGAAAACCGGCGGACTCTCGCGTCACCAGGAGCGGCTGGCGCGGGCCGAGCTGACCCGAAAATGCCGCATCCTCGAGAAGGGGTTTGCCAAGCATAACAAGAGGGCCGAAGCAGAGTTCTACCGCAGGCTGGCCGTCGAAAACGGATGCAGAGAGTGACACAGCCGGCTCTGTCTTCTACTCACCCGCTGGTGGAATGGAACCCTGCTCCAGCGTTGTGCGTTTTCTTGCTGGAAACGACATCTCATGCTTCCTGGATGAATGGCACAACCATTTGAAAGGAGGGGTGAGAAGATGCGTGCAGGCGTTCGTTTCTTCCTGCTGGTACTCGGCGCGCTGCTTTTCGTTGTCCAACCCGTTCTTGCCGCCCAAACTTCCACCGATCTGAAGACCCGCGTCGTTGCTGAGCTGCAACGCTACTACCAGACTCCGTTCGACATCACCGTCAAAGAAGAGGGTTTCGTGATCATCGAGGGGAAGGTTCCGAGTTATTGGGACAAACGGAACGTTTTTGCCATCGTCTCTCGCGTTCCGGGGGTCCGGAAAATCTCGAACCGTCTCCTGGTGGATACGGAGCTGACCGCCGACAACATCATCAAATCTGAGATCGAGAACGAGCTGGAACGCAGCCGTATGATCGCGGACCCCAGCAACATTGAGGTGACGGTGAGCAACGGAGTGGTCGTGCTTCGTGGCACAGCTCACTTCCGGCGCGAAGCCGTGGTCGCCGAAGACATCGCAAGCTGGCAGCGCGGTGTCAAAGGGGTGGTCAACGAGATCAAGGTGCTGCCGCCTGAGAAAGCGGTGTCGGACGAGAATCTGACCACGGTCCTGCGAAACATGATCAAGCGCTTTTTCCCGCTGGAAAGCGACAATGTGCACGTCCAGGTGAAGCAGGGAAAGGTGGTCTTGACCGGCAAGGTTAAGACGCTGTGGGCTCGCAATGAGATCGAAAAGGAAGTGCGTCGCGTGCAGGGCGTGCGAGAGGTGGACAACAAGCTGGAGATTCCGCGCCGAGTGCTGACGGCCCAGAAGTGATCGGCCAACACCAGCCGTTCGTACCCGGCGGCAGGCACGCAGGCGTGCTTGTCGCCGGTTTTTTATTTGAAAGGAGTTGACATGTCGGCGGGCATTTGCTATAATAGCCCGATATGAGTGGGACCTCCAGCGGCCGGTCTCGGCGGCATTCCGCGCGGCGGCCAAAGCAATTGCGTGCGGCGTCCTCGCAAACGAGTCTATTCTCGCCCGCCGTCGACCTGAAAGAGCGCGGTCTACAGGCGCTGCGAGCGCTTGACCCCGAGAAGGCGAGCCGCTATCTTCGCTCGGCAGCGGAGATCGATCCGGGGCTACCGGAGATCGACAACCTGGTGGCGGTGGCGTCTTTTCTCAGCAAGGCGGGCGCAACCCCCGATCTGGACCCACCGGGCCTGTCGCGGTTGTGGGTGCAGGCGCGTGCCAGCTACGTCCTCAAGGAACTTTCCCTGCGCAACCTGGAATGTGTCGACAAGCTCATCTGCCAGGCTGCGGTGAAGCGGGCTCGCAAAAGTCTCCGCGGCTATCTCGATCCAGACGCTCCGGCACTTCATATCGGCTACTGCTACCTGGTCCTTCATGAGCCGTTCCGAGCTCATCGAAAGCTATTCGACGACCTGGCCCCGCGCCCGCTCGGTTGTTGTGGGGATCTGTGGGGATACCTTGGTGACGCGGCCACACAGATGCGATTTCCCGAACGCGCCAACATGGCCTATGTGCGTGCCTGGTTCGGTGATCCGGACCACGTTGACGTGCGCGTGCTGCAGCACCCGGGTATACGTCAGCTTTATGAGCGGCTGCGCGCCGGGCACAACGACAAGACGGCGCGCCACTTACTAGCCATCCATGCCTGGATGCACTCCTTTCTGGAGATCCCCGCGGCGGACAGGGCTATGGTGGGGTTCGTGCGGCGGCAGCTTCGGCAGGCAGATCGTGTGCGGGACACCAGTGACGAGGGCCGCTACCGCCGTTTCGGTCTTCTTCTCTACGAGGACCAGGCCTGCGAGCAGGCTGCCGGCTTCGACGTTCGCTCCCAGATGAAGGATATTGACGAACAGCTCTTCTGGTCGTATCTTCAGGTGAACGAGACCAGGAGGCAGCGTCGCCACCCCGGCTGAGCGGCTTCCAGCGGGTTGCGCCGCGGCTGCTAGTGGAGAGGCCGGCACAGTCACCCTGCTTTGCTGCTCAGGGGGTGGGGCGAAAGCCTCGGTGGCGTGCCTGAAGCCGAGCACGTAAGAAAAACGTACCATTGGGGTTGGGCCTGTTCGGAGCGCGCACGGGATCACGTTCCGACAGAGAAACCCACCTTTCCAAGGCGAGTCGGCTGATCGCCTTCGGTCACACCTGGATACTCACCCTCAAGACTTTCACATCATGAGGAGCTTCCGATGACACAGCACGATTGGAAGGACCTGGAAAAGCGCTACAAGCGTCTCTACAGCGCCCTGGTCTATGATACACTCGAGGAACTCGGCTACCCGGATCAGGCGCTGTCTGCGTCGATCAAACCGCTGGCACCCAGCATGAAGTTGGCTGGCCCGGCTTTTACCGTGCGCGGTAGCAACAGCCCGAAGCGTGAAGAGAAAGGGACGGGCCTTGAGATGATTGAGAGCCTGTGGCCGGGCTGTGTGTGCGTTCTCGACACGGGAGGCGATACGGTGGCAGCGCACTGGGGGGAGATCACCAGCAATGCTGCACGCGGCCAAGGTTGCGTTGGCACTGTGGTGGACGGCGGCGTCCGCGATTCGACATACGTCATCGCTCTGGACTACCCTGTGTTTGCCAGATACCAGTGCCCGGTGGAGGCCTACGGTCGCTTTGAGATCATCGAGTGGCAGAAGCCCATCAACATGCTCGGAGCGACCACGGCGAGGGTGGCGGTGCGCCCCGGTGACTACATCTTCGGCGATCTGGACGGCGTCGTCGTGGTGCCGGAAGAGCTGACGGTGAAGGTCTTGGAGTTGGCCGAGGAGCGATTCGAACTCGAGC
The DNA here is from genome assembly GCA_964527995.1 of uncultured Cytophagia bacterium. Lineage (GTDB taxonomy): Bacteria > Zhuqueibacterota > Zhuqueibacteria > Oceanimicrobiales > CAZGRP01 > CAZGRP01. The sequence continues at coordinate 9,904 of CAZGRP010000032.1, read as the reverse complement.
GCAAAGTGCGTGAGGAATTGAGAGCTGGCGGAACGCCGACAGAGGTATTCCGGAAGTACGGTGTCTTCTAACCGGTTTTATCGTTATCCGAACTCGCAGGGCCAGGGGGAGGTGACCTCACCGGACCGGATGGTGGCCCACGCCCAGGAGCTGTCTGAGCGTTACGGATTTCGCACGCTGAAACTGAAGGGCGGGGTGTTTGAGCCGGAACATGAGTTTCAGACTCTCGTCGCCCTGCGTAAGGTGTTCGGCAGCGATTACAAGCTGCGCTTCGACCCCAACGCGATCTGGGCACCGTCGACCGCGATCCGCATGGGGGAAAGGCTGCGGGAGTACGACCTCGAATACTACGAGGATCCGGCCTGGGGGTTGCCGGCGATGGCTAACGTCCGCAGCCGTGTCGCCATGCCGCTGGCCACGAACATGAGCGTGATCGAATTCGAAGATCTGGGTCCAGCAGTGGCCATGCGGGCCGTGGATGTGATCCTTTCGGACCCGTGGTACTGGGGTGGACTCTTGCACACCAGGATGCTCGACATGATGTGCAAGACCCTCGGGCTGGGCGTCGGCATGCACAGTGGCACCGAGTTCGGCGTTGGCCTGACCGTCATGCTTCACGTTGCCGTGACCATGCCGAATCTGGTCCACGCCATCGATTCCCACTATCATCATCTCACCGACGACATCCTCGAGGGCGGCAAGCTGCAATACCGCGATGGCTCGATGGCGCCGCCGGACAAGCCAGGACTCGGGATCCGCCTGGATGAGGAAAAGATGGCGCGTTACGAGGCGATGTTCCACGAACGACGCCAGGCTGCCGACTATTGGTATCCACCGGACCCGAGACGGCCAGAATGGTTTCCGATTGTGCCGTCGTGGTAGGGTGGGTGGGGAATGAGGGAATGAGGGAATGAGGGAGTACTGGAGTGATGGAGTGATGGAGGCGTGGAGCGTGACAACGGAGTTTTAGTACTCCAGAACTCCACAGCTCCAAGACTCGACCTCCTTCCCTGGCCAAGGATAAGCGAACGTTGGGACGACAGACGATGAACAGACTCAAGAACAAGGTAACGATTATCACGGGGGCAGCAAGTGGTATCGGCCGGGCAGCGGCAGAACTTTTCGCCGAGGAAGGTGCCGCAGTGGTGTTGGCCGACCTCAATCGAGACGAGGGAGAAGCCGTGGCCGAAGAGATCCGCAACTCCGGGCGGCGCGCCCTTTTTGTGCCGACCGACGTCGCCCAAGAGGAGCAGATGCGGGCCCTGGTTGAGACGGCGGTTCGGCAATTCGGCGATCTTCATATCATGTACAACAACGCCGGTATGGAAGAGCTCTACAGGCTCGATGAGATCTCCACTGAGTCGTGGCAACGGCAGATCGACGTCAATTTGAAGGGCACCTTTCTGGGCTGCAAATATGCGGTAGAGCACTTCCTCAAGAAAGGCGGCGGGGTCATTCTGAACACGTCGTCGATCAGCGGCATTCTGCCCAGTCCGGGAAGACCAGCCTACAACGCTGCCAAAGCAGGCGTCATCCTGCTGACCAAAAACATCGCCCTGGAGTATGGCAGGAAGAACATCCGCGCCAATGTGATCTGCCCGGGGGTGGTGTACACGAAGATGACGGCGCTGCTCCTTCGCGACCCTGGAATCGACGAGGAAGCGAAGGGACTGGCGGCACTACATCGCGTCGCCGATCCCATCGAAATCGCCCGGGTCGCGCTGTTCCTGGTCTCGGACGATGCGTCTTTTGTGACGGGTGTCTCGCTGCTTGTGGACGGGGGCATGGCGCTCTGTCCGTACAAGGTACTGGGCGGAGGTCCTGGCGGCGATTCTCTGGCGGCGCTGCGCGAGGCCATGTAGCGACAAAGTCGGCCTACATGCTGACCATTGAGCTCAGCCCTGTGGGTGTCCAGGCATTCAGGCGGTCTCAGGTGCCTGCTGGGTTCTTCCCGCAAGCCGAACGCCCTCTCCCTCGTTTACTCTCTTGAGAATGAGGCTTCCTGCCAGGAAGAAAAGCACGACGACCGAGACACCTGCACGCTGGGAGTGGAAACTCTGAGTAAGTAGGCCGAGGAACAGAGGGCCCAGGAACGCCGTGGCCTTGCCCGAGAAAGCGAAGAAACCAAAAAACTCGTTCTCGCGGTCAGGTGGAACGAAGCGGCCCATGAGAGAGCGGCTGGCCGACTGGTTGGGGCCGGAGAAGATGCCGATGATGACGCCGGCCACCCACAGCAGCGTCTTGCTGGGCGCAAAAACGGCAATGAGGGACGCGATGATGAGCCCGATGAGGCTGAGCTGGATTGTCTTCTTGCCGCCGAGAAGATCATCCAGGAAGCCCAGGGCAAAGGCTCCCAGTCCTGCGGCGATGTTGAGGACGATGCCGAAGATCATGATCTCGGAAAAGGAGAAGTGGAAGGTGCCTGCCGCATAGATGCCGCCGAAGGCAAAGATGGTGATCAGCCCGTCGTTGTAGATCAGCCGGGCCGCCAGCAGCCGGATGATCTGCCGGTAGCGTCGGATTTCGTGGAAGGTGTCGATGAGCTGCCGAAAGCCCGCCGCCACAATCCTGCGCCAGCCGTCGATGGCACTGGATTTGTCCTCCCTCACCCACAGGAACAAGGGCAGACTGAACAGTGCGAACCAGGCCGCCACCAGCAAGTTGGTGGCGCGGATGTTCTCACCGCCCACCCTGGTCAGCCCGAACCATGGCTGTTCGGGACTGACGAAGCCGACCATGGCAACGAGCATCGCCGCCAGCCCGCCGACATATCCGAGCGACCAGCCGTAACCGGAAATGCGGCCGATCTTGTGGGGCGGTGAGATGTCGGGCAGAAAGGCGTTGTAGAAGACGGCTCCCATTTCGAAGGCGATGTTGGCGACCACGAACCAGGACAGGGCCTTCAACGTCTGTCCGGGCCGGGCGGTATAGAGGATGACCGAGCCGATGATGGCGATGGCAGTCATGATGAACAAGAATCGTTTGCGGTAGCCGCCGCGGTCGGCCAGGGCACCCATCAGCGGGGAAAGAAGGGCCACGGTGATTGCAGTGAGCGTCACCGCGCGCGACCACAGTGCCGTTCCAATGATCTCGTTGGGGGCGATGGCCTGGGTGAAGTAGGTGGCGTAGATGAAGGTGACCACCAGCGTGGTGAAGGAGGAATTGGCGAAGTCATACATGCACCAGGCGAAGATGGCCCGGCGGTCGTAGCGCTGGGGAGAGTTCACCTTGAGTTCCTTTCGAGAATGGGGCTTCGAGGTCGGATAACGTACGCAGCTTCCCTCTCAAAGTCAAGCCCGGAACATCGGGGCGCCGCGCTTCGTCAAAAGCATGCAGCGGCGAATCCATTCTCTCTATCCATGCTGTTTGCCGCAGGCGAAATCGAGTCCGAACGTTCCAGTGATCTCGCACTGTCTCGGTTGACAAGCTCTCCATGAGGCTGGATCATGTTGTGGCGGAGCGAAGGGCGGCGTGCCGGTTTCGCGTTTCTGCTGGCCGTTATGGTGGGAGTCGGCGGGTGCGGGAAGTCCCCCACCGGTCCGGGCCCTCTGATCGGCCCCGACGAGCTCGAAAAAATCCCCTTTGATCGCATCCACGGCAAGATCGCCTTCCGCCGGGAGCTGCCCGGCCAGGAACTTGTCTCTCATCTTTTGATCCTCGACGGCGAGCAGCGCACCCTGCGTGCTGTCGTCACTTTCCCCGACGCGGTTCTCGCAAACCTGGACTGGTCTCCCGAGGGCGATCGTCTCGTCTTCAGCTTCTTTGCGATGTACGGCGCCTGGGCGACCGTCTGGCATATCTACATGATGCCGGCCACGGGTGGCAGCGCTGTCTCGTTGACGAATGGCCCGAACCACAGCAGTTACCCCGAGTGGTCTCCGGACGGCAAGCGCATCGCCTTCTGGTCGGAAGAGACGGGGTCGAGCATCTGGGTGGTCGACCTGGAGACGATGGAGTATACGCGCCTCTTCGGCGTATCATGGTCAACGCGGACGCGACCAGCCTGGGCGCCCGACGGCAACGACCTGGTTGTGGTGAGTGAGGACAGCCTTGCGCGTGCCACCCTCTTTCGTGTCCGGCTCGACTCGTTGCAGGCGCAGGTGCTCTTCACCGCCGAGGAGACCAGCGATCGCTTGATCCTGAAAAGTCCTATTTTTTCGCCCGACGGCAGTCAGCTGGCTTTCGTGCACTACACCGTGGATCCATCGCAGTCCGATGCCATCTGGCTGATCGATGCCGATGGCGGTAACGTCCGGCAGCTCACGACCGGACCCCACGATTGGAATCCGGCCTGGTCCCCGGACGGCCGGCAGATTCTCTTCTCGCGCGACGGCGATCTTTTTCTGGTAAATGCCGACGGCAGCGACCTGGTGCAGGTGACCTTCGGCGAGGCCGCCGACGAGTATCCAGCCTGGGGTAGATAGCCACTTCCTCGGAGTCTCCAATCCAAACGATACCCATTTGGGTGAAACGGTCTGGTGCTTCTCCTCAGGCGCCACCCCGGCGGAGAAGCATCGGGCGAAGCTCAAGGGTAGGCTCCTGATGGAGGCCCGGGATCTGACGCAGTTCTTCATCGGTCCCCCATGTAGGAATATCCGTTTCTCACAGTCTGTTAACAAAACCAGTCCTGGCGCCTGGCGATATTGGCCCAGGGCGGATCGGGGAGTGTATTGTTTCCATCTCATCAACAATCGGAAGGAGGACTCCAATGTGCAAGGCCACGAAATTTGTCTTGCGAGTGACGGGCGTGCTGCTGATGACGGCTGTCACCGTCAGGGCAGGCGGCTCGGGTACCAGCACGCTCCGCGTGGAGCTCGACAGTCAGGAGGAAGTTGTGACCCTGGTACTTGGTCCGATCGATTTGCCGGCGAAGACCCACCACGGCGGCATCGAGCAGCCGCCGCCGCTGAGCACGACGGTGCCGATCGACGGATACTTGCACGGATTCATCACCGTGCTGGTCGACAAGGACGGCAAGCCGGTGGACCGGCGTGTACTCCATCATGTGAACGTCATCGATCCGAATCACCGCGAACTGTTCAGTCCCATCATGCGCCGGCTGATGGCTGCGGGACAGGAGACCAGCGACCAGTCGATGCCCAAGCTGCTGGGCATTCCGGTGCACAAGGGCGACACCCTGGTGGTGCGGGCGATGTACCACAATCCGACGCCGAATGACTACAAAGGCGTCGACCTGCAGATCAGGCTTTCATACACTCCAGCCGGTCAGATCCTGAAACCTTTTGCAGTCTATCCATTCTACATGGACGTCATGCCGCCGATGGGGCCCAAGGCCTATGACCTGCCACCGGGGCGTTCGGTGAAATCCTGGGAGTCCACACCGGCCGTGTCGGGACGTATTCTCGGCGTCGGCGGTCACCTGCATGACTATGCCGTTTCGCTGCGGCTCGAGAATGCTGAAACAGACGAAGTCCTGTGGGAGGGCAAGCCAATCCTCGACAAACAAGGACGCGTCAAGGGGATGCCAACCGGGCATTTGTGGCTGAAGGGGGGAGTGCGCCTCGAAAAAGGCGTGCGTTATCGAATCGTCGCGGAGTACAACAACCCCACCGGTAAGACCATCCCCGACGGAGCCATGGGCGCGATGGGCGGCATCTTCATGCCTGATAAGGGCGAGGTATGGCCGCGTGTCGACAAGAACGATACGGTTTATCAGTGGGATGTCGAGCACACCCTGAAGTTGCCGGTGGGTTATGGTTACAAGAGCGCCAGTCAGCACTAGAGTGGAATTGCTGCCCCTGCGCTCCGTACATTTGTGACGAGGGTTTGGGTAGATCGGGAAGACAATTGACGCGGCCGTGCGGGTCCAACCCCGTATGGCCGTTTTTTTTGCCTTGACATTCGTTTTGTCAAGGCTTATTATCTTGGCGATCTGCAGCGGCCTCTTATCAACCAAGCCACCCACACATCGGTGCGAGGCACCAACTGCCCCATCCGTCAACGATGCTCGCCAAAAGAAAAAGCGAGGGAAAGCCATGTTTCGACGGCTCACTGTTTTCGTAGTCATCGCGCTGCTTGCGGTGACGGCGCTCGAAGGCCGATCCGGAGTCAAACGCCCGATGACCTTCGAGGACGTTCTGAAGATCAAAGCGGTGCGCGATCCCCAACTCTCCCCTGATGGTAAACGTGTCTTGTTCGTCGTACGCGAGGTCGATCTGGAGAAAGATCGCTACGTCTCGCACATCTGGATGGCGACCGTGGGTCGGGAAGACGCGAAGGGTGAACCGGTGCAGATGACCAACGGCGACAAGGGCGAAAGCTCACCGCGCTGGTCGCCGGACGGCAAGAAGTTCGCCTTCCTGGCTAACCGCGACGGCAAGACGCAGATCTGGCTGATGTCAGCGGCGGGCGGAGAGGCCAAGAAGCTCACGGACACGGCGGACGGGGTGCAGAGCTTCGAATGGTCTCCCGACGGCAAACAGATCGCCTTCATCGCGTTTCCGCCCGGAAAGAAAGAGAAAAAGTCGGATGTGAAGGTCGTGGACAAAGAGTTCCGCTACGCCCAACTCTACACGATTTCTCTCGATAAGCAGGAGGCTCGCCGCCTGACCAAGGGCCGTCCGGCTGCGACCGGCCACGTGCGCGAGCTGGAGTGGTCACCGGACGGAAAAACCATCGCCTTCACCGCCTCGAAGACGCCGAAGGTGCAGGACTGGATCACGACGGAGATTTACACGATTGCGGCGGACGGGGGAGAAAAGCGCCGGCTCACCAGCAACGGCGTGGCGGAAAATGGGCTGCGCTGGAGCCCGGACGGCAGGCGTCTGAGCTTCACCTCCGGAGCGAACGACAGTCTCGAATACTTTCATCCGACGCGGATCTTCGTCCTTGCCTTCGACGGCGGCAGGCCGCGCAACATCCTCGGCGACTGGCCGGGGAACGCGAGGTACCACATCTGGTCGGGGGACGGCAAGAGGATTTACTTCACCGGCATCCGCGGCACGGACCTCAACCTCTATTCGGTGCCGGCGTCCGGTGGCGCGGTCCGGCAACTCACGGATGTTACCGGCGTCATCAGCGGGATAGACATCCAGCCGCGGCTGAACGCCATGGCCTTTGTGCGTCAGGACCCGCAGCATCCGGCAGACGTCTACTACACCTCGTTGTCAAACCTGCGCCCGCAGCAGCTCTCTCGCATGAATCCGCAAGTGGACAGTCTGCGTCTCGGCACCTACGAGACGGTGCGCTGGAAGAGCAAGGACGGCACCGAGGTGGAGGGCATTCTGGTGAAGCCATACATGGCCCAGAAGGGCCGTCGCTACCCGCTGATCGTGCAATTGCACGGCGGCCCGGCCAGCGCCGTGCTGAACGGCTTTCCGTCGAACTGGGGATACTACAGCCACGTGTATGCCGGACGCGGCTACGCCGTTTTCCAGCCGAACTACCGCGGCAGCATCGGCTACGGCGCCAGGTTCATGAAAGAGAACGTCGGTCACTACTTCGAGAAGGACATCGACGACATCCTCAGCGGCGTCGACTCTCTCGTCGAGCGTGGCGTGGCGAATCCGGACCTGCTGGGCGTCATGGGTTGGTCGGCCGGTGGCCACATGACCAACTGGCTGATCACCCATAGCGACCGTTTCAAGGCCGCCTCCTCCGGCGCTGGTGTTGCCAATTGGGTCTCGCTTTACTCCCAGACCGACGTGCAGTTCACACGCGAGCTCTATTTGCAGGCACCGCCGTGGAAGAACCTGGACCACTACATCAAGAAGTCGCCCCTGACCTACATCGAGAATGCCCGCACCCCGACGCTGATCCTTTTCGGCGAGGCGGACGAGCGCATCCCGATGCCGCAGGGCAAGGAGCTCTATCTCGGCCTGAAGAAGAACGGTGTGCCGACCGAGTTTGTTCTCTACCCCGGCGAACCCCACGGCCTGCGCAAGCCGAAGCACCAGCTCGACAAGATGGAGCGGGAGTTCAACTGGTTCGAAAAGTACATCCGTGGCGAGGGGCTGTGGAAAGAAAAGAACGTGCTGACCGCCGAAGAGCTGGTGGCCTTGAAGTCGGTCGGCAGCCCACAGATCTCCCCCGATGGCAAGACCGTTGTCTATGTGGTCACCGAGACCGATTTGAAAGAAAACAAGCGCAATGCCGACCTCTGGCGGGTGTCGGCCGAAGGCGGCGAGCCGGTGCGGCTCACCCGTCACGAGAAGGGCGATCGGGCCCCGAAATGGTCCCCGGACGGCAAGCAGGTGGCCTTCCTGTCGGACCGGGACGGCAGTCCCCAGGTGTACATCATGAGCCCCTTCCTTGGCGAGCCGGACCGCATCACCAAGATCAAGCCCGGAGTGTCCTCCTTCGAGTGGTCACCGGATGGCAGTCGCCTTGTAATCACCGTGCGCGACTCGACCACCGAGGCCGAAGAGAAGGACAAGGAGCTCCGCCGCGACCAGATCGTCGTCGACAAGAACCTCAAGATGACGCACCTCTACCTGGTCGACGTGAAGAGGAGGTCGCTGCGCCGACTCACCGAGGGCGACTTCACCGTCTCGCAGCCAGCCTGGTCTCCGGACGGCCGCCGCATCGCCTTCGTGGTTCGTCCGACCCCTAAGGCAAATGACGCTCCGAAGTCCGACATCCTGGTGCTCAACCTCGAGGACGGCTCCATCGATTCGCTGGTGGTTCGCCAGGGCAGCGACACAGCGCCGCACTGGTCGCCCGATGGCACCACCATCGCGTTTGTCTCCAGGCCAGGGAAGAGCCGGGTAGGCTATTCCGATCTCTACACCGTGCCGGCGGCCGGCGGCCAGCCACGCAACCTGACGGCCGGTATCGATCTGTCGCCCTCGCTGGTGGCCTGGTCCGCCGATGGCCGCCGGATCTTTTTCGGCGCGGGCCAGGGCGTGCGATATCGACTCTATTCGATTTCGTCCTCCGGCGGCGACCTCCGCGTCGAGCTGGGGGGCAAGGATTATGTCAGCAACTTCTCGTTCGACCGCTCGCGCTCGAAAGTCGCTTTCATGGAGCGAAATCCTACCTTACCGGGAGAGGTAGCGGTGGTCTCCTTGGGTGGGGGTGAGCCGAAGCAGTTGACCCACGTTACCGAGAAAGTCGGCAAGAAGAAGCTGGGCCAGACCGAGGTGATCCGCTGGACCAGCTTCGATGGCAAGGAGATCGAAGGGCTGCTGATCAAGCCCGTCGACTACGAGGCAGGCAAGCGCTACCCGCTGGTGGTGAGCGTGCACGGCGGTCCCTCTGGCGTGGACACCTGGACGTTCCAGGGGTTCGAGCAGCTCTTCGCCGGCCGCGGATACGCGGTGCTGTTGCCGAACTATCGCGGCAGCTCGTTCTATGGAGATAATTTCGTGCGGGCCAACTTCGCCGATTTCGGCGGCGGCGATTTCAAGGACATCATGGCCGGCGTGGACTTCCTCATCGAGCGCGGCATCGCCGATCCCGACAAGCTCGGCATCATGGGGTGGAGCTACGGTGGCTACATGACCGCCTGGACCGTAACCCAGACCGATCGCTTCAAGGCCGCGGCCGACGGCGCCGGCATCACCGACTGGTTCAGCATGTACGGTCAGAACGACATCCCCGGCGTGATCATCGACTACCTTGGAGACGAGCCCTGGGATGCACTCGACGTCTTCAAAAACGTATCGCCGATGACCTACGTGCAACGTGTCGTCACCCCGACGCTGCTGCTGCACGGCGAGAACGATCAACGCGTGCCCATTGCCCAGGCGCAGCAGTTCTACGCTGCCCTAAAGCGCCGCGGCGTGCCGGTGGAATTTGTCACATTCCCGAGATCGGGGCACGGCATTCGCGAGCCCAAGCTGCAAAAGGAGCGCTACGAGCGCACGCTGTTGTGGTTCGAAAAGTGGATCACCGGCCGGAGGCCGTTGGAACCGGAGGAGGCGGTGGCGGCCGGGAGCGGTGG
>CAZGRP010000031.1:0-43073 GCA_964527995.1 uncultured Cytophagia bacterium | reverse complement strand
ACCCCGATTTATCTGCGGGCCTTGCAGGAGGGCGATGTTGTGCTCACGGCTCTGGCTGTGCGTGGCCTGGCTGCCGACTCCTCTCGGGGGCGGCGCTACCTGCCGCAGATGTTGGCGGCGGTCACCAGGCTCCCTCAGCCCATGAACATCGAGGCGGCCGAGATGATCTTTCGCGCCTTCGGTCAGCTCGGGGACGCCCGGGTAGCGCCTTTCCTGGAGGATGCCTTGCGGGTGCCGGACAAGGTCTATGCCGGTGAGGCAGCGGCGGCACTCGAGACGATTACGGGAAAGAGCTACCGCGACCGGCTGCCGCAGAGGAATGCGTCACCCTTTCGGTGGAGTTATGCGGATGTCAAAAAGGCCCTCGGCAAGAGGGCCGTGATCATCACGGCGAAGGGCAGCATCGAGGTCGAACTTCTCGCCGACCAGGCGCCCCTGACCGTCCTCAATTTCATCCGCCTGGCCCGTGCGGGCTTCTATGATGGCCTGTCGTTCCACCGGGTCGTGCCGAATTTTGTCATCCAGGGTGGCGATCCGCGTGGAGACCTGTGGGGAGAGCCGGGCTACTCGATCCGCTCGGAGTTCAACCGCTACCGCTATCTGCGCGGATCGGTCGGCATGGCCAGCGCCGGCAAGGATACCGAAGGGTGTCAGTTTTTTATCACTCACTCGCCGCAGCCGCACCTGGACGGGCGCTACACCGTCTTCGGGAGAGTGATTTCCGGCCAAGACGTTGTGGATCGCATTCAGAGCGACGACCGGATCGTGAGGATCGCAGTCCGCTAGCCGCCGTCGTGGAGGGGTTAGCCCGAAGCCCGACTTCAAATGAGGTGCGAGGGCCGGGACACTTTTGCTTGCATCTTATTTCGGATTTCACTATTGTTCGAATTGCCGCCAGCAGGAGCAAGGGCACGGAATATGGATCAACAAGTCGACCCGATTGTCTCGCATCGCCTCGTCACCAGCAAGTTGCCTCTCGCCTATTCCCGCGGTCCACATCTGGTCCTCATCGATTACCTCACCCTCGGCTACCTGGGAGTCACCGGCCTGATTTTTCTCGCTGCCGGCCACCCCACTCTGCTGTGGATTGCGCAGTTGCTGCTGCGCGTCGTCGTCGCCGCGGGCATCCTGTGGCTGATCAAAGCCGAGGCGAGCCGGCCTTCCACTCTTCTGAGCTTCCTGCGCTACGCCTACCCGCTGATCCTGTCGGTGTTCTTGTTCGAGGAGATCGGGCGCAGCCTGCCGCGGATGTTTCCATTCTGGTTCGAACGGTACGTGCTCTCGCTTGAGGCCTGGATGTTCGGCGGCTACCCGAGCCTGTGGCTGGCTCGACGGATGACACCCAAGCTGCTCGAGCTGATGTCCTTTGGATACGCAAGCTACTATCTACTCCTGCCTGGCGCGGCGATCGCGGTGTTTGTATATGCCCGCCGCGAGCAGGCTCTGCGGTTTATGGCCTTACTGTCTGGCACGCTCTACTTGTGCTACCTGTTCTTTTTGCTCTTTCCGGTACGCGGACCCCACAACACCATTCTGGGTGGCATGCCCTATTCTTCGAAGGTAGGGTTCTTCCATGGGTTTGTGACGACGATTCAGAACTATGCAGCGGTCACTGGTGCGGCGTTTCCCAGTTCTCATGTGGCAGGCGCCTGGGCCGTCCTTCTGGGAGTACAACACTCCTGGCGCCGGGCTGGTTACTGGCTGGCACTGCCGGTGCTCTGGATAACGTTCTCGGTGGTATTCGTTTTCTATCACTATGCAGTCGACGCCATCGGCGGGGTGCTCTTCGCTGTGGCGGTCTATGCCATCTGGCACTTCATCGAGCCCGGTGCTCGTCGGTCCGTTCCAGCGAGATCGGCGATGGTGGCACGCGATCACGTCGAGCAGATAGCGGGAGTGCACATGTGATGGAAGAGAGGTTGATCGAGTGGGCGGAGGGGGCTGCGTGTCTCAGAACGAGGCAGCCAGTACCGCTATCGTTATCGGCTGTGGAAGCGAGTGCCAGGTCGAGAATTTGACGGCAGATGGTAGAGGCTTGTTTGTAAAGAAGTTGGGTCTTAACGTGCCAGGCCACGAAGGCGCTTTTGCGGACATGGCACGGCAATTGAAAGAGGGTTGCGGTCGCTTGTGCCGGCGCCGCCAAAAAAAGCTTGCAATTTTAGACGTTAGGTGCTAAATTTCTGTTCGTTTTGCCTGCAAGTTTTAAGTTTTAATGACGTTATTGTAATGATTCGTTTGTGAGTTTTCATTCGCAGTTGGCTCGTCAACCAGCATGGGAAGGGTTATGGGTCGGGTTAAAGCCTTCGTGATGGGCGGTGTTCTCCTCAGTTTGGTGATGGCGACCGGAGCCAGATCGCAGATCGGTCTCCGTGGCGGTCGCGGACTCTGGCACCTTTCCTCGGCGCAAACGGTGGGCTGGGCCAACCTATACGTCAATGCCATCTTCAGAGGCTACTACGTCAAGCAAAAGGGGGCCAGCGTCCTCACCAAGGACCAATCCTTCTATCTCAACGTCACCTATGGTTTGACCGACGCCGTCGAGCTCATCCTGAACGCGGTTCCCTACCAGGATGACCAGGCGCACATCTGGGGACCGCCGGGTGACACGCGCGCCGGAGTCAAGATTCATCTGCCGTTTTCGGGCCAGCTTTTCCACACGGGGCTGCAAGGCTTCGTCATCCTACCTACGGCCCAGAAGGCCAATGTGCCTTTCGAACCTTTCTCGACCAGCAAGGTGGGCGTGGGAGCGACGGCGCTGTTCACCGTCGATCTTGCCCAGACCCTGCCTCTGTTCCCTCTGAAGTTCCATGCCAATGTCGGATACATCGATCACAGCTTGAGCGACTCGTTCTTTTCTTCGAAGATCGACCAGATGTTCCTTGGCTTTGGGATGAAGGTGCCCATCCGGTCGGCAGTGCTTTTCTCCGAGGTATCTGGTGAGATCTTTATCAACAACACCGGCGAGGTGAAGTTCTCGCAGAACTCAATCCGGGTGACCGAAGGCCTTCGCTTTCTCGGCCCCCTCGGCCTGGTGCTGGATGTTGGTGCAGACATCAATGTGTCGAGCTATCCAGCATTTCCCACCAGCCCGTTCCAGAAGAAGTATGCCAGTTGGCGGCTTCATGCCGGCGTGACCTACTCGCACTCCTTCGCCGATTATTTTCGCAAACACGATCGCCTGGCGCGAAAGAAGCGCCTCGAGGAAGAGGCCAAGCTGCGGCGCATCAAAGAGCAGCGGGAGAGGGCCGGCAAGGATCTGGAACGCATGAAAAAGACGCTGGAGAAGGACGGCAAGAAAAAGAAGCCCTGATCACCGCGGCTGTGCCGAACCCGACTCTTTTGTTGTTTACGCTAACGGAAGTCGAGATCTTGTGAACAAGATAGGTAAGACCTGGCTCACAGGAGGTGTGATCGCCGCCCTCTACCTGGCTCTGTCGGCCACACCACTGCTGGCTCAGACTCCGGACCGGGCGGCGCAGGAAGCTTTGCAGCGCGATCTGAATCGGGCGGCGGACCACATCTACAAAGAAGCCATGCGCTTCATGAAGAAGGAGCAGTACTGGAAGGCCACCCGCGAGCTGATCGTCATTCTTGATTTTCACCCCCAATATCCAAAGCTTGACGCGGTCGTGTACCAGCTCGGTCGAGCCCTCTACGAGATGGACATGCTGCGGGCCGCAGAACGCATGTTTGTCTACGCCGCCGATAAGTATCGCGACAGCCGCTATCTCGGCGACGTGCTGCTCGGCCTGCAAAAGGTCTACTACCAACAGGGGGACTATGCCAAAAGCCTGCGATTTTATGTGGCCCTGCTGAAAGGATTCCGTCATCGCGACGATCTGATGAGTGAAGGGCATTACTACGGCGGGCAGGCCTACTACCATTCGAGAAACTACGATATCGCGGAGCACGCGTTTGCACGTGTCGATGCGCGCAGTGACTATTATCCCTACGCGCTTTATTCGCTCGGTCTGACTCGGCTCAAAAAAAAAACATTGACGGCGCTCTTGCCGCTCTCAAGAAGCTGACTAGGCTACCCGTCATCAGCAGCGAGCGCCGGGAGATCATCGATTCCGGCCGGTTGACGCTCGGCTACATCTCCTTCGAGCTGGGATCGTACAAGCGAGCCATCGACTATTTCACGAAAGTCGCCGAGGCTCATCCCGAGTACCCCAACGCCCTTCTGGCTACGGCCTGGTCTTACGTGAAGTTGGGCAAATATGGGCGGGCGGTTCTGACCTTGAACAAGTTTCTGAAGAAGTTCCCGGATGATGAGAACGCCGAAGAGGCTCACTTTCTCCTCGGCCAGAGCTACCTCAAGACACGGGACTACGATCGAGCCATCGCGGAGTTTGACTTCATCGTGCAGCGCTATCCAGCTCCCGAGGACATGTCCCAGGTCATCGCCTCGGTGCGCAAAGCGATGTTCGCCGAAAAGAAGCGGATCGAAGGGCTCAAAGTGGACCTTCTGCTTCTGGAAACCAAGCTGCTCGACACCATTCCGCTTCGTGCCACCGACGGGGTTTCACATCTCCTCAAGAAGGAGCGTGAACGGATCGAGAAGCAGCGAGACGAGTTGGCCCAGAACATCCTTTCGGAACGCAAGATGTTCCAGTCGATCAGCGACAACGTCAAAACGATGGAGCGCCGCCTGGAACAGAAGGAAGCCCGCAAAGAGTGGCGCGCGTACGCCGAGTATGGCAAGACGCGCGCTTTGTTTCTCAAGAGCATTCGTGAGAACTAGGCGTATCGCGGTCACCGCCTCGAGATGGGCTGACCTGGTTGTGGAAGGGATAAGCAACATCTAACCCAGAGGGTTGTGGAAAGATGACTGTGACAAAGCAAGCGGGAGGCAGGGGAGGCTGGCGATTCCTGCCGGCTATTGGCTTGGCGGTGGTGCTGCTTTGGCCCTCCTGGGGGGCGGCACAGTCCGATTTGGTGTCAGATGAGGTCATGCGAATCCGGGACGTCGAAGGGGCGATTCGTCAGAATGAGGCCCTGCTGGCCAAATACCCGGACAGCGACTTTGTGCCAAACGTGCTGTTCCAACTTTCAGAGCTCTATGTGCGGCGGTCGCAGGTCAGGTACCGTAAAGCGATGGAAGCCTATGAGGACGAGCTCAAACAGTTTGATCGCGGTGAGCTGAAAGTCGAGCCGGTTGTGCCGCGGATCAGCTACCGCGAGGCCATCGACGTCGACTACAAACTCCTGCATCAGTACCCCAACATCGCTTTTCGCGACAAGATCGTCTACAGGCTGGGGATTTTCCACTCGGAGGAGGGAAACCGCGAGAAGGCCAACGAGTATTTTCAGCAACTTGTGTTCGAGTATCCCAACAGCCCCTATGCGCCGGAGGCTTACTTTCGCATCGGCGAATACCACTTTGACCGGCGCGAATTCGATCTGGCGGCGAAGGCCTATTCTCACCTGCTCAACAAGTGGGACAACCCCTTCTTCGACATGGCCCTCTACAAATTGGGGTGGTCCTACTACAATCTGGACAAGTACGCCGACGCTATCAGCACGTTTATCTACCTGATCGAGGATATCAACCTGGTCGAGGAAGCCGACACCGAATTTCTCGGCAAGACCAAGGCCGATCTGCGCAACGAGGCCATCGAATACACGGCGATCTGTTTCAGCGAATTCGGCGGACCCCGAAAAGCGCGCCAGTTCTTACAGACCCGCAAGGAGAACGATTACAGTAAGCTGGTGTTTGCCAAGCTTGGCGAGGTCTACCAGAAACGGAACTTCTACGCCGAGGCCATCGAGACTTACCGCACCATGCTCGACCTCTGGCCTTTCGATATCATTGCGCCAGCTCTGCAAAAGAAGATCATCGAAAACTATGAGTTGGCGGGCGACGAAGACAGCGCGACGCAGGCCCGCCGGCAGTTGGTGGAACGCTACGGGCCGGGGACGAAGTGGCTGGAACGTGTCAAGGACGAAAAGACGCGACAGTCCGCCCTGACGATGGCTGAGGAGGCATTGTACGACTTGGGTGTCGATGCTCAGGCCGCCGCCCAGAAGACGGGTCGCCGCGACGGCTACGACGCTGCGGTGCAGTACTATCAGGAATTTCTCACCAAGTTTCCCGACAGCCCTCGGGCAGCGCAGGTGACCTTCTATCTGGCTGAGTCTTACTACGACAGCGGCCTGTTCAGCGAAGCAGCCGAGACCTATCACGAGGTCGTCACTCGCTTCCCGAAGTCTGAACACCGTCAGGAAGCGGCGTTCAATCGGATTCTCGCTTATGCTGCCATGCTGCAGAAGGATCTTCCGGAAAAGCCCACCAACGCCACCATCGAAAACTACCTCGGCCGCGGCGAGTCGGTGACCGTGGCCGTGAACAATCCCATCCAGGCAAATCTCGTGGTGGCCTGCAACGACTACATCCTTTCCTTTCCGGATGGCGATCATTGGGCCGAAGTCCTCCTCAAGATCGGCGAGACGTTCTATGGGATGGAGCAGTACGATCTTGCTGCCGATGCCTATGCCCTGGTCATCGAGAAAAAAGGCCGTTCGCCGTTTGCACCGAAGGCCTATACCATGATCGCGCAGACGGCATTCAAGAAGGGCGATTACAGGGCCGCTGAGATATGGTACCGGAAGCTCAGTCAGGCCTTCCCGGATTCGGCGCGGTATGTGGAAAAGGCCGACAAGATGATTGCTTCATCGCGCTACAAGATCGCCGAAACGCTGAAAAACCAGCAGAAGCCGCTTGAGGCGGCACGAGAGTTTCGCAAGGTGGCGAGGATCTCGCCGGAGCCGGAAATCGCCGCCCGGGCGCTCTACGAGGCGGCCGATCAGTACGAGGCCGCCGGCAACAAGATGCAGGCCATCGAAACCTTTGAGCAAGTTGCCCGAGACTACCCGGGCAGCAAGGTCGAAGACGAGGCTCTGTTCAAGGCCGGTATGCTCTCCGAGGATTTGCAGGACTGGCGGCGCGCCATTCGTAACTACCTCACCCTGGTGGACCGGCGGGTGGAGTCGACCTACGGTCCTCGGGCATTGTTCAACGCGGCTCTTGCCTACGACCGCCTTGGTGACTCGGACAAGGCCGCCAAGACGTTTCTGCGCTACGCAACGACCTACCAGAGAGATCCTGACCAGTACATCGAGTCTCTCTTCCGCGCCGGCATGATCAGCTACAATCACAAAAAGTTTGATGAAGCGCTGCGGCGCTTCCGGCGGGCGACGGGTGCCTACCGGAGATATGTGACATCCGGGCAGGCAGTGGAAAGCTATATCCCGGCCCAGGCACAGTTCATGGTAGGCGAGATTTTGTTCGAGCGCTATCGCCGAACCAAGCTGGTGCCGCCGCTGAAGAGAAATCTGAGGCTGAAGCAGTCCCGCTTTCAGGCCGTCTTGAAGGCATATACCGAGGCAGCGAAGTTCAAGGTGGCGGAATGGACGGTCGCCGCCTCGTTTCGCATCGGTGAGGCCTTCGAGGAGTTTGCCGACGCGCTGCTGAAGTCTCCACGTCCGAACAACCTGCGTGGGGCAGCCCTGGCCAAGTACGAGACCTATCTGGCGGACCAGGCACGTCCCTTGCGTGAAAAAGCGCTCGAAACCTACCGCGCGAACCTGCGCCGCGCCGAACAAAACGATATCTCGAACGACTGGGTGACCCGCAGCCGCAACCGCATTGCCGCCCTCGAAAACCGTATGGGTCTGAGGTCGGAAGTGTTGCCGCGGGTGTCGGCCGACGGTGGGTCGAATTTGGAGATGAACGAACAACAGTAGGGTGGCGGATGGGAAGAAGAGATCGAATCGTTCGGTTTGCATGCCTTATCGCTGTGACCGTCCTGGTGGCCACGGTGGGAGCTGGCCGCTCCTTTGCCCAGGACAAGGGGAAGAAGCAGGAAGGCAAGGCGGAGTTCTCCAAAAAATCTGTCAAGATTTTTCTCGATAAGATCGAGGTCCTCGGTCGCATTGCCAAACCGCAGGCGGTCTTCATCATCCCCGGCTCGGATCCGACCGTCGATGACATCAAACTAGACCGCTCCTTCTTCCAGGAAATCTTCCGCAAGGTCGAGCGTGATGACGTCCGCCAGCGCCGGCGACGTGCTCGTGGCGGGCACATTCCCTGGTAGTGGCTCCCCACCTGGTGTCAGTGGTTTTTTCCCACGGCACAGACTCTCAGGTTCAGGGTTGAACTTCACAGCGGTGGGTCCGCCCGCCGGCTGACGGGGGCTCGTCTCGGAGGAGTTTTGGGTGACCCTCTCGACATTGGACATCAACGTTAAAGGAGGTTGAGCAGTGGAGTACGCGTACATTGCCTTCAGAGAAGGTGGGCCGTTCATGTACGTCATCCTTCTGACCCTGGTTATTGCGGCTGCCATCTTGATCGAACGCTTCATCGCAGTCGCGGTCAAAAATCGAATCGATACCACCACCTTCGTCAACAGGGTCATGGAGTTGATTCAGAGCGGCAGCATCTCCAGCGCCATCGAGTACTGCAGCATGTCGAACGCCGCCCTGCCACGGATCACCCGTGCCGGGTTGCAAGAGTTCGACAAGACCCCAACCGACATCCAGCAAGCCTTTGAACTTGCAGCGATGTCGGAGATTCCCAAACTGGAGAAGCGCACGCAGTACCTGGCAATGATCGCCAATGTGGCAACGCTGCTTGGGCTGCTGGGCACGATCATGGGCCTGATCACCGCCTTCCAGTCGATCACCGACGTCGAAGCCACTCAGAAGGCGGCGCTGCTATCGCGAGGCATTTCGATGGCCATGAACACCACGGCGTTTGGCCTGATCGTCGCCATCCCATGCCTGATGGGCTACTCTTACCTGCAGGAAAAAACCAACCTGCTGATCGATGAGATCAATGAGAGTGTGGCGCGCATCTACCGTGGTTTGATCGGTGTAAACGGACGGAAGTAGGATGAACCTGAAACGAGCCATGGGGCGGGAGCGGCGTCCCGAGGATAGCGACCTCAACATCACGCCAGTGATGAACATGTTTCTTATCCTGGTGCCGTTCCTTCTGTTGACCGCCGTCTTCGTGCGCATTGCCGTCCTCGACCTTTCTCTACCTTCTCTGAAGAAGGACGGCAGCCGACAGCAGCGGCCCGAGAGCGCCGTGTTGATCCTCCTTTCCGTGCGTGAAGATGGCTTCCAGCTGCGAGCGCCGAACATGAAGATTCCGCTGATCCGCAAGAAAGGCGACAACTTCGACTACGACACCCTTGTGAAGAGGCTGCGCGAGCTGGACCAGAAATTCATCGGCACCGACGACATCATCGTGTCACCGGCGAGCAGCATCAAGTACGAGGTGATCGTCAAGGTGATGGACCGCTGCCGCGAAAACGGATTTCCCAACATTTCGATCTCGGGATAGAGGTTGAAGCGTCATGCCTGGAAAACTGCAACTGAGTAGTGAGACCTTTACGGTCGTCCCACGGCGGCGCCGGCGACGGCAGGGAAACTTCACCGTCAAGCTGACGTCGATGATGGACATGTTCACAATTCTGCTCGTCTTTCTTCTGAACAGCTATTCGGCCGAAGGCGAGATCATCACGGTTGCCAAAGACATCAAGCTGCCGCAGTCCACGGCCCAAAAGGAGCCCAAGCCGACGCCCATCGTCATGGTGACCGGACAGTGGCTGATCTTTGATGGCCAGCCGCTGGTGCCGGTTGCCGAGGTGTTGCGCAGTCGGCGACTGCTCATTCCGGAGCTGAAGCGAGAGCTGGAGCGTACCCGGAAGACGACCGAACAGCTGGCTGCATTGAACCCGAAGCTACGGTTTCGTGGTGAGATCACCATTCAGGGGGACCGCGAAATTCCCTTTGGGCTTCTCAAGAAAGTCATGTTCACCTGCGGCCAGGTGGGCTACAACAACTTGCTGCTCGCAGTCACGCAAGAGAGTTCATAAGGCGTCATGGCCAAAAGGAATGCATACCTGACGCTGCGCATCGTGCGTGGCGGCCACACCATCGAGCGGCACCTGCGCCCAAAGGACAGGCTGACCGTCGGTCCCAGCCCGGAAAACGATCTGACCGTCTTTGCCCATGGTTTTCCGAAGCGCCATGTTCTGGTGAGCGGTGGAAGTGGTTGTTACTTCCTGCACCTGTTGCCCGGCATCGAAGGCGAGGTTCGTCTGCAGGATTCGCGCCTTTCCCTGGCCGATTTGATCCTGCAGGACGTGCTGCCTCGCAAGGGTGGCTCCTACCTTTTTCCGATCACTCCGGGCAAGTATGGCTACGTCAAGATCGGGGAAATCCGCCTCGAGTTCGTGTTCGACGGCAGGACCGGCACCCTGGACGCGCGAGGTCTAGAGGCGTTCTCGTGGACCCGCACGACCCTCCGCAGCCTGACGCGTGACGTCGGCTTCAAGGCCATTCTTGTGGTCTTGCTCGTGCTGAATTCAGTGGTTCTGTTTTCGTTTTCGAAAAAGAACATCCACCGACGGCCGCGGCCGCGACCGGAATTGACACCGCAGCGGCTGGCCCGTTTCGTGATCAAACCGCGCGAAGCTGCAAGGTCCACTGCGGGCAGCGAAGCCGGGAATGTCGGAAGTGCTGCAAAGCCCAAGAAAAAAGCCGGCCGGGCGCGGTCTGCGCGGAAGTCCAACCGCGAGGTGAATCCGACCAGCCAGGGGATTCTTGGTCTTCTCGGCGGCGTCGGCCCCAGCAACCAGAGCAGCTCGGTGGTCGACTTTCTGGTGGACAAAGGGCTGGCTGCCCAGATCAACGAGGTGCTTTCCACCACCAACCTGAAGGTCGGGCGCGGCAGCAATAAGCGCGGCGAACAACTGGACGAGCTCCTGGCTCTGAGCCAGAGCGGCGGCATCGACGACATTCTGTCCGATATCGATGACGTGGAAACCGTGAAGCTGGAGAAGAAGGGTTCGGTCCAGCTTCAACGTGTGGGGCGCATGGAGGCCACACGCGAGGCGGAGGGGAAACGTACCGAAGAGTCCATCCGTTCCGTCATCGTCTCCTACTACGGCCGGATCGAATACATCTACAACAAATACCTCAAAAAGGACCCCGAGCTTGGCGGTAAGATGGTGGTCGAGATCACCATCGCGCCCGACGGCCGCGTGGCCACGTACCGCATCATCAGTTCCAACATCAAGAATGCCTCGTTCGAGCGTGAGATCCTCGATGTCATCCGGCGGCTGAAGTGGGAGCCTATCGATGAGGGCTACGTGACGGTCCAGTATCCATTGGTGTTTCAGAAGATCGGTTAGCGGTAGCGGGAGGCGGTGCAAGCTGGCTACGTCTTCCGGTCTTCACACGTGACTTGTCCGGCGCGTTCTTCGTCGCCACCGCCAGTGGAACGCCGGGCCGCCGTGGCGACACGCTCGCAGATGGCCTCGACGATACTCTCCAGCCAGTTGACATCGCGCTCCATGTCGTAGTCGTCGGTGTCGACGACAAGAACACTCCATTTCTCCGCGATCCGCTTGACCCACCGATTGTAGGCCAGATTCAGCTTGAGCAGATACTCCCTGTCGATGTCACGCTCATACTCGCGGCCGCGTTTGCGGATGCGGCTGACGAGTGTCCACGGAGAGGCCTTCAGATAGACAACGAGATCCGGGCGCTTCAACGACCCGGCCAGCGTCTGGTAGAGGTCCTGGTAGGACTGGAAGTCACGCCCGGTCATGCAGCCGGATTCGAACAGGTTCTGGGCGAAGATCTCAGCGTCTTCGTAGATGGTGCGGTCTTGCACGCAGACGCCGGCCCATTCCTGGAGCTCTAGATGCATCTTCAATCGCTGGGTCAGAAAAAAGATCTGCGAGTGGAAAGCCCAGCGCTGCATGTCGTCGTAGAAGTCGGCCAGGTATGGGTTTTCGGCCACGGTCTCGAAAAAGGGCCGCCACTGAAATCGGCGGTGCAACAGCCCTGTCAGTGTCGTCTTGCCGACCCCAATGTTGCCGGCAATCGCCACGAAGATGTTGTCCGGATGGGGCATCGATTGCTTCCTTGCACGTTGGTCGACGGCTCGGTGAAGAAGGTATTCAAACAAGGGTACAAATGCAAGGCGATTCACGAAGTCGTGTTGTGGTGGAGGCGCTGCCTGCGGGATGAAACCCATGGAAATGGGTCGCCGCGCACCTGGCCTCATCGAGACGTGAGCGCCAGCGGAATGGCTGCGCCGCAGGTCCACCGGCTCGGCTGCAAACCTTTCCATCTGCCGTGTGTCTAACGATTCAGAGTTAAGAGAACTTCTCGGAGCCCATGGAAAACGAAGAGCGAACCCTGATCGAGTCCGCCCAGGCCGGCGATCTTCGGGCTTTCGATCGTCTGGTGCGGCGGTATGACCGGCAGGTGATGCAGTTGGCGATGAGCATGCTCAATAATACACAGGATGCCGAAGACGTCTTTCAGGAGATCTTCATCAAGGTCTACAAGGCACTGCCCCGTTTCCGCTTCGAGAGCGAATTCCGAACCTGGCTCTACCGAGTGGTCGTGAACCAGTGCATCAACTTCCGCAGGTCGCGCAGCCGCCGCCGGAACCGAGACCCCGGCATCGGGTGGGACGGCGGAGACTGGCTCCTGTCTCTGCCGGATGATGGCCTCGATCCGGAATCGCAGATGCTCAACACCGAAATCGGCCACCAGATCGCCCGGGCCTTGGAAACGCTGCCAGCGAAGCAGAGAGCCGTCTTCGTGCTCCGCCATTACCATGGGCACCGGCTTCGAGAGATTGCCCGAATTCTCGATTGTGCCGAGGGTACGGTCAAGAACTACCTCTTCCGCGCCACCCGGAAGCTTCAGAAAGAACTCAAGCCATTCACGGAGGTTGCATGAGCGATTGTTCGCAGTACCAGCGCCTCCTGCCGCTGATGGTCTCTGGTGAGCTCGAGGAGGGTGAGGAGCAGCGGTTACAGAACCACGTACGAGTCTGTGACCGATGTGCCGCCGAGCTCGATGAACTGAGGTCGCTTCTCGGCCTGGTGCGCCGCGCCCCAAGATACGAACCCGATGACGCCCTTCTCGCTCGCGCCAGGGCGCAACTGCAGCTCCGCCTGCGCCAAGGTGAACACCGGGGCCGCGCTTCCGAGTGGCTGCTTGGTGTTCGAGACTGGTTTGAGAATATCGGTCAGCAGGTGCCGCGTCTGGCCGCAGCCACCGCAATGCTGGCTGCCGGAGTGCTGGCCGGACATTACCTGTGGCCTTCGGCGCCGCAGCGCCTGGGCGGCGAACCCTCGCGGGCAGCGGCTGTCCAGCAGAGACTTCTTTCGGCGACAGCGGAGGCCCCGGTCGCGTCGATTCGATTCGATCCCCAGACAGGGCTGGTGGAGGTGCGCACCATCCCGCGGGAGCCGGTCACCCTGCGCGGCCGTCCACAGGACGAGGGCATCCGCCAGGTCCTCACCGAAGCCCTGGCTCGTGGCGATCCCTCTCTCCGGCTCAGGGCAATCAAAGCCTTGGGCACGCCGGCACGCTTCGACCAGAATGTCATCGATGCGTTGTTGCGGGCCTTGAAAACGGACACCACGCTTGGGGTCCGGCTCAAAGTCATCGATGCCCTCGAGCCGATGCTGTCTGAGGCGCAGGTCCGCGACGCCCTTATCTGGACATTGTTGCACGATCCGAGTGAGGTCGTGCGCATGGAGACTATCCGTGTCCTGAGCCTCACCGCAAGGCCGGCCGAGGTGGCACCCGTACTCGAGAGAAGCGCCAGAAAGGACAGCAGCGCTGCGGTGCGCACGCGAGCGCGGCGGGCGATCCGGCGCCTGCAGAATCCGAATTTCCCGGGTCGACTGTAGATCGATGCGGCCCATTTCCAAGCGAACCTGGAGACGCAACCGCGATAGATGGACGTGGAGGAGAACATGACTTCGTTGTGGATGTGCTCGCTTTCCGCCGCCCTGCTTGTGCTGAGCATGGCAACAACCCCGCTTCAGGGCCAGGAGGTCCACAAACGGGGGCGCTACTTTGTCGGTGAGACCGTTCAGACATTCGACGTGGCTCCCGGAGGAACTCTGCGCATGACTCGCGTGCGCGGCGATGTGACTGTGCGAGGAACGGATGCCAGGAAGGTCGTGGTGCGCGAAAAGATGCGCCTGGACGTCTACACCGAGGAGGAGGCGCGCACCGCCATGCAGCGCGTTCGCACGGCCTATGAGGTGGACGGCGACGTCATCACCATCGAGGGCAGCCATGAGTCGCGGTCCTGGATCAAGAGCAACTACCTTGTAGAGGTACCTCGCAGATTCAACGTCGAGATCGAAGCGCGACAGGGCGATCTTGAAGTGTCCGGAATCCAGGGGCAAGTGCAGTTGTCCACCGCCGCTGGCAGTCTGGTCATGAAACAGATCGACGGCGAGGTAGAGGCGCGGACCTCAGGTGGCGATGTCGAAGCAAGCGACATCGGGGGTGATATCCGAGTACGG
The DNA here is from genome assembly GCA_964527995.1 of uncultured Cytophagia bacterium. Lineage (GTDB taxonomy): Bacteria > Zhuqueibacterota > Zhuqueibacteria > Oceanimicrobiales > CAZGRP01 > CAZGRP01. Next base: position 28,713 of record CAZGRP010000031.1, on the reverse strand, counting down.
ACGTCGGGCGGTGGCATCAGATTGCAGCGTCTCTCTGGTGTGGTCGATGCCAGCACCTCGGGCGGCGACGTAACCGTCACGCATGCCCGGAAGTCGGTCCGGCTCAGGAGCGCGGGTGGAGATATCACTGTTGAGGATGCTGGCGAGGTGAACGCGTCCACATCGGGAGGTGATGTGGACATCCGTCAGGCTCGTGGCGCGGTGTCGGCGCGGACCGCTGGCGGCGACGTGACTCTTGCCAAGTGCGCAGGCCCGGTCGAGGCATCCACGGCGGGCGGCGAGGTCCGGGCCAGCGACATCGGTGTGGGAGTTGTGGCCAAGACAGCCGGCGGGGAGATCGACCTCGACGACATCCGCGGCTACGTCGAGGCGCGGACGGCTGGCGGGAGTATTCAGGTGGAGGTGACGTTGACCGATTTTACACAGGACCACCACATCGACCTGTCCACAGCCGCAGGAGATCTCTTGCTCGTCCTGCCGAAGTCAATTCCGGCAACCGTGAAGGCAAAAATCCGTATGCAGCGCTGGGGAGATTATACGATCCAATCCGATTTTCCTTTGACCCTCACCGAAGAGGGAGGCCGGGGCCGGAACAACCGGCGCATTCTGCGGGCCTCGGGCGACTTGAACGGCGGCGGCGATCTGATTCGCTTGGAGACGATCAACGGCGACATCGTCATCCGCAAGCGTTGACCGGCCCGGCGGCCCTGCACCCGAGGAGGATACGGTGGTCTTTTCAACGATCGAGCTGAGGAGGAGAAATGATCGCGAACTGGAAGCTGCGGGCAGGCCTTTGGCTGGTGCCGTTGTTCGTTCTGACCCAAGCCGCAACCGCACAGCGGCCCCATCGCTACGACTACGAAGAGGTGATCGAAAAGCGCTACGAGGTTGAGCCGGGGAAAACGCTGATCTTGCGTTCGGACTTGGGCTCGGTACGAATCGAAGGCTCCGGCGATCGGCAAGTGCATATCCGCGTCTTGAAGGGGGTCGACGATGTCAGTGAGCGCCGGGCCAAGCGCCTGTTCAAGAGGTTTGCCCTGGAGTTCCGGCGGACCAACCGCGGCGTCGAGGTGACCGGCGAGTACGATCGTCCCATGGGCTGGTTCCGGCGCAATCGCCTCCGGGTCGAGTTCACCATCGAAGTGCCCCACAAGTTCAATGTCGATGTGAAAACCGGTGGCGGCAGCATCGATGCCCGCAATCTGGACGGTCGGGCAGAGGTGCGGACTTCGGGCGGCTCGATCAAGGCGTTCGACATCACAGGACCGGTGATGGCCAAGACGAGTGGCGGTTCGATCACGGCCGAGAAGATCGGTGACGAAGTGACGCTGCACACTTCCGGGGGCAGCATCCGGTTGCGCGACATCGATGGCCCTGCTGAGTGCATCACGTCCGGCGGCTCGATCCGGGCACAGAAGGTGCGGGGCGATCTGATTGCGCACACTTCGGGCGGCGGGATTCGGCTGATTGAAATCTATGGCGTGGTGGACGCCTCCACCTCCGGAGGCAGCGTCGAAGCCGAGGTCGTCGGCCAACCGGACGCGCCGATGACGCTGAAGAGCTCGGGTGGGTCGATCACCCTGCGCCTCGATCCGGACGTCCGCGCCGAGATCGACGCCAAGACGTCCGGCGGCCGTGTCAGGTCAGAGCTGCCGGTCATGGTGCAGGGCGAAATCGGCCGCAGCCACCTGCAAGGCAAGCTGAATGGCGGCGGGCCTTTGATCACCTTGAAGACTTCGGGAGGCGGCATCCGGATCGAGAAGAGATAGCAGGCCCAACCGCGGCACCGCGGCTCAGGTATCAGAAACTGGCAATCAGAAATTCGGGTGCCTCAGTGCCGTAGCTCCCGCAGGGGATTTCGTAAGCCGCCGCTCAGCGATGGGGGGAGCGGTGGCCCCCACCGGCCAGAAGACCGCAACCCGCAATCCCAATCTCCACATCCGCCTCAGGACGGCCTTCCGCAGCCCGGCAAAAAGCTCTTGCCTTTTAAGGCTGATTTGTCTACAATTCATTGCCAAACCGGGAGGCTTCGCAACCATGAAGCTGTCGCACAAGACAGCGAGGTTTACGGAGTCGGTCATCCGCGAGATGACACGGCTATGCAACCTGCACGCCGGGGTCAACCTGGCCCAGGGCTTTCCCGACTTTCCAGCCCCGGACGCCGTCAAGGAAGCGGCTATGGAAGCCATCCGGGCCGAGATCAATCAGTACGCCATCACCTGGGGCGCACCGTCGTTACGGCAGGCGATTGCTGAAAAGGCGTGCTGGTACAACCGCCTGCGGGTCGACCCCGAGCGCCACGTCACCGTCACCTGTGGTGCCACCGAAGCCATGATGGCTGCCCTCCTTGCGCTGATCAACCCCGGCGATGAAGTGATTATCTTCGAACCGTTCTACGAGAACTACACGCCCGACGCCATCCTCTCGGGCGCGACGCCACGTTTTGTCACCTTGCATGAACCGCCGGGTGACGACGAAAGAGGAGAGTGGTTTTTCGACGAAGAAGAACTGCGTGCGGCTTTCAATCGGCGAACCAAAGCCATCATCGTGAATACGCCCAACAATCCCACCGGCAAGGTGTTCAGCCGGCAAGAGCTCGAAGTCATCGCCGGCCTGTGCCAGCACTGGGACGTGGTTGCGATCACGGACGAAATCTATGAGCACATTCTTTATGACGGCCGCGAGCATGTCAGTATCGCCGCCCTCGAAGGGATGTTCGAGCGCACCGTGACGATCAATGGCATCTCGAAAAGCTATAGCCTGACCGGATGGCGTGTTGGTTGGGCTATCGCCGCCGAGCCGATTACGGCCGCCATTCGCAAGGTGCACGATTTTCTGACCGTGGGGGCGGCTGCGCCGCTGCAGGAGGCTGCTGCCCGGGCCTTGCGGCTGGATCGGCAATACTACGCCGATCTGGCCTTGATGTACACCCGCAAGCGCAACCTCACGATTTCCATGCTTCGAGAGGCCGGGTTCGACTGCTACACGCCCCAGGGCGCCTACTACGTGATGACGGACGTGTCGTCCTTGCTCGAACGCCTTGCGGAGGTGAGGGGCGACACGGACCTGGCGCTTTTTCTGGTGGAAAAGATCGGTCTGGCTGCTGTCCCTGGAAGTAGCTTCTACCATCTCCCCGAAGCAGGCTCCACGAAATTGAGATTCTGCTTCTGCAAGACGGAAGAGACATTGCTCGAAGCGCGGGAGCGATTGCGTCGATTATGAAGATGCGAAGGGTGTTGCTGCTCAGCCTGTCCATTCTGTTTCTGCCGTTTGCCGGTTGCTCGCGGCGGGTGCATAAGGAGCGTGTGCTGCTGAACCCGCTTTTCTCTTCGCTGGCCAAGGCCGACTTGACGCTGGGCATCCGCTCCATCGTCCAGGTAGAGAACGACGTCGTCTACGATGTCTACGAGTATCCGGAGCTAGGGCCGCGAGTCGGTGTCGACGGCAGGTTGCTGCGCAGGTCGCGCGAGCCAGTGGCGCAGCCGATCAGGATGAAAAAGACCGAGACCCTGTCGGGCGCAGCCACCATTATGTTGCAGCGCGGGGACCAGGTTGCGTTGCTGACCAGCGCCCATCTGGTGATGCCGCGCGACACCGTCGACAGCTTCTACTACGATGAGAACGGCAGGCTGACCGATCGGCTGTTCCGGAGAGCGATCCTGAAGAAGAGCCAGGTTCGAGTGCGCAGTCCGGACGGCTGGTTTCACGAAGCCTGGGTGGTCGCTTTCGATCGCAGGCAGGATATCGCCGTGCTCGAAAGTCGGGCCGGAGCCAGGCTGGGATCGGAATTTCCGTTCAGCATCGGTTACCATCTCGATCTGACCTGGGGAGACTGGGTGTACGTGGTCGGCTACCCCAAAGGAGTCAAGCAGCTCACGGTCGGAGTGGTCAGCCCGTCGCCCTACCGGGGTACACTGGCCCTGAGCGCCGTCGTCCGCTTCGGCTACTCAGGAGGGCCGGTGCTAGCGTTCGATCCTCTGAGCAACCACCTCGCTCTGGTCGGCATGATCAAGAGCGTGCCCTACACGCAGGTGGATGTTGTGGTGCCGGCCGAGAAACTTGCCCCTGGGGAGATCATCGGTGAGAAAAGAAAGACCGCTCTCATAGCGGACCGCCTGCGGCTGATCGAGTTTGGCTCTGCCTACTTCGTCACCACCGAGGCCTTGAGCGAATTCTTCGCCCAGAACCTGCGCAAACTGGAGTCGCGCAACATCATGCTTTCGGCGCGTTTCCTGCCCTGACGAAGAGTGCGCGTGACGAGCCGCAGCAACCGTTGCGGTCGCGGTAGAAGGACGCATTGTCGCCGCTCTCGCTGGCCAAGCCCCGCAGATCCCGGTTTCGCTCGCCTTCCGGATCGTCATCCTTTTCCAGACTCCCGGCAAATGCCCGGCCCGGCATTTCAAGCCCCCGCTCGTTCAGATGTAGAACAGTAGGTAGTGCGATGTTGCGGCAGCCGCTGTCACCAGCCGGCGGCGCGGATTGCCTCACCTTTCCATTGCGTTTCTCATCTAGAATTGCTACTTTTTTCGACAATGAAACGGAGGACGATAGTGCGCAGATGGTTGGTTTTGGTGTTTCTTCTGGCGGGATTCGGGTGGCCCATCCGGGCCAACGGCGCCCCTGGCGCTGCCGCCAATGGCAAGGCCCGCGTGATTCGGGCTCTGCGAATCTCGGGGACGATCCACGTCGATGGCATCCTGGATGAGGCCGACTGGAATAAGGCCGACGTGGCCGACGATTTCCGGCAGTATCAGCCCGACGAAGGAGCACCTGCCACCGAGCGCACCGAGGTCCGAGTGCTGTACGACCAGCGAGGGCTCTACATCGGCGTGCAATGCTATGACTCCCGGCCCGACTTGATCGTCGCTCAGAAGCTGCAGCGCGACAGCGGCGTGCAAGACGATGACGCCTTTCGCATGACCCTCGACACCTTTCACGACAACCGCACCGGCTTCTATTTTGCCACCAATCCAAACGGGGTGCAAGAAGACGGCCAGGTCCGCGACGGCGATCGCCGGCCCAATCGCGACTGGAACGGCGTCTGGCAGGTGCGGGCACGCATCAACGACAAGGGATGGACTGCCGAGTTTTGGATCCCCTTCTGGACGTTGCGTTTTCGTGACGCTGCAGAGCAAACCTGGGGAATCAACTTCCAGCGGATCATCAAACGGAAAAATGAAGAGGTGAACTGGGCCTCGTGGAGTCGGGACAACGGCGGTTTCCTGCGCCTGTCGAGGGCGGGAGAACTCGTCGGTCTCGCCGGCGTGAAGCAGGGCACCAATCTTCAACTGAAGCCGTACGGGATTAGCCGATCGACCCGCGATTTCACTTCCCAGCCGACGCTGGCCCGGGAGACGGCCGACGCCGGCATGGATTTGAAATACAGCCTGACCCCCGGTCTTACCCTCGACCTGACCTACAACACCGACTTTGCCCAGGTAGAGGCCGACGTCCAGCAGGTCAACCTCACCCGCTTCAGCCTGTTCTTCCCGGAAAAGCGCGATTTCTTTCTCGAGAAGGCCAGCCTGTTTGAGTTCGGCAAACGCGGCTTCCGTGGTCCCGAGATGCTGCTCTTTTTCAGTCGCCGCATCGGTCTGGAGGGAGGCAGGGAAGTCCCCATCCTCGGTGGCGGTCAGTTGACCGGGAAAGTGGGAGCCCTCAATGTCGGCGCCCTGGATATCGTCACCCGGGAAACCGACGACATTCCGCAGGCGCACTTCTCCGTGCTGCGCGTCAAACGCGATATCTTCCAGCGTTCCAGCATCGGCGCTATCTTCACCAACCGTGTCGATCGGGGCGTCGGCGAGAACCGGGCCGTCGGGGTGGACGCCGATGTCTGGCTGACCAACCGTTTTCGCACGTCATGGTTCTATGCCCAGAATCTCACCCCCGGGACGGGGCAGAGACAACACGCGGCCCTACTGCGTCTGGACTACACCAGCGACCTTTTCGGCTGGTTCGCCGAGCAGCTGGTGATCGGCGATGGTTTTAACCCGCGGATCGGTTTTGTGCCCCGCGACAATATGCGCCGCACGAACGTTGCCTTCCGCATCAGCCGCCAGCCCAACGGCAGGGTCTTCCGTCGCATCAACATGTTCAATTCGGTGACCTACATCACCGACATCCATGGCCGGCTGCAGGATCGGGATCTGGCCGTGACTTTTTTCAACGACTTCGACAGCGGCGACCGCATGCGCCTGCGTTTCCAGCGGTCGTTTCGCCGCCTGGACCAGGTGTTCGAGTTGCGCGAGAATCTGCCGATTCCGGTGGGCGACTATGAGTTCAACGAACTCGATGCCAGTTTCGACAGCAGTCCCAAGCGCCGCTGGATCGCCCGCGCCGGAGTCCGTTTCGGAGGCTTCTATTCCGGACGCCGTCGCCGGCTGCAGATGCGTCTCGGTTATATCGTCAGCCCACACTTCTCGTTCGACGCCAACTACGAGCGCAACAGGGTGGAGCTGCCTGCCGGCGATTTGACGACCAACCTGACGACCCTGAGGGTGAACGTACTGTTCAATACCCGGCTGTTTGTGAACGCACTGATCCAGTACAACAGCGAGACCGACCGTCTGTCCTCGAATATCCGACTCAACTTCCGCTACAGCCCCGGCAGCGACATCTTCCTGGTAGTGAACGAGAGCCGCGATACGGCGTCGGGACAGTACCCCGCGAGGGATCGCGCAGTAGCACTCAAACTGACCAAGCTCTTTCATTTCTGATCTGGACGGAGGGTAAGAAACTGTCGCCGATCGACGAACTAAGGGAAGCCAACCTGGCCTTTTACGATGCCTTCGAAAGCCTGCAAATGGACAGGATGGATGCGATATGGGCCAGGCACGAGAGCGTGCTGTGTGCACATCCGGGTCAGGATATCATTGTCGGCCGCCAGCAGGTGATGGCCAGTTGGGAGACCATCTTCGCCAACACCCAGTACATCGAATTCAGCATCACCAACGAACATTTCTTCATCACCGGTAGGGTCGCCTGGGTCGTGTGTCACGAGCACATCACCAGCTCGGTGGGCGGCGAGATTCGCAAAGGCCTGACCCTGGCCACCAACATCTTCGAGCGCCGCGGCGGTGGCTGGAAATTGGTTCACCACCACGCCTCGCCAATACTGTGACATGAAACAGTGCTCTTGGGACTGAAGGAGGCCACGTCGGCATATGTGGAAACTCAAGGATAAGGTCGTGCTCATCACCGGAGCCTCTCGCGGTCTTGGGCGGGCGCTGGCGCTTGGGTTCGCCGAACAGGGTGCGAAAGTCGGAATCTGTAGCCGTGACCAGGGCCGCCTCGGTGAACTGGCTGAGCGAATCGGCACATCCGCCCTGGCCATGCCGGCCGACATCACCCGGCCGCAGGATGTGAGCGCCTGGGTGTTGGCCTCGATGCGCCGCTTTGGCCGTATCGACGCACTGATCAACAATGCTTCAATGCTGGGGTTGCGGCTGCCGGTTGTGGATTATCCTGTGGGTCTTTGGCGGCAGGTGATCGAAGTCGCCCTGAATGGCCAGTTTGTCGTCACCAAGCAGGTGCTGCCGATCTTTCTGGAGACCGGCGCCGGCTCGATCGTGAACGTCTCCTCGGGTGTAAGCATAGCCGGCCGGCCGCAGTGGGGCGCCTACCTGGTCGCCAAGTGGGGGTTGGAGGGCTTCACCAAGATGCTGGCCGAGGAAGTGCGCGACCGTGGCATCCGGGTCAATTCGGTCGATCCGGGTGGAATGGCCACTGAGATGCGGGCCAAAGCGTATCCGAATGAGGATCGCAGCCGACTCAAGAAGCCGGAAGAGGTCCTGCCGGTGTTCTTCTACCTGGTGTCCGACGCCTCTGCCGACGTCACAGGCCGGCGTTTCAAGGCGCAAGAGTTCGATCCTCAAAAACCGCAAGGGAGTGCCGGTCCGGCGGTTGGATAGGAAGATCGCCCGAACCACCTTCCTGAGTAGTCCTCCGAACTCTGATTTCCATCCACCACAGTACGTCCTCAGTCCCCGATGAGGACAACTCGTCGCTGGCCTGCTATCCCTCGTCCTCTACAGCTCGCTGTGTTTGCCGGCTGCCGGGATACGTCTTGGGCATGATCCGGCTGAGGGGCGCTACCGGCCGAAGAGCACGGAGAAGTCCACCCAGGGGTAGAACGGAAAGCCCTCTGCGCGAAACGCCTCAGGTGTACTCAACAGGGCCAGATCCACGGCAAGTTTCCGCCCAAAGAAACGGACGCCAGCGGAGAAGATGATATCCGGATCGCCGCCGGTGAAAATCCAGTTTTCAGTGATCAGCTTGGCGTGGCTCGACACCTGAGCCTCTCCTCCGACCAACAGGAGCGGCGAGGTGTCCAGATGCTCCCCGAACGGAATCCCCGCACCCAAGGTCACCCCGGCGGCTGGGCTGCCGAAACTGAGCACCCCATACCCGACGCCGATGCTTCCTTCACCCCCTAGGTCGAAGATGAACAGAAGGCCAGCGGCCGCTGCCACCTGGTCATCCGAGTAGAGCGACACTTTCGGTGCCAGGTAACCGACCTGGGAATCTAAACCGGGGATCAGAGAAATTCCGCCGCTCATGGCCACGTAGTCGGAGATGCCAATGGCGATGGTGGGAAAGATCAGAATGTAGTCGGCAAAGTACCCCTCTCCCTGACGCAAGCCGCGTCCCGTGGGAGCGAGGAACAGGCGGGTTGAATTGGGATCGTAGCGCGTGAACTGGCCGCCGCGCAGGAATCCCTCGGGCCAATCCACGGAGGAGACTTTCTCTTCCGGAATTGCCACCATCAGGCCACCCGCGGTCTCAAAGACGACCGTGTCGGCTGTGACGCGCACGACTTTTCCCTGCAGCTCGGTCCGGTCGTGGAGGATGAGCACGCTCAACTCTTCCGGGCCCATATCGTCGGGGAGGTGTATCTGAATAACGGGTCGCAGTTCGGAGGAGGTGGCTGCCGCCAACCGCGATTTGATTCGAACTTCCAGCGCCAGCTTGTCCTTGACACCAAGCGACTGTATGGCCATGTAGCCACGTCCGTCAACCGCGCCCAGGACGTGCATCGAGAACTTCCCAGGTCGAAGCTGATAGAGACGCGCGGCCAAAATCTGCCCTGGAGCTTCGACCAGTGCGAAGCGGCGGTTTTCCTCGTGGTCGATGACCGGGCCGACAGCTTCGTGCAGAACGACTACGCTGGGTGCCTGCCGGTTGACCTGACGCCCGGAGGCGCTCGCGACGGAAAATGCCAGAGGTAGCAACAGAGCGCTGACCGCGCTAGCCATGCGGCCGGCGATCCGATGGGGTAACGGGTGGTGGATCATGGTGTTTCCTCCTGCGGAGTCGACCGCTCATGCTCTTGAGACGGAGATCCAGAGGGGCTTCACGCTCGGTAGGAAATGGCGTTGCAACGACCTGCCAGACCGTTTTGGCACCGATGTGGACTCAGCTTCCGAAGTGAGATCGCTGCAGTCGTGTGCGGCAAAATCACACGTTTGGCAGGGGTGCTAATATACGGGCCACGGTGTTCAATGTCAAGGTGCTTCAGGCGCGCACCCTGGACGATTGACTCCAAAGGTGTCGGAGCCAGCGATTTCAGCGATGCTTGACATTCCCTGACGGGTTGCATACATTCTGGCATGCCGGGCGTGTTCGGAAAAATGGGGACCAGGTCCTTCCGTTTGATGAGGGTCCTCCAGGCAGAGTGGAAGCTGATGGCGAAGGGAGGTCTTGGGAGAACCGTGACCCGGCGCCCTGGTGCAAGTTGGGTGCTCGGGCTGGCCCTCAGCGGGGTGCTTTGGAGCTGCGGGGCACGACAGGCCCGAATGGACGTCCCCGACTGGGCCGCCGAAGCGGTGTGGTATCAGATCTTTCCGGAGCGGTTCCGCAACGGTGATCGCGGCAATGATCCCACCCGGCGCGATCTCGCAGGTGCCTGGCCCGGCCAGGTTCCGGAAGACTGGCGGATCTCGCCATGGACCGCCGACTGGTATAAACTGCAACCCTGGGAGCGGCCGGCGAAAGGTCGAGGCTTCTACTACCACGTGCAAAACCGACGCTATGGCGGCGACCTCCAGGGAGTGATCGACCGGCTCGATTACCTGGCCGATCTCGGGGTCAACGCCCTCTACTTCAACCCCCTGTTCGAGGCGCCGTCGCTGCACAAGTACGACGCCACGATGTACCGCCACATCGACAACAACTTCGGACCCGATCCGCTGGGAGATCGCCGCATCTGGGCGAGTGAGGATCCTGCAGATCCGGCCACGTGGCGCTGGACCGCGGCGGACACGCTTTTCTTGCGCCTGGTGGCCGAGGCTCATCGACGCGGCATGCACGTCATCCTCGACGGCGTCTTCAATCACGTGGGGCAAACCTTCTGGGCGTTTCGGGACGTGGTGAGGAAACAGCAACGCTCGCGCTATCGGGACTGGTTTACGGTGTTGGCGTGGGACGATCCGGGCACGCCGGAGGACGAATTCGACTATGTCGGCTGGGCCAACGTGCGCGAACTGCCGGAGCTGCGCGAGGATGCGAATGGTCTGGTTGCCGGGCCGCGACTGCATATCCGCGCCATCGTCCGCCGCTGGATGGATCCGAATGGCGACGGCGACCCGAGCGACGGCATCGACGGCTGGCGTCTGGATGTCGCCGAGATGGTGAAACCGGCCTTCTGGAAGGAGTTCCGGCGCTGGGTGCGGCAGATCAACCCACAAGCGTATCTCACCGGCGAGGTGTGGTGGCAGGACTGGCCGCACAACAAAATGTTCGATCCGGGCCCATGGCTGCGGGGCGACACGTTCGATGCAGTGATGAACTACCGCTGGAGCGATGTGGTGATGCGGTTCTTCATCGATCGCCGGAATAAGATTACGGCTAGTGAGTTCGACCGCCGGCTGGCCCGGTTGAGGGAAGGGCTGCCCGAGAAAGTCGACCTTGCCTTGATGAACCTTGTCGACAGCCACGATACCGACCGGCTGGCGTCCCAGATCGTCAACCCGGATCTGCCCTATGATCACCAGCGCTCGCCCAAAGACAACCCCGACTACGACGTGCGCAAGCCGGCGGCGGCAGAAGTGGAAGTGCAGAAACTGATCGTCGCTTTTCAGATGACCTACGTTGGCGCGCCGATGATCTACTACGGCGATGAGGCCGGCATGTGGGGAGCGGATGATCCCGATTCCCGCAAGCCGATGGTGTGGCCCGATTTCGACTACGAACCGGAAGTGCACCACCCCTCCGGCAGGGCTCGAGCCCGCGATGAGGTGGCTTTCAATCAGAGCCTCTTCGAATGGTACAAGGAATTGATTGCGATTCGCCGGGCACACCCGGCTCTGATGCTGGGTCGCTACCGCACGCTGCTCGCCGATGATGGCAGCGACCTGTTCGCGTTTGAGCGGCGCCGAGGAGCCGACCGTGTCGTCGTGGTCCTCAACAACGACAGCCGCATGCACCCGGTTCGCCTGCGCGAGATCGCGGGCAGGTGGAAAGATCTACTCTCCGGACTGGAAGTCGATGCGGCGGGCCTGCGAGCCGCGGCGAAACAGGCGCTGGTGCTGGTGCCGGTCCACTGAGACCGCGGCTGGTCGGAGAACTCTGGGGTAGACGTACCCAACCGTGTTGAATCTGATCGTGCGACACTCGCACCGCAGCGTTCCGAGCAGCACGGCACGAGAAAGCAGAGGTGATGGATGGCAACTGAGGAAGGTACGCGCAGCTACTTCGATCGAGCCGACCGCGGCTGGATCGTGCCGGTTCAGCTCGGTCGCACCGGCTTCTGGATCTCGCCCATCGGCTTCGGTGGATACCGAATCCATGATCGCATCGAAGAGCATCGCCACGCTCTGCGCCATGCTCTGCTACACGGCGTGAACCTGATCGACACGTCGAGCAACTACGCCGACGGCGGCAGCGAGCGCCTCATCGGTGAGGTGCTGGCGGAGCTGTCGGAAAGCGGTCTCTTGTCAGCCGACGAGATTGTGGTGGTCTCGAAGGTCGGATACGTGCAGGGGCAGAATCTTCGCGACGTTCAGGAGCGCGAGAACCAGGGCCGCCCCTTCCCCGAGATGGTCAAGTACTCGGACGGCTGCTGGCACTGCATTCACCCCGAGTTTTTGGAGGATCAACTGGCGCGTACTCTGGATCGCTTGCGCCTGCCCGCCGTCGACGTCTATCTGCTGCACAATCCGGAGTACTTCCTCAGCGATGCGCGCAAGCGCGGGGTGGCCGCATCGGAAGCCAGAGAAGAATACTACCGGCGTATCGCCGCGGCATTCGAGTGGCTGGAGGCGCAGGTGCGCCGTGGCACCATTCGGGCCTATGGAATCTCCTCGAATACGTTACCGAGCCCGGAGAGCGATGCCGAGTTCACGTCGCTGGAAAGACTGCTGGAGCTTGCTCGTTCGCTGACAGACGACCACCACTTCCGGGTCATCCAGTTTCCAATGAACCTGTTCGAGGCAGGGGCGCTGTTTGAAAAGAACCAGAGGCGCACCGGCAAGACAGTGGTCGAGCTGGCGGCGGACGCGCGCCTCGGAACGCTGGTCAACCGTCCCCTCAACGCCATCGGTCCGCGCGGTGGCTTCGTCCGTCTGGCGAGCTTTCGCCAGACCCCGGAGGAAGAAGTGAAGGCGGTCTATCAACAGCAACTGCGCAAAGTGCAGGAGATGGAACAGGCCCTGATCGACCAGTTGCTGCCGGCCCTGGAGTTTCAAGCCGGCCCTGAGACCATACGTCGCCTTTTCGCCTGGGGGGCGCAACTGTCCGGGGCCCTGGAGAAATTCCAAGCCTGGGAGCAATGGGATCATGTCAAGCAGAACGTCATCCTTCACAATGCCGCGACCGCGCTCTTCGCCCTCGAGAGCGAGTTCGCTGATTCCCCGGAGTGGGGCAGCTGGTCGACGCAGTACGCCGAGGCTCTGAACGCCCTCCTGGAGGCGATTACGCGGCACTACGAGAACCAGGCCCAGCGATCCTCCTCTCGGATCGCGGATCGGCTCGATGCGGCCTGTCCGGAGCTGGCACAATCGCAGACCCTTTCTCAGAAGTGCTTGCGCACCTATCTCGGAGTCAGCGGCGTGGACTGCGTGCTGCTCGGGATGCGCCGCGTCGCCTATGTGGACGACGCCTTTGCCGCCCAGCGGGCGGGGGCGGTCAGGAACCCGGTGGCTGCCTTCGAGGCTTTCGCACAGGAAGTGGAGTGAGGCACTCCGTTCTCGGACGCATTTGCGGACTCATGCAGTTGCGGTCGCTGGCGTTGAAGACCTGCGAGGGGTCCTTGCCACTCGTCCCGATTGCAAGGAAGCCAGGGAGCGATTGGAAAGGGTCCAGGCGAACCTGAATCAGAGACCTCTACGAGAGGAAGCGCATGAAGGCAATCCGAATCACAAGAAGCGGCGGACCCGAAGTGCTGGAGATCGCGGAAGTGCCAACTCCGGTGCCCGGTCCGGACGAACTCCTGGTCGATGTCCGTGCTACGGCCCTGAACCGCGCCGATTTGTTGCAGCGACGCGGGCTCTATCCGGCGCCGCCGGGTGTTCCGCCGGATGTGCCCGGACTCGAATTCGCCGGCGTGGTGCGGGATGCTGGAGACCGGGTTCACGGGTTCCAACCCGGCGACCGCGTGTTCGGACTTCTGGCTGGTGGGGGCTACGCCGAGAAGGTGATCGTACACGAACGAATGGCGATGCCGATCCCTGATGGCCTCGACTTCGAGGAGGCGGCAGCCGTGCCCGAGGTGTTTCTTACGGCATACGACGCCCTGTTTCGCCAGTGCGGCCTCGGAAGTGGCGAGGCAGTTCTGGTGCACGCTGCGGGCAGCGGCGTCGGCACTGCGGCCGTCCAACTCGCCAGCGCCGTCTCCGCGGGCCCGATTTTCGGCACCGCCGGCTCCGACGACAAACTGCGGCGCGCAGAAGCGCTGGGTCTCCATCACGGGATCAACTACCGCACGACCGATTTCCGCGATTTCGTCCTGGCGGAGACCGAAGGGCATGGAGTCCAGGTGCTCCTCGACGTCATCGGGGCGCCCTATCTCGAGCGCAACCTGTCCTGCCTCTCGCTCCGGGGCCGGATGATTCTGGTCGGCTTGATGGGGGGCAGTCAAGGTGCGATCGACCTGGCGATGGTGCTGCGCAAGCGGCTTCGAATTTTCGGTACCGTGCTTCGCAGCCGGCCCGTGGAGGAGAAAATGGCTGTGACCCAGGATTTCTGCCGGCACGTTCTGCCGCTTCTCCGTGACGGCAAGGTGAAGCCGGTGGTGGATCGGGTTTTCGACTTCGGTGAGGTGGCGGAAGCCCATCGTTACATGGAAGCGAACCGCAATTTCGGCAAGATCGTGCTGCGGGTGTCTTTGTGAAGTGATCACCGATCCCTTTGACTTGCGAATGCATTTGCGGCCAGTCAGTGGAGGCAGGCATGCGTGTCGTGATTATCAGCCGGCATGGTCCACCGGCAACCCTGAAAGTGGAAGAACGACCGACGCCTGATCCCGGCAGGGGCCAGGTTCGCATCGCTGTCCGCGCCATCGGGGTCAACTTTGCCGACGTGCTGGCGCGACAGGGGCTCTACCCCGAGGCGCCGAAGCCACCCTTCGTGCCGGGCTACGAGGTCGCCGGTGTGGTCGACCAGATCGGGGAGGCGGTTCAGGAGGTGAGAGTCGGTGACCGCGTGGCAGCGATGACACGATTCGGCGGGTACGCGGAGCAGGTGCTCGTGCCAGCGGATCAACTCTTTCCGATTCCGGCCTCTCTCACTTTCGAAGAGGCTGCCGCCATTCCCGTCAACTTCGCCACTGCCCATGTGTGCCTGTACGGCACCGGGGCGGTGGGTGCCGGCGATCGCGTGTTGATCCATGCGGCTGCCGGCGGCGTGGGTTCGGCTGCCGTCCAGCTCGGCCGTCTCGCCGGCGTCACCCTGTTCGGGACTGCCAGTTCTGAGGAGAAGCTGGCGGTGCTGCGTCAATGGGGTGTGCACCATCCGATCAACTACCGCGAGCGCAACTTTGTGGCGGAGGTGCGCCGCCTGACCCATGGAGAGGGGGTCGACGTGATTCTCGATCCCAACGGCGGGCCGGCCTTGCGGGCGGAATACCGGCTGCTGCGGCCGGGTGGCCGGTTGGTGGTGTTCGGAATTGCTACGGTGGCAGGAGGAGGTCGTTTGAGAGCCCTCTACACATTCCTGCGTACGCCCTTTTTCCATACACTCCAACTACTGAGTCAGAGCAAGAGCGTGTGCGGCGTGAATCTGCTTCAGTTGAGTCGCCGTCGCGACCGGATGCGTCGCACCATGGAGGAGGTGTTGTCGTTGGCTGCCGACGGCCGGATCCAACCCCATATTGGAGCAACCTTCCCACTGCACCAGGCGGCGGAAGCACATGCTCTGCTCGAGAGCCGCCAAAGCATCGGCAAACTGGTCTTGACGACATCGGCCGAGGCAAAATAACGAAGGAGGCGGAAATGAAATACAGAATTGACGGGCTCAGCCTGGGATATGACGATCGCGGAGCGGGCACGGCGCTGGTGCTGCTGCACGGATTCCCGTTCAACCGCACGATGTGGGAGCCGCAGATCGAGAAATTCTCCGGGACGATGCGCGTGATCACGCCCGACTTTCGCGGGCACGGCGAGTCGGATGCGCCGGATTACCCGTACACCATGGAGCTCCTGGCTGACGATGTAGCAGGGTTGCTCGACCAGCTCGGCGTCGAGCGTGTTGTCCTGGGTGGTCTATCGATGGGAGGCTATGTGGCCTTTTCTTTTTATCAGCGGTACCGCGATCGAGTGCAGGCGCTTGTTCTGCTGGACACCCGACCCGAGGCGGATACGGAGGAAGGCAAGATCAACCGCGCCCGCATGGCGGATCTTGCCCGGCGCCAGGGCCCAACCGCTATCGCCGATTCGTTGATCCTGAAAGTGCTTGGCGAAACCACGCGTAAGAGAAGGCCGGAGGTGGTCGCCCGCGTGCGCCAGATGATGGAGGCAACGCCGGTGGTCGGGATCGTCAACGCCCTGCAGGGCATGGCGCAGCGAGCCGACATGACGGGTATGTTGCCTGCCATCGCCTGCCCCACCCTGGTGGTGGTGGGTGAAGAAGACGTCCTGACGCCGCCGGCCGTGGCCGAAAGGATGGCGGCCGTTATCCCCAATGCCGAGCTGGCCATCCTGCCGAAAGCCGGGCACGTGTCGAATCTCGAGCAGCCGGACCTGCTGAACCAGCGACTCGACGAGTTTTTCGGAAATCGGCTGTGAGATTCGTACCTGGAACGCCGGCTTTAGCCGGTAGCGGGCGTTCCTCACCCTTTACGCATCTTCCATCCGCCATGGCCCATCAGCCACCTACGCCCCCGGCGTCTTTCGGCGTTTCCCTTTCCGTGCCGCTCCGTGAAAACCCCGTGGTACCGCGATCTCCAATCTGCAGTCGAGGACGTCAGCTCACAAATTCTGCGACAGGAAGCCCGTGATCAGATTGAACAGGTGCACCCGCGTATTGCGGCCGCTGATGCCGTGCATCTTGCGCGGATAGATCATCACTGAAAACGGCTTGCGGGCGTTCTCCAGAGCGTAGATCATCTGCATGGTGTTGGCCATGTGGACGTTGTCGTCGGAGCTGCCGTGGACGATGAGCAGCTTGCCTTTGAGCTGGTCCGCGAAGTTCACCGGCGCGCTCTCCTTGTAACCCTCCGGGTTCTTCTCCGGCGTCAACATGTAGCGCTCGGTGTAGATGGTATCGTAGTTCCGCCAGTCGGTGACCGGGGCCACAGCGACCCCTACCTTGAAATAGTCGGGGCTCTTGACCATGGCCATCAGCGTCATGTAGCCGCCGTAGCTCCATCCCCAGATGCCGATGCGGTCCGGATCGACAAAGGGCAGCGACCGCAGATACTTGACTCCTGCTACCTGGTCTTTCACCTCCACATTGCCCAGGTTCTTATAGATCTGGAAGCGCAGTTTGCGGCTGCGCGGACCCGAGCTCCGGTTGTCCATGGCGAACACAATGATGCCCTTCTGGGCCAGCATCTGATGCCACAGGTAGGTGGCGCCGCGCCAGGAGTTGCTGACCACGGGTGCGCCGGGGCCGCCGTAGATCGACACCAGCACGGGGTACTTCTTATTCGGGTCGAAGTCCGGCGGCTTGATGAAATAACCGTACAGGTCCAGGCCGTCGTCCGACTTGAAGGTGACAAACTCCGGGGTCGTAAACTGGTAGTCCTTGAGTGCCGGGATGTCGTTCGGCTCGATCACCTCCACCTGTTTGCCGCTGCGTTTGTAGAGGATCGTCTGGGTGGGCGTGGTGATGTTGGAGTAGTAGTCGAGATAGTAGTTGCCGTCGGGCGACATGTTGATGCGATGCGTGCCCGCCTCGGTGCTGATACGCTGGAACCCCTTGCCGTTGAAGCCGACGCGATAGAGGTGGCGCTCGGTGTAGCTCTTCTCGGTGGCCATGAAGTAGAGCTGCTTGCGCTTCTGGTCGACGCGGACCAGCGACAGCGCTTCCCAGTCGCCCTGGGTCAGCGGTCGGATGAGTTCGCCGCTGATGTCATAGAGGTAGAAGTGGCGCCAGCCGCTGCGCGCCGACGGCCAGATGAACTTGGTGCCTTTGTCCACGAAGGTGAAGTCGTTGTCGATGTCGATCCAGCCGTTGTCCTCTTTCTCGGTGAGGATGACGCGCGACTGGCCAGTGGCGATGTCGGCCAGCAGCAGTTCGAGAACGTTCTGATCGCGGTTGAGGCGATAGATGGCCAGGCGCCGGCCGTCGGGGTGCCACTTGATGCGCGGGATGTAGATGTCGGTCTCGGTGCCGATGTCCATCCAGCGCGTTTCGACGCCATTGCTGGCCTGCACGGGCACCACACCGATCCTGACCAGCGAGTTGGGATCACCGGCCTTGGGGTAGCGCATCGGCTTGTCGACGTTGTGCACCGGAATGAAATCGACGATGGGAAACTGAGGCACCCGATTTTCGTCGAGCTGCCAGTAGGCGATGTGCTGGCCATCCGGGGCCCAGGCGAAGCCAGTGCGGATGCCGAACTCTTCCTCGTAGACCCAGTCGAAACGGCCGATGAGGACGTGCTCGGTACCCTGGGTGGTGAGCTGGGTGGTCTGGCCGCTGGCGACATCGAGCACGTAGAGGTTGTGGTTTTTCAGAAAGGCGATCTTGCTGCCGTCGGGGGAAAAGCGTGGGTCGCGCTCGCGGGCTTCGTCCTCGGTGAGGCGCCGCAGCTTTGCGGTCGGTACGTTGTAAAGATAGAGATCGTTACCCGAGGGCAGCAGGATGTCTTTGCCGTTGGGCGACCAGAAGTAGTTGCCCAGGGTGAAGCGTTTCTCGGTCTTCGGTCCCTGCAGCACCGACACCTTTTCGGAATCGATAAGGATTTCGCGCTTGCCGCTCTTCAGGTGGTAGATCCAGATGTTGAGGCGGCCGTCCTTGCCGCGCTCGAAGTAGGTGAAGGCGCGGTGGTCCGGGGTCCACTGCACCCCACGGACGAACTTGCCGAACAGCTTGCGACTGCCATAGATATCCTCGACGGTGAGCTGCTTCTGCGCCCGCAGCAGGGTGGGAAACACAAAGAAAAAGGCGACAACAGCCAGCAACGTGCCCGTCCACAGGCGCCGGTGAAGCATCCTTTTCCGACCGTTTCCACCGTACATCGTTGCCTCCTGGTTTGTGTTGGAACCCATTGACCGCATATTTTTGAGCATTGTTAAAAAAGGGAAAAGATCGACAAAAAGCAATGGGAAAACCCCGGAATGCACAACTTTCAAGGGCCAGTCGCTGCCGAGCGGCGCCCTAAACAACAAAGCCGGGACCGAAGTCCCGGCTCTCCCCATCCCTCCTCCACGCTTTCTTAGATCTTCACCTTGTATTCGTTCAACGCCCTCATGTAGTTGGCGCGCTCGAAGGCCGCCGGGTCGGGCGATGACTTCTGGCTCATGCTGCCTTTCATCTGGCTCACCGAGTCGTACTCGTGTTCCGTCATCCAGCGCTGCACGTGCCGCAGAACGCGGCGCAGGTGACCGATGCCGTTCTGCAGCAGCGCCGAGGTCATCATGACGGCGTCCGCGCCGACCATCAGCATCTTGATTACGTCCTCGCCGGTGTGAATGCCGCTGGTGGCCGCCAGGCTGGCTTGCACATGCCCGTAGAGGATGGCGATCCAGCGCAGCGGCAGGCGCATCTCCTGCGGCGTGCTCAGGATCAGATTCGGCACTACCTCCAGGTTCTCCAGGTCGATATCGGGCTGGTAGAAGCGATTGAACAGCACCAGCGCGTCGGCACCGGCCTCGTCCAGGCGGCGAGCCATCCACGCCATGGCGCTGAAGAAGGGACTGAGCTTCATGGCCACCGGTATTTTGACGCTCGATTTCACCGCTTTCAGGATCTCTACGTAGCGGTTCTCCACCTCGGTGCTCGTCATCTCCGTATCGGTGGCGATGAAGTAGACGTTCAGCTCGATGCCGTCGGCACCCGCTTCCTCCATTTTCTGAGCATAGTCGATCCAGCCGCCCAGATCATAGCCATTGAGACTGCCGATGACGGGGATGTCGACCGCCTCTTTGGCCTGGCGGAGGTGCTCCAGGTACTCTTCCGGTCCTTTGTGGTAGTGGGCCGGTTCGGGGAAATAGGAAAGCGCTTCGGGGAAGCTTTCGGTGCCGTACTCCAGGTAGTGATCGAGTTCGCGTGTTTCGTGGGCGATCTGCTCCTCGAACAGGGAGAACATCACCACCGCGGCGGCGCCGGCATCTTCCAGACGGCGGATGTTGTCGAGTTCCTGCTGAAGCGGTCCCGCCGATGCGATCAGCGGGTTGCGCAGTTTCAGGCCCATGTACGTTGTCGTAAGGTCCATCGTTTTCGATCCTCGTGTCTTGAGATGAGAAAACCGCCAACGGCCCCGGGCCGGAAGTGAATGCTGCAACCATGGACGCTCACGGGTGCGCGCGGATGAACGCGGGCGATTCGACCGCCTGGTTCAGTGTTCATCCGCGCTGTCCCGTGACAGGTCTTTGGGCCTGGGTGCCAGGAGTGAAACGGCAGCAGGCTAGTGCTTGCCGTTGCCCTCTTTGCTGTCGTCTTTCAGCTCGAAGGCGGCCAGGTGCTCATACATGCGCCAGCGCATCCAGACGTCCTCCTGCGCTTCCTTGAGCAACCGCTTGGCGCGCTCGGGCTGGCTCTGGCTCAGCATGCGGAAGCGCGTCTCTTTGTAGGCATATTCCTCGAGCGGAATTTTCGGCGCCCGCGAGTCGAGGACCAATGGGTGCTTGCCTTGGGCCAACAGGTCGGGGTTGTAGCGGAACAGAGGCCAGTAGCCGCTGTCCACCGCCGCCTTCTGATTGTGCATGCCCAGCCCCATGTTGATGCCGTGGGCGATGCAGTGGCTATAGGCGATGATGAGCGATGGGCCGCGATACTTCTCGGCTTCCAGGAACACCTTCACCGTTTGTGTGTCGCTGGCCCCCATGGCAATTCGGGCGACATAGACATTGCTGTACGTCATCGCCAGCATGCCGAGGTCCTTTTTCGGCAGCGGCTTGCCGGCAGCGGCGAACTTGGCCACGGCCGCTCGCGGTGTGGCCTTCGACATCTGGCCGCCGGTGTTCGAGTAGACCTCGGTGTCGAGCACCAGGATATTCACGTCGCGACCCGAGGCCAGGACGTGGTCCAGGCCGCCGTAGCCGATATCGTAGGCCCAGCCGTCGCCACCGATGATCCACACGCTCTTCTTGACGAGCACGTCGGCGACGCTAAGCAGGTTGCGGGCGTCCTCGGAGTCGATCTGCTCGAGCTTTTTCTTCAGTTCCGCCACTCGCTGGCGCTGCTCGTAGATGCCGGCCTCATCGGACTGGTCGGCCTCCAGCAGCGCGGTCACCAGCTCGTCGCCGATTTCGGACGACAACTTGCGCAGCAGCTCGTTGGCGTACTCCAACTGCTTGTCGAGCGTCAGCCGGAAACCGAGGCCGAATTCGGCGTTGTCCTCGAACAACGAGTTCGACCAGGCCGGACCGCGACCTTCGCGATTGGTGGTGTAGGGCGTCGTCGGCAGGTTTCCGCCGTAGATAGACGAGCAGCCGGTGGCATTGGCGATCACGGCACGGTCGCCGAAGAGCTGGGTCATGAGCTTGATGTAGGGCGTTTCGCCGCATCCGGCGCAGGCACCGGAGAACTCGAACAACGGCTCGAGCAATTGATTCTCCTTGACGGCGCTCACCTTCACCTTGCGGCGGTCATACTCCGGCAGGCTGAGGAAGAAGTCCCAGTTGACCTTCTCCCGGTCGACGTGCTCCTCGTGCGGCCTCATGTTGATGGCTTTCAGCCGCGTCTCTTTCTTGTTGCGCGCCGGACAGATATCGACGCAGATGCCGCAACCGGTGCAGTCCTCGGGTGCCACCTGCACGGTGTACTTCAGCCCCTGCCAGGCGCGGTCGCGGGCATCGGCCGACAGGAAGGTGTCGGGAGCATCCTTGAGGTACTCCGGCTCGTAGAGTTTCACCCGGATGGTGGCGTGCGGGCAGACGATGGCGCACTTGGAGCACTGGATGCAGATCTCCGGGTCCCAGATCGGGATCTCCTGGGCGATGTTGCGCTTCTCGAATCTGGTCGTTCCCACGGGGAAGGTGCCGTCGACCGGCATCTTGCTCACCGGGATGGTGTCGCCGAGCCCGGCGATCATCCGTGCCGTCACTTCACGCACGAAGGCCGGGGCATCGTCGGGCACCACCGGCGGGATGACGATTGGGCTGCTGACTTCGGCAGGCACCTTGACTTCATGCAGGTGTGCCAGGGCCTGGTCGACAGCATTGAAGTTCATCCGCACGATCTCCTCGCCCTTGCTGCCGTAGGTCTTCTTGATTGCGTCCTTGATTTCGGCGATCGCCCGCTCCCTGGGCAGCACTCCGGAGATGGCGAAGAAGCAGGTCTGCATGATCGTGTTGATGCGCACGCCCATACCGGTGTTGCGGGCCACCTCGTAGGCGTCGATCACATAGAAACGCAGCTTCTTCTCGATGATCTGGTGTTGCACCTCGCGCGGCAGGTGGTCCCAGACCTCGTCGGCCGGGTACGGGCTGTTGAGCAGAAACGTGCCACCGTCGACGAGGGCCTTCAGCATGTCGAACTTGGTCAGAAAGTTGAACTGGTGGCAGGCGAGGAAGTTGGCCCGCCTGATCAGGTAGGTCGAGCGGATCGGCCGTGGCCCGAAGCGCAGGTGAGAGATGGTGATGGCGCCCGCTTTTTTGGAGTCGTACACGAAGTAGCCCTGGGCGTAGTTGTCGGTGTTTTCACCGATGATCTTGATGGAGTTCTTGTTGGCGCTGACGGTGCCGTCGGCACCGAGGCCGTAGAACATGGCGCGGATGACATCGTCGGGCTCGGTGGAGAAGCTGTCGTCCGGATCGACCGAGGTGTGGGTGACATCGTCGATGATGCCGACCGTGAAGTGGTTCTTCGGCCGCTCTTTCTTCATTTCGTCGAAGAGGCCTTTGATCATGGCCGGGGTGAACTCCTTGGACGACAGGCCGTAGCGCCCGCCGACAACGCGCGGGAAGCGCTCGAAGTCGGCCTTGCCGTCGGCCATTGCCTCGCTGAGGGCGGTGACCACGTCGAGGTAAAGAGGCTCGCCCTGGCTTCCCGGCTCCTTGGTGCGATCCAGGGTGGCGATCACTTTTACCGTCGGTGGCAGGGCCGCCACGAAGTGGTCCATGGAGAAGGGGCGATAGAGCCTGACCTTGAGCAGGCCCACCTTCTCGCCGCGCTCCAAGAGCGCCTCGACCGTCTCGTGCACGGTTTCCGCACCCGAGCCCATGAGAACGATGACGCGCTCCGCGTCGGGGTCACCGACGTAGTCGAACAGATGGTACTGCCGGCCGGTGATGCCGGCGAACTTGTCCATGGTCTTCTGGACGATCTGCGGGCAGGCCTGGTAGAACGGATTGACCGCCTCTCGCGCCTGGAAAAAGACATCGGGGTTCTGGGCTGAGCCGCGCAGCACCGGATGCTCGGGCGACAGCGCCCGGGCGCGGTGGGCGCGCACCAGCTCGTCGTCGATCATGGCGCGCATGTCGTCGTCGGTGAGCTGCTCGATCTTGTTGATTTCATGCGAGGTGCGAAAGCCGTCGAAGAAGTGCAGAAAGGGCACGCGCGACTCCAGCGTGGCGGCCTGGGCGATCAGGGCGAAGTCCATCACTTCCTGGACCGAGTTGGAGGCCAGCAGGGCCCAGCCGGTCTGGCGCGTGGCCATCACGTCGCTGTGGTCGCCGAAGATCGATAGAGCATGTGAAGCCACGGTGCGCGATGCGATATGGAAGACGGTGGGGTTGAGCTCGCCGGCGATCTTGTACATGTTGGGGATCATGAGCAAGAGCCCCTGCGAGGCGGTGAAGGTGGTGGTCAGCGAGCCGGTCTGCAAGGAGCCGTGACAGGCACCGGAGGCGCCGCCTTCACTCTGCATCTCCACCACCACCGGGACCGTACCCCAGAGATTCGGCTTGCCGGCCGCCGACCAGGCGTCGGCGTGTTCGCCCATCGGCGACGCCGGCGTGATCGGATAAATGGCAATGACTTCGTTGGTCTTGTAGGCCACGTAAGCCGCAGCCTCATTCCCATCAATGGTGACCTTCTTTCGCTTCATCGTACCTAACCTCGATTGAAGTAAAAAATGAGAATCGGTTGACCGTTTTCGGCACCGGACCACCCCGTGGGCACGGACTCAGTCTTTCCGGTAACACCGATCCGTGGTCGGTTAAGCAAGGATCGTGCTAAGCTGGAACACCCTGTAAAGTCAAAAACTTAGTTTGTGCTCCCTAGAAGTTGTTTCGCAAAGCTGAGAACTCCCGCGCGCGCATTTCCCACGATCGGGAAACCTGCAGGGCGATCCTGTGGGCCGGTGAAAGCCGAGTTCAGTTGCCGGACCCTGGGATTGTACCAGACCTTGGCCTCAAATGGTTCCTCGGCCGGTCATCCGGCGGACTTTAAGCTTCCAATATAAGGCACTCAGAGGGATATGTCAATGGGCGGACAGGAAAGGCTGGGCGGCGTCTCTTGTTTATCTGCCATTTGAGTTCTCTTCCAAAAAAGTCCTTGCTTTTTACCTCGTTCCATTCTTTTTTGAACCCACTGCAACAACCTGATCAGCCTGAGCGTGCCTCGAATCATCGAGGTCCGGTCCGCCCTGGATCTTCTTACCTCAACGCACGGGAGGATGCAATGATGCGAAACAGCAGCATGCAGCGGCCGCTGGCCGCTTTCCGGGGATCGTTCCTGTTCGTCCTTGCCCTCACCCTTGTGACTGCGCGGCAGGCCGTGCCCCAGCAAGCCCGCCTTCTCGGCTTCACGAAGGAATCGTCCGCCCGGGAGCGGCAAATCGAACAAGGCATTTTCGGCCGGCCGTCAGGGGAGAGGATGAACGAGTACCACCGCGTGCTCACCGCCAGGCCGCACCACGCCGGCACCCCGGCGAATGAAGAGACGGCGAACTACTACGCCGAACGCCTGCGCGAGTTCGGATTCGACGAAGTCGTCTTCTATCGCTACGAAGCCCTGCTGCCGCGGCCGGTGAGCCGCGAAGTGACGCTGCTGGAGCCGGAGCGATATGAACTGAAGCTGGCCGAACCGGCCATCCCGGAGGACCCTGACTCCGCCCAGAAAGGAGTGCTGCCGCCTTTCAATGCCTACAGCGCCGACGGTGACGTCACCGCCGACGTGGTGTACGTGAACTATGGCATTCCGGCTGACTACAAGGTGCTCGACTCGCTGGGGATTTCGGTCAAAGGCAAGATCGTCATCGCCCGTTACGGCAAGAGCTGGCGCGGCATCAAACCGAGGCTGGCGGCGAGGCGCGGGGCGGTCGGCTGCCTGCTCTACTCCGACCCTGCCGACGACGGCTATTTCAAGGGCGATGTCATTCCGCAGGGAAAATGGCGGCCGGAGTGGGGCGTGCAGCGCGGCTCGGTGATGGACATGCCCACCTATCCGGGTGACCCACAAACGCCGATGTACCCATCGAAAAAAGGAGCCAAGCGGATCCCGCTGGCGGAGGTGAAGACGCTCCAGAAAATCCCGGTCCTGCCCATCTCCTA
This sequence comes from uncultured Cytophagia bacterium, assembly GCA_964527995.1. Lineage (GTDB taxonomy): Bacteria > Zhuqueibacterota > Zhuqueibacteria > Oceanimicrobiales > CAZGRP01 > CAZGRP01. The sequence continues at coordinate 3,673 of CAZGRP010000031.1, read as the reverse complement.
TGGTGACGCCCTGCCGATTCTGCGCAACCTCAAAGGAAAAGTCGTGCCGGAAACATGGCGGGGCAGGTTGCCGATTACGTACCATTTCGGACCGGGGCCAGCCAGGGTGCACATGCAGGTGAAAGCCGACTGGGGCGTGCGCCCCATCGTCGACGTTATCGGCATCCTGCGCGGCAGCGAGGAGCCCGACAAGATCGTCATGGCCGGCAGCCACCGCGATGCCTGGACCTTCGGCGGCCGCGATCCCCTCAGCGGCGCCGTGTCGCTTCTCGAAGCCGCCCGCGTTCTCGGCGACCTGGCACGCCAGGGGCAGCGCCCCAAGCGCTCCGTCGCTATCGCCAGTTGGGACGCCGAGGAGTACGGTCTCATCGGCTCCACCGAGTACGGCGAGGAGTTCGCGTCCCGACTGCAGCGGGATCTGATCGCCTATCTCAATCGCGAGAGCTATACCGCAGGTGACTTCGGCGCCGGAGGTGTGCACTCGCTGCAGGCGTTCGTCAACGAGCTGACGCGCGACGTGCGCATGCCGGGCAGCGACCAAAGCATTTTCGAGGCGTGGTTGAAAAAGGCGGGCGACAAGGGCAGCATCGAGGTCAGGGGCCGCCGCCAGGTTCGTCTCGGCGCCCTCGGTTCGGGCAGCGATTACACCGTCTTTCTCGATCGCCTCGGCATCCCGGCCATCAATCTCGGCTTCTCCTCCGGCAATGGCATCTATCACTCCCGGTACGACAGCCACTGGTTTTTCACCACCTTCGGCGATCCGGGCTTCAAATACGGAGAGAAGCTCTCCGAACTGGCCGCCCTTTTCCTGCTGCGGCTGGCCAACGCCGATGTGCTGCCCTTCGATTATGCCAGCACCGCCGAGACCATCGATCGCTATCTGGACGAGCTGGAGAAGCTGGCGCAGAAGCAGAGCCTCGAGGATAGCGTCGATCTTTCGGGCGTTCGTGCCGCCAACGCCCGTCTGGCGGCGACGGCCGCCGTCCTCAACGCCGAGGTCGAGCGCATCGCTGGCGTTGATGCGAGGGCGCTGCGGCGCTCCCGCAAGAAGCTGCGCCGGCTCAACGGTCTGCTACACGCCGCCGAGCAGGGCTTCCTGGATGCCCGCGGTTTACCGGGCCGGCCGTGGTACCGGCACCAGATCTATGCGCCGGGGTTCTACACGGGGTACGGCGTGAAGACCCTGCCGGGCGTGCGCGAGGCCATCGAGAAGAAGGATGCCGCGGAAGCGAAGCGGATGGCGGCCGTGCTGGAGCAGGCCCTGGAGCGGGCCCGGCGCAGGCTCGTCGAGGCGATCGTAGTGGCCTCGTCCATCGGCTCCGGTACTTGAGCTGTCCGATCACCGAATCAAGAAGAGCTCGGTCTGGCGGCCGTCGATGAAGCGCACCCGCTGGCCGTCGAAGAACGCGTCTTCTTCGAGCATGATGCGGATCTCCTTGCCATCCCATTCGGGAACGGAAACGGCGGCATTCAGCTCGATGGAGTAGGCGGTGCTGTCATGCAGTGGGTAATCGCCCTTTCCGGGAACCCCGTTCTGCTGGTCCCACAGGCCGATCGTGGGTCCGGCGCCGTGGCCGTGGAAGCCGATCGGGTGGGTGTAGATGGTGGCCTTGATGCCCTCGGCTTTGGCCTGCCTGAGGGCGGCGGCGAGAATCTCGTTACCTGTGCGTCCCTTCTTGAACTGCGAGAGAAGGATGTCCTGGAGTCGGTTGCCGACTTTCAGGGCGTGCTTCAGTCCTGCCGGGGCGTCGGTCTCGCCCGGCTTCAGCACGTAGGCGTGCTCCTGGGTGTCGGTATTGAGGCCGAGGTAGGTAATGCCGAAGTCGACATGGAGCAGGTCGCCCCGCTCGATCGTTTTCGGACCTTCACGTGAGGCGAAGGAGCCACCGCGCTCCGGTTCGCCGGCGCGCTGGATGGAAACCGAAGGATGAAACCAGGTCGCCAGCTTGAGCCCGCGAATGCGCTCGCGGTACCACCATTCGACATCCTCTGTGGTAGTGAACCCGGGCTGGATGACGCCATCGGACAGGCCTTCGGCGATGATACGGTGGGCGATGCGGCAGATGGCCGGGTAGACGGACATCTCCTCGGGGATGCGGCGCTCGAGCCAGCCGATGGCTAGACGTTCCCCGGAAACGATTCGGTTCCGGTATTTCGGGGGCAGCGCGGCTTCGAAGGCGCGGTACTCACTAAGCGTGAGGCCGTCCCCTAGGGCGAAGGTGGCGGAAAAGTCGAGAGCGATGCGCTGTGGGTCTCTCTGCCGAATGATTTCGACCAGCCGTTTCCACTGATCTGGCTGCTTCTCTTTGTCCCATGCCTTTCGAAAGAAGCTGCCGATGTCGTAGCGAGCCACGGCCAGGCGTTCGACAGCCGCCGGCGGGCCGGGGTCGTAGAACACCAGAATGGTACGCCGCCGCGCAGACAGCCAGGTAGCCGGCAGCAGGGTCTTGACCACCGGGTCCTCGTTGTACTCGCGCGCGATCAGGATCCACATGTCGATCTTTTGCCGGCGCATCAGCTCGGGGACGACTGTGTCGAGCCGCCTGCCGAGCCACTGGTCGCGAAGCTCGGCGCGATCGCGCATGGACAGGATCACCGGCATCGTGCTCTGGGCCGACAGGTGCATCGGAAGCAGCAGAAAGGAGAGAAGAACGGCGGGCCTGACTCTCATGGCATCCTCCGAAGGTTGATCGGTTTGCTGACGCTGTTTTGAGACGACTGCCGCAGAGCCGGCGGCAGGCTCTGAATTTGTGATTCTTGTAGGATATTGTCAAACAAAATCGCTGCGGATTTCCGGACAGCCCAGGGCAGACTCAGGTGGCGAAGATGTTGCCAGGCTCTGTTTTCAGCGCTTCCTGTCTTGCAAACAGGAGCCATGCTCAGACACCCGCGAGCCCGAACGCTTTCGTAACTGGAGGGATCTCACGATGGCTGGTTCATCATCCGACATAGAGATTCGTGACCTGCGCACCCACGAGGAGTATCGTGCCTGCGTGGCGTTGCAGAAGGAGACCTGGGGAGAGAGTTTCTCCGAGTGCGTACCACCTTCGATCCTCATGGTGACCCAGAAGATCGGTGGCGTCGTCGCGGGTGCTTTCGATCGTGAGGGGCGGTTGCTGGCCTTCGTTTTCGGCATGACCGGCGTACGAAAGGGCCGCCTGGTCCACTGGTCCGACATGCTGGCCGTCCGCGAAGAGTGGCGTGGCCAGGGACTGGGCAGGCGGTTGAAGCTTTACCAGCGCGAGAGGCTGCTGGAGATGGGCGTGGACACGGTCTACTGGACATACGAGCCACTCGAAGCCCGCAACGCCCATCTCAATCTGAACCGCCTGGGCGCCGAGGTGGACGAATACGTGGAGGAAATGTATGGCGAATCCGACAGTGTCCTCCACCGAGGCCTGGGCACGGATCGCTTCGTCGTGGCGTGGCATTTGTCTTCGGAGCGGGTTGCGCGCGCCCTTTCCGGCACCCTGACCACCGGCGAGGCCGCGGACCGCGCCGCACCAGTCGTCAACAGCGAGCTCGATGAAGCCGGGTCGCCGCGTCCGGTGATGGGCGAGCTGCCGTTGCTGCCGCGGGTGCGTATCGAGATCCCACGGGCTATCCAGGAAGTGAAGGCCCGCTCGCCGGAGCTGGCCCGCGAGTGGCGACAGAACACCCGCCGTGCCTTCCT
>CAZGRP010000030.1:0-44830 GCA_964527995.1 uncultured Cytophagia bacterium | reverse complement strand
GGGCGCAATCACACAAGGATGATGGACATGGGTCGAATAGCACGGCTGGCGCTGGAGTACGACATCGCTTACGTCCCGCAGCAATTCCAGGCACTTGGCCGCGTGTCTGGCCCGGGCCAGATTCCATCGCTCCAAATACCCGAACTTCACATTCAAGACGGCCACCCGAAGCACATCGAGGCGAGCGTTGACACCCTTTTCCACGCGCTCATATTTGACACGCTCCCCTTAGTTACGCAGCCGACGAACACGTTCAGCCAGGCCGGGATCGTTCGTCGTGACAATCCCCCGCCTCCGTAGGCGCCCAGGTTCTTTCCAGGGTGGAAACTGAAACACCCGACGTACCCATCGAACCGCAGCGTTTGCCCTTGTACCAGGTGCCATGCGCCTGTGCACCATCTTCAACCACATATAGACCGTGTTTGCGGGCAATTTCCAGAAGCCGATGCATATCCGTCGCCAGTCGCAGGAATTGACCGTCGTCGTTGGTCTCAGGCATCGCCGTGATCCACTTACCGTAAATGGCGAAAAGAAGCCCCTGTCGCCGATACAATCTCCGGCTCAGAACCTACCAGCCAATGAAAGACAGCCACATCGCGCGCCGCCAGGTCGTATGCAGCATTCACATGATTTTGGTTGGTCTTGCTTCCCAGTTTCATCCCAGCGTCGCCAAAAGGCGAGTCTTCTGCACTCTTACTGGGTAAACATTCGCTCATAGGCGGAAGCCACCTCCAGGAGTTGATCGCTCTTCGGATGTTTGTCGGCGACCGCCATCAAGTGGTCCACGCCGGCGACTGGATTGCCCAGCCGTAGTTCAAGTCTGGCAAGTCGGATACCGGCATCGTGATGACCGGGAGACATCGCCAGCGCAAGCTCGTAAGCTACCCTGGCAGTCGCAAGCCGGGTTGTGCCGTCGAAATGTTTCGCGAGGTCGCAGAGCCGTTCGGCCATCTCACCGAGCGAGTCCACCTCATGATCAGGAGCCAGCTTGCTCGACTGTAGAACCTGCAGAACGCACCTCACTGAGGCCTCGTGTGCTCCCTGCTGCCACAACGTCAACGCCAGATCGAGCAGGACGCGGACGTTGTTGGGGCGGTCCTGATCCAGTTGTTGCAGGACTGCGAGAGCGGCGGCGTGCTCCCCCCGCCGGATGCAGAGTTCGGCCAGTCGGACTCCGACCTCGGAAGAAGTATTGCTCGATCTCCAGGCGACTTCAAGTGCGCGCCGGGCGTCATCACTCCCTCCGATCCTCTCGAAGATGTCGGCAATGAGTAGACTCACACGAGTCTCCCCACTCTTGTAAATCCCTCCCAGGTAGCGTAAAGCGGTCTCATAATCCCCGCGAAGATACGACCACACCGCCCGGGCGTACTCCTCCGCTTCGTCCGATAGCGAGATCTCATCAACAGCAAAGAGAGCTCCCAGGATTCGCGCCTCTTCCGGGGTCTCAACGCGCAAGAACACCTCTTGTGCGAGCAAATCATCTGCGTCGAACTTTTCGCTGCACTTCTCCTTCCACCGCCTCAGCCTCTCGCCTGCGTCTACCTGTGCCAGATTGTAGAGGAACTCGCCAGCCAACCGTTCGCTAAACAGCGGTTCATCGAGTGCCCTCGAGAAAGCAGCCTCGGCTTCCTGCCATTGCCGGCTGGCTGCATAGGCGAGGCCTGAGTAGTAATACACGTGGGCGGCTTTCTCAAGCGTGTAGACGTTCATGGTAAAGATCGCGGAAAGATCGCTCCGGAGCTGATCGCGTAGCTCGAAATACCGTTGCGCGTATTCGTGCACCTGGTCGAAGCGGTGCAGGACGGTGCTCGCTCGCACCAGGCTGTAGTAGCCATCGATGTAGGTGGGCAGAACCTTGACGGAATCCAACGCCTGCTGGTAGGCCTCTTCGTAACGATGGAGTTTGAGCAGTGCGTTGATCAAGGGGTAATAGAGCCCGATGTACATCGGCGAGACGCGATCCTGTTTCCGAAGTACCTCGAGAGTCCGAAAGCCATACTTCACGACTTCTTCGGCACTTCCAGACATGCCGTAGGAGTTCGTCAGGTTGTACAGCACGAACGGGTCCTCAGGGTTCTCCTTTAACTGCTTGAACAGCAACCGCGTAGTGCGCTCGAACTTCTTCTCCATCTCTTCGTCGGGGAGATCGTAGCCGTAGTGATCCATTGACAGATCAGTAAATGCTTTCTTCGCCGACTCACCGGCTACCACCTGGTTGTGAACGATTCCCGAATAATGCACGCCGGCGTTGTTGCGGAACAGACGGGGGAAATGAAAGACGGCCTTGAGATGGCCTGTTTGATTGCGGTCGTACAGGGTCACAAAATAGACCGTGAGGTCCGGACCCGTCTCGGCGAGGATTTTCTTGATCCGCCTGGCGCTGTCCGGCTGTAAGCGCTCATCGGCGTCGATCTGCAGGATCCAATCGCCAGTGGCGTAGGAAATGCTCTGGTTGCGGTGTTTGCTGAAGTCGTCCTCCCACGGGTGATAGTACACTTTTGCCCCGTATTCTTTGGCGATCTCGACCGTCCGATCCGTGGAACCCGTATCGACGATGATGATCTCGTCGGCGACCTCATACACGCTTTCGAGGCAGCCAGGGAGGAATCTTTCCTCATTCTTGACAATCATGCAGACAGACAGCGTTGGCTCTGCCTTGCTCTTCGTCCCGTTGTTTGGGTCTTTCGCTTCAGGCATCTCGTGATCTCCTAGCCAGGATTGAATCTACGGCTCGCAGAAAAGGTTACAGGTTCTTCGTCTCAAGTGCAGGGTATCGGCAAAGGCATTTTTGGATCCAGTGCTCGGAAAGAGGAGTCCGCTGCACCCGAGTCAGGTTCTGGAGCAACTCCTGAGCTGTGGCCGGTGTAAGCTCCGGGCTGCTCAAGGCACGACAGAGGTGGAGATCGGCTCGCTGCCAGTCTCCTACCGCCAGCGCAGCAAGCCCCTGCCAGTAGTCGACCCGATAGGCCAGATCCAGTGTGTAAAACACCAGCGTCAGCATGTGCTCAGGATGGTGCAGTACCTGCTCCCTGGCTCGGTGGTAGCCTTCGCCGCTGGTGAGCACGGCAGAGTAGCGATGGCACTTGGCGAGCCCACGCGTACGCTGGTAGTGCAGGTCAACATACCACGGCAGCCGCCGCAGACCGGCGTCGCACAGCTCAAGACCGCGGTCATAATGACCCGTGGTCATGTAAGCCGCCACGACCGGATAATAGACGCCCACGAGTGACGGGGCTGGAGAATCTTGCTGCTCCAACAAGGCAATGGCACGCTCCCCGACAGCGACGCAGCGTTCCGGCTGGCGGGCCATGGAGTAAGTGTGCGCCAGGTTGCACAGGGCTGACAGATCGTTGGGGTCTCTCTCGAGCCTGGCCAGCAGCAGCGCCTCGGTTCGGGATACTTTGCGCGACAACTGATCCGGCTCGAGGTTGTAGCCGAGATGCCGCAGCACGATCTCGGATCCCTCCACACGACCCGGGATCACGACCTGATTATGCACCGCGCCGTGGTAGTACACGCCGACTCCGTTCCTGAAGAGCCGTGGATAGCGGAAGACTGCATTGCGGCGGCCCTGGCGGTCGATGTTTTCCAGACGGATCATGAAACCGTTCACTTCGGCCGGCGCCGACTCCAGAAAGTCCCGCAGGCCTCTGGCGCTCTCCGGAGCCAGTCGTTCGTCGGCGTCGATCTGCAGAATCCACTCCGCCGTTGCATAGGAAATGCTCTGGTTGCGATGCAGACTGAAGTCGTTCCGCCAGGCATGTTCGTACACTCGCCCGCCGAAACGGCGCACAATCTCTTGCGACCCGTCGCGGGATCCGGTATCCACAACCACGATCTCGTCCGCGACCGGAGCTACGCTGCGCAAACAGGCCTCAAGATGATGCGCCTCGTTCCTGACGATCATACAGACCGAAAGGAGCCGGCCGAACTCTCCCGGCGTCTGCCCGACGGTTGCTGTATCGTGCCGCATCGCCCTGCCCAGCTTACTCATCGACGTTCGAGGCATAGGTTTCGAGAAGAGGGTGATGCGGGCAGATCTCCGCTGCCATCTTCAAATGGCGTTCTGCTCGCTCCTCCTCCCCTGCTTCGCTGCACAGTTGCGCCAGGCGTACCAGAGGATCCACGTAGGCCGGGCATTGACGCCAGGCGGCGGCATACATCTGGGCCGCGTCCGCTACCCGACCAGCCCTTGCCAGCACATCGCCGATCAACAGGCGAGCGTAGACCGCGCTCGGGTTCAGAGCCAACGAATGGCGAAAATAGCGCAGGGCCCGTTCAGGGTCCCAGCGGGCCAGGGCCACACCGGCGCAGAGAAACGGCCGGTCATACTTCGGGTTAATCTCAATCGCCTGGGCGAAATAGGGCAGCGAGCCGTCCGGGTCTTTCCTGCCCATGCCCTCCAGGAGGGCAGTGGTCTCCGGGATTCTCTGTTCCTCGAAAAAGCCGGGGCTCGTCTCTTCCAAGGGCCACCGCCCCAGGTTGACCAGCGACGCCGGCTGCTGACCTCCGCCGAGCAGCTCCAGGAAGACCTCAGCTCGCCTCGATGCGTGCTTGAGCTCCAGGCGTTCACGGCGAGCATATCGACGTGCCTCGCGGACAAGGGCCTGGCACCAGGCTGGGTTACTTGTGCACGCGTCGAGCCGCTGGAGCAATTCCTGTGGTGTTCCGAAAAGAACCCCTGTGGTTCCGCCCTGCACCGTGCGCCCATAAGGCTCCACTTCGGCGCAAACGCCGACCACTCCAGCGCTCGCGTACTCGAGGAACTTGATATCCGAGCGACAGCGGTTGTATTCGTTATCCTCGAGCGGCGCAATGCCGATGTGAAATCTGGCCAGAAAGTCGAGGTACTCCTCCAGGCTCCCAGGTTCTTCAACCACCAACTGCTCCTCCGGCACGCCGTCAAACAAGTCGTGGATCTTTGCAGCCGACTTGAGCGCCAGGCGGACGTTGGGATGCCTCTCGAGCCACTGGCACAGGCTCGGAGCGACCGCTTTCATGTCCTCAAAGTGCCCGTCGCTTCCCCCCCACACGATGGTGAGGCGGGAATCCTTCTGTCGCAACGGTCGCAGTTGCTCGAGTTGGTTTTCGAACACTTCGATCCGGCTATGGTAGCGGCGGTACTTTCGTCGCAATGCGGCGGTCGTGACCTGAACCAATTCACACTGTGCGAGCAACTGGAAGAGAATGGCGCGGGTCTCATCGCGGCCATAGTAGTGGGCTGCCGGATTACTCTTGGGGATCGTCAGAAAATCATCGGCGATCTCGAGAATCGTAGGTCGCCCTGCCTGTTTTCTCTCCCACGCCAGCCCGATAAGATCGGCATCGGCCACCATACGAATGACCAGCAAGTCGGCGGCCAGCATCAACACTTCTTTGTTCGGCAGCACATTGGTAATAACGGCCACGCGAAACTGAGGCGCCACCTGGGCCAAAGCCCGGAATGGCTGCCGCACCCGATAACGGTAGTCTCCGTGGTCTTTGTTGGCTACCGGAGTTAGAATCACAACCAATTTGTCTCTTTGAGCCATCGCTTACTTGGTTGCCTCGACATTCAGGCTGATCAACCGGCCGTTTTCTTTGTCCATGTGCGGAATGTATGCCTGGGAGAAGTCGTCGTAGTCGCGGTGAAGCGTCTTTCTCCAGTCGTAACGACGGACATCTCGAAATCCTGCCGCCTCCAGCACATCTCTCAGCGAAGCGAAATCATACGTGGTTCGATGGTAGAAAACCCGCCTCTCGGGCGTTCGAACCTCGATACGCCCGAACAGCGGGCCCAGAACTTTCGCCAGATCGCCGCTCTCATGGTAAACCTGCACCAGAGCTTCGAAATCCGGGACGGACAGACGCAGGACCCCTCCCCGGCGCAACACCCGTTTCCATTCCTTCAGAACGCCAACCACCTCGACTCGATCGAAGTATTCTAGCACATGACAGGCATAGATCAACTCCGCGCTGCCGCTTTCAAACATTCCGAGGGCGCGTATGTCGGCTTTGATATCGATGTGGTCGAAGTCATCCAGATCGACGTGGACGAAGCCAGGGATGAAGCGCTTGCCACAGTCGAGGTGGAGACGCAGCGGTTCGTTTATCGTGTGATGTATTCCCTGTTTTGGAGAAACCATTGGATCGTTCGGTCGAGCCCTTCGTCCAGGCCAACCCGCGCACGAAACCCGAACTCACGGGCGGCGCGCGATGTGTCGAGCCGGCGGCGCGGCTGGCCATTCGGCTGCCTCCGGTCCCATTCGATACGCCCCCGGAAGCCGAGCTTGCTGCCGATCATATCGGCCAGGTCGCGAATCGACACCTCGACCCCCGAGCCGACATTCACCGGCTCGGGCTTGTCATAACGCTCGGCGGCCAGGACAATAGCCTCGGCGGCATCTTCGACGTACAGGAACTCACGGGTCGGGCTGCCGTCCCCCCACACTTTGATGTGATCCCGGCCGCTCTCCTTTGCCTCGACACACTTGCGGATCAGTGCCGGGATGACGTGCGACCAGCGCGGGTCGAACTTGTCGCGCGGACCGTACATGTTGACCATCAGCAGGTGGATGGCGTTGAACCCGTATTCCTGGCGATAGGCCTGCGACTGCACCAGCAACATCTTCTTCGCCAGCCCATACGGCGCGTTGGTCTCTTCCGGGTAGCCGTTCCACAGGTCATCCTCGCGAAACGGCACCGGAACGATCTTCGGATAGGAACAGACCGAACCGATACCGACGAACTTCTCGACACCGTGCAGCCGGCAGGCTTCCAGAAGCTGCGTGTTCATCACGAGGTTTTCGTAGCACAGCCTGGCCGGATGGCGGCGGTTCTCTCCGATACCACCGATGTATGCGGCCGCGTGAATCACGAGTTCAGGCCGACTTCTCGCGAGGAATCTCTCAACGGCTGCGCGGTCAAGCAAATCCACTTCCTGCCGCGACGGAGCAAGCACCTTCGCACTTCGCTGTGCGAGCTTGTCTACGACGTGCGACCCCAGAAAGCCCCTGCCTCCAGTCACCCAGATCTTTTTGTGGCGCAAATCCATGGCCTACATCCCAGCCACCTTGGTCTCATCGTGATGCCATGAGAGGCTCGGAGATCCACCAGTGATCGGCACCGACACCGACGCTTCTCGCTGGTTCCATTTTCGGTGATGCTCGTAGAACTCCCGAATCGCGGCGCACACGTATTCGATCTCCTCGTCGGTGAGCGATACCGACGAGGGGAGCCAGAGACCGGTATCCGAAGCCTCCACAGCATTCGGAAACTCACCTTCCACAACATGAATCCCCTGGGTATGCACCGGCAGATAGAAACGCCTTGTCTCGACGTTCCGGTCGGCCAGGAACCGAGCCAGCCCACGCGGGTCGTCCACGTAGATGTCGACGAACCATGGTGAGGCACCGCGGTCCATACGCATCGGCAGGAATCTCACCTGAGGCAGCGGTTGGAGCAAATCCTGATAACGGCGATAGATTTCCTTCATCCGTTGCAGTCGCCCCTCGAGCTGCCGCATCTGCGCCAGGCCGACGGCGGCCTGCAGGTCGGTGAACTTGAAGTTGAACCCCAGAGCCGGGTGGTAATTCCAGGAGCGTTCCAGTCGGCCTTGATCCCTCAGTTGCACCAGACGATTGCGAAGGCTTGCGTCATTGGTGAGAACAAATCCGCCCTGCCCTGTCGTGATAATCTTTGTCGTCGCCAGAGAGAAACAGCCCACTTCGCCCTCCGTACCGAGGTAGCGGCCGTCCCAGCGAGAGCCAAGAGCCTGAGCCGCATCTTCCACAATCACCAGCCCAAATTTCTCAGCCAACTCGGCGAGCGACTCCATATCAGCCCGCCTGCCATTCAGATGAACGGGAAGAATTGCTTTGGTGCGAGCTGTAATGGCCTTTTCAACCTCCTCCGGATCGATCGTCAGGTCTTCGCTGCGAATATCGACGAGTGTGGGTACGCCTCCGGCCAGAAGCACGGCATTCGCCGTAGCCACAAATGTGAAGTCGGGTACGATCACCTCGTCGCCGCGGCCGACACCGACTGCCATCAGCCCCAGTGCCAGCGCCACGGTACCGCTGGTTGTCAGAACCGCATGGTCGGCGCCGAAGAAGTCAGCCAACTCCTCTTCCAGCTGCCGGGTACGTTTTGCCTGCGTGATCCAGGAGGACTGGATCGCCGCCACAACTTCGTCCGCCTCTTCCTGGCCGACGACGGGCTGCCATTGCGGTATTCTTCCTTCCATGGTTCGACTCCCTGTGTGGAGGAGCGCTTCGCCCCGAAGTGTACCGGTCTATACTTTGTTGTAGCGGCCGTCGTACGGATCGACGACCACACCCGTGTCGAGCAACAACTTGATCTCCTGAATTCCCTGCAGCAAGTCGCGGCTGGCCGAGAAGTCGTAAGCATTTCGGAAGCGCTCGAACGACACGCGGTAGTCGCGTGGATCATTCACCTTGTCTGTCTTTGTGAGCCGGGCTCCCGGGAACTCCTCCATCACCAGCCGGGCAAGGTCGCCTTTCTGGCAGTTCAGTCGCTCGTCTCCGACGTTAAAGACCACGTCGCCTCCATTGGGGGAAGCGGCCAGCACCCTGTGAACCGCTCTTGCGGCATCGACGACATGCAGGAACGGCCGCCAGCCGCCCACCCCGTACACGACCAGCTCTGAGCGCACGGCGGCGTCGCGAACGAACTCCTGGACGAGCAGATCGAAACGCATGGCCGGTGAAACCCCAAACAGCGTGGCGAAGCGCAGAATCACCGGCTGGAACTGCTCGCTCGCCATGGACAACAGGTCACGCTCGGCCGCGATCTTTGTCTCCGAGTAGATAGAAAGTGGTTGCAGCGGATCGTCCTCCGCCAGAAGCCAGCCTGGAGCCGCTTTGCCATAGTTGCTGCATGTGGAGGCGAAAAGGAATCGTCTGGCGCCCGCCTGTTTGCCGAGCGCCGCCAGGCGAGCCACAGCCGTGTGATTCACCTCGCGAGCCTCTTCCGGGAACCTGGCGCAGACGGGCTCACCAACCAGAGCAGCAAGGTGAACGACATCGTCGGCTCCTTCAAGCGCCACTGCCATCGCCGAGGCATCCCTGATATCGGCATGGACGAACTCGAACCGCGGCCAGGACAGCAAACTCAGCAGGGCATCCCCATGGTAGCGCAAGGAGTCCACCCCGCGCACCACAAACCCGTGTGCCAGAAGTTCCTGGCACACCACCGAACCGAGGTATCCTGCGGCGCCGGTCACGACAACGGTCCGTTTGCTCTTTCTCATCGGAATCTTAGCACCTCCAGGGCTAGTTCATCCTCGCCCACTGCTCAGCCGCGGCGGCCATCCGCTCCGGCCGGCCGCCCAGTTTGACGATCTGCTCTGGCGGTACGACGCGAACGCGTGGCTTGGATGCGGGCTTACGGCCACCGGTGCGACTGGGCCGCGGTTCGAGATCGCGCAACTGGGTGAATGCCATTTGGAGATCGTGGTCGAGCATGAGCCGAATGAGTTGTTCGAACTTCGTCTTGGGGCGCCAGCCAAGTCGTTCCGCGGCTTTGCTGGCATCGCCGACCAACAGCTCCACCTCGGCCGGCCGGTAGTAGCGAGGATCGATCTCCACGTACTGGCGCCAGTCGAGGCCGACGTAGCTGAAAGCAGTTTCGACCAGCTCGCGCACCGAGTGCGTCTCGCCGGTGGCGATGACGTAATCGTCCGGCGCGTCCTGTTGCAGCATCAGCCACATCGCTTCGACATATTCCCTGGCGTACCCCCAGTCCCGGCGGGCGTCGAGGTTGCCGAGGTAAAGTTTCTTGTCTATACCGGCTTTGATCCGCGCCACACCACGCGTCACTTTGCGCGTAACGAAGGTCTCCCCCCGGCGAGGCGATTCGTGGTTGAAGAGGATGCCGTTGCAGGCGTAGAGACCGTAGCTTTCCCGGTAGTTTACTGTACTCCAGTAAGCAAAGACTTTCGCGCAGGCGTAGGGACTGCGCGGATGGAAAGGAGTCCGCTCGGTTTGCGGCACCTCCGCCACCTTGCCGAACATCTCGCTGCTCGACGCCTGGTAGAAACGGGTGTCGATGCCGGTTTCCCGGATCGCCTCGAGGATGCGGATGGTCCCCATCCCCGTAACATCGGCCGTGTACTCGGGCATGTCGAAACTCACCCGCACATGGCTTTGGGCGCCGAGGTGGTAGATCTCGTCGGGCTGCAGCCGGTAGAGAAGTTTGATCAGGTTTGTGGAGTCACCGAGGTCGCCGTAGTGGAGAAAAAGGCGGACATCGTTGATCTCCGGATCTTCGATCAGGTGATCGATGCGGTGGGTGTTGAAGGTGCTGGCACGGCGTATGAGGCCATGAACCTCATACCCCTTTTCGAGAAGGAATTCTGCAAGATAAGAGCCATCTTGACCCGTAATTCCTGTGACAAGTGCTCGCTTCATCGCTGCTCTCTTTCCCGGTTGTCGATTCAGTAGAAGCGTCAGGTTTTCTGGTCGCTGGCCTGGCCCTAGCCCGCTACGGCGGTCGTCTCGACCAAGCTAGGCCGCGAGATCCACTCTTCTTTCAAACTCATGGCTCCTTTCGAAGCATGAAGACATAGAAGGCAAACTGTCCGGGCTCAAGCCGGCGGAGCATACTTTCCGGCCCCGGCTCTGGAAACAGAAAGATCTCCTCCTCCACCCTGAACCCCGGAAAGTAGCTCAGGATCTGTTCTTTGGCAAAAATGCGGTGAGCGTTGAACACAATTGCTGGCGGCCCCGCCGGAACGCTGATCACCAGACGCCCACCGGGGCGGACGATGCGAACCAGCTCCCGACATGCCATGCGTGTGCCATCCGGCTTGATCGGGTCTCCGTAGCGACCCAGACCGATGTGCTCCACCACACACAGAGAGGTGACGAACTCCTGCGAATCATCCTCGAAGGGCAAGTCAAGAATGGAGGCACGCTGCACCGTCAGTCCCCGCAGGTTGACGTCGATGGGTCGGATGTCCACAAACGTGGTGGGCACAAACTGCGAGATGATCCCGGCGTAGAGCGCCGTCGAGCCGACGTCCACGACCGAAGACGGGCGGATCTCGAAGATCTTCCGACTCGCCCAGGTGTCCTGGTAGAAATAGAACTTGTCGATGTCGGTGTTGGGCGTTTTGCCATCAAGAATAGGGCGCAGCAGAAAGTTGTGAAATTCCCTGGCCTCGGAGCTGTCTTCGAAATGTCGAAAATAGGAGACGAAGTCGTTGCGGAATTCCTTCCACATCGGGTGCTGGAGCTTGGGGTCCCCCGGGTAGGCTTTTTCGAAGTTCTCGATCACCTGCGCCGGGTCGAATTGTCGTGAAGGCGGCGAAGACGATGAATTCGCGCCCGACTGGGGCGATGAAGAAGGCCGCTCTTCCTCATTCACCAGTGCGAGCAGTTCTTCGTTTCGTTCCGGCTCGCAGATGTTGGTGCGGACGAATTCGTCCACGCGCTTGCGGGCTTCGTCATGTTTCCCCAGACGCATCAGGGCGCGAACAAGGCCCAGCTCGGTGTCGACGTTGAGGGGAAGCAGAGAAAGACTGTTTTGAAAGGCCTCCAACGCTTTCTCGGTCTCTTCAAGTTGGAGCAACTGCTCCCCAACCTGTCGCCACAGACCGGCGTGCTCGGTGTTCAGACTCAGCGCCTCGAAAAGGGCCTCGACGGCCTCCCTTGGCTGGCCCGCCCGCGCCATCGCACCTGCGTAGAGCTCCAGAGTTCGCCACAGCAGGATGGTGGCCAGCTCGACGAAGTAACCCTCGCCACGGTCCGGGTGGAGTTCGACGGCTTTCTCCCAGGCGATGGCCTCGTAGGGCGATGCCGCCTGGCACCGGTTCCTGATCAACTCGGGAAAGATCCACAGACCGCGCAGGTTGTCGAAGTCGCCTTCTCTCGGAGAGACAACGAAATCGTTCAACTCGACCACCAGCTCCTTGGCAACTGGAACGAGCCCGTCCAGTTTTGCCTCCTCAGCGATACGGAGCAGGTTGTAGCGCGCCACCCAATAGCGAGGGTTCAGCCGCAAGCTCCTGCCCAACCACTCATGGGCTTGCTCTCGGAAGGCAGGATCCTCTTGCTTAATCCAAAGAGCGAAGCAGGTCACACCGAGGTTATTGAGATACTCCGCTGAGTTCGGATTGAGCTGGATGGCCTCTTCAAGCAGAGTCAGTGCGCGGCGATACTCGCCCGCCTGGAAATCGCTAAAGGCCAGGTGGTTCCTTTTGACGTGATCGGGCCAGTCCTGTACCGCCTTTTTCACGATGGGTTTGACGTCCGCCTCGGACAATACTCGGATCGTTTCGACCGCCATGGCATGCATGGTGTATCGGCCAGCGGCACGTTTCTGCGCTTGACGGACAATGCGCTGGCGCTCTTCCTCATGGGTGATGTAGTATTCGATCAGTTCTTCGAAGTTGTCGTCGCGGAACAACACCACCTCTTCCCGATCACGAAAGAACTCCTCGATCGAGCGGTCCAGCTCTTCGTGCATCAACAAGGCCCCGAACTGCACGGCTTCGAAGGCACGCATATTGACGCCCCCCTGAACACTCGGTGTTTCAATAACGATCTTGGCCTGCCCCATGAGCCGGTAATACTCTTCTCTGGTAAATTGCTTGGTGCTGGCAAAAACGTTGTAACGGTCGCCCAAGCGAAGCAAACGATGCACGAACCTGGTCCGTCCACTGTAGAATGGTTGACCCACGTTACCGATGAAAAGGACATCGTACGGCCGGTCACCATCGACCGGTGAAGCCAAGCCATCCAGATCTGGAATTAACCCTTGTACGCCTCCGCCGCCACCGTACACAACTTGGGGGTGCCCGAGCGCCTGAAACACGTCCGTGAATCTCCGCACTCCTGGAAGGAACACATCGAAAAATTCCATGTCGATGGACAACTTTTGCAGGTGAAGGGGATCACCAGGTATCCCCACTGTTACCGCAGGACAATCCTCGATGCCCAGCGGCAAACTGCTCACCTCAATCAAATGGAAAAGCACATAGTCGGGTTGCCAACCATTTGGCAACTGCGAAAGGACCTCGTCGATCTTGTGGCACTTCGGATTATAGCAGACCAGCTCGTCGCGCCGTCCAAGTTGAGGGCCGGGCATCAGAAAAATGGCATCGGCCACCGATATGACCGCTCCGGCAATTCTGCCCCCATAAGCGGTGCACAAAACTTTGGGACGATCTTCAGGCAGTTGATCGTGGTGCCGAATGCGCAATTTGTTGAAGATCTGCAGGGCGGTCACATGGTGCGGGTCCGTGGTCACCGCGCGCCGCAGCCACTCATTGGCCGTCCGCACATCACCCTCCTTCCACGCGGCCAAACCCAGGGCGATGTGCGCATTGACATCTTCCGGAACTTCTCGAAGATACTTGTGTAGATGAGGCACCACTTCCGATCCGCGGCCTTGTTCAATCAACTGCTGAATTTGGCCCCACTGAATTGTTTTGTCCGTCATGTGTTTATCCCTTTGGTTTCGCCCCAGTTTTGAAATCCACTCGGCACAGCCCCGATGCTGTCAGATCGCGACACTTCGGCTTGACCCCACAGGGCGGCTCGCAGTTCATCATTTTGGTCAGAACCCCAGACATTGGTGCGAATAAACTCCTCAACCCGGCTTTGTGCCGCCTCTCTCTTGCCTGCGGCCACCAGCGCCCGCACCAGGTCTGCCTGTGCATCAGGCTGGAGAGGCAGTGCGGACAAACTGTTCTCGAAGGCCTCGACCGCCTCCTGCCATTTCCGTAATTCGAAAAAACTCTGACCAAGCCGACGCCACAGCCCGGCATGTTCAGGGTGAAGTCGCAACGCGTCTAATAAAGCCTCGACTGCACGACGTGGTTGACCGGATTGCAACATCCTATCCGCATACAGTCCCAGGGTCCGCCACAAGAGAATTCGAGCCAACTCCACGAAATAGCCGAGATCGCGTCGCGGATGCCGTTCAACCGCCAGTTGCCAGAGGACAGCCTCTTCTGGATAGGAAGGTATCCGACGATCGGAAAGGATTTCTGGAAAAAGACAGAGGCCCTGAAGCCCTCGCGCCGCCTCACGCGTAGGCATCAAGACGAAATCCTGAAGGCCGACAACGAGTTCCTTAATCGCCAAATCAACATCTCTGCCCTGATCGAGGAGCAACAGGTTGTAACGCGCCAGCCAGTATTCCGGCCTGAGCGCGTTTGCGCGCATGAGCCGGGCTCGTGCCTCTTTCATGCCAGAGGCATCCTGTTGCTCAGTCGCAAGGGCGTAGGTCACCACTCCAATGTTGTTGAGATACTCAGGCTCTTGGGAATTGAGGCCAATCGCCTCTTCCAGCAACCCCAATGCTCGACGATACTCTCCGGCATAGAAATCACTGCACGCCAGCACGTTCCGCCTGACATCTTCAGGCCACGCATGAATCGCCTTTTTGTGTCTGCGTTGGACCCCAGAGTCCGCCAGCGCCTGCATCATTCCAGCGGCCAGATGGTGGATCATGCATCGGTTGGCCAGTCGCTTCTGTGCCCGACGCACAATGCGCTTGCGCTCGTCGTCGTGACGGAGATAGTATTCAACCAGCTCTTCCAGATTATCCTCGCGAAAGAGCACAACCTCTTCCCCAGGCCGAAAGAACTCTTCGATCGAACGGTCCAGCTCCTCGTGCATCAAAAGCGCGCCAAACTGTACTGCCTCGAAAGCCCGCATGTTGACACCACCCTGGACGCTGGGAGCTTCCACAACAATCTTCGCCTGACCCATCAGGCGAAAGTACTCCTCGATGCTGAATCGCTTCGTGCTAACAAGGATCTTGTAACGATCGCTGAGTTGTAGTAACCGATGCGCATATCGCGTGCGCTGCCTATAGTACGGTTTTCCGAAATCTCCGATGAATACAACATCGTACGGTCGCTCAGCCTCGACCGGTGGCGCAAGCCTCGCCAGAGACGGTGTCGAACCTCTGACCGCGCTGGCCCCGGCGTACAGCACTTGAGGATGACCGAGGGACTCAAACACCTGCTTGTACCGGCGGATTCCCGGCAAGATGACATCGAAGAACTCCATGTCGAGTGATAGTTTCTGAAGCGGAAAAGAGTCCCCCGGAATGCTTATAGTGACAGCAGGAGAATCCTCGATCCCCAAAGGCAATGCATTCACCTCCGTCAGATAGAGCAACACATAGTCCGGCCGCCAGCCACGCGGCAGCCGTCCCAGTACATCCTCGAACCGGTGGCGCTGGAGATCGTAGCTCACCACATCGTGCTGTCGCTCGAGATCATCACCCGGGATGAAAAAAATCGTGTCGGCCACAGACCTGATCCCAATACCTATGCGTCCGCCTGCCACGTTGCACAGCACCTTGGGGCGATCGTCAGGCAGCACATCGAAATGCTCGATACGCAGTCTGTTGAAATGCAGCGTAGCCCCTGGGTCATGTGGATCGCTGCTCACCGCCTGACCCAGCCATTTGTGCGCGGCCTCAATGTCACCCTCTTTCCAGAAAATCAGGCCCAGTGCCAAATTCGCGTTGACGTCGTCCGGCGATTCCTTGACGTAGGCCAGCAAGTGCCCGGCAATTTCTCGCCCGCGGCCCTGATCAATCAACTGAAGAACTTTGTCCCACTGAATAGAAGCTTTCACTGGCTCAATCCTCTTGTGAATCCGAATAATGTCGTCTTCCACCGCGAGGATGCCGTCGGGAAGCCTATTCAGCACCAGGTGTCGCAACTCCTCAAGTGTCGGATAATCATTCTGGCCGTTGAACAAACGTGCGTCATCTATGAGAATGACATGGTCCTTGATAGGGTGGTTGAATATCTGGGTCAGTTCCTGCTTGATTGGCGTGAGCAACGTGCCTCTTGCCGTGATCTCCCCGGAAAAATGGGCGTCCAGCCAGAACAAGCAAGGCTCAGTGATCTCAGGAAGAAGGCGTGGTAATATGTCGCTGCTGTCTCCATGTATGATTGTAATATGATCGAAGTCGGAGAACTCATTCTTGGCGCGCTGATAGAGGTTCTCGTCGAGTTCTATGGAATAGATTCTATCGAAACTCTCCCTCGTCGCCCGGATCATGGCCCCCTGGAAAGTCCCCGTCTCAACCAACAGCCGAATGCAGAATCTTCTCGCATACTCTTTGACAACGATTTCTTTCACGATGTGGGGCGGCGGAACGGGTCTGCCGCTTCTCCGCCAATGCAGGAGTACCGCCCTGTCGTGAGGGCGAAGATCATGGGCGTTGAAGCTCAAGGTGTTATTCACAGCGTTGGTTCCTCATCGCCGGCTCTTGTCTGTCGACAACATCCACGGCATGTTTCTGACCGTGCTGCTCAGATATATCCCAGCCCGGCCAGTTGCTCCTTGAGATGCTCCTTTTCTTCTTCGTCCAGCACCTGTCCAGCGAAGATCTCATTCAATACTCTGCCGTCCGTCTCTTCCGGCATCGGAACACCGGCGAGATGACAAAGCGTCGGCGTTACGTCATAAAGCGATCCCTCTACACGCCGGCCGGCGGCGATTCCTTCTCCGCTGATAATGAAGATCGCATGTGCCGAGTGGGCAGAATCAGCAAGACGATAACCACCAGAAGCGAACTCCCTTGTCCCTCCCGCATTCACCGTTCGCTCGCATAGTTCCGAGTCCTGATACCACATCCCGTGGTCAGATATGACGACGATATAGTCGTAGTCCAGCTCCATCATTTCCGCCAGGATCTCGTCGGCGATTCTGTATCCCTCTACCATCAGGTCGAGATAATCGAACACAAAATGACCGATGCGGTCGGTCTCGTGAAAGACATTGAAGACGAAATGGGGCTCGAACTCGCGGATCAGCCGCTTGCAGTATTCGAGCCGACGCACATCTCGCCCCATCGCTTCCCGCACGTAGTGCCTCTTCAGCCAGCGCTGATGTCGACCCTTTGCTTCGGACCATTCCAGGGCCGGCACCTGTGGCTTGGGGGACAGGACCGAACCTTGCTCAGTCGGATAGTCCTCCAGCAGCGACGAGATTTTCCGCGGGTAGGGACGAATGTGTGCCGGCACAAAGCAGCCCGGCACAATGTAGCGCACCAGGTCCTGATGCCGTTGAGGCATGTAGTGAACAAACGGAATATTGAAGCAGCCGGCCGTGCGGCCATCTTCCGCGAACATTTCCCAAATCGTCTTGACGCGCAGATCTGCAAACTTGGGAAAGTCCTCGATCTCGCCGCCGCTCTTTTTCCACGCCGTTTCATCCATGCCGTGCCGCGACGGTTCGCATCCGGTGTAGATGGAGGCCCACCCTTCGAGCGTGCCGGGGACGGGCGTCACCTCCAGGGTGCCCCAGCTCGACTCAGCCATGAGGCCCTTGAAGGTCGGAAACTCATCCAGATTGTCGAGCAGGATATTGGCTTCCATGCCGTCGAACCCAACCACCAGGATGCGTGGTCCCTTTGAACCGCGCGCTGTGGACGGCGTCGTCACAACCCGGATCCCCTCGCGCTTCTCCGACTTGGCTTCGGTGATCTGCTCCCGGATCAACTGCTCGACTCGATGTTCGTACGTATGCTCGGCGTGCGCTTTGCGGTAACCCGCCAGAGCGATGGACTCGCGCTCCTCTTCGTGATTCAAATAGTGGTCGATCAGCTCTTCGATGTTGTCGTCGTTGAAATACACCAGGTGCTTGCGGTCCTCGAACAGCCTCGTATCGTGTGGAATCTCGTTCGTGAGCAGAAAGCTCCCGCAGCCGAGTGCCTCGAAGACACGTGACTGAATCCCGGTGTTGCCTATGCCGAGGTTGAGCACGATCCTGGCCTGATTGAAAAGGCGCACCATCTCGTCCATGTAGGCCTTTGTGACCAACACGTTGAACCGCTTTTGCAGGCGCTCCAGAAGCGCAGCCCGATTCGGATACACATTGCCCACGAAAACGACGTCCTGTTCCTTTGGCAGAAACAGTTTCCGGTGCACCGCGGGACTCATGGCAAGTGGCAGCCAGCGGGCATCCCGGACGCCGAGTTTTCGGTACTCCTCCAGGGCCGAGCGATCGAAGGAATAGACCGTGTCAAAGGCATGTGCATTGTGAGCAATGTCTCGTGGAGCGTGTTCGGTGGCGAAGATATCGTCCTGGTACCACAAGACGGTCCGGCCCGGGTAGCGGCGGATCAATTCCGGCGGAATCCCAGAGCCTTTGAAGACCAGCAGCATGTGGGCAGGCCGCAGGAACAGCTCCTCGAAGTTCTCCCTCTGCAGGCGATAGTCGGTGTCGAAAACGTCAAAGCCCATTTTCTCCAGGGCCCGGAACATTTCGTTTTCCATTCCCCAGGGGAAATTGGCCCAGCGGGCGCCGACGAGATGGATGGTGAGGGGCTCGAGGATGTCGCCCCGGCGTAGATACTTCACCCCCTCCTGGTCCACGATGTCGCAAGCAGTATACTCCTTGGAAACCAGCTGCAACCTGCCGTTCGTGGACGAAGCAGCGGCGACATGCGCGCTGGCCCGCTCTTCGGCGTTGTTCTCGAGCCATTCAATGGCAGCCTGAAACACCTCATCAACGCTCAGCTCTGACATACAGCGCCAGTCTGTGCACTCCTGCCAGCGCGGCGTGTACTGGCACGGACTGCACGCCAACCCCTTGGCCAGGACCTTCACTTGTGGTCCCTTCGGGTGGTTCTTGCTGACCAGGGTCGGGCCGAAGAGCACCAGCGTCCTGGTGCCGACGGCCGCCGATAGGTGAGCCGGACCGCTATCGTTGCCGACGAACAGGGCGCATCTGCGCAGAACCGCGGCCGTCTCGGCCAGCGTCAGTTTTCCCTGCAGATCGATGACACCTTCCGGCCAGGACTCCTCGGCGAAGCGCTCAGCTTCCCCCGCGCCCCCAATCAGGGCAACAGCAAAACCTCTGCTGACGAGGTGCTGGGCAAGCTCGTGATAATAGGGCCAGCGCTTGCGCTCCCAGTGGCCGTTGTTGAGGGTCGTGTCCGAAAGAGCCACCACAGGCCTGTCTGCAGGCCAGTCCACTCCCGGCTCGCGGGTCTGCACATGGGGCTCAGGCGTGGGACCCTCATACCCAAAGAATTGCGCGATGCGCATCTGCTGGTCCGCCTCATGGATGCCTCTATTTGCCAGAGTGAACTCGAACAGAGAACGGCAGCGCGCCGCCAGTTGTTGGCCGAGCTGCTCTCGAGTCCGAGCATACCAGATGCAATAGAAACAGACGTCGTACTCGTCATCGCCGAGACGGTCTGTGGCGGACGCCACGGCCTGCCAGCCATCCACGACCTCGAGAGCAGGCGGCCGCCCGAGGACCGTGATTTCGGACTGCGGCATCTGCTCTTTGAGAGCCCGGATCGCCGGCGTCAGCATCACCATGTTGCCGATGCCTTCGTCCATGACAAGCAAGATGCGCCGGTACCGTTCGGCTACCCTGGGGTCGTCCTTGAGCGAGTCGGCCTGTCGCAGCAGGCGGGCGGCACAGTCGTCGTCTCCGAACTTCTGCAGCGCCTTGCCGAGGACGAATCGTGCTTCGTGCACCTCGAAGTCAGCCAGGTGCAGTTTGCCCAGCAAGAGAAACGCGGTGATACCGGCGGATGGCAGTCCGCACAACTCCCGCGTGCATCGTTTTGCCTCCGTCCTTTTCCCGAGGAGCAGGAAAACAATTGCTAGCGCCGCCAGTTTCCGCTGCAGGTCACATGCGGCAAATCTCTCTTCAAAGCCGTCCAACTGACCGCGGAGTGCCTGTACAGCCTGGCGCTCGCTCTCCCCTTCCTGTGCAACTTCCCCCTCCCCGAGATCGCCAAGCTCGGCAACATGCAGAATCAGCTCCTGGGCCGTGTCGTCGTAGACTTGCTGGATCTCCTCTTGCTCCGGGAACAGACGCAAGGCCTCCAGCGCCACGGAGAACGCCTCGACCCGTCTTCCTTGCGCGCGCAGAAGCGAGGTCAGATTCAGATGTGCATCAAGAACCGACGAACCCTGCCTCGCCGCCTTGCGCAGCCACTGCTGGGCTGCCTCCAGGTCCCCCATTTGCCAGGCGACGACTCCGAGGTTGTTCTGCGCCTCGCAGTTGCCAGGGTCGTTCTCCAAAATGTCCTCCAGGAGGCTCTTGGCCTGGCTCAGCTCCCCCAGCGCGAACTTCTCTTCAGCCTGACGAAGTTTCTGCTCGATCGATGTCATCCTTCAAACCCTTCCTTCTGCGGCACAAGGCGACCCAGTGCTTCGGGTGCCCTCGCACAGGCAGCGAGGTATGGTGTGAATGTCTTTGATTTCCAGCGATTTGGATGAAGCCGGAAGAACTGAAATCGGGGACTCAGCGAAGTGTGCGGGTAGGGTGGGTTGCAGGAAGACGCCTGCCGCGGCAGTTGTGCCTTCCGCCAGTGGGCATGTGTGTGCGTCTCGGCCCGGAGGTGGTGTGCCCCGTCCGAGTCATGCGGCAAGCGCTCATGCGGAGCCTGAACGCAGCCGGAGTCGGAACTCCAGCCCGCCGTGTTGAGCACAGCCTCACCCTGGCACAGCAGCTCAGCGACGTCCATTCCGCTGTGGTTTCCCATCTGTGAAAGTCCTTTTTCGTTGGATCGGCTTCCCTGCCAATGGGAAAGTCTTTGATGTTGCTACGTTGATGACTCGACATCGATGTCGAGCATCGGTTCAAGAAGAGAATGCTCAGTCGGCGACCCATCCTAGGTCCCTCGTGGCATGACAGAATCTAACGGTCGGGTGCTCCCCCCTGTTCTCCGGTCGTCTGTGGAGGCGGCTGTTCTTCCCTGGGCTCTTTCAACGCATCGGCAACCTGCTTCAGCGTTTCCTGACTGGCGGCCGCGGCAGCTTCGTTTTCGGCCTTGATACGTTCGTAGATCTCGCCGCGATAGACGCTGACTTCGGTTGGGGCTTCGATGCCGATTCGGATTTGTTTGCCGTGGATGCTGACAATCTTGATGACAATGTTGTCGCCGATGACTATTGTCTCGCCCAACCTCCTTGTCAGGACTAGCATAGGTTCGTGTTCCTCTTCGTTATTCTTCGCATTCGCCTACGATTCTCCACCTGCTCGAGTACTGCTCACTCAGCAGAACCACCTGTTTTGCCAGTCTCTGCTTCGTATTGATGAAGATGGGTCCGCTTAGATTGGCGGTTGCCTTTCGTGGGTCGCAGTTCAAAGTCACAATCGAATAGATGGCAACCTCTTCCGGCTTCGTAACCTTGAGTTCTCTCAGCTCCCGCTGGCTCACATTGGGGTTGTAATCGGGACAAAAGATCATCGGATTGATGATAGCAAACCCAATGTCGGGATCATCGACTGAAATCATCCAGGCGAACGGCACAGTATCTTCCGATTGGAAAATGGCAAATCGCTTCAGCCGCTCAAAGCCCACCAGCCCCTGCGGGAAATAAATGATGTCTTCGGCCCGGAACTCAAGCTGCCCCCAACGAGGATGCTCGATGCGAATGAACCCGTTGTCGTTCGTCGTACTCATGATGCGTACCGCCTCATGTTGGATGCATTAACGTAGAAAATCGACCAAGCTGGTCCCCAGGATTCGTGCCGCGGCTCCGAGAGATACCTGATACGCCACCTCCTCGGCACTGAGTCGAGTCAGTGCTTCCGCGAGGTCTACATCGGCGAGATCCGCCCGACGTTGGCGGAACGCCGCCTCCCGATCCTCCAACTGGCTTTGTATGGCGTCGAGGCGCTCCAGCTTCGACCCGACAGCGACTCGGGCATCGATGGAACGATCGAGGACGGTGTTCAGGCGGTCCAGAGTCTTCAGCACCGTGGTCTGGTCCGATTTCCGGACGGCATCACGGAGGGCAATGAGCGTCTGAAAGATATCGCCGTCGCCGCCGAAGACCTTGTCCGCTGGAACATTTACCCCCACCGTCGTCTCCTGATCGACGTCCCGTGTCACTGTGGATGAAACGTCACCCGCCTGAACCGAAACGATTTCCCCGGCGTCGTTGCGGGTGACGCGGAACGGCTCTGTCAGCGTGTTGGTACCGCCAAACAGATATCGCCGCCCTGCCTTTCGGTTCGCCAGAACCACGGCCGACTCGAGGAGTTGATTTACCTCGGCAGCTATGGCACTGCGCGCACCGGAATCGAGGGCCGAATTCCCGGCCTGAACCGTGAGCTCCTTGGCGCGGGTGACGAGCGTCTCAAAGTCGGCCAGGGCGCTTTCACCGTCTCGCAACACCGACCTGGCGCTGTCGAGGTTGCGGCGGTATTGTGCGATCGCCCGCAGACCCGAATCGATAGACTGCAGGCGAGAAATGACCGTCGGGTCGTCCGAAGGCTTCTGCACCCGGGTTCCCGAGGTGATTTCCGTCTGCCGTTTCAGCATCGAGTCGACAGGCTTGCGCAGGCTCCTCAGCACAGTGGTGATGGCCATCTTGTTGGTGACGCGCATGGCTCAGACTCCCTAGATCATGGTCAGCAGCGTCTGTGTCATCTCGTCCACGGCACGAACCACCCGCGCCGCGGCGCCAAAGGCCGTCTGAAAGGTAATCAGATTGGCCATCTCCTCGTCCAAAGAGACACCCTGCGCCGACTCGCGGGTGTCTTCCAGATGCCCGACCACCAACTGTTGGCTCTCCAGGGACGTTGCCGCCGCCTCCGACTTTGATCCGAGATCTGTTACAAGCTCCTGGTAGCGACCCGCCAGCGTCGTTTTGCCGTCGGCTGCCACCAGGGCGTCGCGAAGCCTGGCGATCCGGATCGCGATGTCATTGTTGCCCGGCGTCCCATCTTGGGACACGGCTACATTTGATACATCGGTCAGGATTTCGGCGTCTAAAGCAATATCTTTCGCCTGGACTTTCGTCGAGTCAAAGAACGAAAGGCCCTGGCGACCGTCCAAGGTGTATCCTTGAGCATGGAGGTCATTGACCGACGATACCAGCTTTCCAGCAATTTCGTCAAGCGTTTGCTGGAAGTCGGGCAGGACCGTATCGCGGACGTCCAACAGGGCCTTTAATTCGCCGTTGCGAAGTATCAAGTTATTACCGTCAACCCCTCTAAGTTGCAGAATCTCAACCCCATTCACCGATTCGGCCTGAAGAGCCAACTGACCGGCATTCACCCCCTGAACGACGGCCTGCCCTTCCACATAGACATTCACGGATCCTGAGTCCTTGTACACCACGTCCACCGGCACCACTTTCGAGATCTCATCCAGAAGGAGATCGCGCCGATCCAGGGCGGCGTTGGCAGCTCCCTTCTGCCCCTGCGCCTTGATGACCTCCCCGTTCAACCGCGCGAGTTCGGCGAAACGATCGTTGAGGGTTTTGACGCGATCGGCGAGTTCCTGATTGATTTCCTGACGCGCCTGCGAAAGCCCTTTCGCCAGACGATGGAAGCCACGAGTGAGAGCCGATGCCCTGGATACCAGAGTCTGGCGAATCGAACGGTCCTCTGGCTGATTGGAGACTTCGTACCAGGCATTCCAGAAGTCATCCAGCAGCACTCCAAGCCCTTGACCGTTCGGTTCCTGAAACAGATTCTCGATTCCCTGGAGTTGGTCAGACTCGGCTCGGAATCGGCCGAGGTCGGCGTTTGCGGCCCGGATTTGCCTATCGAGAAACAGGTCTCGTTGCCGCGAGATTCTCTGCACATCGACCCCGGCCCCTATCGTGCCCAGGATCGAGTCGCGCACTTCGCTACTGCGAAGCTCCACCCGCTGGCGCGAGTAGCCCGGCGTGTTGACGTTGGTGATGTTGTTGCCAGCCGTACTGGTGCCCAGTTGAGAAGCTGCCAGTCCGCGCTTGGCAAGCTGCAGGATTCCATTCAGCGTCGGCATCGTCAGGTCCGCAATTCAATCAATGTCGGCACTGCCGGCGAGGTCTGTCCTCGTCCAGACGAGTCGTACTCCGCCTCGCTACCGAAGCGGGCAAACTGTGCAATCTGTTCCTCGAAGAACTGCATCGAGACCTCGACCAGCCGCTGGGCCCGGCGCAATTTCTGACGCACTCTGTGCGTCGCCTCACGGATCTCGGGCAGCACCTCTTCACCACCGGCGCGCACCTGCTGATTCAGAAGGGCGACCTGGAAACGATCCACCAGGCGCTCCAACTCCTCGGTAACCCGTTCCAGATCCTGCCGATTTCGGTTGAGCACCGCCTTGATCTGAGCATCGAGGGCATTCTCCAGCGCCAGAAACAGAGTAAGTGGCTGGCCGGGTTGTGCTGTCACTTCGCCATCGGATCTCATTTCAATTCCCTTTGTTCTGAGTATTCAGGATCCTTCCTTTGCGAAGGACCTCCACGTCTCGATAACACGGGCCACATAGCGCTGCGTCTCCTCGTAGGGCGGTACACCACCGTAGCGTTCCACCGCTTCCGGCCCGGCGTTGTAGGCCGCCAGGGCCAGTTTTGTGTCGCCATGGAACTGGGATAGCAGACGAGCCATATAGCGCGCCCCGCCATAGACATTCTCAATCGGATCGAACAAATCCCGCACGCCGATTTCCTTCCCGGTTTCGGGCATCAACTGCATGAGCCCGACCGCTCCCTTGGGACTGACGGCCTGTGGGTTTCCACCCGATTCGTGGACGATCATGGCCTGGAGAAGGAGAGCGTCGACACCGCTCGCGGCGGCAGCCTTCTGGACAATGTGGCTCAATTGCTGCTTCGGGAGGGTGGTTTTGGCACCGGCCGCTGTCGACCCGGTTGTTGCCGGGCCGGCCTTCGCTTCGACCTTGGGCGTCTCGCGCTCCAGCTGCTGCAAAATCATCTTAGCCAGACCCAGTTGCTGGCGGTGGGCGATCTGCTTCGCAACAGCCGATTCCAGCAGGCTCTCGTAAAAGTCGCCCGCGGCACCCGAACCGAAGAGCCCACCCTGCACCTGTGCCTGCCTCATCTGGCGCAGCATGTATTCCACGAAAATCGCTTCGAAATCCTCTGCCGCCTGCTTGCGCCGGGCCGCCGAGGCGTCACCAACGTTTCGCAACTGGCGCGCGGCTCCCGCGGCTCGGTTGTTGTACAGGGGAACCTGAAAAGAAGCTCGATCCATTTTCTTACCGCCAGGAAACTACATGATAATGAGTTCGGCTTTCAAGGCGCCGGCTTCCTTCAGCGCCTGGAATATGGCGATGATGTCACGGGTGCCCACACCGAGGGCGTTAAGCGCCTTGGCCACGTCGGCGACGGTCGCTGATTCTTGAAGAACGACCAGGCGGCCCCCCTCCTCTGTCACTCGCGTCTGGGTCTGAGGCACGACCACCGTTTGCCCCTGCGAAAAGGGCGGCGGCTGCGAGATCACCGGCGTCGCTTTGATCTCCACGCTCAGGTTGCCGTGCGATACCGCTGCAGGCTTCAGGGTGACATTTCCGCCCACCACAACCGTACCTGTCCTCTCGTTGACGACCACCCGCGCCGGTTCATCTGTGTCCGTCTGCAGTTCCTCGATGAGGCTGATGAACTCCGGCACCTTCTCACGGTACTGATCCGGCACGTTCACGGCCACCTGAACGGCATCGGTGGCCGTTGCCACCTGCGTGCCGACCTTCGCATTGATCGCCTGTGCCATCTTGACGGCCGTGGTGAAATCAGGCTCGTCCAATGACAGAAAGATCTGATTCCCCTCCACCAGATTCACCTGGTAGTCGCGCTCCACTGTCGCTCCGCCGGGCACCCGACCGACGAGCGTGTAGTTCTTGCGCACGCGGTCACCACCGATGGAGCGTATGTTGAAGCCGCCTGTCGACAGGGCCCCCTGCGCCCAGGCCCAGAGCTTGCCGTCCGGGCCGACAAGTGGAGACATGAGCAAAGTACCCCCCTCCAGGCTCTGGGCATCGCCCAACGAGGAGACCTGCACGTCGATCCGCTGTCCGGATCGCGCGAACGGCGGCAGCTCTGCAGTGACCATGACCGCGGCGACGTTCCGCAGGCGCAACTGCCGGCGTGAAATCTTCAGGCCGAAACGCTGCATCATGTTGACCACCGACTGGATGGTCAGCTGAGAACGTCGCGTGTCACCCGTCCGGTCCAGGCCGACAACGAGTCCGTATCCAACCAGCTTCTTGCTGCTCATCCCCTTGACCCGGGCAACATCCTTGATGCGCACCCCCGGCCAGGCCAGGGCAGGCATGAGCAAGAGCGCCACAATGATGGTCTGCACACGCCGCATCTCAGAAGATCCAGTTGATCAGACGAGTAAGAATGCCGGGCCTTTGCCCTGTGTTGACGAGGCCTTTGCCGCGATAGGAAATTTTGGCGTTGGCGATGTTGTACGAGAACACCACATTGTCGCTGGTGATGTCCTCAGGCCGCACGGTCCCCTTCAGGACCGTGAGCTGTCGGTCGCTGTTGACCGTCACCTCACGGGAGCCCTCGATGACGAAATTGCCGTTGTCATCGACAGCCGTAATCCTGGCCGTCATTTTCGCTTTGAGAACGCCGTTGCGAGCTGTCTTGGCATTTCCATTGAACGACGAGGCAGTGCCGCCCTCCATGCCGAAGACCGGCAAGAATTTCAGCGCCCCCGATCCCTTGCCGCTGGCGCTGGCAGTCGTCTGCTTGTCGGTGGTGGTCGTGGAGGAGTTGCTGCCGGTGGCGAACTCGACGATATAGATCGTCACAACGTCGCCGACACGATGGGCCCGATTGTCCGAGTAGAGCGATGGCACCGCGGCGGACGAAATCTGCGCCTGAGCTGGCGCGACCAACAGAAGCAAGGCCATCGCCAACATTGCAAGCACTGCTCGATGTGCAGGAACTTCCATCTCAAGGCTCCACGGAAACGGTCTGAGCATCGATCACGGTGGCCAGCAGCACTTTTCCCGACTCCAGGTTTCGCACACGAATCCGCTGCGACTTGTTACCAGCCTGCTGGGTCCTGGCTTTGGTCGTGATCTCGATCTGGCCGACTCGGGCCACGAGCTTCACCAACTGACCGCGCTCTACCAGCGGTGGTACTTCCACGTCAGCTTCGGTGAGAATCTCTCCGGAAGAGACGATGACGCGGGTCCGTTTGCGAGAGATGAGATTTACCGCCAGCGGTCTGGACGGCAGCTTCGTGGTCTCCACCACCTCCTGCCGCAAGCGCGCCCTCGCCAACAGCTCTCCCCTGGCAATGCGCTCATCCGCCACCAGCACCCTCTCAAAGACCCGCACATAGGCGACCACAGGCACACGTGCCAGTCGTCGGTCGTTTGAGTAGAAATCAACCCAGAACGTCTTGAAGCCTCGCAGGTCGGGGCCGCCGAGCACCTGAACTTTGACAGCCGTCAGCGGAGCTGCCACGGCCACGTTTTCCGGCAGCCTGCGAAACTCGATCTTGTGGCGGACCACAGAGGCAGGCAGGTGACGCTCGATGTAGTCGGTGACAGATTCGCGCAGGATGGCCTTGTCGATCTGCACCTGCGCCGTCGTCACCCGGATTCTCTTCGGCCCCTTGATGTAGCGGATGTATTTTTTCAGGCCGGCCGCCCGCATCTTGTTCTTGATGTAGGAAAGAGTGATCTCCCGCGATTCGCCGGGAGGCGGCGCCTGCCCGAGCTCCAGGCTGTCCAGAGCCGCCTTGATCTTTTTGGTCGCTCCCTGGATGACGCCGATTTCACCCAGGCGAATCCTGGGTCCGATCACCAGGGCTCTCGACTTCAGATTGATGGACAGGCCGTTCTTCGACTGTGCCTGTGCCGCGCGGGTCGGCTGCAACAGAGCCGTTGTTACGAGTAGGGCAAGAATCCACCGGGTCATCGATGTCCACCTATGGTCTACCTTCTCAGATCGTTGGCGATCGACAGCATCTCTTCGGCGGTTTTGATCGCCTTGGAGTTGATTTCGTATGCACGCTGGGCGATGATCATGCTGACCATCTCCTCTACGATGTCGACATTCGACAACTCCAGGTACCCCTGCATGACCCTTCCGAACCCTTCACTTCCCGGCGTCCCGAGGAAGGGCTGGCCGGAAGCTGCTGTCTCCTCGTAGAGGTTTGAACCCGTGCTCTTCAATCCGGCCGGGTTGACGAAACGGGCCAGTTCGATCTGGCCCACTTCCTGCGCCTCGGTCTCCCCGGCCACCTTGACCGAGATTACCCCTTCCGGGCTGATGCTGATCTCTTGGGTGTCCGGGGGCAGCACGATCTCCGGTTCCAGCGCCAGCCCATCGGAGGTGACCAGGCGACCGTCGGCCGACAGCTTCAGCGCTCCATCGCGGGTGTAGGCCACCGTGCCATCGGTTCTCAGCACTTGCAAGAAGCCGTTGCCGTCGATGGCGATGTCGAGAGCATTGTTCGTGGCCGACATATCGCCCTGGGAGAAGATCTTTTGAACAGCCACAGGGCGGGTGCCGTGCCCGATCTGAATCTCGACCGGAACCGTTGCGCCCTGGGCGTTCTGTGCTCCGACGGCGCGCTGCGTCTGGTACAGAAGGTCCTGAAACTCGACTTTCGCTTTCTTGAAGCCAGTGGTGTTCAGGTTGGCCAGGTTGTTCGCGACGGTGTCCACGAACAACTCTTGCGCGTACATCCCTGTTGCTGCAGTTCTAAGTGCGCGGATCATGCCTCAAGCTCCTTCCTACGACGTTCTCTGCCCAAATTGCAAACAGGTGCCACACAACCCAGAGCGCCGTGACCAGGACCGCCACGAACAATATCACCGGGTTGAGAAGGCGAAAAACCGTTCTCGCCAGCTTTCTTCGACTCAGCGTGGGAGACCGGGATGTTACCGCTTTTTTCGGCCCTCTGCCGGCGTCACCAGGGCTCGTGGCCTGTTGCATGCTCCTACCCAACGCGGCCGAGATCATTGACCGCTCGACGTAGCGTTTCGTCCTGATATTGAATGGCGCGCTGATCCGCCTCGAATTCGCGCAGGATCGTGATCATCTTCACCATCTCTTCGATGGGGCGAACATTCGATCCCTCGAGAAAGCCCTGCTGGACTCTGGCGTCGGCAGCGGCACTGACCCCCGCTTCCGGCTTGGCCAGAAACAGCGTATCCCTGACCTTTTCGAGCATGGTCGGGTCGGCGACGCGCACCAGGGCAAGGCGGTCGACAAGCTTGTTGTTCTGCCAGATCTCCCCGGATGCCGTGATCTGCACCTCCTGGGATCCGTCCAGCACAATGGGCCCGCCTTCGCCGAGCACGCGCTCGCCCGTGGAGGTCACAAGATAACCGTCGTCGCTGAGCGAGAAACTACCGTTCCGGGTGTAGAGAACGCCCTGATCGGTCTGGATGCTGAAGAAGGCGTCGTCCACGATGGCCACGTCCAGTGGGTTCTTGGTAGCGACCAGGGGGCCGGGCTCGAAGATCGTCACTGTGTCCATGAGCCCCGGATTCACCTCGTCGGCCAGCGGCGAGTAGAGACCGGCATCGAACATCTGACGGAAGTACAGGCGATCTTTCTTGAAGCCGGTGGTGTTTACGTTGGCCAGATTGTTGGCGACCAGATCCTGCTGGATCACCTTTGGAATCATGTTCGCCGCTGCAGTATAGATACCGTTCAGCATGCCACCTCTCCGAGAATGGGATGATGGTTCATCTTGTGAACCGGTTTGAGCAACATGCATGCCATGGCTGAGGGACCGGTTTGAGGGACCTTTGTGGTTTACGCTAAGTCGATGAAAACAAAAGAGTAGAAGGCAGTGGAAAGGGGGTTCGGAGAGGAAGAGACCGATGAAAAACGCTGGGGAAAGAATTGCCCAACGGCCAAGCAGATTTGCCTACTCAACAGCGGCGGCGCTATCGAGGTCGAGCATCTTGGCTTCGCCGTAGTAATGCGTGCGCACCGTACGGGTGATCTGGGAAAGTTTGATGACGATCTCGTGAATCTTCCAGGCGTTGGCTTCGATGACTCGCAGTCGGCGCTCCACCTCCGGTTCCAGGGGTTTGCCGCCCTCGAGGAGCAGTTGGGCGTTGCCGAGGATGGGAGTCAGCGGATTGTTGATTTCGTGATTGACGGTGGCGACCGCCTCGGTGATCGCCGCCAGTCTCTCCTGTTCGATGAGGGCTTGCTGCAGGCGACGGATTTCCGACAGGTCGGTTCCCAGGCACAGCAGGCCGCACGTCTGGCCTCCGGCCGAACAGAGGGGAGTCACGGTCAGGCTGACGGCCGCAGCCTTGCCGACCCGCGTGCTCATCTTGACCTCGAAGGTTTGCCGCTCACACCCTTCTCCGATGTGGTTCAGGAGCAGGCCAAGATCGCCCGGTTCCTCCAGCAGAAGATCCCGGAACGGAAGTCGGTGCACCTCACGCGCCTCATACCCCAGCAGTTCCTCGGCCCCACGACTGAAGTAGGAGATTCGACCCCTGGAGTCGGTCGCGATGATGGCAATCGGAGCCGACTCGACGAGACTCTCCAGGAAGTCCCTGGCCTCCTGGACCGTGGCGGCAAGCTGAGCCCTCCGGAGCTTCACGCCCTGGAGCATCAGGTGATTCTGGACGATGCTGACCAGCTCCTTCTGGCCGAAGGGCTTCGTCAGGTAGGCCGCCAGCCCCATTTCCAGCAACGCCTCGATCTCTTTCTGCTCGTTGAGCGCAGCGGTCAGCATGATCACAGGGATGTCCCGCAGGTTCTCGTACTTCGGTTCAGCCATCAGCTCGCGGAACACTGTGCAGCCATCCTTCACCGGCATCATATGATCGAGAAGAACAAGCGCTGGACGGAACTTGCGCAGCTTTGCCAGGCCCTCGGCTCCGTCATAAGCGGAAACCATGGTGAGCCCGGCGCCGGCTAGCGCTCTCTGGGTCAATCGATGGAGATCGCGGTCGTCGTCGATGAGGAGAATGATCTTCTCGGTCGTTTTCATTCGGCCAGATGGAGTTGCTGCGAGTTTCGCCATTGGATTGAGTAGACCATTTGCTGTGCGAACCCGTCAACCTTGTCGAGGCAGTTGTCGAAGGCGTTGGGAACGACGTGGGCCAGATTCAAGACACCAAGGAGCCGCTCTCCCGACAGAATCGGGACAGAAAGGTAGCAGCGCAGTGGTTTGTGTCCATGGCGGCTGCCTCGATGGATGTCGGGCAGATGGACGCAGCGACGCTTTTGCGCCACCCAGGCGGAGAGCCCGCTTCCCATGCCAAAACGGAATCGCTCGATGAAGTCGACTCCATCGCCCAGCCTGGCGACGCAACGCAGGCGGTTCTCGTTTTCCTCGAATAGAAAGAGGCTACAACAGGAAAACTCGATCTCGGATGAGAGCCGCTCCACCTTTTCTTGAAAAAACGGGTCGATGCAATCCCTGGACATCATCCACTCCGTACCAAATCCCTGGAACTACCGTTGGAACGGAAACTTTGCAGGGCATCCTCCACCGTTCCATAGATCTCGAAGAACCGGGACAGACGCGTGAGCTGAAAGATCTTGTCGACCCCCTCGCTGAGATGCGCCAGCTTCAGTGAGCCCCGCAGGCGGCGCATCTCTTTCAAGCCGCTCACCAGCACGCCAAGGGCGGAGCTGTCGACATAGCCGACCTCCTTGAGATCGATGACGATCTTTCGCCGGCCTTCGGAGATTTCCTCGTCAAGCATCTCCTTCAGCTGGGAACTATTCGAAACATCCAGCTCGCCCTCCGGCGCGATGACAATCACCCCCTCCCCAGAGATGACAGACCTTTCCATGTTCCAGACTCCGTTAGAGCTTAGAATTGTCGGTCGGAGGCCGTTCTTTCACAAGGGTAAGCTCCGTCCCGATGGTGCGCGAGTGATCGTAGTGCACTTCATCCATGAGATGCTTCATCAGAAAAATGCCGATGCCCGACGGTTTTAGATCATCTAGATCGCGCGACTTAAAACTCTCCGGCGGTGCCTTGGCACCGTAGTCCCGGATGCGCACCACCAGCCGCTGCGGATCGATCTGCACCCGAAGGACGAGCAGACCATCCGGCCGCCACCGATAGGCGTGAGCCATGACGTTCGTACAAGCCTCGTCCACCGCCAGTTTGACATCCTCGACATCGAGGGGCGGGAATCCAGCTTTCTTCAGCGCTTCCGCCAGCGCGGCCCGGATGACGCCAATCATCTCGCGCGTGCTGGGCACGACCAGGGTCAGCTTCTGTTCATCGACAGAAGTCTCTGATGCACGATCGGTTCGCTTCGACACGGTTCCGATGCCGTCGTTTGTGACTACCCATCCGCTGCCCGGCACGCAGCTTTCAATTGAAGGACCCAGGCCAGGACTTCGGCCACAACAGCATATAGCTCGACCGGAATCTCTTCGTCGAGTTGCAACGCGAGCAACGCGTCGACTAGATGCCCGTCTTCCACGATGGGAACACCTGCGTTCCGGGCCCTCTCTACGATCTCTTCGGCCAGCTTGCGACGCCCCTTAGCGACGACGCGTGGAGCTGCGTCCTCCGACGCGTCATAATTCAGGGCTGCAGCCTTCTTGGGAGAAGACGAATGCCGCTGCGCTTCCTCCCAGGGGATCTGTCCTTGGCTCTGCTGTCTATGCTTCCTCCTTAACATCGGCAGCGGCAGAATGAAGTTAAATGCAATGTGACCTAACGGTTGTCGTTCCCGAGGTCAATCCGGCGAACTCTGGCATCGCCGGACCCGTCCATCGCCGGACACAGAGTCAGATCACCAAGTCGACACCCGGCTCTTGAGCTGGTTCTCCGGAGACCAAAGCCTTCTGGGCTCGGGCTGTGCGGGCGCCCACGAGGGTCGAGGCGAAGCCCAGGGACTCCGCAATTCTAAGCACCTCATCTCGCCGGTCCATGAAAGCGTTCACCAGCGCCCGATCTTCACTGACCAGACGAATGCTCAAGAGGTTCGAGTCTTCGGCCAGGACAAACCGTAGGCTCTCCGAGGCGGCCTCGCCAAGGCCAAGCACGATCGACCACATCCTCGAGCCGTCTCCGCCCGCCATCCTGGCCACCGACACTTTCACACGATCATTGCTGTTATGAAGCGCCAGATACGCCTCCCGGCTGGTCTCGACGGTGGGTGCGCTGCCCGGGTCAACCCCCGCCTCAATCGGGCTCGGCGGCGCTTGCGCAAGCTGCAGGTGCACCTTGCTGTCGACGCTGCGGACCCTGACCCAGATTTCCTTGCCAGGTGGCAGGTGTCTGCTCGATGAAGCCACTACGGTCCGCCCCAGGAGTCGCAACAGCAGCCGGCGCTCATCAAGGTAGCGAAGCACCCGAGCCCGCAAATACTGCCCTGGATGCAGCCTGGCCTTTAGGCGCTCCAGCCCAGGAATCACTTGCACGGCCCCGGTGGGTCGATCCGAGCCGCGCCGCTTGACTACTCTCATGGTTTCCTTACCGCAGTTCGGCGCCGCTGCCGGAGCCCGAGCCGCGACGACTATTCATCAGGCTCACCCGCTAATTCAAATCGGATCTTTGGAGATGCCGGCCTGCTTGTATGGCCATGACTCGTGCCACTCTCCTTCTTTGCGAGCGCCTGAGCCAGCTCGACCTCGCCCAACCCAACACCCAGGTAACGCGCCAGCTCGCGCACGTCCAGTCCCTGCTGGGACGATGCCAGCAGTTCCTTAAGATCTGGCCGCAGGCCTTGGCGGGCTCTCCGGGTGTCGATCCTTGTCGAGTCATTTCGATTCAGCGGGAGGAAGAGATCCTCTGCAGTCACCGCCGGCCGCCTGTCAGCAGAGGGGTGCTGCGGAACCTCGGCCTTGACTTTCTCGGGCGAAGCGTCAGTGGGTGGAGAATCGGCGGCCGCCTGGGCGGCCATCCGTGGGGAGCCACTGAACCCGCGAAGCAGCTCCTTGAAGCGTCCACTTGCTCGCGGCCGCGGCCTGACGCGATCTTCCCGACTTCGGAGAAGAATCCAGATGAACCCGAAAAGCACACCGGCGGCGGCCAAAAGCGGCAAGGCGAACAGCACCATCACGCTGCGGCGATCGATTGAGGGAACTGCCGGCTTGGCGGCCGTTTGCGACGGGGTTGAATCAGCCCGAGCCAGTGATGCCGCCGAGTCGGCCTTGGGAGTGTCCCCGGCCGATGCCAGGGCGGTCGTCTGCGAAGGCTTCGCAGGCTCGCTCCGAACGGAAGTCGCTTCCGCCCGGCGGGCGCTTTCTTGGCCCATGCGGACCAGCTCTTTGGCCACCTCCTTCCTCCATGTGGAATCTCTGGCGGCGCGAAGAAAATTGTACCGGGCTTTGGCAACATCACCGAGTGCGAGCCGCGCCCGGCCGGCGTAGAAATAGGCGCGGGCATCTTCGGGGTGCTCGTGTATCCACTGGCGCAGGTAGCGAAGCGCCTCGGCAGCGTTGCCGGCCTCCAGGGCTTTCACACCCTGTTCAAAGACAAACTCACGGGCACCCCCGGACGGCCTGGGAAGAAAATCGACCAGGAGCAGGTCCTGCTGGCGAATCGCCTGAACGTCCATCCCTTGCGGCTGCGACGGTGTCAGCCGAATGTGCAACTCCGCCTCGGCCGGCCGGACCTCGAGCCGCCGCACAAGTGCTTCGGAGAATTCCCGCCCCGACGCTGGGGCGACGGTCGACTCCAGAACCAGCGTCCAGACACCGTCCTTCTCTTCCTGCAGCCGGTGGTTTGGCAGCCCCCCGGCAAAGCGAAGCGCCAGGCGGTCGAACCCGCGAAACGAGGAGTAAGAGTAGCCCTGGAGACGATGACTCACCTGCGGCACGCCACCCTGGACGGGAACAGCGAAAAGCGACAGCAGGAGCCAAAGCAGTCGCGACGCTCTCGGGTGCATCATCTTCGTTCCTTTCATTTGCCGACCTTCCGCTCCATCGGGGTGCGTAGAAGATCGATAAAGGTATCGGCGCGCTCGTATTCGTGATGGAATTCGGCAAGCAAAGGCGTCAGATCCACCTCACCGGTGCCGGAAACTGCAATCCCCAAGGCTCGGCAGGCCTCGGCTTCCAGGGTGGGAGCGACTTTGGTGTCCAGTATCTGAGTGATGTGCGCTTCGTGACAGACCGCATCCGCCACATGCACCACCGCGGGCAGCAGGGAACCGTTGGTGGCCTGGCTCGGGCGGTGGTGGAAAGCGATACCATCCACAAGACGCTTCGGCAGGCGCCAGTGCTCCGCAAGCAGCCCGCCCACCTCCGCGTGACTGATGCCCACGACTTCGAGCTCGGCCTGCTCGAACGGGATGTTCTTTTTGTGGACCAGCCGAACGATACGGTCAAAATCCTCGGGCAGATACTGGTTGAAAATCAGTTTGCCCAGGTCATGCAGCAGGCCGGTGGCAAAGGCCTCCTCGGCATTCAGATAGCCGTGGTCACGAGCCAGATACCTGCTGGCGACCCCGCAGGCCACGGCGTGCTCCCAAAACTGCGAGAAGTCGAAATAGCCGTCCCAGTTCTTCGAGAACCTCTCGACCACCGTCAGGCCGAGCACAATGTTCCGCAAGGCGCTGAAACCGATCACCACCACGGCCATATTCAGGCTGCCGATCTGGCGCGGCAGACCATAGTAGGCAGAGTTGGCCAGCTTCAGCACTTTAGCGGTGAGCACCTGGTCGGTCTCGATCAGCTTGCTCAGACTCACGGCGTTGGTTTTCGGATCATCGATCATCTCGATCATCTTGGCCACCACCGTGGGCAGCGTCGGCAGGCTCATGATTCTTTGGGCGATCGCTCGAGCCTTGGCAGCCCTGTCGTCTGTATTCTCCATATCTACACCGTTATGTCCACGTTCCTCCCCAGGCTCTGTTCGTTGTCGACCGGGTCCGATTCGGTTGAACGCTCGCCGCGATGACCTGATCCTTCGAACGTCCCTCTCTGATGGCCAGGGGCTTTGCCGTGCTGGTCCCGGCCTTTCACAAGGATCTCATCAGCGGATGACGGCATTCGGAATTCCTCCTCGCCGCTCTTTGGGCCGCTGCGCTGTCGCGTGCCGCCGGCAGGACGCACCTGCGTCGAGGGTTTCGGAGGAATCACTGGGTTGACTGGCATGGCACACCTCCATCAGGCCAGGAACTCCTCGGCCAGCCGTGCCTTTAATGTCCTCACTGCCTTACTGTGGATCTGCGATACCCGGCTTTCGGTGATCGACAAAACCCGACCGATCTCCTTCAGGGTCAGCTCTTCATAGTAGTAAAGGGCGAGTACGATTTTCTCCTGCTCAGGTAATTGCTCAATCGCCTCGACCAGAAGCTTCTTCATCTCCTCGTGCTCGATCTCCTGCAGCGGGGTTCGAGACAATGGATCCTCGAGGACCTCGTACATCGACGTGACATGCTCGCCCTCTTCCGTGCCCGTGCAATCGAGCGACAACAGAGACGAGTTCGTGATCTCTTTGACGAGAGCACTATACGCCCCCAAGTCCATTTCGAGAAGCTGTGCCACTTCGTGCGGCTCTGCCTGACGGCCTAACTTGCGCTCCAGCTCCTCGACAGCGTGGTCGACTTTGCGCGCCTTGGATCGTAGCGAGCGCGGCGCCCAATCGAGGGCACGAAGCTCATCGAGAATCGCGCCCCGGATACGAGGCATGACGAATGTCTCGAACTTCACGCCCTGGTTGGGGTCGAAGCGCTCGAGGGCACCGATCAGGCCGATCACGCCCGCGCTCACCAGATCGTCATACTCCACCGAGGATGGCAGCGACGTCATCATGCGTCCGGCCACGTATTTGACCAGCGGCAAATACTTCACAAGCAGGCGCTCGCGCGTGGCCGGATCGGGATCTTGGGTGTACTTCCTCCACAGTTGTTCTTTCTCGTCGACTGGCATGACAAGTCTCCCTGAGATGTCCGATCATGTCGATCGCCGCATCCGTACGGCTGCACCGGCAACGTCTCAATGAATGTCCTCCGCTGTATTTTCACGATCTTCCGCCGCCCGCCGCTCTTGAAGCGTGCGCACGATTCCCACAATGACAAGGTAGCCGACCTCGAGAACGAGCT
This sequence comes from uncultured Cytophagia bacterium, assembly GCA_964527995.1. Lineage (GTDB taxonomy): Bacteria > Zhuqueibacterota > Zhuqueibacteria > Oceanimicrobiales > CAZGRP01 > CAZGRP01. The sequence goes on along the minus strand of CAZGRP010000030.1, from coordinate 8,119 downwards.
GAGCGACGGCGAAAACCACCACCCCGTCGATCAGCATTGAGCCGGCTGGCTTGCCCTGGGTGTAGCCGCTGAGAACCGTGAAGGCGGCGATCAGCATGGCAAGATTCGTCGAAATGCCCGAGAGAGAGTCGTTTGTAGCCTTTCCCATCACGAAGCTTTGCGTGTCACTTTTTTGCTCAATTCCAGGGCGATCCCACGTATCGCCCGAGAGATCATCGCGTCCCTGAAGTGAGTGTAGACCGGCACTTCCAGTTCGATGGCCTGGTCCACGAGCGGATCCTGCGGCAGAAAGCCCGCTGATGTGACCCGCCGGGAAAGAAAGCGCTCGGTGGCCAGATTCATTTTTTCGAAGACCTCAGCCGCCTGCTCGCTTCCCGACACCTGACTGACCAGGAGCGCCACGTCCAGGCGCGGCAACCGCTGCCAGAGGATCTTTGCCATGGCGTACGTATCGGCGATGGCAGTCGGCTGCGGTGTCGTGACCAGAATGGCCTCGCCGCAGAGCGACACAGCCTGGAGTGTGGCAGCGGTCGGGCCGGTCGGCGTGTCGAATAGCGCAACGGCGTACGGCTCTTGCAGGCCTTCCCTTCCCCGAATTGCTGCGTGAAGCTGGGAGACGGTCAGCGAGGATGCCGACAGAAAATCGACCACGGGCTCGGGTGTGTGCAACAGGCCCACGCCTGTCGCCTGTGCCGCCGCCCGAGATGCAGCCGCCGAAACCCCCAGAAGCAGGTCCAGGTGACCCATCTGGTCGTTGGCGTCGATCAGCAAAGGCCGCTCGCCAACGTCGGCAAGCGCCAATGCCAGGTTCGCAGCGATCAGACTCTTGCCCACTCCGCCCTTGCCGCTGACGATGGCGATCTGCCTGAGTGCGAGGGCCGCCAGCGGCGCGCCACGGCCTCTGCGAGGCTGAGTAGCACGGCGAAGGGCCACCGCCTGGTCCACCATCATGACACGCCTCCTGCGGGCACGGGCGCGGCCTTGAAATCTCCCAACACCAGGTCGGCGAGCGTCTGGCGATCGGCGGCGATCAAGTCGTTCGGCACGCTTTGGCCATTGGTTACGAACGAAACAGGCAGCTCGGCCCTGTAGCTCACGTTCAGCAGACTGCCCGGAGCGCCTGTCTCATCGAGCTTGGTGAACAGCAGGCGGTTGTAGCGCAACGGCCTGTAGCTCTCGAGCACGTCCAGCTGGTCCTCGTCACGGGTCGTGAGACTGAGGGCCAGGTGCGTTTCAGTGGGCTGGGCCGCCGTCACCATCTCTTGCAACTCCTTGATGCGACCGGAATCGTGGGGACTCCTTCCTGTGGTGTCTATGTAGATGCGATCCGAAAAGGCGAATTTTCGCAGCGCTCGCCGCATCTCCTCAGGCGTATACACGACCTCCAGCGGGATGTCTGCGATCTCGGCAAAGGTACGCAACTGCTCCACGGCTGCAATGCGATAGGTGTCGGTGGAGATCAGGCCGACCGACAGGCCGTCGAAAACCCTGTCGCGAGCAGCCAGCTTGGCAATCGTGGTGGTCTTTCCGACCCCGGTTGGCCCAACCACGGCGATCACTCGTGGCCCACCTGGCTGCACGTTCGACCTGGCAGCATGAAAGCACAGTCCGACCTGGCGCCGCAGGCACTCCCTCACCGCTGCCGGCTGAAACAGACTCTGGCTTCGTAGTTCCTCCGCCGCGGCTGCAATGACTTTCTCGGCCACTTCAGGACCAACCCCCTGGGAGGTCAGATGATCATAGCTCTGGCGCAACTCCTGGGGAACGTTTCGACCGTCACGCTGTCGCACAAATTCGGTGAGATGTCCGAGCAAGCTCTGCACCCGGTGCAGCTCCTGGCGCAGCTCCTCGATCTCCGTGGACGGCGCAGGACGGCGAGCCACGGGTTCATAGGTCACCCCGTCCGGTTCCACAACTGCAGAACGCGGTTGGGCATCGCCGGCGCCGGGGCGCACTGGTGGGGTGAACGGCAACGGTTCTCGCTGTGGCACGCTACTCTCCCACTCGACGGCAGCGGTCACCTGAATTCCCCGGCCGCCTCGCACACCGGTGCCCGGAATGCGCTCCGTCTTCAGGATCACAGCATCCTCTCCCAGTTCCTCCCGCACCTTGCGCAACGCCTCGGTCATGTTCTTGGCGCAGACTCTCTTAATTCTCATCCTCGAGCCTCACAACGCCTTCGGTTTGAATCTCCAGTTGAGGTGGTAGCTCTGTATAGGAAAGGACCGGCATGTTGACGAAGGCCGGTGCGATCAGACGGCGGAAGTACATCCGCACCAACGGAGAACAGACGACGACCGGCTGCCGGCCACGTGTGGTCATCTTGTCGGAGTACTTCTTGAGCTGGCGGTAGATGCGCCTGAGTACGTCGGCCGGCAGATTGGGCATACCCTGAGCCTGATCGCCCTGGCGAACAGCATCCTGGATCAGCTTCTCGACCTGCGGGTCCACCGCGATGGCATACAGCCGGCCGTCTTCCGCCACGTAGGGTCTGTAGACAGCGTGACTAAGGACGTTGCGGACGTACTCGGTGAGCACGTCTGGGTCCTTGCTTGTCGGCGCATAGTCGGCCAGGGCCTCGAGTATGGAAACCAGGTCGCGAATCGACACCCGCTCTTTCAGCAGATTCTGCAAGACCTTCTGCACGGCGCCCAGGCTCAGGGTGCCGGGAATGAGCTCTTCCACCACGGCCGGGTAGTCCTTCTTGACCTGATCGATGAGATTCTGCACTTCCTGCCGGCCGAGAAGATGCTCAGCGTGGCGCATCAGCACTTCTTTGAGGTGCGTGGCGAGGACGGCCACCGGCTCGACGACCGTGTAGCCAGCCCTCTCGGCTTCCTCTTTGCGCCGCTCGCTGATCCACAGTGCAGACAGGCCGAAGGCCGGATCAGTCGTTTCGATGCCGTCGATGCGGCGCTCGACATTGCCGGGGTCGAGGGCCATCACATACCCGGTCTTCAGCTCTCCGCGTGCCACCTCGGTGCCGCGCATCTTGATCACGTACTCGTCTGAGCGCAACTGGATGTTGTCGCGTATTCGAATCGGCGGCACCACAAAGCCGTATTCCTGAGCGCACTGCTTGCGGATCATCGAAATGCGGTGCAGCAGGTCTCCACCATACGACGGATCGACCAGCGGGATCAGAGCATAGCCGATCTCCAGCTCCAGTGGATCGACATGCAGGTACTGCTCCACCGCCTCTGGGCCCTCAGGCTCTGCGGCAGCCTCGGCCGTCTCTGCTTCCTCAGCAGCTTCTGCGAGTTGCGACTGTGCCGCCGATCGCGCAGCGACGCCGGCAATCGCCGCAAGCATGAAGAACGGAATCGCCGGCAAACCCGGTGCGAGCCCGAAGAAGAGCAGCACGCCGGCGACCACGTACAGCGCCCGCGGATGCGCCAGCAACTGGCCGGTCAAGTCCTGACCAAGGTTCGACTCGGACGCCGCCCGCGTCACGACAAGTCCGGCGGCGGTTGAGATGATCAGTGCCGGTATCTGAGAAACAAGACCATCGCCGACGGTGAGCAAGGTGTACGTCTGCAGCGCCTGAGAAAAGCTCATCCCCTTCTGCAGCACCCCGATGATGAGGCCGCCGAAGATGTTGATGGTTGTGATCAGCAGCCCTGCAATGGCGTCGCCACGGACAAATTTGCTGGCGCCGTCCATGGCGCCGTAGAAATCCGCTTCCCTGGAAATCTTTTCCCTCCGTTGCCGCGCCTCGCTGTCGTCGATGAGCCCGGCGTTCAGGTCAGCATCGATCGACATCTGCTTCCCGGGCATGGCATCCAGAGTGAATCTTGCAGCTACTTCGGCGATGCGGCCGGCACCCTTGGTGATGACCACAAACTGGATGATCACCAGGATCAGAAAGATCACGAAGCCGACCACGTAGTTGCCGCGGACCACGAACGTGCCAAAAGCCAGGATCACCTCACCGGCGTAGGCCTCACTGAGGATCAGTCGCGTCGAGGCGATGTTGAGCGACAGTCGAAACAGGGTGACGATGAGCAGCAAGCCTGGAAACACCGACAGCTCCAGTGGCTCACGGATGTACATCGACACCATGAGAATCACCAGAGCGGTGGTAACGTTGAGGGACAGCAGCACGTCCATCACCACCGGCGGCAGCGGGATGATGACGATCGCCAGCACCATGAGCACGCCGACCGCCAGGAGAATGTCGCTGTGTCGCGCCAGGCGGGCGACCAGGTTCGGTTCGGAACGTGCGCTCATCGTACCCTACCTGTGAGCCGGTAAATGTAGCCCAGGATCTCAGCCACGGCTCGATAGGCGTCGATCGGGATCTCTTCGCCGACCTCGGCGCTTCGGTAGAGAAGCCGTGCCAGCGGCTTGTCTTCGACGATCGGTATCGAATGTTCCTGGGCGATCTCTTTGATTCTTTCCGCCAACTTGCGGGCTCCTTTGGCGATCACCACCGGTGCCGACATCTCGTCCGGATCGTACTTCAGGGCAACGGCCAGATGAACGGGGTTGGTGATCACGACATCGGCTTCAGGCACTTTGCTCATCATCCGCTTGCGGGCCACTTCCCGCTGCAACGACCGAATACGCGCCTTTACCTGTGGGTCTCCTTCCGTCTGCTTGTGCTCCTCGCGCACTTCCTCCTTGGTCATGCGCAGGCTGCGCTCGAATTGCCAGCGCTGGAAGAAGAAATCGGCGACCCCCAGGGCTGCTATGGCAAGACCTCCTGAAATTGCCAGTGCAAAGGCGGACTTGCTCATGAGCAGCAAAATGGCGCCGGCGCCGTAGTCGGCGCTCTCCAGGACCTGCTGCATGCGCCCGCGAAGGGTCAGGTAGCTGACCAGCCCGACGATGGCGAGCTTCAGCACGCCCTTCACGAGCTCGCCCAGCGACTTCACCGATACCAGGTTCTTCAGCCCGCTGAGTGGGTTCAATTTCTCGGGTTTGGGCACCAGCGGCTCGAAAGTGACGAGGAACCCAAACTGCCCGACGTTGGCCAGCAACCCCACAATCACGAGAACGATCAGAAGCGGACCCAGCAGAGTAAGCATCTGCAACACGGTCCGAATCAGAAGAGGAACCACCGCGTTCTGCGTCACCGCAGTCGGATCGACGTGACCGAAAGAAGACTGAAAGATGCGCAGCAGGCTGTTCAGGAGTCCCGCAGACAGAAAGAACAGAGTAAGCGTCCCGGCCAGCAGCATGGCAGCCGAGTTCACGTCCACACTCCGGGCTACCTGGCCCTTCTTGCGGCTCTCCTCTCGCTTTCGTGGTGTCGCTTTTTCGGTTTTTTCCTGGAAGCTCCCTTCAGCCATGTTGCAGTGCTCCCAGCACGAAGATCAAATGGCGTTCGAGTTGCCCGACGAGCTTTCCGAAGACCTGGAAGAAGGCCGGCATGCCGATGATGAGAACAAAGAAGCCGACGGCGATGCTGATCGGAAAAGCGATGATGAAAATATTCATTTGCGGAACCGTTCGCGCCACCAATGCCATGGCGACATTGGTGAGCAGGAGTGCCAGCATCACCGGAGCCGCGATCTTCACGCCGATCAGGAACACGCCGGCGGTCACAGAAATCAGCAGTTCGGCGAGGCGGCCGGTCAACGCCGCGTGACCTACGGGCACCAGATCGAAGCTTCGTTTGAAGGCCGCCAGAAACATGTAGTGGCCGTCGATAGCAAGCAGGAACATGAGGGCGACCAGATTCTGGAAACGAGAGATAATGGTCACCGACTGGCCCCATTCCGGATCGATGACGGTCGCCACTGCGAAGCCCATCTGAAAAGAGATGATCTGCCCGGCATACTGCACACCCCAGAAAAGGACCCGCGCGACAAAACCCAGGAGAAGTCCGACCATCCCCTCACGTAGTGCGTATCCGACGTAGATGAGCCAATGTTCGCCGCCGAGACTCTGTGCTGGCAACAGCGGCGTTATGACCATGGTAAGGAGAAAACCCAGAGCGATCCTGACCTTCACCGGCACGCTGCGATCCCCAAAAACAGGCAGGGAGTACATCAGAGCCGAGGCACGCACAAACACCAGCATAAAGAGTTCGAGGTTGCTCAGATAGGCATCGAACATCAGAAACCGTCCAGCTCTAAGGCTACCGGGCCACGGTCGGGATCAAGGCAAACACGCTCAACGTGAACGTAATCAGCGTGTTCAACATCCACGGTAGAAAAAAAACCAGGGCTAGGATCACCACCAGGATCTTGGGCACGAACGTCAACGTCAATTCCTGGATCTGAGTCACGGCCTGGAAAATGCCAATAGCCAGCCCCACGACCAGGCCGAAAATCAGGATCGGCGCCGACACCAGGAGGGTCGTCCACAGAGCGTTCTTCGCAAGGGCGATCACAAGTTCCTGAGTCACAGCTCTCTCCTTATGTGAAGCTGTGTACAAGCTGGCCGACGAGCAGATTCCAGCCGTCCACGAGAACAAACATGAGCACCTTGAAAGGAAGCGAAATCATCATCGGCGGTAGCATGAGCATACCCATCGACATCAGCACGCTGGCGACGATCATGTCGATGATGAGAAACGGGATATAGAGCAAGAAACCAATCTGAAAGGCCGTCCGCAGCTCGCTGATGATGAAGGACGGGATCAGAACAGTGGTCGGCACATTCTCGGGTGTCTCAGGCGACTTGGCCTCTGCCAACTGCAGGAACAGCGCCAGGTCTTTCTGGCGCGTGTGACGCAGCATGAACTCCCGCAGCGGCTGCAGAGCGTTATCGAACGCCTGCTTCTGGGTGATCTTGCGATCCAGGTAGGGCTGCAGGCCCTTGCTGTTCATCTCGTTGAATACCGGTCGCATGATGAACAGCGTCAGGAAAAGAGAGAGACCGATCAGCAGTTGGTTGGATGGCATTTGCTGGATGCCAAGGGCCTGACGCAAGAAGTGAAACACAACCACGAGCCGGGTGAACGAGGTCGTCATGATCAAGATCGCCGGCGCCAGCGTCAGGATCGTGAACAGAAACAGGATCTGCAGCGTCACAGCCACATCCTGGGGTGACGTAGCCTTGTCCACACCGATGGTCACCTTGGGTAAGGGCTGGGCCCACGCGGAGCCTGCGAGCAGAACCAAGGTGCCTGCTACAGCAGTCGCCACAAGAATTCGCAACACTGTGTGCTTGGAATGCAAGATGAGACGCTCCGAGTTGGGATCGGTCGCTGAGGTAGTACCAGGTGACATGCCAGCAATTTGCAACCCGTGTGCCACGGATGAAGGCAGCGTCAACCGAGGTCGCCGGGCGGTCTTCGAGTTCGCGAGCGCCGAGCGGGGAGGCCGAAGACCTATGAAAATTCAGGGCTTAGGTTCGTTGAAGAGAGGATCCCGTCTGAACTGCTGTGGGGACTGCCCAGGTAGGAAGCCAACCGGGATGGCTGGCGTAGGGGAAAATTTTGCCTGCGCAGGACTGGCGCTTTTTCCCACCCCGAGAATCTTTCTATTATCGGACGTCCCGCCGCAGACCTTAAGCGAGCGTTGCCAGCCAGATCGTACTCAGGATGGAGTTCTCAAGAACGACAATCTGCGCTTCAATTCTCCGGCCTTCGGCACCTGGCGATCCATGGTGGCCAGGAGATCCCCATCGGTGACTTCGGAGAGCAAGGTCATCTGCGATTCGGTGGCACCGACAACCAGCAGGCGGTCGAAGCAGCGTACCAGAAAGATCTGCTTCTTCGGTGCCAGTCCGATGGTGCCCACGAGTCTCACCTCGCCTTTCAAATCGCCCATACTCCGCGGGCTGACAAAGCGCCGCATCAGCAGGACTGTCACTGCCGCAAATCCGCCGGCAACCACCAGTGCCAGGATCACTTTGAGAGCCACGTAGGCAAGGGAAGGTCCGCTGTCGAGCACTGGTTCCTGAGGCTGCGCCAGAGCGGGAAGGGGGAATGCGGCCGCCAGGAGCAGTGCTGCCCGAGCCAGACGGCATCCAGCCCGGCGTCCATGGCATGGCAGATCCTCGATTGGGGTCGCGGCTGGCGGCGGCGTTCGCGACGCGAAGTTGGGTTCGATGTCTCTCACGTCGTCTCCTCGACATTGCGGGCTCGTTCCTCAGGCGTCACCAGGTGAGTGATGCGGACACCGAAGTGTTCTTCCACCACCACCACTTCCCCTTCGGCAAACTT
>CAZGRP010000029.1:3113-47492 GCA_964527995.1 uncultured Cytophagia bacterium | reverse complement strand
ACTGCAGGGGTCGTTCACGGTACACGTCGCGTGCCGATGATTGGGTATTGATCCAAGACACAAGGGGAGTGAAGAGGATGTTTTTTGCGTCGTTGCGACTTCGCTAGTTTGCGTTTCAAGACATGTGACGTCGTCTTGAGTACCAAGGGACTTGCTTCTTTTCGATTTCGGTTGTACTTTTGCATTTGGGAACGTGACGATTGCTGGTAGCGATGGCTGACGAGATCTCCGACAGGTTTGCGGCGCAGCAGGTTGGTGTCCGTCTCGACAAATGGCTGAAGATCGCCCGCATCTATAAGACCCGGGCGCTGGCCAGCCGAGCCTGTGAAGAAGGTAAGGTGAAAGTGAACGACCAACGCGCCAAGGCGTCGAAGATGGTGCGTGTCGGTGACACGATCACAGTTCGTCACCGCAGCAAATACCGCACATTCGACGTCTTGGTGGTCACCGAGAAGAGCGTTTCGAAAAAGGACGCTCTCCAGCTCTATCACGAACACGCGCCACAACTCTCTGACGAAACCCAGGATCTGGTCTCCTATCTCCGGGAACTCGATCGCGCCGGCCGCAGGAAATTCAAGGGGCGTCCGACAAAGAAGGAGCGCCGCCAACTGGAGAAGTTCTTGAGAGAAAAACAGTCCCGGCAGGGGTGACCGGGCTCTGACGGCATCCGAGGGCCAAGAACGATGCAGGCTTGCTGAGGTCTGAAAAAACATGACGCACGAAGCAAAGGTGGCGCCCGAGCAGTACTTTCAACGCGGGCTCGGTCTGAAGAAGGAAGTCCAGGGCGTGCTGCAGCGGGACTACCACAGCAATCTGGTCGAGTACCTGCGTACCAGCGGCTTCAAGCTCATCGCCGGCAACCTCACCGTTCACCTGGCGCGGGAATTCGGCTTCTGCTATGGAGTAGACCGGGCCGTGGATTACGCCTACCAGACCCGCGAAAAATTCCCCGACCGGCGCATCTTCCTTACCGGTGAGATCATTCACAATCCACATGTGAACAGGCGGTTGCTCGATATGGGGATTCGCTTCCTCAGCGGGCCATACGCCGAGCCCGGCGCATACGATGATCTGCGCCCGGAGGACGTCGTTATCCTGCCTGCTTTCGGTGTCTCCATCCGTGACTTCGAGTCCCTGTCGAACAAAGGGTGCGTGCTCGTCGACACGACCTGCGGTTCGGTGCTGAACGTCTGGAAGCGTGTTGAGCAGTACGCTCGCGATGGTTTCACTTCGATCATCCACGGCAAATACTACCATGAAGAGACCATCGCCACCAGTTCGCAGGCGCTCAAATACCCCGAAGGCCGCTATCTGGTGGTGCGGGACCTGGACGAGGCGGAGATCGTCATCGACTACATGCTTCATGGCAGGGACAAGCGGGCCTTCATGGAGCGGTTTCGGCGGGCTGTTTCGCCGGGATTCGATCCGGATGCACACCTCGAACGCGTCGGTCTGGCCAACCAGACGACCATGCTGAGCACCGAAAGCCTGGCCATTGCCGAGCGCTTCCGTCAGGCCATGGTCACAAAGTACGGCGGCGAGCATCTTGATGAGCACTTCCGCACCTTCGACACCATCTGTAGTGCCACGCAGGACCGCCAGGATGCCGTGCTCGAATTGGTCCGGAACCATCATCTCGACTTGATGATTGTCATCGGAGGCTACAACAGCAGCAATACCAACCACCTGGTCGAGATCGCCTCAGAGCACACGATCGCCTACCACATTGATGACGCCTCCTGCCTGCTAAGTGGACAAGAGATTCGCCACAAACCTGTGGGGGCGCAGGAAGAAGTGATTACGCCAGGCTGGCTGCCGGCAGGAGCCATCGAGGTTGGCATCACGGCGGGCGCTTCGACGCCTAACAACAAAATCGGGGAGACCATCGAGCGACTTCTCTTCTGCCGAGATATCGATCTGACCGAGGTGCTGCAGGAGAGGGCAACGTGAGGGCCCGGCAGCACAGCGACGAGAGTAGAAAACCGACTCTGAGGCAAGTAGTCCCGCTACTTGCCTTTTTTGTGCGAACATGAAAGATTCTGCTGAACTGCAAAATGCGCTGCGCAAGCGCATTGCTGGCGAAGTTCGTTTCGACGACATGAGCCGCTGGCTCTACAGCACCGACGCCAGCATCTACCAGATCGAGCCTGTGGGTGTGGTGATACCGAGGGTGGCGGAGGATGTCCAGGCAACTGTAGAGGTGTGCAAGGAGTATGGCGCGCCAGTGCTGCCCAGAGGAGCTGGGACGAGCCTTGCCGGACAGACGGTTGGGGAAGCCGTGGTCATCGACTTCTCCAAGTACTTGAATCGGATTTTGGAGATCAACGTCGAAGAGCGCTGGGCCAGGGTGGAGCCTGGCGTCGTGCTCGATCGACTCAACCAGGCCGCCCGGCCCTACAACCTGCTTTTTGGTCCGGACACCGCCACCAGCAATCGCGCCAACCTGGGGGGCATGATAGGCAACAACTCCGCCGGTGCCCGCTCGCTGGCCTACGGCAAGACGATCGACCACGTTCTTTCCTTACAAGTTCTCCTCAGCGACGGCTCACAGGCTACCTTCCGCGCTTTGGACTCTTCCGAGCTCGAGGACAAACAGCGCGCTTCCGGGCTGGAGGGAGAGATTTATCGCGCTGTGTGCCGGATCGTCGAGCGCCACAGCGATGAGGTTCGCCGCCGCTTTCCGAAAATCCTTCGCCGGGTCAGCGGGTACAATCTGGACGCGTTTGTTAACGACGCGCCGTTCAACCTGGCGAACCTGGTGGTTGGCTCGGAGGGCACTTTGGCCGTCGTTACCGAGATGCGTCTCAACCTGGTCCCCCGGCCACAGCATCGCGCCCTCGGGGTCGTCCACTTTCGCGACCTGTTCGCGGCTCTCGAGGCCGTGAATCCGATCGTCGGCCTGGGCCCATCGGCTGTGGAGTTGATCGACCGAAAGATTCTCGATGTCACCCGCAGCGCCCACGACTTCGCCCGCCACCTGACGTTTCTGCAGGGAGACCCGCAGGCGCTTCTTGTGGTTGAGTTTCAGGGAGGCTCGGCGTCGGAGGTTGTCTCGCGGGTGGAGGATCTGTCGCGTTTTTGCCAGCGGCACCGATTCGGGTATGCCACGGTCCGGGCGATCACCGAAGACGCGCAAGCCGATGTCTGGTACGTGCGAAAGGCCGGGGCCGGAATCTTGTTCAAGGTTCGCGGCCAGCGCAAGCCGATCGCCTTCGTCGAGGACACAGCCGTCGCCCCGGACCGGCTGGCCGAGTACGTTCGGCGTTTCGATGCCATTGTGCACGAACATGGCACAGAAGCGGCGATCTATGCCCACGCCAGCGTTGGTTGTCTCCACATCCGACCGCTGATCAACCCCAAAGAGCCGGCGGAGGTGGAGAAAATGCGGGCCATCGCTGAGGCCGTCTGTGAGCTGGTGATTGAATTCGGCGGCGCCATGAGTGGGGAGCACGGCGACGGCCTGGCCCGAAGCCAATGGATCGAACGGCTCTTCGGACGCCAGCTCTATGGGGCCTTCCGCGAGATCAAGCACGCCTTCGACCCGCAAGGGTTGCTGAATCCCGGGAAGATCGTCGATTCACCCCCGATGACCGAAAACCTGCGCCGGTTCGGCCGCTCCCCGTTCCCGGTGCGTCCGTTTCTCGACTTCTCGCGCGCCGGCGGCATCGAGGCTGCCATCGAGCTGTGCAACGGCAACGGCGCTTGCCGGAAGTTGGACAGCGGCACCATGTGCCCCTCCTACATGGTGACCCGCGACGAAGAAGACACCACCCGGGCCCGCGCCAATGCCCTGCGTGCTATCCTGGCCGGCCGCCTGAGCCCTGATCAGTTCACCAGTGAGCGGCTGCGCAGAATCCTCGACCTCTGCATCATGTGCAAAGGGTGCAAGGCCGAGTGTCCCACGGAAGTGGACATGGCCAAGCTCAAGATGGAGTTTCTGTACCAGTACGGCCGCCACAACCGCAGGCCGCGGCGCGACCATCTTTTTGCGCACATCCATACGCTCAACCGCTGGGGTGCTCGATTGGCGCCGTTCTCCAACTGGCTGCTGGCGTTGCCCCCCAGCAGGGCTGTCGCCAGTCGTATGCTCGGCATTGCACCGCAGCGACGGCTGCCTGCATTCGCCCGCCAGACCTTCCGGCGCTGGTTTGAGCGACGTCCTATGCGGGACGCAGGGGACAGGCCCAAGGTCGTCCTCTTCAACGATACCTTCATGGAGTACAACCAACCCAGCGTGGGTGTGGCGGCCACGCGGCTTCTGGAAGCGGCCGGATACGAGGTCGTCCTTGCAGACCACACATGCTGCGGCCGGCCGATGCTCTCCAAAGGATTCTTGCCCCAGGCGCGGGAGCTGGCTCTGAAAAACATTCAAGTCTTGCTTCCCTTCGTCGAGCGTGGAATCCCGATCGTCGGCTGCGAGCCGAGTTGCCTGCTGGCCTTTCGAGAAGAGTACCTGGACCTCGTCCCTGGGGAAGCGGCGCAGAAGCTTGCCGCCGGCAGTTTTCTGATCGACGAGTTTCTGGTGCAGGAAATGGACAAGGGGAAGTGCGAACTGGAGTTCCCTCCGACCGCCGTGAAGATCCTGCTGCACGGCCACTGTCATCAAAAGGCGGTCGCTGGAATCCAGAGCACGGTGCGATTCCTGTCGCTGGCACCGAAGGCGACCGTGGAGGTGGTCGATTCGGGCTGCTGCGGTATGGCAGGCGCCTTCGGGTTCGAGCGGGAGCACTACCAGGTATCGCTGGCGATGGGTCGGCGGCGCCTGTTCCCGTCGATCCTGGACAAGACGGAGGAATGGGAAGTCGCAGCACCCGGCACGTCTTGCCGGCAGCAGATCGCCCACGGCACCGGCCGCACGCCCTGGCACCCGGTGGAGTTGCTGGCGAGAATGCTGCCCCGATGATGGCCTCTGTGGCTTCTGGTCCGTGGTCTGTGGGTTCTGGCTTCTGGCTTTCGTTCTTTGATTTATGCTCTCAAGAAAAAACTGCAACAACTTCTTTTTCCCTTGCATTGTTTCCAAACTGTTGCGAAATTGTCGCACTCAAGCCCATCCAAGATCGGGGGACGCAGACATCCATGTAATGACTGCGGCAGAGTGTTGGGACGAGGTTGGGAATTGGTGAAAGGAGGGCTTATGAGTCGCTTGACCTGCTGGAGTTCACTGCTGGCGTTGCTGGTGTTGGTGGCGGGATGCAACGTCTACGAGCCGTTCCACCAGGAGGGTGGAAGCGATGATCCCGCCAAGCTGCTCGCGGACGCTAAGGTGGCCCTGGCCAATGGCGAGCCGCAAAAAGCACTCGACCTGCTCGACCGTGCAATCGCACTTGCCCCCGATGACCCGCAGATCCGCTACTACCACGCTGTCGCTATCATTCGCGTGAACGACATCGACTTTCTGACTTTCTTCGACGCCCTCGGAAACGTCAACCTTGGAGAAGCCCCGGCCGGGAAGAAGGCTGTTGCCTCCCTGTTCTCGGCTCAGGATGGCATTCTCCTGTTCGATCTTTCTGAGGAAGACCTCGATCGCATGTTCAGGGCCTTCCAGCGCGTGGAAGTGGACCTTAGTCCGGTTGCCCTGGGTCTGATTCAAGGGCGCTACGCTCTCGATGAAGTGCCTTTTGCGGATGATGTCTATCTCAGCAACGGCATCTCCACTCTCGTGGTCGCCATGCTGTCCATCCTTGACGCGGACTCCACGGATGCCCGCTTCACGATGGACCCGCGCTTGAAGATCGAGCGAGTGGACGGCGGCGGCTACCAGGTCAGCGCCGAAGACTCCAACAAGACAGCCTCAGAGCTCGATGACGAGATCGATGCACTCATCAACTGGCAATGGCCGCGTTTTCTGGGCAGCCTGGAGAATTTCTGGCGATACTACCACCTGACGCAACTCGGCTCGCTCCCCAGCCAGGCGCTGGCGCCGCCGCCGGCTCCCTTGCCGCTCAAACCAAACGACAGTCCCGCCGGGGTCATCCTGGAGGCGGTTCATGACGGCGTCGTCGCCCTTTATCGCGAGAAAGAAGATCTGAACTGAATTCCAGGAGGAGGGTGATGCCGGCAAAACGCTTCTTGAAAGCGCTTCTCCTGGCTCTGCTGTCTCTGGCGACGGCGTCGGAGGCAGGGGTACCCAGGTTTGCGATTCTGAGCCCCCGAGCCCTGGGTATGGGAGGCGCGGTGGTGGCGGTTCCAGGCGGCGAGGACCTGTTTTTCTACAACCCGGCGTTGTTCAACCTGAATCGCCGGACTCGATTAACCCTCGTAGATACCCGACTTGGTTTCAATGACAACCTGCGGCAAGTCTACGGCTTCTACCGGAACAACAAGGACGATATTGATAACATCGACCAGCTTTCGGATCAACGCCGCAATGAGCTGTATTCGGAGGCGCTGGTCTACGCTCTAGAGCCGGCACATCTGCTGGTTCAAGGGCCGCTGCCGATCAACTACGTGCGACCGAACTTCGGGATCGGGGTTTTCAGCCAGGCGATCGTGGACGCGGAGATTCTGCAGGGGGCAGCGGGTGTGCCGATCGTTGATTTCGCATTCCGCGGTGATGCCCAGGTGATGGCCTCGTTCAGCGGCGGCACCGACGACCTGCTGCCAGGTCATCTGGCGACCGGCCTGACGGTCAAGTACCTAAACCGCTGGGTGAGCCGGAAGACCAAGTCACTGGCGGGATTCGGGAGTGGGGAGGAGTTCGATGTCTATCAGGGCTCTGTGGTCGGTGTCGATCTCGGAGTGGTCTACCAGGCAACCCCTCGGCTCCTGATCGGCGCCGCCTGGTACGATCTCCTGACTACCCGGTTCAACTGGGAACGGAAGAATGGGCAAGGCACGGCACCGCCGCCGGCGGACCGCCTCGACAGTGAGTTGCGCCTTGGGGCATCGTATTCCTTGCCGGTAGGTTTTGGGTTCCTGGTGAAGAACGTCGTGCTCGCCCTTGATATCAACGAGCCTTTCGACGGCGATGTCACTTTCTTCAAAAAACTGCACATGGGGGCGTCGGCTGCGGCTCTGTCCTTCGTCAGGCTTCGCGCCGGGCTGAACCAGGGCTACCCGACCTTCGGGGTCGGCCTCGATTTTTCCGTGCTGCAACTTGACTATGCTTTCTATGGAGAAGAGCTGGGACAGTACGCCGGCCAGATTCCGCGCTGGAACCACCTGGTGCGCCTGCAGCTCGGCTTCTGAGTAAAAGCGGAAGCCGGGGCTGTCCCAAAAGCTTGCTTCTTCTGGATTCCTGCTTCCGCAGGAATGGCAAATCAAGACTCCATCTCACCTTTTCAGACAGCCTCGGCCCCGCCTCTCTTTGTTCCCGGACTGGCGTCGGAACCGGTGGCAAAAAAGCTGCGGCCCAAATCGACAGTCCAACGAACAGAGGCGACCACCAGATTCCAATCCCTCCTGCCGAGTTGTTTCCCCTTGGCACAAAGATCGCAGCTGTGAGCGACCGCCTCTTTTCTTGCCTTGACTCCACAGCACAAGATGAGCACGTGCAGTGAGCCATTATCGCAAAAAGTCCTTGACTTTGTCAGCGGAGCTCGTAAATTGTACTAGTGTCGTAGTACACTAGTGGAATTACATGATCAAGGCGTGGCAGTTCGATGGCGGAGAGAGTTTCCCTGGTGCATCTTCAGATCGACAACAAGAGCGGCATTCCGATCTACATTCAACTGATCGAGCAGGTCAAGCACTTCGTTGCCACAGGGCGCCTGCAGGAAGGGGAGCAGCTCCCAACCGTGCGCCAGATGGCAGTCGACCTGGAGATCAACGCCAATACCGTGGCCAAGGCGTATGCTGAGCTGGAGCGCCAGGGCGTCATCGAGCGCCGCCAGGGGGTGGGGACATTCGTGCATGTCCGAGGCCCCGTGCTCACCGATAAGGAGAGAGACGCCAAGCTCACAAGTCTCTGCGGAGCGTTCCTGGCGCAACTCCGTCAATTCGGATTCGAGCCGGAGGAGGCCATGGAGAAGATGAGGTCATTGTACAAGAAACCACAGAATCGCGCGGAATGAAAACCCAGCAGGAGGGTATCATGGCGTACGAAGACGAGCTCCAGCCGGTGGAGACCAAAAACAGAGCCTGGATACGCAGGCGTATCGCTCACGTCAATTTTCTTGCTGTGCTCATCTTTCTTGTGGTGACCGCGGCGGGCTACTGGCTTGCGTGGAAGCAGCTGAGCAACTGGTACTTCTTGGGCGGCATAGTCGCTGGATACATCGCGGCGCTGTCGCCGAAAGTCGTCAAGCAGTGGGAGAAGGGCATCGTTCTGCGCTTTGGAAATTTCCATCGTGCCATCGGACCCGGCCTGTTGTGGGTGATCCCGCTGGTGGATCGGGTCGTGATGTGGATCGATCAGCGTGTGATGACCACTTCGTTCACTGCCGAGAAAACGCTTACCAGGGACACTGTGCCTGTGGACGTCGACGCCGTGCTTTTCTGGGTGGTGTGGGATGCGAAGAAAGCGGCCCTGGAAGTGGAGAACTATCGCGAGGCCATCAGTTGGGCGGCGCAAACGGCCCTGCGCGAGATCATCGGCAAGACGGACCTTGCGGAGTTGCTTGCCGGGCGCGAGAAGCTCGACCAGCAACTGCAGGAGATCATTGATGCCCGCACCGAGCCCTGGGGTATTACCGTACAGGCGGTGGAGATCCGGGATGTGGTGATTCCTGATCTGTTGCAGGATGCCATGAGCCGTCAGGCGCAGGCTGAGCGCGAGCGTCAGGCCCGAGTCATTCTCGGGGATGCCGAGCGCCAGATCGCCGGGAAGTTCACCGAAGCCGCCGAGATGTACCGCGGCAATCCAGTCGCATTGCACTTGCGTGCCATGAACATGCTTTACGAGGGTCTCAAAGAGAAGGGGGCCCTGGTGGTCGTGCCTTCGACGGCAGTGGAATCCATGGGGCTCGGTACGCTCGCCGGACTGACCGCCCTGGGCAAGGAGTATGAGGCTGGATCATCGAAGTAATCGCAGCCATGATGTCGGTCTGTTCCATCCTGAATCCGCCGTGGACGGGACCCGTCCCGAATGCGGCCGCTTCGCGCGGGTCGGCGAGAAGTGGCCACGTGGAAAGTAAACCGGAGGACATGCCATGACTCATATTCGACCCCTACGGCTCCTGCTACTGATCTTTATCGCACTGCTTTCTGTCTCGGCAGCGCCTCGGCAAACTGCAGCCCAGGCGGCGCCGCCATCGCAGGACGAATGGATACGGCTGGCAGAGCAGTTTCTCAACGATCTGCGCCAGGAGAGATGGAGCGAAGCTCAGGCTATGCTGGACCAACGTATGGCTGCCTACTTCACCGGAAACAAACTGGCTGAAACCTGGCAGGGTGTGCAGTCACAGGCAGGCAAATTTCAAGCAATTCTCTCCGAACAACAACAGGAGCAGCAGGGCCTGCACATCGTCGACCTGACCTCCAAGTTCGAGAAGGCCACCCTCAAGGTCCGAGTCGTCTTCAGCGCCGACCGCAAGGTCAGCGGCCTCTGGTTTCTGCCGGCGGAACCGCCACCGTACAACGCGCCGGCCTACGTTGATCGCAACTCCTTTCGCGAGGTCGATGTAACGATCGGCACCGAGCCCTGGAAGCTACCCGGAACGCTCTCCATCCCAGTGGGCGAGGGGCCGTACCCTGGCGTGGTGCTTGTTCACGGCTCCGGCCCCAACGATCGCGACGAGACGATTGGGCCAAATCGACCTTTTCGCGACCTGGCCTGGGGTTTGGCCTCTCAGGGTATCGCTGTGCTTCGATACGACAAGAGGACCCGAGTGTATCGTGATCAGATGAAGGGCATCCAGGTCACCGTCGAGAATGAGGTCATCGAGGACGCCCTGGCCGCTCTTCGCCTGCTTCGCCAACGGCCGGAGATCGACTCCGCCAGAGTCTTCCTGCTCGGACACAGTCTGGGAGCCATCCTGGCGCCCGAAATCGCCCTGCGCGATGGCAGACTCGCGGGCGTCATTATGCTTGCAGCGGCTGCCAGGCCTCTGGGCGTGGTGACGCTCGAGCAGATCGAGTACATTGCCTCTCTGGATCAGGCGGCCGGACAGGCCAGGTACGACACCCTGATCGCTAAGCTCAAAAAACTCATCCAGGGCAAGCTTCCGCCGCAGGAGTCGATGCTCGGTGCGCCGGCGGCCTACTTCTACGATCTGAAAAAGAGAGACGAAGTGGCTGTCGCCCGCCAGCTCTCCATCCCTATGCTGATCCTCCAGGGAGGGCGCGACTACCAGGTAACGACCGAGGACTTCAACCTGTGGAAGAAGGCGATCGGCGACAAGAAGAATGCCAGCTTCAAGTTGTACCCGGATCTGAACCATCTATTCATGACCGGGCAGGGGAAGGCAACGCCGCAGGAATATCAGCGTTCCGGTCATGTCGATGCCCGCGTCATCGCCGACATCGCCGCCTGGATCCGGGAACGATGAAACGCCAGTTCTGAGACAACCTCAAACCCGGTAGGAGGATACTATGGTTATTGTCGTCACCACTCCCGACGTTCCAGGAAGAGAGATCTACCAGGTGGTTGGGCTGGCACGGGGTAACACCGTGCGTTCCAAGAACCTTTTTCGTGACATCGGCGCGTTGCTCAAATGGATCATCGGTGGAGAGCTGCGCGATTACAGCCGCATGATGACCGAGGCCAGAGAAGAGGCAATGCGGCGTATGGTGGCCGACGCCGAAAGGCAGGGTGCCAACGCCGTTGTGAATTTTCGTTTCACCACATCGGCGATCATGAGTGGCGCGTCTGAGTTTCTGGCCTACGGAACCGCCGTGAAAGTCCGCTGACGGACTGCGCTGCGCACGACCTCGGGGTGGGAATAACTGTTTCCGTGTACGAGTTGAGGTTCTAGATCGACTCCATGGGAACGGGCCGCGGAACCTGCGAACCGAGGTTGCTGGACGCGTATGGACTCTCTGAATCTGATTCTGATCCTTTTCTATGCAGCAGGATTACTGGCGCTAGCCTTCTTCGGATTGCACAAGTACTTCTTGCTTTATCTGTTCTTCAAACACCGGCGCCGGCAGGCGCCGCCTCCGCCGGAACCTGCGGTTTGGCCGCGGGTGACGGTACAGTTGCCTATCTACAATGAGAAATACGTGGTTGAGCGGCTGATCGAGGCGGTCTGCCGCCTGGACTACCCGCGCGATCGCCTCGAGATCCAGGTTCTGGACGACTCGACGGATGAGACCCTCGAGGTGGCGGCTGTCGCGGTTGCCCGAGCCAGGGCCCAGGGTTGGCAGATCGAGCATTTGCGCCGCAACGACCGCACGGGGTACAAAGCCGGGGCACTGCAGTTCGGCCTCCTGCGCGCACGCGGCGATCTGCTGGCCGTCTTTGACGCCGACTTCGTGCCTGCTCCGGACTTCTTGCGTGCCATCGTGCCGCAGTTTCACGACCCGGAGATCGGCATGGTGCAGGCGCGCTGGGGGCATATCAATCGAGACTATTCCTTGCTCACCCGCGTACAGGCGATTTTCCTGGATGGTCATTTCCTCATCGAACACACGGCGCGAAGTCGCTCCGGACGTTTCTTCAACTTCAATGGCACGGCCGGCGTCTGGCGGCGCGAAGCCATCTTCAGCGCCGGAGGCTGGCAATACGACACCATCACAGAGGACCTCGACCTCAGCTATCGGGCCCAGCTCGCCGGCTGGAGGTTCGTCTTTCTTCCCGACGTCGTGGCGCCTGGGGAGTTACCGGTTGAGATCTCTGCCTACAAGACGCAGCAGCATCGCTGGGCGAAGGGCAGCGTGGAAACGGCGCGAAAACTGCTCCCCGGCATCTTGCGCAGCGATCTTCCCTGGAAAGTGCGCCTGGAGGCGGCGGTCCATCTCTGCAGCAACTTCAGCTATCTTCTCATGGCCATCCCAGCGATGCTGCTGTTGCCGGCGTTGCAAGTACAGTTTGCGCTCGGCTGGAAGTGGATGCTCTACGGCTACATCGCGATGTTTTTTTCGTCCAGCCTATCGGTTATGATCTACTACGACGTCGCCGAGCGGCACGCCGTCGGCCGCCGCCGCGGGCGGTGGCGCTACCTTCCCTTTCTGATGGCGCTCGGCATCGGCATGTCCCTCAACAACGCCAAGGCGGTGGTCGAAGCCCTGTTCAAGCGCCGCGGCGAGTTCAAGCGCACGCCGAAGTATCGGATCGAGCACCGCCGGGACGACTGGCGGACCCGGAGCTACCGCAGCTCGTCGACCTTGCTCCCCTTTCTGGAAATCGGCATGGGGCTCTACTTCACGGCAGGACTTGTCTACTTCCTCCTGCGCGGGGCGTACTTCTCCCTGCCTTTCTTCGTGCTTTTCCAATTCGGCTTCTTCTACATGGGGATCGGCTCTCTGGTACAGGCGCGGCAACCTTTGCATCCCAAAGAGACCCGATGAAGTCGTGCCCGCCCCGGACAGGTAAACGGAGAGCGGTTTCGGTCGCACATTCCGGCAGGTGCCGGATGGCAGTGCTGCTGCTGGTATGGATCGTTTCTGCAGTTCCTGCCAATGCCGGGGCCTGGTTGCAGCGCCCGGGAGGGCTCTACGTCAAGACCACCCTGCTCCTCTTTCTGGCGCAAGACTTCTACGATCTGCAAGGAGTCAGGCAGCGACTCGGGAGCAACGGCCAGTTCGAGGACTTCGGGGTCTATGCCTATGGAGAGTATGGCCTGTCTAGCACTCTAACGCTGGTTGCAACAGCGCCGTACAAGCGCCTCACCTACCGGTCGGGTATGGCTGTAAGTCGCAGTGCGGGTCTGGCCGATCTTTACCTGGGTCTCAAGTACGGTCTGGCGACCCAACCCTATGTGCTGTCGTTGCAATTCGGTCTGAAGGTGGCGCCGGGGTATGAGACCTCTCCCGAAAAACTCGGCGGTGCGCCACCGCTGGGTGACGGACAGACTGATTTCGAGATGTTATTGCTGGCAGGCAGATCGATCTTGAAGTATCGGGGCTATGTCAGTCTGGAAGTCGGCTACCGAGCGCGCAGCGGAGCCCCGGTGGACGAACTTCCCTTCGCCGCGGAATTGGGGTACGATCTCGGCGGCTCTGTGCTTGCCATGGTGAAACTATACGGCGTGCGGGCTTTTGCTGAGAAGGCCGGCCTCATCGATCCGGGCCTGGGCTCCACGGGTAGCCTGATTGGTACAGGGCGGCTGGAAGACTTTGCCAAAGCGCAGGTGCAGCTCGTCTACCGTGCGTCGCCACGGGTGGAGCTTTCCGTGCTGTGGGAGCAGATCGTCAGCGGCCGCAACACCACAGCCGGTGCGACCTTCGGCATGGGGCTCGCTTTTCTGCGCAAGTAGCTCCCTGGGAATAGGGAGTTGTCGGGGCCGTGTTAGATTGGCAGCCCTGGCAAAAAGACCTTGAAATTTTGCACACCGGTACGTAACTTGAACGCCGACAGCTTACGATCGGAGTGCTCGTTCTGAATACGTAGAGGAGATCCGAGATGGCCAACCTGGTTGAAATTACGGACCAAAACTTTGAGCAGGAGGTTCTTTCATCCGATGTACCCGTGTTGATCGATTTCTGGGCTGACTGGTGTGGGCCCTGCAAAATGATTGCACCGGCAGTCGAAGAAATCGCCAGCGAGTATGAGGGCAAGGTGAAAGTGGGGAAGCTGGACGTGGATAGCAATCCAAATGTCGCCGCGCGCTTCGGCATTCGCAGCATTCCAACTCTTTTGATCGTCAAAGACGGAAAAGTGGCCGAGCAGATCATCGGCGCTGTGCCCAAGAAAGTCATCACCGAGAAGCTGGACTCGGTCTTGGCATAAGGTGGGGAACAGAAAGGCGCATGTCTTCCAGGCACCCGGCATCAGGTCGGGTGCTTTTGTTTGTGTGCAAACACCTTGATCTTTGAGCTAAGTTGACAGAGCCATGGAGCTGGGCGGCGTAGACGTCATCGTCGTGGGCGGCGGGCCGGCGGGGCTTTCCGCGGCGGCAGCCGCTGCTGCGGCAGGTGCCTCGGTGGTCGTGTTCGAGAAGAGCAAGGAAATCGGCTACCCCATCCACACAAGCGGTGGCAGCTGGATCGAAAAACTTCGCGCTCTTGGCATCCCCGAGCGCTTCATGCATCCCATCCGCACTGGAAGATTTTTGTCGCCCTCCCGGGAGGCTGTCTTCGAGTACCCCGAAGCTGTGGCCTGCGTTCTCGACGTGCGCGGCCTCTATCAGTACCTGGCCGAGCAGGCGGTGGCGGCCGGGGCAGTCATTCGCTTACATACGATCGTGCAGAGGCCCATTTTCCGTGCGGATGCCGTCACTGGCGTGGAGGCCGTGGCGAACGGACGGCTGGAGAAGTGGCCGGCACGTGTAGTGATCGATGCCAGCGGTGCACGGGGCATCATCGCCCGAAAGGCCGGCCTCGCCGGCCCATTGACTCGCTACGGTCTGGGGGCCGAATACGATCTGTACGCGCCTCACTGGCCGGATCATCACGTCGTGTTTCTGTTCGGCAGCCAGGTCGCTCCCGCCGGGTATGCCTGGCTTTTCTCGCGCGGCGGCGGCCGCCTGCGGGCTGGGGTCGGCATGATTCGGCCTGACACCAAGGACGATCCCCGCCGCTATCTCGACCGATTGATTCAGCGCTCCGACATCCTGGACGGTGCTCTCGCCGGTGCCAGCCCGATCGAGCTGCACATCGGCACGATCCCTAGCCAGCCGCCACTTCCCACTGCCGTCGGTCATGGAGTCATCGCCGTGGGCGACGCGGCCGGCCTCATCTCCACACTCGTCGGCGAGGGCATCCGTTATGCAATCGATCTCGGCAGGCTGGCGGGTGATGTCGCCGCCCGCTGTGTGCGTTCGGGCGATGTATCGAGCGCGGCGCTGCGAGAGTTTGACAAGGGCTGGCGGCGCAGACACGGCCGAACCTTTGCAGTCGGGTGGACGTTGAACCAACGACTGTCAAAATACACAGACCAACAGTGGGACGAGAAGGTGGCGCTGCTTTCCGGGCTGGAGCCTGAACTCGTGCCTCCTCTGTTGCGAGGCGAGCTCGACGCTGGACTCCTGTGGAAGATCGCCCGGCGGCATCCGGGGCTGGTGGGCAGGGCGACCGCCCAACACCTGCGGCGCATGTGGCGCTCACAGCTGTGGCACTCGGCCAACAAATCCCTTGATTTTTGAGGCCCGTTTTGCTACCTTTTTCCTATATGGAAATGCACGAGATGGGTGATTTCCACGAGCCACACCAAATACGCTGAGGTCCTATCCTTGGGCAGCTTGATGCTGTGACACCGGGGATAGAGACCTTTTTTGTTGTCCACATATAGCCTGGAGGGTTTCGCTCATGTTCGCTGTCATCATGGCCGGTGGGAGCGGCACGCGCTTCTGGCCCAAGAGCCGCGAGAAGAAGCCGAAGCAACTCCTTCGCCTCTTTGAGGACCGGTCGCTGATCCAACGGACCGCCGATCGACTGCTTCCCCTCGTGCCTCCAGAGAACCTGTTCGTCGTTTCCACCCGCACCCAAGCCAACGCCATCCGCGAGCACCTGCCATTCCTGAAGCCGGAAAATCTGCTGGTCGAACCCAAGGGCAAGAACACGGCGCCCTGCATCGGGCTGGCCTCAGTTCATATCAAGCGGGTTGATCCGCAAGGTGTGATGGTGGTGCTGCCCGCCGATCACCTCATCGAGAAGGAAGACGCCTTTCGGCGCGTCCTGAGTGCCGGCGAAAAGGTCGCCCGCGACACCTCGGCTCTCATCACCATCGGCATCGAACCAACCTATCCGGCCACTGGATACGGGTACATCCAGTACCAGGGCGATCCCATCGAGATCGATGGTGCACAAGCCTACCGGGTGAAAACCTTCGCCGAGAAACCCAACCTGGCGACGGCGAAGCGCTTTCTCGCCAGCGGCGACTTCCTCTGGAACAGCGGCATTTTTCTCTGGCGCGTCGACACAATCCTGCACGAAATCGAGGAGCTGCTTTCTCAGCTCCACGATGGCCTCCTGGAAATCGAGAAAGCCATTGGAACCCCCCAGGAGGAGGAAGTGGTGGAGCGGGTGTATGCCCAGATCCGCAGCATTTCAATCGACTACGGGGTGATGGAGCATGCCAGGAACGTGATGGTGCTGCGCGGCGACTTCGGCTGGAAGGACCTGGGGAGCTGGGAGGAGGTCTACAATCTGGCACCCAAGGACGAGACCGGAAACGCCCGTACCGGTGACCATGTAGCACTGAAAGACGTGCGCGGCTGTCTGATCGATGCCCCGGACAGGTTGGTCGCCGCGGTCGGCATTGAAGATCTTGTCATTGTGGACACGCCGGACGCTTTGCTGGTTTGCGCACGGAGTCGTGCGCAGGAGGTTAAGGATCTCGTCGAAATCATCCGCCGGAAGAAACTGCACCAATACCTCTGATGAAAAGCGAACAGCTGCTCGAAATGATCGAAAAACTGGCTGGAGACTTGTCGATCCGAGTGCGTTATGAACGTGGTGACTTTGTCGGCGGCTTGTGCAGGGTGAAGGGCGAGCAGGTCTTGATCGTGCATCGCGACCTGACCCCGGCGCGTAAAGTCGAGATCATTGCGAGAGAGTTGAGCAGGCTGAACCTCGAAAACGTCTACGTGGTTCCGGCCTTGCGGAAGGTGATTGAACGTGAATCTGGTGCGCACTGAGATGGACGACCCCGTCGGGTCGGGCGGAGGAAAAATGGAACAAAAGGAACTGAAGCGCTACTTCCGTGAGGAGTTGTTTGTTCCAGACCTGAAGGCAAAAACCAAGGATGAGTCGCTGATCGAGCTGGCCGACCGCTTCGTCCGGGCGCAGTTTATCAAGAACCGGGAGATCCTGCTCAGCATGCTGAGGCAGCGAGAGCGCCTGGGGAGCACCGGCATCGGCAAAGGAGTGGCCATCCCGCACGGTCGCACCACGGCCGCCAGCGAAGTGATGATCGCCTTCGGCCATTCGCGGCAGGGAATCGACTTCGATGCCGTGGACCACGAGCCCGTGTATCTCATCTTCATGGTCCTGGCCCCGCCGATCGAGGAAGAGAACCGCTATCTACCCATCCTTGGCAAGCTGGTGGAAACCTTGAGCGACGCGGCCAAGCGTGAACAGCTGGCCAAAGTTACGACCTATAGAGAATTCCTCGAGGTATTCGACGATGACCGAACAGCGGAATAAGCAGATTGACATACTGGTGCAGTTGCAGGATCTCGATCTCATGATGCGGGAAATCAATGAGGTCCAGCAACTCGGCTTCGAGATCGAGGGCAAGGCCAAACTGGAAGAGGCGCGCAGCGAGCTGGCTGCCAGACTCAGCAAGCCGCTTCTCTATACCTACGAAAGGCTGCGGGCGCGCTACAAGCGCGCCATCGTGCCGGTGAGACACGACACCTGCCTGGGCTGCTTCATGCGGCTACCAACGGCGGTTACGACTCGTGGGCGGTCTGAACAGGAGATCATCACTTGCGAGGGGTGTGGGCGGATCCTCTACTGGCTTGAGTAGCAGAGTATGCCCCAACAGGGGAAAAGGCAGTTGACAGAAGAGCAGCCTGACTGGACATCATAACGCCTTCTCGTAGATGCGGTAGGTCTTGTAGTGCCTGGCGCCCAACAGCTTCAGGGCGCGATTCATGAGGACGTTGTCCTCCAATATCCACGAAAACTCCCCCCAGACGTATCCTTTCCTTATGCCGACTTCGTAGATGCTGCGATAAAAACTTGGGGCGATGGCCCGACTCTGGCGGTACTTGGGGGTCACCCCCAGGGTGAGCACGCGCAGGCCATTGATCCGGCGTTTGTTCCACAGCAGGCGGAAGATGCCGAACGGCAGCAGCCGGCCGTTGATTCGGCGCAGAATCTGGTTGTAGTCCGGCAGGCAGAGGGCGAATCCGGCCGGCTCGCCACCCACTTCAGCGATCAACACCAGATCGGGATCGACAATGGGCTTGAGCTCTTTGGCCATGTGGCTGAATTCCTCATCTGTCATGGGCACAAACCCCCAATTTCGTTCCCAGGCCGAGTTGTAGATAGCCTTGACACGCGCAAGTTCGGCATCGAATTCTTTCATGTTCAGGCTGCGCAGCGTCAGCCCCTCGTCGTGCATGGCCTTCTCGGCAACCTTGACCACACGCGGGGATAGCGGCGTCTTGTGGTCCATGAAGTAGGCATAGAGATCCTTGGCCTTGGTGTAGCCGGCTTTTTCCAAAAGATCGATGTAGTAGGGCGGGTTGTAAGGCATCATGATGACAGGGGGCGAGTCGAAACCGTCGATGAGCAGGCCGCAGGTGTCATTGGTCGAAAAGTTCATCGGCCCGCGCACGACCGACATGCCTTCCCGGCGGCCCCACTCCTCCACCTGCTCGAGCAGCGCTGCCGCCACGTCCGGATCGTCGATGCTCTCGAAGAAGCCGAAGAAGGCCGCTTTTTCATTGTGGAATTGGTTGTGATTGTCATTCACAATGGCCGCCACACGTCCCACGACTTCGCTGTTGCGCCTGGCCAGAAACAGCTCCACTCTGGCATGGAGAAAGAAGGGGTTTTTTCTCGGGTTGAGCATGTTCTTCATGTCGAGGATCAGCGGCGGCACCCAGTTGGGATCACCCTGGTAGATGCGCCACGGAAACAGGATGAAAGTCTTGCGATCCTTCCCCGATGCAACGGCTTCGATTTGGACCATTTTGCCTCCGATTCGTCCCAAAAAGACAAAGGCCGATGGTGTTGACCAACGGCCTCGCGGTGGATCAGGGTTCTTTGGAAAAAGCCCTCCCTCAGATGATGTCCATGCGCTTTCCGATGCGCTCGAAAACCTGGAGGACGGTGTCGAGCTCTTCGTCGCTGTGCGTGGCCATGTAGCTGGTCCGGATGAGTGACTGTCCCGGCGGTACTGCCGGGCTGATCACCGGGTTGGCGAACACGCCGTTCTGGTAGAGCTCGCGCCAGAATTCGAAGGTCTTCATGTCGTCACCGATGATGATGGGGATGATGGGCGTCTGGGTGTTGCCGGTGTTGAACCCCATCTCGTCGAAGGCCTGCTTCATCTTGCGCACGTTGGCCCACAGGCGCTCGCGGCGCTCAGGCTCGTTACGGAGGATTTCGAGGGCTGCCAGAACCGCGGCGACAGCGGCCGGCGTCGGACTGGCTGAAAAGATCAGGGCGCGAGCGTGGTGTTTGACATAATCGACCACCCGACTTTCGCCGGCGATGAACCCGCCCAGGGAGGCGAAGGACTTGCTGAAGGTACCCATCACCAGATCCACCTGATCTTCGAGACCGAAATGTTCGGCAGTGCCACGGCCGTGTGCCCCGAGTACGCCGATCGAGTGTGCATCATCGACCATCGTGCGGGCGCCATATTTCTTGGCCAGCTTGACCAGGTGAGGCAGGTCTAGGATATCGCCGCCCATGCTGAAGACGCCGTCTGCGACCAGAAGTTTGCCCCCGGAGTTCGGGTTGGCTGCCAGCTTCCGTTCAAGGTCCTCCATGTCGTTATGCCTGTACTTGATGGTGCGGCCGAACGACAGCCTGCAGCCATCGACGATGCTGGCATGGTTGTCACGGTCGGCGAAGATCAGGTCGTCCTTTCCGACCAGTGTGGCGATGGTGCCGAGATTGGTCTGGAACCCTGTGGAGAAGACCAGCGCGGCCTCTCTCTGCATGAAATCGGCCAACTGGCTTTCGAGCTCTTCGTGAAGTGTCAGGGTGCCGTTCAAGAATCGCGACCCTGTGCACCCGGAGCCGTACTTCTCGACCGCTTCCATCGCGGCTTTCTTGACTCGCGGATCTTGAGTAAGGCCGAGGTAGTTGTTCGAGCCGATCATGATCAGTTCTTTGCCATCGATGATGACACGCGTACTGGCACCGGAATCGATGGCTTTGAAGTAGGGGTACCAACCCTCCTCCATCGCCTGTCTGGCTCGTGTGAAGTTGTAGCATTTGCTGAAAAGGTCGGCCAAGGCTTTCCCTCCTCTTTAAGAATGAATCCGCTAAATATAGTCATCGACAAAGAAGAAAGCAAACGAAAAGTTACAGCCCGATAAGATTCCGAGACAACCAAACTCCTTGATTCTTAACCGAAAAATTGCTACAATCACAGCGATTTGGAGACACACGACGGCAAATGAAAGTACTGGTCACCGGAGCGGCTGGATTCATCGGAAGTCATTTGACTGCACGGCTGCTGTCCTCAGGCCTGGGCGTTCGTTGCCTCGTCCACACTCGTGCCTTGCCGGAGGGGATTGCAGGCGTTGAGTATGTGCAGGGGAATCTTCTCGAACCCGACTCGCTCGCGCCTGCCGTTGACCGGGTCGACGTGATCTACCACCTGGCTGGGGCGACCAAAGCGCGGACGCTGGCGGATTACCTGCGGATCAACGAGCACGGAACGCGCCATCTGCTCGAAGCTGCGGCCCGGCACACCCCAGATTTGCAGCGCTTTCTGCTGGTGTCGAGCCTGGCGGCTGCCGGCCCCAGCGCCGACGGCCACCTGCTCAGCGAGGAAGAAGAACCCAAACCGGTGTCCAGCTATGGAATCAGCAAGCTTCGGGCGGAAGAGGTCGTCTGGCACTACGGCGAGCGCCTGCCCGTAACGGTGGTGCGGCCACCGGCGGTGTACGGCCCGCGGGAGCGTGATCTCTTTGTCTACTTCCGTCAGGTGCACCGCGGTGTTCTGCTTCATCCCACTGGAGGGGACCGTTACCTGAGCCTGATTCATGTGGAGGATCTTGTGCGCGGACTTGTAGCAGCGGTCTCGTCCGATCGCAGCCGTGGCAGGGTCTATTACCTATCCAATCCGGAGCCGGTCACCTGGAGGCATTTGGGAAACCTCATCGCTGAAAGCTTCGGCGTGCGTCCCTGGTCGATCAATGTCCCGGTCTGGCTGGTTGATGCGGTCTCTTACGCCAGTGAGGCTTACGCCAGAATCAGTGGTCGCCCGGCTCTGCTCAGTCGGGACAAGGTGCGCGAGATGAAACAGCGCTACTGGGTCTGCGATCCCTCCCGGGCGAAGCAGGAATTGAATTTTTCGACGGGTGTTGAGCTGGAGCAGGGTATTCGCGAGACAGCGCAGTGGTATTTGGACAACGGCTGGCTTTAGGGCTGTGGCGGTCAGGGTGTGGCAGAAACGCTGAGCCGGTAGAGCGTCTCCAGCAGAGCCCGCTGGTACGACGCCGCCCGGCCGTCACCGGCGACGGGAGCCGCGCTGCTGGCAAGGTAGAGTTGGGCGTCGAGATAGGTGATGAGCTTCCGCCTGTCGATGATGGGCCAGTAGAGGTAGTTGACGTTCTTGCGATTGAGGCTGCTTTTCTCAATCGCCATGGCCCCGACGGGCGTCAAGATGGTGAACGTGTTTTCTGGAGAGATCTTCTTGCGATCGAGCAGCCCTTTTTTGACCATCTGTGCCAGGAGATGATCGAGATCTTGAGCGGTGATGCGCCAGACGGTGTCGAGGCTGGCGTAGATGTCGCCTTGCGTCGCCGGCCCGTTGCGCCACAGCATGGCCAGAACGTCGGCCTCGAGAGGGGAAGGAGTCGTCGTGATACGGCCGGGCCGTTTGCGAGAGGAAATGGCTTTGGCGAGAAGCTGCGCGCCGCTTTGCATCAAGGGGTTGAGATCGAGGGGAGGGACAGTGCCGAGCTGGCGGCGATAGAGCTCCTCACCGACGAAGTCGCGCGGCGGCCGGATCTGCTCCAGTTCTTCCCTGGTGAGCGCCAGTGGCTGCGACCGCAGCGTAAAGTTCACGCTTGTGTCTGTCTGGCCCGTCCGGATATCGATCAGTGCGCCAGTGACGAATCTCCATCTGCGCATGAAGCGCTCGCGTTCTTCCGGCGTAAGCCCGGAGAGAAGGAGCGCCACCCCGTTCTGGGTTGAATCGATGCGGGTGAACGTGCTGTCCTGCGCGCTGGCAGGCGGAAAGGTAAGCAGAAGTGGTATCGAAACGAGAACGTAGAGGAAAAGACGCATCGGAGCTCCGCCAAGATGGGTCCAACGTCCCGGGCTGCTACTTTTACGGAAGCCCATGTCGAGCGGTTCCGAGCCGCAGGAGCTTCGGCTTCGCAGCGAGAGCGAATCCTGGGACCTAACAACCCAAACAGTGTTCGCTTTGTTGTTGATTCCATGCCTGGTGAAGCAAATCGATCAGGAAGCTGAGATGAACGAACGGCCGACACCTGCCGAGATTGCTGAGGAGAATCGCAAGATTCGCATGTTGCGAGTCGTTGTGGATTTAACGAGCGCAACTCTGGCACAGGGGGAGATGAGTGCGATCGAGGCGATGCAGCTCATCGAAGCGGCGCGCCGCTTTGCGCTGAATCTTTTTCCAGGCAAAGAGGACGTCTTCGATCTGATCTATCGACCTCGCTTCGAACGTATCCTTAAAGACCGATTGCGTAGCAACTGAATCGGACAACAAAAACCTCATTCGAAAGGGAAGGCCGGGTGAGATGACGGAACTGAGTCGAAGTGCGCAACGCGGGGGCAGGCAACAGATGCCTGTTTATGGCTGGATAGGGCTGGCGATCATCTTCGTCGCCGAGCCACTGATGTTCGCCAAGGTCGAGCCAGTCTACTCATGGTTCACTCCCATCGTCTGGACTGGCTACATCCTCTTTCTGGACGGCCTGATTTTCCGCCTGTCGGGTACCTCGTGGATCCACGACCGGCGGGGCTTGTTCGCTTTCATGCTGCCATACTCGATCGCGGTATGGTTTCTTTTCGAGGCATACAATCTTCATCTGCGGAACTGGCACTACGTGAACCTGCCCGAGAGCATACCGCTCCGTATTCTGGGCTATTTCTGGTCCTTTGCCACTGTTCTGCCCGGGATCCTGCTCACCAGTGAGGTGATCGACCTGGCTGGCTGGTTCCGGAAGGTAAGGGTGCCAGCAGTGCGGTTTTCTCGGACCAGTCTGGCTGTGCTGATCGTGGTCGGGCTGCTGTTTACGGTTGTTCCGGTCTTCGTGCCGGCAGACATTGCCATATTCCTGTTCGCGTTCGTGTGGATCGGCTTTGTCTTGTTGCTCGACCCTATCAACTACCTGGCCGGCGGCCGTTCGCTGATTGCTGAGCTTGAAAAGGGCCGGATCGAGAAGCTGCTGTCTTTGTTTGCAGCGGGCCTGATCTGTGGTCTCCTCTGGGAGTTTTGGAACTACTGGGCCGGCACCAAGTGGATCTACGACGTACCCTACTTCTCCCGGCCGAAGCTGTTTGAGATGCCGTTGTATGGCTTTCTTGGCTTTCTTCCCTTCGCCGTGGAGTGCTACGAGTTTTGGCAGTTCGCCATGCTGTTCCGGCGCAATCGTGTCGAGAAGGGGAAGCCAGTGCCGAAAAGCGAGATGGTGGAGGCGTAGGAGTGCCGGAGCCAGGTTGCATCTGCCGGGCCCTGGTGAAAGGAGTTGCGGCGTGCCCATCCGGAGGTTGCTCAATCTGCACTGAGAATAACCAAACAGCAAAAGGAGTCCATCATGAAATGTGAGTCCTGTGGAAAGACGGTGACAAGGAAAAGCAACTTCTGCCCGAGCTGCGGGGAGCCCATCGTCTACCGCCGTAGCGCCGAGAGGGCGCCGCAGCGACGCTCGGTCCCCTTTAGCTACGCGATAGCACTGGTGACGGCCGGCGCTTTCCTGGGCTTTCTGATATTCAAACTGAGTTCAGGTCCGAGCGCACCGCCGGTGGCGACTTCGAACGCTGGCACATTCCAGACCGCTTCGGCCGTTCCAGCCGCCCTGGTGCCCCAGGTCCGTGAGATCGCCGATCAGTTCATGTGCCAGTGTGGCGGTTGCTCCGATCCCTTGAACGAATGCTCCTGCGACATGAAAAACGGCGCACGCGAGATGAAGGGCTTCATCGCCCAGCAGCTACAGGCCGGCGTCGAGAAATCGCAGATTGTCGCCATGGTCAGCCTGCGCTATGGCGGCCTGAAGAGCGCAAACGCGCCGGTCGTCGATTTCAAGAAGCTGCAATAAGCGCCCGGCACAGCCTGCTTCGCACAACTGATCTGCATACGGAGGGAGTTGATGGAGGCTACTGCGGCCGTTCATAGGTCGACGGGGAGCGAACCGTCGGTGGCGACCCGCCACTTGGTTCTTCTGGTTCTGGTTTCGGTTTTCGCCTATTTCGCTACCCGCATCACGGCACTCCTGCACACGGCCGTGGGCGAAGGTCTGTTCTCGTTGTTGTTTGGCGGCAGATTTATTGGCTTCTACTGGCCGTGGCTGCCGGTGACGACAGCGCCTTCGGGGGTCGCCAAGGCTTTCATCGACGTAGCGGCACAACCTTCCTCAGCCGTCCAGATCCTGTTTTCCTTCGGCGGTGTGCTGACAACGGCTGTCGCAGGCGGCCTGCTCATCTTGTGGCTGAGCCGAAGAGAGCTTCAACCCCTCGGATCCCTTTTCTTCTACCTTGTGGCGGTGTTACTGCTGCTGGATCTTCCCACGGCTCTGCTGGCCCGTGCAGGCTACCTCAAGTTTGTCGAGCGGAGCTGGGGACTTCCCGGCTGGGTCTTCACGTCACTGGGTCTGATTCTCATTGCTGTGTTGGTCTGGTGGCTGTCCAAAGGCTGGCTGCGGCGACTGGCGGCGTTTGTGCCGGTGCGCGGACCAGGCTCCGGGTTTCTGGCTTTCCTGAGCACCGTCTTTGCTCCCTTCTACCTGCTGCCGCAGGTCTTAAATCTGATTTTTGGGCGTTTCGATGAGCCGTTTTTTCGCACGGGCGCGGTCTGGGCCTGCCTTATCCTGGCCTTCATCATCTTCCTCTTGTTGCCGAAGAGACTGTTCCCTTCGCGGGGACAGCCAAATTCCTCCACACACATCTCGCTGGCCGTGCTCACGTCATGGGTCGCGGCCATGTTGGTGGCCTCCTTTCTTGGCAGCCTGGTATTCGGCACCGGCGAGGATTATTTTCGGTTGAAAGGCCTGTTTTGGAGCCGCTATCGGGCGGAAGAGCCGGCGTTTGGCAACCTCACCATTCGCATGATGCCGGACGGCACCGCCGAGGTTGTGGCCAAACTCCGTCCGAGCCTGCCGGCCGAAGCGTGGTGGTCGAAACTCTATCGCACCAGTCCGCCGTCGGACTGGCGGTCCTACCTGGCTGCATTTCAGTGGAACGTAACAGGTCTGCTGGGGCTGAACACCGCTGCCATTCGAGGATTGGGAGTGGAAACCGACAACCAGCCAGAGGTGCCCTTCTATTTGTTTGAACACAACAGCGTTGGAGCGAGAGTTCTTCGCGCCACCGTCAACCTGAGATCAGTGGTGCGGCGGCAGAGCGATACCCTCTGGCTCTCGATTGGTCTTGCTTCAAAGAGAGAAATCAACTGGGAGGAGGTGCGCATCAGCGCCGCCGACAGCCTGGAGATCGAAGGGTACGAGGCAGCCATTCCGCCCCTGCGGGTTCCGCGCCGAACCCTGGTTGGAGAAGCGATCGGCTATCTCGGCCTGCCGGATCAGCAGCGGGCGCAGCCCGTCGAATCGAATGCCCGCGATTTGATGTGGCGCCGTAGCAAGGCCTCTGAGATGCCTGCCAACATTCGCGTTCGCTTTCGACTCAAGGGGAGCCAGGGACTCATGACGCCTTTCCCATAACGGAAGGCGAAGCCCTGGCGATCAGATTACGGAAGAGGATTCAATCCGGCCGCGGAAATGCCCCAGTCGACCCACCGGGTGTCGCTGGCACCCACCGCCTGGCCAGATGGAGAAAACCCCACCACTATCTGAAGGGAGGATGTCATGTCCCGATCAGCCCGCAGTCTGCTTCTCGTCAGCCTGTTCTCCCTGCTCGTCTTCTCGCCATCCGCGTTCGCTCAGATGGACGAGACGTATGGCAAGAAGATCAAGGAGTACACCACAGATCCGCGATTCCTCAACGAGATGGTAGACCACCTGCCCCTGTCGCAGAGCGTGCCTTCGCCGCTGCAGCACTTCGGTACCATCATCGGTGCACCAGGGGTGCTGCACTACGCTGAAGAGATCTACGACTATTTCCGCGCTCTGGCCGCTGCCTCTCCGCGTGTGCTGGTGCGCACCATCGGCAAGACCGAGGAAGGGCGAGAGATGATCGAGGTCGTTGTGGCGGACGAAGCCACGATCGCCTCTCTGGATTCCTATCGCACCGATCTCAACCGGCTTGCCGACCCGCGCAAGCTCAGCGACGAGGAGGCCAAGAAGATCCTCGCTCATGCCAAACCGATCTACTATGCCACTGCCGGCCTGCACTCGCCGGAAACAGGCAGCCCGGAGATGCTCATGGAGCTGGCCTACCGGCTGGCCGTAGAGGATTCGCCGATGATTCAGGCGATCCGAAAGAACGTCATCTTCATGTTCGTACCGGTCACCGAGCCGGACGGTCGCGACCGCGTCGTGGATATCTACAAGTACCGCAAAGCACACCGTGACGTCGGGCCGAGCCTGGTCTACTGGGGGCACTACGTTGCCCACGACAACAACCGCGATGGCTTCGGCCTTGGCCTGGCCCTGACACGCAATGTGCTGAAATCTTTCCTCTACTGGAAACCGACGGTGATGCACGATCTGCACGAGTCGGTGCCCTATCTCTACATTTCCACGGGTACGGGCCCGTATAACGAGTTCGTCGATGCCATCACCATTGATGAGTGGCACAACTTCGCCCACGAGGAGGTGACCGGCCTGACGAAGCGCGGCATGCCCGGGGTGTGGACGCACGGCTTCTACACGGGGTGGGCGGCAAACTACCTGATGTGGATCGCCAACACCCGCAACGCCATCGGTCGCTTCTACGAGACCTTCGGAAACTCCATCCCCGACACCAAGGAGCGTAAACTCCAGAAGCGCAGCACATCGCGGGAATGGTACCGTCCCAACCCACCGCTCAAGAAGACGACATGGTCGCTCCGCAACAACACCAACTATATGGAAAGCGGCCTGCTGCTGGCCCTGAAGTACGCCGCCGATCACGGCAAAGAGCTGGTGGAGAACTTCTACATCAAGAGCAAGAAGGCGATCCAGCGTGGCAAGGACGAAGCTCCGCACGCCTGGGTGATTCCGAGCAGGCAGAGGCGCCCCATCGCCACTGCCGAGCTCATCAATCTGCTCATGCAGCAGGGCATCGAGGTGCAGGTCGCCAATCAGAAGCTCCGCTGGTCGGCCGCTGCAAAGAAGCAGGGTAAGAAACAGGCGACCGATGGCAAAGAGGCCGGAAAAAGCAAGCCGAAGACCCGTACCGCGCCGAAGGGGTCGTTCGTCATCCGGATGGACCAGCCTTATCGCAACCTGGTCCAGATCCTGCTGGATAAACAGTCGTTCCCCAAGGACGCCGCGCCGCCGTACGACGATACCGGCTGGACATTACCTTACCTGTGGCAGGTAGAAGCGTACCGCGTGGACGATCCCACAATCCTCTCGGCCGACATGGCGCCGGTCACTGCGCCGGTGCAGGTTTCCGGCCGGCTGGAGGGGAAGGGCAAGGCGGCGTTCGTGATCAACAACAATACGGAGGACGCTGTCGCCGTCCTTCGTTTCAAACTGAACGACCTTCGCATGTTGGCCGCCGAGGATGCTTTCCAGGTGGGCAAGCGCAAGTACAACGCCGGCACGCTGATCATCCCGGTGGACGGGAACCCGGCTGATCTTGCTCAGCGCCTGACGAGCGCTGCCGGGGAACTCGGGGTGGAGGTTCGTGGCGTCTCGAAAATGCCCCAGGTGACCACCCATGAGCTCGAAGTGCCGCGGGTAGCACTGGTACATTCATGGGTCGCCACGCCCCAGGATGCTGGCTGGTGGCGCCTGGCTTTCGACCGCATCGGTATCCCGTACACCTACCTGGCTGAGCAGGATCTGGCAACCACCGACCTGTCGCGATTCGACGTCATCGTCATGCCCCGAACATGGGCCAACCCGCAGCGACTGGTGGCGGGCACCACGGTTGCCGGCGATCCCATCCCATGGAAGCGCACGGAGGAGTATAAGAACATCGGCGTCATCGACCAGACCGACGACCTGCGCAAAGGGATGGGCTACGACGGTGTCAAGCATCTCAAGGAGTTCGTCGAGCGCGGTGGGGTTTTCATCACCGAGGGCAGCACCGCTGCTTTCCCCATCGATTTTGCCATCACTCAGCGCATCAGCATCAAGCGCACGCGCACTCTGCAGGTGCGCGGCAGCGTGCTCAAGGCTGTGGTCAAAGACAAGAAGAGCCCCATCGTCTACGGCTATCCCGACACACTGGCAGTCTACTTCAGCCGTGGGCCGGTGTTCCAGATCAACAAGAGGGTAGGCGACTTCAGGACACCGGACTGGTTCAAAGACGAAGTCTGGAAGAAAGAGGTGCCGCGGGTGGTGCTCACGTTCGCCAAGAAAAAAGTGTTGCTCAGTGGCATGCTGAAAGGGGAGAAGGAGATCGCCGGGACGCCTGCGGTGGTGGACGTGCCAGTGGGCAAGGGGCACGTCGTGCTGTTTGCCAACCGGCCGTTCTGGCGCTGGGAGACCCACGGCAGCCATGCGCTGGTGTTCAATACACTCCTGAACTGGAATGACCTGCGTGTCGGCTGGCCCGAACGCCCGAAGGAGGAAGAGGAAGAAGCGACGGCCGCTTACGGCCAGGCCTGGTGGGAATTCGAGTGAGGACTTGCAGCCGGCTTCCACGGGGGGCAGTGCACAGTCCGGAGGGTCTTGGGCCGTATCCGGCAGGAGACTGTGGCTGCTGCAAAACTGTGAAACCCAACATGCGATCCGTGGGGGGTGCGTCGCCGCTGCGGCGGCGCACCTTCTGGCATCGCTGGGGTTTTGTGACGGAAACGATGCGGCTGTCCTGTCACAGTCGCGCCACAAGGTCAAGATGGAATTCGGGGTGATGATGCCAAAGGAAAGGAGTGGTTCATGAAGCGCTTCGTACTTCCGGCTTTGGGGATTTCTCTGCTCTTCTGCCTGGCTGCGACCGTGCATGCCCAATCGAAGGATGACCCGATCTGGCAAAAGGCCTTGGAACTACATCGCCGTGCCATCGTGGTCGACACGCACTCTGACCTGACCTCGCGCATGCTCGATGAGGGAGTGGATATCGGCAAGCGCCTGCCCGACGGCCACGAGGACATCCCGCGGATGATGGAAGGGGGTCTCGATGCTCAGTTCTTCTCGATCTATGTCGCCGCTGACTATGCCAAGAAGGGTGGCCCAAAGCGTGCCCTGGAGATGATGGACACCCTTTTCCGGGCCGTGCAGGCGCATCCCGACAGGCTGCAGCTTGCCACCAGCGTGTCGGATGTGTATCGCATCGTCGGCGAGGGGAAAATTGCAGCGTTGATGGGCCTGGAGGGCGGCCACGCCCTGCAGAACAGCCTTGCCGTATTGCGCATGTTCCATCGTCTCGGAATTCGCTACGTCACGCTGACGCATTCCAACACCAACGACTGGGCCGACTCGTCCACCGACCAGCCCAAGTGGGGCGGTCTGAACGAACTGGGGGAGAAGATCATCCGTGAGATGAACCGCATCGGCATGATCGTGGACATCTCTCACGTCTCGGATGACACGTTCTGGGACGTGATGCGTGTCTCCAAAGCGCCGGTGATCGCATCCCACAGCTCCAGCCGGGCCATCGCCGACATGCCTCGCAACATGAGCGACGACATGATCAAGGCGATGGCCGAGAAGGGCGGCGTCATCATGATCAACTTCGGATCTTCTTTCCTCAACCCTCGCTGGGGAGAGCGCACCAACATCATTCTGACGGCGGTGCGCGACAAGTACCACGGCGATTTTTCCATGTGGGACAAGATGTGGAAGCAGATGGATGCCAAGGAGCCGCTGCCGCCGGCGACGATCGATGACCTCATCGCCAACATCGAGCACGTGATCCAGGTAGCCGGTGTCGACCATGTCGGCCTCGGTTCCGACTTCGACGGCGTCTCGAACTTACCGGTCGGCATGGAGGATGTGACCAAGCTGCCGAGGATCACGTACGAACTTCTGAAGCGGGGGCACTCCGAAGACGACATCATGAAGATTCTGGGCGGCAATATCCTGCGGGTTTTTTCGCAGGTCGAGAGGGTGTCGGCCGAGCTGCAGGGGAGGAGTGCGAAGTAGCTATATCGGACAGGGCCGGGCATGATGGTCCCGGCCCTCTTGGCGACAGATGATTCGAATCGCTCGCATTGGCCGGTGTCTCCTGCTCAGCGGCTTCGTCTTCTCCGCCTGCACCTCGAATCCTTTCGGCGACGCCGGCATCCAGCCACCGAAGAGGGTGATCCGTGGCCAGGTGCGGCTGAGCGACGGTGCCCCGCCGGACGATGTCTACGTCTGGCTCGAACAGGTGAACATGGGCACAAGAACGGACTCGCTCGGCCGGTTCGAGCTTACTCTGTCGCCGCAGCCCGGGCGCTTTCGGCCGAGTGGCATCCTGGGTCTTTACTTCTATGTCGCCAACTACCGCCTGGCCAGATCGACGGTGCTGCTGCGCGAGGGCGAGTTCCTCTATGGCCATGGCGATCTGGATGGCGACGGAAACCTGCGAGAGGTGAAACACATACCGAAGATCCTCGATGTGCGCACGAGCGTCGACCCGGACTCGGTCGATACTACATTCGAAGGACAACTTCACATCTTCATCACCCTCCAGGCCGTTTCCGGCGTGGTCAAAGTCGTCTTTCCGCGGATGTCCCTGCTGTTGCGCAGCATAGGTTCCGGGAAGGACACTGTACGCGTTGTTGATATCGCTTCTGGCTCCCGAGTCGAGGAACAAATCACCATGATACCGAAGACGCGACGCCTCGACATGGACCTGAAGCCGGGTGATCTTCCGCCGGGGTGGTATCGGTTCATTCCCTACATTTTCGTCGAACAAGATTCGATCCCATCGGGGTTGATTGCCAGCCTCGGTCCGTCGGTGCAGCAACCCGGCCCCGACTATCTCAAGCTGCCGTTCAAGCGAGAGGGCGGTGACTTCCGGGTGACCGCTCCTGACGAATAGTGCGTTCGCAGGTTGATATCTTCAAGCAAGGGCCGAATGGGAAGGAGTGAACCCTCTATGGCTGGTCCCGAATCGCTGAGTGACATGCCGGTGCAAGAGTTCCGTCACCATGCTCATCAACTGGTGGATTGGATAGCCGCCTACCTTGAGGACATCGAGAAGCGCCATGTCCTCCCCGATGTGCACCCCGGTGACATCCGTGCACGCCTGCCGCAGCAGCCGCCGCAGTCGGCCGAATCCATGGACGCGATCGTAGCTGACCTGGAGCAGGTGGTGATGCCGGGAATGACGCATTGGAACCATCCCGATTTCTTTGCCTACTTCGCCATCACCGGCAGTGGGCCGGGAATTCTTGCCGAGATGCTCAGTGCCGCTTTCAACATCAACGGCATGTTGTGGAGAACCTGCCCCTCGTCGACGGAGCTCGAGCAGGTGACTTTGGACTGGCTGAGGCAGATGCTGGGGTTGCCGTCCGGGTTCTGGGGCATCATCTACGACACGGCTTCGGTGAGCACGATGCATGCCATCGCCGCCGCCCGCGAGCAGGTGCCGGGGTTGCAGGTGCGCGAAAAGGGGCTCGCCGGCCGGGCCGAAGTGTCTCGCCTGCGCCTCTATGCGTCAGAGCAGGCTCATTCCTCGGTCGAGAAATCGGCCATTACCCTGGGCATCGGCACCGAAGGGGTGCGCAAGGTCCCTGTAGATGCGGAGTATCGCATGCTACCCGACGCCCTGGCGCAGGCGATCATCGAGGACCGTCAGGAAGGATGGCTGCCCTTCTGTGTTGTGGCTACCGTCGGCACTACCTCGACCACCAGCATC
The DNA here is from genome assembly GCA_964527995.1 of uncultured Cytophagia bacterium. Taxonomy (GTDB): domain Bacteria; phylum Zhuqueibacterota; class Zhuqueibacteria; order Oceanimicrobiales; family CAZGRP01; genus CAZGRP01. The sequence continues at coordinate 15,794 of CAZGRP010000029.1, read as the reverse complement.
GACCCGGTGGGGGCCATCGCCGAGATCTGTCGGCAGGAGAAGCTCTGGCTTCACGTTGATGCCGCCTACGGTGGAGCCGCTGCCGTTCTGCCGGAGATGCAGTTCGTCCTCGAAGGGTGTCAGGACGCCGATTCGATCGTGGTGAATCCACACAAATGGCTTTTTGTGCCCGTCGATCTGAGTGCTTTCTTCACCCGCAAGCCGGAGGTGCTGCGAAGAGCCTTCGCTCTCATACCGGAGTATCTGCGCACCTCGGAAGACAGCCGGGTAGAGAACTTCATGGACTACGGCCTCCAGCTCGGCCGCCGCTTTCGTGCCCTGAAATTGTGGTTCGTCTTGCGCTATTTCGGACGGCAGGGGATCGCCGACCGGATCCGCAAGCACCTGCGGCTGGCCCGCGACTTCGCAACATGGGTGGACGAGCATCCCGACTTCGAGCGGGTGGCACCCGTGCCGTTCAGCACCGTATGCTTTCGCGCCCACCCTCAGGGAACCGATGACCCATCAGTTTTGGATGACCTGAATGCACGCCTGCTCGAGTCGGTGAATGGAACCAGACAGGTCTTCCTTTCGCACACCAAACTGCAGGATCGCTACGTTCTCCGCATGGCGATTGGCAACCTGCGCACCGAACAGCGTCATGTGCAGGCGGCCTGGGAGCTGTTGTGCGAAAAGCTGAAGGAGATCGTGCAAGGGTGAGCAGGTTTGCAAGTGGGAAAGTACCCGATATTGGGGATAGGGCGGCAGACACTGCACGTTGGGTGATACCCGAGACTCCGCACCTGATAGCCAACCCTGAGGGTCCGTCATGCTTCCCGACCGGCCGATTACGCTGGAAGAACGGGTGCCGATGAAGATCGTCTCGGCCCGCATCCAGACAGACACGACCGTGCAGGTGGAACTTTCGCATGTGCCGGTGGGGTTGCGGCAGGATGAGATCCATATCGACCAGGGTATTGTCGTCCGTTCGTGGCGTGTCAAAGGGACTCGCCTCCTGCTCGAATGCTCACCCTTCGACGTGACGGAGAACTACACGCTGGCCATCGACCGGATCGGGACCAAGCTCCTTTTCCCCGACGGCATTCTGGATCAGTTCTACTCCGACAAGCCGCTCGGGTGGCATGTCGAAGGAAACGACACCGTGTTCCGCGTTTTTGCGCCGCGGGCCAGACAGGTGAGGCTGGTGCTGTTCGGCCGCTTCGACGATGAGGAGGGGGAAGAATTTGACATGCAGCCCGACCCGGACCGCGTGTGGGAGGTGGCGCTGCCGGGGACCTACTTCGGCCGCTACTACGGCTACCGGGTTTTCGGACCTCTGCACGAAACGGAACTGTTCGACCCGGAAGTAGTCCTCGCTGATCCCTACAGCACGGCCGTTGCTTCCCGGAACCATTACCTCCATCCGGCAAAGACGCTGATCCTGCCGCCCGAGCCCTTTGACTGGTCAGACGATGCATACGCCGGCGTCGAGCCGCGGGACTTGATTATCTACGAGATGCATGTGCGGGACCTCACCGCGCACGAAAGCTCTGGGCTTCCGGAGGACCTTCGCGGTACCTATCGCGGACTTGCCGCAGAGGGCTATGCCGGCGGCATGGATCACATCGTCGATCTCGGTGTCAATGCCGTAGAGCTGCTGCCGGTGCATGAGTTCGCCAACATCGAGCCACCTTACGGTGAGCCATCGCTGCTGCACCGCAATATCTGGAATCCGTATTCGCGCAACCATTGGGGTTACATGACCTCGTACTTTTTTGCTCCGGAATCATACTATGCCACGGGCAGCAGCATGGAGCCGGGCCGGATCAGCGGCCTGGACGGCAGGCAGGTGATCGAACTCAAGCACCTGGTGAAGGCGTTTCACAGAAAGGGGATTGCCGTCTTGCTCGATGTAGTCTACAATCACGTCTCAAACTTCGACTACAATCCGTTGAAGTACATCGACAAGAAATACTACTTTCGCCTCGATGACGATTTCAATTTCTTGTCGCAGAGCGGCACCGGCAACGACTTTCGCAGCGAGCGGCCGATGGCGCGCCGCCTCATCCTCGACAGCGTGCGCCATTGGCTCACAGAGTACCATGTGGACGGATTTCGCTTTGACCTGGCGGCGCTTCTCGATTGGGAGACCGTCGAGGAGGTGCTGGCCGTGGCCCGTCGGATCAACCCGTCAGTGGTATTGATTGCTGAGGCCTGGGCTTTTGGCAAATACGAGCTGGCGGCCTTCTCGGATCGTGGCTGGGCCTCATGGAACGACAGATTCCGCAACGGCATCAAGGGAGCCAGCCCGGTGGATGCCCGTGGCGTCATCTTCGGCCAGTGGCTGGCGGAAAACACGCCGGCAACGGTGCGGAGCTACCTCACGGGAACACTGCGCAAGCACGGCGGCCTTTTTCGCACGGCCAGCCATTCGGTGAACTATCTGGAGTCGCACGACGGCTACACCCTGGGCGACTTCATCCGCATCGCCACCGGAGAGGTGAAACCGGAAGACGTCATCGAAGATGCCGACGAGAATGCCCGACTCACCGCCCGACAACTGCAGCTTAACAAACTGGCGGCGCTTTTCCTGTTGGTCGCGCAAGGTCCAGTGATGTTGCATGAAGGACAGGAGTGGGCACGCAGCAAGGTGATCGCCCCGACCGAGGCTCCCGACCCGAACGTCGGCCGCCTCGATTCGAACAGCTACAACAAAGACAATGAGACCAACTGGCTGAATTTTTCACACAGGGACGTAAACAAGGAGCTCGTCGAGTACTACAAGGGCCTGATCGCATTGCGGAAGGCTCATCCGGCCCTGCGCCGAGCCGGACCGGAAGACGTTGTTTGGTTGGAAGCGATTTCGGAGGAGGAAGAGGCCCGCAGCCTGGAGCTGGCGTTCGGGTATCAGGTGTGCGGGGCTGCTTTGGACGACACGCACGACTTCGCGATCATGATGAACTGCGAGCCGGAGCACAGTGCCCGCTTTGGGCTACCGGACGGGGACTGGGAGATCGTAGCAAATGCGGAACGCGCTGCGGTCGAGTCGCTTGGTACGGCCAGGAGTGATCGTATCGTGGTGCCGCCGACCACGGGACTCATTCTGCGCCGGGCTCGAAGCGAGTGACGTATCCGCCCGGGTCAACTCCGGCGTTGTCTCTTCCGATAGTACATTTGCATTTTGATATGAAGGCTTTATATTTAGAGTTTTACGGCAGGTGGTGGTGTCGAACGCTCAGCATGATCATCAACCGTGGGAGGTACTCAACGAATGACCCTTTTGCCCCACTACAAGAGGCCACACTTGTTGTTCAAACGCTACGAAAAAAACCCGATCCTGACCGCCGAAGAGTGGCCCTACCCGGTTAATTCGGTGTTCAACCCCGGCGCAGCCCTCGTCGATGGCGAGACGCTGTTGCTCGTCCGGGTGGAGGACATGTGCGGTTTCTCACATCTGACCGTGGCGCGCAGCGCAGACGGCTTGACGAACTGGCGGATCGATCCGGAGCCGACTCTGCTGCCCGATCCGACAGCCCTCGAGGAACGCTGGGGGCTGGAAGACCCGCGCATCGTGTGGCTCGAGGATCGCGGGCAATACGCCGTCACCTACGTCTCCTTCTCCAAGGGCGGGCCGCTCATTTCCCTGATCATGACACCCGACTTCCGCACGTTCGAGCGCTGGGGATCGTTGCTGCCGCCGGAGGACAAAGACGCCGCCCTCTTCCCGCGACGTTTCAAGGGACGCTACGCCTTGCTCCATCGGCCGGTCATCCGTGGTGAGGCCAACGTGTGGATCTCGTTCTCACCCGATCTGAAGCACTGGGGCGATCACCGCATCCTGCTGCCGGCACGCAGCGGCTGGTGGGATGCGCATCGTGTCGGCCTCGGGGCGCAGCCGATCGAGACGCCCGAAGGCTGGCTCATCATCTACCACGGAGTGCGGGCTACCGCCTCGGGCAGCCTGTACCGTGTTGGCCTGGCGCTGCTTGACCTGGAAGAGCCCACCCGCGTCATCTGTCGCAGTGACGAGTGGGTCTTCGGTCCACATGTCTCCTATGAACGTTTCGGAGATGTGCCGGGGGTGACGTTCCCCTGCGGAGTCGTTGTCGACGAGAAGACCAAGCAGTTGCGCATGTACTACGGAGCGGCCGACACCACGGTGGCGGTGGCGTTTGCCGATCTTCCGACAATCCTCGATTACCTTGAGAAGTGTAAACCAGGTAACAATGACGCCTGAATCAGCATGACCCTGCGAACCAAGAGGCCGGCGTGACTTCGGTTGCGCCGGCCTTTGCTGTTTCCACCGCCGCACCTGTTAGGAACGAGCGCGGCCTGTCTCCTCGGTTCCGATGGCGAACGATGATCGGGCTAGCGAAGAAGGAGCAGCCGGCGCGCCTTGCGAAAGTCTCCGGCCTCCATGCGGAAGACGTAGACACCCGAGGCGACAGGTATTCCCTGCTCGTTGCGGCCGTCCCAGGTGACCTGGTGGCGCCCGCCCGGTAGACGGCGGTCCAGGACCGTCGCCACCCTCTGACCGAGAAGATTATAGATCATCACTTGCACGCGCTCGGGCTTTGGCAGGGCAAAGCGGATCCTGGTGCTGGCGTTGAACGGATTGGGATAATTCGGATCCAGTTCAAACCTTCCTGGAAGCCCGGCGGCGTTCTCGGCGACCTGGGTGACCAGCCCGAAATAGTCCATGGCCCGGCCCATGAGAGCGGCGCGATCCGCCGCCGTCATCACCGTCTCAAAGGGGAAGGCGAGGTAGATGAGCTGCCCGGCGGGCGAGCCCGAAGCGAACGAGCCGGTATAGGAAACGGCAGCGATCAGGCTGTTACCGTAACGCAGAGCCACCTGGCTGCCACCCGTCGGGGCGATGTAGTCGGGGAAGTCCTCGATATAGGTGTCTGCGCCGTTGGCCGTGCCGAAGTCGAACTCCAGGCCCTCGAACACGCTGCCCGGCTGTCCGCGGGCGACGTTCGAGCCGGAGAGGTCGCCAACGTACTCTGCTTTGAGCAGGGCGTGGTACCGCTGCAGCTCTGCCGCAGTGGTAGCGGCAAAATCGTAGCCGATTTCAGAGCCCGAGATGAACAGCTTGCCGCCATTCTGCAGGTATTGCCACAACCGCCACTGGTCGGCTGCGGCCAGCGATTCATCGGAGCGGCTGTCATCGCCACAGAAGTAGATGACCAGGTCATAGTCGGAGAGCGAGAGTTCCGCGAGCTGCACGGCCGTCTCGACCGAGGAATCGAAGCCGAAGCCGTTGGCCGCCAGGGCTTGCCCGTGGCTGCGGACGAAGGGGTGATAGGGCAGGGTCCAGCTTGCCCTGCGGTCGAAGTTATCCACGACCAGGATCCGCGGACCGGCGCCGAACCCGACGCCGTACGTGTCGGTTGGATCGCTGAGCAGCGCACGAGGCGTTTCACCCTCTCCACCGACGGTGTTGGTGTCGACGGCGACCATGCGAAAGTAGACCGTTGGGCTGGAGCCCTGGTAGTCGACGACGAAGCGGTTCGTGCCGGCCGCCAGCGTTTGCTCATCAACCAGGGGCGCTCCCCAGGTCAGGCCGTCTTCGCTCATGAACAACCGGTAGCCGCGCACGTCACCCTCGAGCGTCGGGTACCATGCGACTTCCACCTTCTTTCCCGTGCCGCCGAGTCGGCGGACCCATTTCAGCTTGGGCGGCTGCGGAGGGTCGAGCCGGTCGACTTTCTCGAAGCGAAAGGCATCCACTACGAGACGAGTGGGTACATCCCGCAGCCCCTGGAGCTCGATGTAGCCGGGGCTCTGTCCGCCGACTTCGAAATGGACGGGTGTCGGGCTCAGGAGCCCCCACCGGCGGCGATAGACCCGGTTGTACTCCACAACGCGAGGCTGGCTGGCGCCGCGCGCGCTCACCAGCCGGTACGGCGCACTTTCGCCGAGGAACGTGTTGTCCACCGCCATGAAGACGCGATAATCCCCTGTCTGCGCCAGTTGCGGGTAGATGCGCGCCAGGTGTGTGCCATCCATGTCAGACGCCAACAACCTCTGACCGTTGCCAAGCCCGCTCAGGTGGACATCGCTGGCGTCGCTGTCCCATTGGCCTTGCAGAGTGAGGGTGCCGTTGCGCATCTGGGAAGGCGTCACCACTTCCGCCAGGGTGGCCTCGATCCGGATGGTGAACCGGTAGGAATAGCGCATCCAGTTGGGAGTGGAGGCACGATCGGCTGCGTCGACCGCCACGACGACGTTCTGCGAGGTGGGGAAAGGCTGGGGCGGGGCATACTTCACGGTGGCCTCATCTGCGCTGCCGGTGATCTGGGCAGCCACCTGCTCGCCGTTGACACGCACTACCACCGAGCCGATGTCGACGCCCTCTTCGTCATCGCGGATAGCCAGGGCGATTTGGGCCTGGGGGGATATCTCGGTGCTGAAGGGCTGGGGTATAGGATTGAGCGCGTAGGGTGCTCCCAGCCCGAGGAGCTTGCGAACGCCGTTCCGCAGGCCCGGCAGGTCGGGATAGAAGTTTCTTCCCGGGCAGGCCGTGGGCTTGTAGTCACGATGGCCGAAAAGAGAGTCTGGGTTGACGCCGTAGGTGAAGGCCAGCCAGCTCCAGATCCGCACCAGGGCGTCGAGCGATTCCTGCGTTGGGTACTCGCCGTCGATTTCGAAGTTTCCGAACACGTCGATGCCGATGTTGCCGGTGTTGTTGCCACCAGTGTGGGTGCCGCGGTATTGCGGCGGCACACCGGCGTAGATCCTGCCGGAGTCATCGACGCTGAAGTGATAGGCGATGTCCTGCCAGCCGCGGCCGTTCATGTGAAAGTCCTGAATGAAGCGCATCTCGGCCATGCCGTCTTCAAGGGTCTGGACTCGACGCCCGGCGGTATGGTGCTGAGTGAAGCGCCACGGAGTGTGCGGCACATAGATGCCGCGCGCCGGGCGGGCTCCCCACTCCTCGCGGCTGATCACCGGCGGCTTGGGGATGGTGTCCCCGGGTGAGTACTCGATGCGCATCTGCGGCTGAATCGGGTGCGTCTTCGCCGCTGCTTCCTTTTTCCGGTCGACTACTTCCACGGCGTAGATTTCCACCCTTGCCGGTGGCGTGACGCCGCGATCGACGAGACGGTATCGCAGCCGGCGCGCTGGCGCTGCATTCAGATCGAGACGCGCCCAGAATCGTCCATTCGCGAAGATCTTCATGAACGCTGGTGTCCAGGCGCTCCAGGTTTTGTCGAGCCCTTGGTAGCTGACCTGAAGTACGACGTTGCTGTCCGCCAGCATGCCGTTGAACAGAATCCGGTCGAAAGGCTCGGCGCTGATTTCGCTGGCAGCCGATTCAAACAGAACCCCGGACCGCTTCCCGAGTCGATCGGTGGTGACAACGAGATCGAGGTTGGGCGTCCCTTCGAAGCGCAGCATTTGGCTGAGCTCCTGGGCTCGGATGGGCTGTGGCTGGAGGAGCAAGGTGATCAGAGAGATCAGCAGGAGGGTACCGGAGGCAGGTCTCATGCGCTTCCTTTCATGGTTTTCCCCGGATAGCGGAGGGGCTCGGTTACCTGCGCAGCCTTCCCCCGGTAGCAAAACAGCACAAGATACGAATCCGGTTCGCCAGTTGCAAGGATCTCTTCCGAGAACCTGGGACACTCCTTGACCCCGGTTGCGAAAATGGTTATATTGGCCTGAACCGCGAGACAGGGGACCACGTTATGACGCGAAGCGTCGGAGGCCCCGGTTCCGGCGCTGCGTCCGGAAGGAGAACGATGACGGTGATGCGGTGAAACGCCACGGGTTCAGGCTGATTGCTTTCGCCCTGGTGGCGACCTGGGTCGTCCCGGCGGTGGCGCAGACAGGGATCGTTGCCGGTCGAGTGATCGATGCCGAGACGCAGCAGCCGGTTCCCGCTGTGAATGTGCTGCTGCATGGCACGCGGTTCGGCGACGTCTCCGACGCTCAAGGGCGCTATGAAATCGGTCCTGTGCCGGCCGGTCGTTACACCCTGGTCTTCCTGCACATCGGCTACGATACGCTCAAGGTCCCCGACGTCCATGTGGCGGCCGGACGCCGCGTCATGCCGGACGTCGCTTTGCGGCCGGCGATCTACGCCATGCCCGAGGTGTTGGTCGAGGCGGCAAGGGAGCGCCGCCGCCAGGACCGCACCCTGGTCAGTCTGCGAGTGATGAACCCAAGGACCGCCAGGCGGATGGCGGGCGCTGCCGAAGACGTCTTCCGGGCCCTACAGGTGCTGCCTGGAGTGCTGGCGCAGAGCGAGTTCGACACGCGCCTCTACGTTCGCGGCGGCCGCCCCGACCAGAACCTCACCCTCGTTGACGGCATTTCGGTCTACGATCCCTACCGCCTCTTTGGCCTGGTGACCATGTTTAACCCCGAAACGGTGTCGGACGTGCGTCTTCTTGCCGGGGGCTTTCCCGCCAAGTACGGAGACCGCCTGTCTGCGGTGCTTCTCGTGAGCAATCGGATCGGTAATCGGGATACGCCTTTTTCTGTGAACCTGAATACAAGTGTGACCAACGCCAATCTCGTGCTTGAGGGTAGATTCCCGGGTACTCGTCGGGGATCGTGGATCTTCTCCAGCCGGCGCACCTACTATGATCTGATTGCCGGCCGATTCACCGACATCGGTACGCTGCCGAATTTCTGGGACATGCAAGGGAAGGTGCACTTCGATTTCGGAAGACAGCACCAGTTGGACATCGACTGGATCGCGTCGCGGGAAGGCACTGATCTGCTCACAGCCAGAAAAAGATCCGGCGAACAGGACCGCAACGGTGGAAGTGTGAAGGATTCCCTGCGCGTCCTGGACGCACAGCGCCAGCGGATTTTCGGTTTGACGTACCGCAGGCCGATCGGCTCGAGGATTTCGAGTCGCACCCTCGTCTCGATCTATCGAAACAAGAGCCACACGGACTTCGACGCGACGTTCACGCGGGCGCGCTTTCTGTTTTCGGCTCTGGTCGACCTGTGGACCGAGGAGCGCAGCCTCAAAGAGGACATCGTCTGGCGCGCCGGTGCCGGGCATGTCGTCGAGGCGGGGATGCGATGGAGCCGGTTGAGCGCCCGAAACAGCTGGCGGTTCTACACCGACTACCCCGGCGTTATTCTTTCGAATGCTGTGCGCTTTACACGTGATGCGCCGATCACGCACAAGCTTGGTGGCTATGTCCAGGATACATTCTCGCCAGCACCAGATCTCCTCTTGCAAGTCGGCACGCGTGTGGACCACTCGACGATGGTGTCGAAGACCGTCGTCAGTCCCCGCCTTTCTTTGCGCTGGTCGGCCGGACCGCTCACCGAGCTGCGCCTGGCCTGGGGCGTCTATTACCAGTATCCAAGCTACGAGACCTTGCAAGGAGAGGGCTTCCGCTACGACCTGCAACACGTAAAAGAACTGGGGATCAAGCCGGAGAGGGCCATCCATTACCTGGCCGGGTTGCGGCAGCGGCTCAGCGACACCTGGGTCCTGCGGATCGAGGGTTATTACAAGCACCTGACCAATCTTCTGGTACCCGGACGCGCCGATACCACCTGGCTGGTGGTGACGGACAGGCTGGGGGGAAACGCTCACACGCAGTACCGCAGGGCCGAGTATTTCACCTGGGAGCCGAAGAATGCCGCCAGAGGGTTCGCGACCGGTCTGGAATTCTACATCGAAAGAAAGCCGCACAAAGGGCAGCGACTGTCCGGGTGGGCCAGCTATGCGCTCGCGGTGGTGCGTGCCAAAGAGCAGGGGCGGCCGGCGATCTACATGCCGTACGACCAGCGCCACACCGTGAACGTGGTCGGGGAGCTGCGCCTCAGTCGGCATTTCAGGATCGGTTTCAAGTGGCAGTATGGCTCCGGGTTTCCCTTTACCGACATCCAGCACACACTCGAGGTCGTCGGCGACCGCAACCACAACGGCCGCCTGGATGTCTACGAAGACCGCAATGCCAACGGCTATCTTGATCCGGGAGAGGACCGAAACGGCAACGGCGTTCTCGATACCGTCGATCCGCGCACGGGCTACCGCGATGAACAGACCGCTGTCGTCTCCGACGATCTCCGGAACCCTGAACACGGCGCCCGCTACCCAGCGCATCACCGTCTTGACGTCCGCCTCAGTCACTCGCGCAGCTTCTGGGGCGCCGACTGGCTTTTCTACGTGGATGTGATCAATCTCTATAATCGCAAGAACGTACAGGTCTACGACTACAGCAGCGACCTGAAGACGAAGAACCCGGTCTACGGCCTCCCTCTGGTGCCGACTCTGGGTGTCAGTGTGCGGTTTTAGAGAGCGACTGTGAAGGCTGTGGTGATCAAGCCCGGAAAGGTGGAGAGGGGTTGGGGTGGTTTCCGAAAGCGGGATCATCGTGCCGCACGGCGAGCGGCTTCGCTGCCCAAGCAGCCAGTGAGCAGCGATCCGCCAGAATGGGTCTCCGTTCTTGCAAGAGCCACCCGCCTTGTCTCAGCACTTGCGGGCGTTGCGCCAACTTTTGGAGATCGAAACTGCGCGCATTTCCGGTAAATACCCTCGCCCGGTTGTGGGCCTTCTCAGCATCGCTGAGCGCGATTCCGTGACCAGATCGGCCGCTGAAAGGCCTCGACTGTCTCGCTCAGCCGGTACGAGCCACCCTTCCGTTTTGCTATGGATAAGGGCTGCCGAGACGGCTGCGCACACACCTGTTTCCCTGCGTCGATTTTTTCTTTTACTCTACAAAATTGATTCGAATGGCCGATATAAGAAAATAGTCCGCCTGGGGTTTGGTTCCATTCGCGTCGATAGACCAACACGATGAACCTGGCTCATGGATCAATCGATACTTCTCGTACTGGATGGTGACCTCGGGGACCGAACCACACTCGCCCACGAACTCGTTCGAGAGTTCCCTCGCCTTCGTGTCAAGACTGTGTTTGACGAAGTCGGCTTCGCTAAGGCCCTGCGACAGGGTCGTTTCGACTTCGTTGTGGTGCAGAAGAGCCTCTGCAGGGGTGGCTTTCAGGATGTGCTGCAGGCCGTGAAGGAGAAGTGGCCGGAGTGCCCGGTGGTGCTTTGGGCGGCCGCGAACGGCACCAGCGGCTCGCACCGGCGAGCGAGACGCGGCGCCGATGGGGGCGCCTCGGATGTCCTGGAGCACTCCGCAGCGCTGGGCGCGGCGGTCCGGGCCGTCCTGAAATCCGCCCGGCGGAACGTCGACGGGCACGACGCCGAGGCTCGTTACCGCACCCTGTTCGATGGCGTGCCGGTAGGTCTCTACAGGGTCAGACCGGACGGCCGGATCCTGGACGCCAACCTCGCCCTGGTGGAGATGTTGGGTTTTCCGAGCAGGGAGGCGCTTCTGGCGGCAAACGCCAAGGACCTGTATGCAGATCCGGAGGATCGGCGGGAATGGCAGAGAATGATGGATAACAAACGTGTGGTGCGTGATTTCGAGATTCGGCTGCGGCGTCTCGACGGCAAGATCATCTGGGCTCAGGACAATGCCAGGGCCGTACGGGATGACCAGGGCCGGATCGTCTGCTTCGAAGGCAGTCTCGAAGACATTACCGAGCGCAGGCAGGCCGAGGAAGCCCTGCGCCGCAGCGAGGCCAGGTATCGCCTCCTGATGGAAAGCATCAACGACATCGTCTATCTGAAGACCGTGGAGGACGAATCCCTTCGGGGCAGCATCCAGGTGATGAGCGATCGTGTCGAGGCGATCACCGGCTATCGTGCAGAGGAGTTCCGCGAAGACGCGGGGCTGTGGAAACGCGTCATGCATCCAGACGACCTTCCGGCAGTCATTGAGTCCACCGAAGAACTCGTGGCGGAGAAAAAGCCCGTCACCCGGGTGTACCGAATACGACACAAAGTGACCGGTAAGTATTGCTGGCTGGAGGACAAAGCCGTCCCGCAGATCAACGAGCACGGGGAAGTGATTGGCATTCTCGGGTTGGCACGCGACATCACCGAGCGCAAGCTTGCTGAGGCAGAGCAGGAAAGGCTGCAGGCCCAGCTCTTGCAAGCCCAAAAGATGGAAGCCATCGGAACGCTGGTGGGTGGCATCGCCCACGATTTCAACAACCTGCTGACCGGAATCAGCGGATACATCGAACTGACCATGACGGAGTTCGACGAGAGGGATCCGCTCTACCACAATCTAAAAAAGGCCCAGAGGGCGTCGGTACGCGCCGCGAACCTGACTCGACAGCTTCTTCTTTTCAGCCGGCGGCAGCCCATGCAGAAAGATCTGCTCAATCTCAACGAGGTTGTCGAAGGCATGGCCGACATGGCTCGCAGGCTGATCGGCGAAGGAATCACGGTCTCCACAGACCTGGCTGAGGGGGTGTGGACCACCGAGGCCGATGCCGGGCAGATCGAGCAGGTGCTCATGAACCTGATCGTCAATGCCAGAGATGCCATGCCCGCCGGCGGCCACCTGCTCATCCAGACTCAAAACGTGGAAGTCGACTCGCAGTACTGCGAGACCGTTCCCTATGCTCGTCCCGGCCGATTTGTCTGCGTCTCTGTCTCCGACACGGGCGTGGGCATGGATAAGGAGACCGCCAGACGAGTGTTTGAGCCCTTCTTTACAACGAAGGGAGCCGGGCATGGAACGGGGCTCGGCATGTCGGTGGCCTACGGTATCGTCAAGCAGCACGGCGGCTGGATCAACGTCTACAGCGAGCCGGGGAAGGGCTCAACGTTCCGATTCTACCTTCCGGCAGTGCGTGCGGAACCCC
>CAZGRP010000029.1:0-3013 GCA_964527995.1 uncultured Cytophagia bacterium | reverse complement strand
CTCGCCGTGCTTCTCACCAGCGGCTACAGTGACCCAAAGTCGCAGTGGGAACAGATCCGCCAACGCGGATTTCGATTTTTGCAAAAGCCGTTCAGCCTGGTCGAGCTCCTGGGAGCTGTCCGGGAAGTGTTGGACAACCGGCGTGCCCAGGGGCGCTGCTGCAGGAAAGCGTGACCTCGATGTTGTTGCATCTTACGCGCGAAATGCGCTTGTTATAGATGAAGTGCGGAACTCACATAAGCCGTGACCAAAGGAGGGTGGCTTGGGCAGCGATCGCCGAGGTGGTGATGTTCCTTCGGGCTCTTCCCCGCTCGAGCAGGCGGCTGCCGAAATCGAGAACGAGATCCTGGCAACCATCTCGAAGTCGGAAGTCCCCGAAGACCTGGAACATGCCAGGGATACCCGAGCCTGGCTTCTGCGGCTGAAGCCTGACGCGGATGCCGCTTTGCAGATTGCAGCCTTGGGTCACGACATCGAACGCAGCATCCGGGAGCGCAAGGTAAAGAGGTCTCACTTTCGCGACTACGACGCCTTTAAGAGAGCTCACGCCGAGAACAGCGCCGCCATTCTCAAAGAGATCCTGATGAAACACGATCTGGATCGAGAATGGATCGACAGAGTGATCGATCTGGTCAGGCGGCACGAGACCGGCGGTACACCGGATGCGGACATCTTGAAGGACGCCGACAGTCTTTCCTTTTTTCGTGTCAACCTCCCCCTCTACTTCTTGCGCCACACACGCGAGGAGACCACCTTCCGAATTCGCTGGGGGTACGCGCGGTTGTCCCCGCGCGCCAGGTCGATCGTGAACACCTTCCGGTATCAGGACCCACAGCTTCAGACCCTTTTCGAGACCGCACTGACACCCCACTCGTAAGCGGTGCCGTGCCATCCGACTCTTCGGCCCGCCTCGTCGCCCACCTGCACCAACCGCACGCTTGCCGCACAATCGGCGGCGACTTTGTCTGCCGTATGATCAGCGGGGTTATCATCCAGGCAAAGCAGCCGATACACTTGTGAAAGGACTCATTCCACCGGTGAGGGTTCTCGGGGGATCCACGCTTGACGATGCATGGCACTCCGGAGGGCGGACCGTCAATCTCTTGTTGCACGCAGGCGCTGCAAGACCTCCCGTGGATGGCATGACAGAGGAGGACGATTCAACCTCTTCGGAGTCAGGGGAGATGACGAACAGAACGCAATGGCTAAGCAGCGTAGCGAGTCGCGCCCTCCGCTTCGCGACAGGCGGTGTGATGGCGATCGTGGCGCTCGGAATGCTGTCGACAGGTCGGGCAGAGCAGTACCGTTTTCGCAACTACACTGGCGACGATGGTCTGTCGCAGCTGGTCGGACAGGCGTTGTTTCAGGACCGGGACGGCTATCTCTGGATCGGCACGCAGGCCGGGTTGAACTGCTACGATGGTGATTTTTTCGAGATCTTCAGCATCCGCCAGGGCCTGGCGAACGACTGGATCAACGCCATCACTCAGGATAGCACGGGTCGCATCTGGATAGGCACCAACGGTGGTCTAAGCGCCTGGAGTTGGGAAGGGTCCGGCTTTCGAAACTACACGGCCGCCGACGGTCTGCCAGACGACCACGTGTCAGCGCTTGCCGTCGATCAGCAGGGGCAGCTCTGGCTGGGAACCAGCGCAGGTCTTTCTCGCTGGAACGGCAAGGGATTCGACAACTACAGCGAGGCGGATGGCCTCCCACAAGCGAGAGTCGACGCTCTCCTGGTGGATCCATCAGGCCGGTTCTGGGTGGGGACAGAGCGCGGCCTGTTTTACTTCGATGCCGGTCGCTTCCGACCTTTCCTCAGCGATAACGTCCAGAATCAACGCATTTACAGACTGGCGGCGGACCGCCAGGGCCGCCTGTGGGTTGGACTGCGCGACAGGGTGCTCGCCTATCAAGGCGGCCAGAAGGTGGCCGAGTACACCTCTGAGGACGGTCTGGTGGGTCTGCCTGTGTCGGCGCTGGTCGTCGATCGTTACGGAGACGTGTGGGTCGGCACCGGGCGTGGTGTCGCCCGGATCAGCAACGGCTCGGTGCGCTTCCTGACTGCCGCCAACGGCCTGCCGTTCGAGGACGTGCGCGCCATTCTGGAAGATCGCGAAGGGATTCTCTGGTTCGGTGGATTCGGCGGGGTTGCCAAGTTCTTGGGCCGGGCGTTCACCAACTATACCGCGGCCGATGGTCTCGGATCGGACAACGTCCGGCCGATTCTGCGCGACCGGAAGGGACGGCTTTGGGTCGGCACGACCGGCGGTCTGAGCCGCTACGATGGAGAGCACTGGCGGAACTTCAGTCAGAAGGACGGGCTGAGCAGCAGTTACATCATCAGCCTCCTCGAGGACCACAACGGCATCCTGTGGGTGGGTAATGCTCGCGGCTTGAACTACTTTGACGGCCGGCGCTTTCACTCCGTGCCGGAATTCGAGCAGCAGGGTCGAGTCATGTCCATTGTCGAGGACAGTACACGCACCCTGTGGGTGGCTGTGGAAGGTGTCGGCGTGTTTCGCCGAGAGAGAGGGCAGTACGAGCGCGTAGAAGTCCCCGGGCAAACCTTCTTGAATGCACGTCTCCTCGTCGACCATCGTGGCACGGTGTGGATTTCCGGAGATCGCGGCCTGTCGCGGTGGGATGGCCTCTCATGGCGGACTTTCACCACCGCTGACGGGCTGGCCGACAACGAGCCCTATTACTTGTGCGAAGACCATCGAGGCGCTCTCTGGTTTGGCTACCACTCTTCACGCGGTCTGACACGTTACGACGGCCTCACCTTCAAGACATACACGACGGACGACGGCCTTTTCAACGACGCCGTGTACTCGCTCGGCATCGATGCCGCAAACAACCTGTGGATTGGAACCGCTCGTGGGGTCGACCGCTTTGACGGATCGACTTTCGTGAATTACGGCACGGCCGAGGGATACCCCAGCCATGAGTCCAATGCCGGCGGTTTCTATGCCGATCGCGACGGTACTTTGTGGTTCGGCACGGCGGAGGG
>CAZGRP010000028.1:5171-54153 GCA_964527995.1 uncultured Cytophagia bacterium | reverse complement strand
TGGCACGCCTGGCAGGCCTTTACCCGGCGGGCGTGCTGTGCGAAATCATGGACGACGACGGATCCATGGCACGGGTGCCGCGCCTCATGGAGATCGCCCGGGAATTCGGCCTGAAGATCATCACCATCCAGGACCTGATCGAATACCGGCGCCGCAACGAGAAGCTGGTGCAACGCCTGGTGACGACTCGTTTCCCCAGCAAGTATGGCACCTTCGTCTTGCACCTGTACGAAAGCGCTGTGGATGAGCATCACCACCTGGCTGTGGTGAAAGGAGACGTCGATACCGGCGAGCCGGTGCTGGTGCGCGTGCACTCGCAGTGCCTGACCGGAGACGTGTTTGGCTCGCTGCGTTGTGACTGTGGCGACCAGCTGGCCACCGCTCTGCGCATGATCGAAAGGGAGGGCCGAGGGGTCCTCCTCTACATGAGGCAGGAGGGCAGGGGCATCGGTCTGGTCAACAAGATCCGTGCCTACCGCCTCCAGGACGAAGGCAAGGATACGGTCGAGGCCAACCTGGCCCTGGGGTTCAAGCCCGATCTGCGTCACTACGGCATCGGTGCTCAGATTCTCTACGACCTCGGGGTGCGCAAGATCCGCCTGATGACGAACAACCCCAAGAAGATCGTCGGACTGGAGGCTTACGGGCTGAAGCTGATCGAGCGCGTGCCCATCGAAGTTCCGCCGAACGAAGTGAACGCGCGCTATCTCGAGACCAAGCGCGATAAGCTTGGGCATCTGATCCTGGATGACGCCTCGGTCGCCAGGTTGATGGATGAAGATCGAAAGGACGACTGACTTTAGAGCGAGGAGATCCCATGCCGAACACGCTGGAAGGGCGTCTGGAGGCTCAGGGGCGCAGGTTTGCCATCGTGGTGAGCCGCTTCAATGAGTTGGTGTCGAGGCAGCTTCTCGAGGGCGCCCTCGACTGTCTGAGGCGCCATGGGGCGGATACGGAAAAGGATGTCGCCGTCGTTTGGGTGCCGGGGTCGTTCGAGATCCCGGTGGCAGCTCTTCGGCTCGCCAAGGCGGGCAGCTACGATGCGGTCATTTGCCTGGGGGCGTTGATTCGCGGTCACACGCCCCACTTCGACTACATCGCTGCCGAAACTACCAAGGGTATCGGCCAGGTCGCTCTCAGCACGGGGGTGCCAACTGCCTACGGTGTAATCACGGCTGATACGCTGGAGCAGGCCCTGGAGCGTGCCGGAACCAAGGCAGGCAACAAAGGTTGGGACGCCGCCCAGTCGGCCATCGAGATGGTGGATCTTTTCGGAAACCTGTAACTGTATGGGAGTCGGGTGAAGAAGTACGTTTTCGTTCTGGGCGCGGTGTTGGTGGCTGTGGCGGCGGTCCCCGAGTCGATGCAGGGGCAGGTGGTGGGGCCGTGGAAGACGTTCACCAGCATGCGCAACGTCGTGGACATGACGGCCAGGCAAGGCGTCGTGTGGGGTGTCACCGATGGCGGTGTTCTCGCTTTCGCTCCGGGCACGGAGGAGTTTGAGACCATCACCAACACCGAGGGGCTGCTCTCCAATGATGTGCGTGCTGTGGAGGTCGACGCGGACGGACGGCTGTGGTTCGGCCTTGGCGACGGCCGCATCAACATCTACGACCCGGACAGCCGCACCTGGGATGTGGTCGATGACTATCGCGGTTTGACGATCACCGATCTTGTGAGCTACGGCGATTCCATTTATGTCGGGCTCGACATCGGTGTCAGTCTCTACGTGATCGACCGGCAGGAGGTGAAGGAGACGTACAAGAAACTGGGCCAGTCGCTTCCAGTGGAGGTGGCTGCAAACACGGTGTTTCTGCGGGGCAGAGACATCTGGGTGGGCACCGACCGCGGCCTGGCCAAGTCTTCGCTCGATCTGCCGAACCTTCTGGCGCCGCAGAGCTGGACCGACTTCACCACCCTCTCTGGTTTGCCGTCCAACAAGATCACTGCCATTGCCGCTCTCGACACGGTCATCTACGTCGGCACCGACCGCGGCGTTGCCCGCTGGGACGGAGTGGGCTGGCAGCCGGTGACGACCGGACTGGGGCAGCCGTCGATCGTCGCCCTGCGCACCGGCCTGGTCGGGTCCCCTGCGCAGCCGCGACTGTTTGCGGCCGCGCGCAACGCCGTCTACGAGCTCGACAGCCAGGGCGCGTGGCAACGTCTCGGCGAGTCGCAAGGCACCATCCTGTCCATGATGGCGCGGTTGCCCGACCAGGTGTGGATCGGCAGGAAGGATCTTGGACTGGCACGATATGACCTTGCCTCGGGCTCGTGGCGGACGTTCACTCCCAACACCCCGGCCAGCAATGTTTTTACCGGGCTTACACTTGACAGCACCGGCACGTTGTGGGCGGCTTCCGGCCAGTTGGGAATCCACATCCTGCGCGATGGCCGATGGATCAACCTGTCGCGCGCAGATGGGCTGCCCTCCAACGACATGCGCACGGTGGCGATCGGCCCGGACGGTAACCCGTGGTTTGGTTCGTGGGGGGGCGGCGTCACCGTGGTCGAGGAGAGTGCAGGTGGATTTCAATTCAAGGTTTTTGACCAAACCGATGGACTTGCAGGGACCGCTGGCGTGGACCCGAATTTCGTGGTCGTGCGCCACATCCACCGCGACCTTTTTGGCAACCTCTGGCTCATGAACTACATCGCCGACAACACCAAAGCGGTCGTCGCCGTGCCAGCGGAATCCCCGGACAACTGGGTCTACTTCTCCACCTCGGAAGGCTTGCGCTCTATTTTTGTGACGGTGGCGACGACGGACCATTTCGGTCGGGTATGGATCGGCACCGAATCGTCGGGCGTCAGTGTGCTGGACTACGCCGGAACGCTCTCGGACAAGTCTGATGACGACTTCACCCAGGGGCTCACCACCGATGACGGCCTTCTCAGCAACTTCATTCGCGCTCTGGCCGAGGACCAGGACGGCGTCGTCTGGATCGGCACCGACAAGGGGTTGAACTTCTGGTTTCAGGGGGATGTGGGGGAGCGGTTCGGCCTGATCTCCGACGATATCAACGTCATCGCCGTGGACCCGCGCAACAACAAATGGATCGGTACCAGCGCCGGAATCAGCGTTCTGAGCAGCGACGGCCAGACCTGGACTCATTACACGACCGAAAACAGCCCTTTGGTGAACAACAACGTCCTCTCCTTTGCCTTCGATGCCAAGAGCGGCGATGTGTACATCGGCACCACCGGCGGCTTGTCCGTGGTCCGCACCCCTTTCACGGCACCGCGTCCGGACCTTGCTCTGCTGCGCGGCTATCCAAACCCGTTCATCGTTGATGGCTCCGGCCAGAACTTCATCATCGACAACCTGACCGCCGGAACCACCGTCAAGATCTACAGCGCGTCGGGTAAGCTCGTGCGAACGATTCCCGAGTCGCAGGTTCTCGGCGCCCGAGCGCTCTGGGACGGACGCACGAAATCCGGGGAGCTGGCCCCGAGCGGTATCTACGTTTATCTTGCCTATACCAACAGCGGCCTTTCCGGCACCGGCAAGGTAGCCGTAATCCGGCGCTAGAGGTTGCAGCAGGTGGTCCAGTGTCTCACCATCGGACACCGCCTTACCAGTTTGTATCGAAGTCGCAGTCTTCCGCGAACTCTGCTTTGTGGTGCGGCGCAATCCGGTCCCTTCAGAACGGACCGCAAGGAGGCTTTACCCAAGGTGGAGGGGCCTATCGGCCGAATTCGTCCAAGATCTGGTATGCCGGCATTCATCGCACGGTATTCGCAATCCGCTACCGAGTTTGGCGACAGAGGCACAGGATTTGCTGATTACGGGAAGCACTGATGTTGAAGAGGTTGTACATTCGTAACTACGCACTGATCGACGAGGTTGAGATTCATTTCGGTCCAGGGCTAAACATCCTTACCGGAGAGACGGGGGCAGGTAAGTCGATTCTCATCGGCGCGCTGGGAACGATTCTCGGTGCCCGCGCCGACACCTTGGTGGTGCGAAGCGGCGGCCGCAAGGCGGTGGTGGAGGCTGATTTTGACATTGCCGGCCGGACGGCCCTGGAAAGTTATCTGCGCTCGCATGACGTGGACGGCGACGATTCCGAGCTGATTTTGCGCAGAGAGATCCTCGACACCGGGCGCAGCCGCGCCTTTGTGAACGACACGCCGGTGCCGGTTGGCATTCTAGAGGAGATCGGCGATATGCTCGTCGACCTGCACGGGCAGCACGAGCATCAGTCGCTGCTGCGATGGCGCGAGCACGTGCACTATCTCGATGACTTCGGCGGCCACAAAGATCTGGTGCATACGGTGTCCCGGCTTCACGAGCAGCTGATCGGGTTGCTCCAGAGGCTCGACGAGCTGGAACAAAAGCAACGCGACCTGCTGGCACGTCGCGATCTCCTGCTTTTTCAACGTGAGGAGATCGCCAGAGTCGACCCTCGAGCGGGCGAGGAGGAAGAGCTGCTGCGGGAAGAGAAAATCCTCAAGAACAGCGCCCGACTCTCGGAGACCACGGAACGGCTCTACAGCATCCTCTACGAGGAGAGCGGCAGTGCATTCGAGCGTCTCGCCAGTGCGGTTACGGAGCTTGAACAGCTCGCAGAAATCGACTCTGAATTCGGAAAGCTGGTCGAAGACTTTCGAACCGCCCAGTTGCTGGTCGAGGATGCCGCCGTGTTCCTACAGCGCTATTCGGAGCGGATGGAGTTCGACCCGGAGCGCTTGGAGGCGATCCGGGTGCGGTTGGCTTCGCTTTCCGGCCTGAAGAAAAAGTACGGGCCGACTCTGTCGGAAGTGCTGGCCTACAAAGAGCGCATCGACCAGGAGCTGGCCACCCTCGAAACTCTGGACAACGAACTCGATTCATTACGACGGCAGAAGGAGGCCGCCAGACGAGAGTTCGGCGGTGCATGCTTGCGACTCTCTGAAGCCCGACACTCCGCTGCCGCAAGGCTACAGCAGGAACTGCCTCCTTTGCTCAAAGCCCTCGGTATCGCCGGCGCCCGATTCGAGGTCAGGCTCGAGCAGGAGGCCGATCCGGCCGGGCTTGCACAGATTGACGATCAGAGCTTCCGCGCAGGTCCGCATGGTATCGACAAGGTTGAGTTTTTTATCGCCACGAACCCGGGAGACAGGCCGCGGCCGTTGGCGAAAATCGCCTCTGGTGGCGAGATTTCTCGTGTCATGCTCGCGTTCAAGTCGCTGGCAGCTGCGAGCGACCGGATCCCGGTGCTTATCTTCGATGAGATCGACATCGGCATTTCCGGACGTGTTGCTCAGGCGGTGGGCCGGCAATTGCGCCAGTTATCGCGCTCTCACCAGATTCTGTGCATCACACATCTGCCGCAAATCGCCAGCATGGGCGACTGGCATTACCTGGTGGAAAAGGTCAGCGCCGACGGCGGCAGTCAGACCAAAGTGCGGCGACTGGCTGAGGAAGAGAGGGCCGAAGCGATCGCCCGGCTACTGGGTGGTGAAAGCATATCTGAAACTCACTTACGTAGCGCCGAGCAGCTGCTGTCGGAAGCGGCAGCCGATTAGGGCTGCGATCGAGCGCTGAACGATGATCAGAACGTGGAGATGACATCCAGGCAGGGCCATATGAGCGCAGCAGGGTAAAGGAGGAGCCAAAAAGGTACTTGACCTTTAGGAGTTGAATGGTTATCTTAGGGTCGCTTGGGATCTGCGCTTGTTCCGAATCCAGTCCGACCCCCAGCAATTCAGCTACCCTGCTCGTCCCTCACAGACAGATAGAAGCTCTGTCAGCTACACGGGTCATTGACTTGTTCCAACAGAGGAGTCGCATCATGAAGCGGACAGGCAGAATTATCGGAATGTCGGTCACGTGGATGCTCTTGACCGTCGTCGGACTCTTCACGGTATGTAGCAGCCAGGCGCCTCGAGTCAACACGGATGATGGCCTGGTGACCAACGCGGATCTCGATGAAGCCTACAAGAAAGAGCTGGATGAGAAGCTGAGGTTCCTCGACGAGAAGGCCGTGAAGGCGCCGCAGAGCAACCTCGCCGACGATGAACTGAAAGAGATCCTGGGCGTCCTCGGTATCGACAAAGACGGTCAGCCGGTTCGGGAGGGCAAGAAGGATCCCGAGGACTTCCTGACCGACGAGCTGTTTCTCGAGCTTGAGACCGAGATTGCCCAGCTCGAACGGATCACGCGCGACAAGGATCAGATGATCGACAGCCTGCGCATGGAGATCGAGGAAACCGACCATCAGCTTGCTGCACTGAGCGCAATCAAGGCGAAGGTCGCTCCTTCGGCCATGGCGTCGGCCTCGAAAACACCTGCCGTCAGTTCCGCAGGCAATGGCACTGACGACTACGGACTCGCCTATCAGGACGCTCTCGATGACTTTTACACGCGGAACTACCGCCGCGCCATTGGCAAGTTCCAGGCGCTCTTGAGGCGCGACATGACCAACGACCTGTCCGACAACGCGCAATACTGGATCGGGGAGAGCTATTTTGCTCTCGGCGACTATTACCGGGCAATTGCTGCCTTTCAAAAGGTTTTCGCTTTTGAGAACGCCAACAAGGTCGATGATGCTCAGTTGATGATTGGACTTTCTTACCTGAAGACCGGCGACTACGAAACGGCACGCACCGAATTCACCAACCTGCTGAGCAGCTACCCGACGAGCGAGTATGTCCCCAAGGCGGAGCGCTTTCTCAAGAGCATTGAGGCACGGGGCTGAACAGATCGAGTTCTCTGGGCTGGGAGTGAGAAGCTCCCAGCCCATTTCCCGCGTCTCCCTCCTCCTCGCATTCTCCTTGATCCAAATCTTCACTCAAACTGAGCAGTCCCGAGCTAGCCGATGAACTACGTCCACCTCCACAATCATTCGCATTACAGCCTGCTCGATGGGGCCTGCAAGGTCGATGACCTGATTGCGGCGGCTGTTCGCCACAATATGCCGGCGCTGGCGCTGACGGACCATGGCAACATGTTCGGCGCCGTCGAGTTCTATATGAAGGCGAACAAAGCCGGGATCAAGCCCATTATCGGCGTCGAAGCCTATGTGGCACCGGAGCACCGGAAGAAGAAAACCGTCAGCAAAGGCGTCTCCGACACCTCATACCACCTCGTTCTTCTGGCAAAGAACGGGCGCGGCTATAAGAACCTGATGAAGCTGGTGTCGTTAGGCTACCTGGAAGGTTTCTACTACCGGCCGCGGATGGACAAGGAGCTTCTCAAGGAGTACCACGATGGCCTGATTGCCCTTTCGGCCTGCCTGAAAGGCGAGGTAGCCTTCAAGATGCTCCGGGATGGCTACGAGGTTGCCAGGCGCGTCGCCCTGGAGTATCGCGACATTTTCGGCGATGATTTCTTCCTGGAGATGCAGAATCACGGCATCCGCGAGGAGGACGAGGTGCGCAAGGGGCTTTTGGAGCTGAGCCGGGAGCTCAGCATCCCGCTGGTGGTCACCAACGACATCCACTATCTAAAGCAGGAGCACGCCATGCCGCACGACGTGCTCATCTGCATTCAGACCGGGAAGGACCGAGACGATCCCAACCGGCTGCGTTACAACACCGACCAGATCTATTTCAAGTCGGCCGAGGAAATGGCGACACTGTTCCAGGATCAGTCGGAAGCGCTGACGCTGACATACGACATCGCCGAGAAGTGCGATGTGCATCTGCCCTCGGGGGTGTTCCACCTGCCGAAGTTCGAGGTGCCTGTCGAGCATGGGCAGCTCACCCTGGACGAATACATTCAGAAACTGGCCTTCGAGGGGCTGCAGCGGCGGTATGATGAGGTCACGCCGGAGCTGGAGCAACGACTCCAGTACGAGCTCGATGTGATCAAGAAAATGGGCTACTCGGGCTATTTCCTCATCGTGATGGACTTCATCGACTTCGCCCGGCGCCAGGGGATTCCCGTGGGCCCAGGCCGCGGTTCCGCCGCCGGCAGTCTGGTGTCCTATTGCCTGGGCATTACCAACGTCAATCCGATCGAGTACGACCTGATCTTCGAGCGCTTTCTCAACCCGGAGAGGGTGACGATGCCGGACATCGACATCGATTTCTGCTACGAGAGGCGCGAGGAAATCATCCGCTACGTTAAACAGAAGTATGGCGAGCAGAACGTCACCCAGATCATCACCTTCGGCACAATGGCGGCGCGGGCGGTGATTCGCGACGTCGGGCGGGCGCTGAAGATCCCCTACAGTGAAGTCGACCGCATTGCCAAAATGATCCCGGCCACGCCGGGGACCTCTCTGGAGTCGGCGCTCGAAGAAGTTCCACCGCTGCGAGAGACAGTCGATGCCGACGAGCAGCACCGCCAGCTCATCGAGTACTCGCTGGTGCTCGAAGGGCTGGCCCGCCACGCATCGACCCATGCAGCCGGCGTCGTCATCACCCCGGAGGAGCTCACCAACTACACGCCTCTGTACCGCTCCAGCGATGGCGCTGTCACCACTCAGTATGATATGAAGTCGCTCGAGGAGATCGGCGTTCTGAAGATGGATTTCCTCGGCCTGCGCACGCTGACGGTGATCGACAAGACGGTCAAGGCCCTGCGTTCTCGGGGCGTCGACGTTGACCTGGACGCGCTGCCGCTGGACGATCCGGAGACCTACGAGATTTTCACCCGTGGCGAGACGGTGGGCATTTTTCAGTTCGAGAGCTCGGGCATGCGCGAGTACTTGAAGAAGCTTCGTCCGCAGGCGATCGAAGACCTCATCGCCATGAACGCGCTCTACCGTCCGGGCCCGATGGAGATGATCGATGACTTCATCGAGCGCAAACACGGCCGCCGTCCCATTGAATACCTGCATCCGAGCCTGGAACCGATCCTGCGCGAGACCTACGGCGTCATCGTCTACCAGGAACAGGTGATGCGCATCGCCAGTGAGCTGGGTGGCTTCAGTCTTGGAGCCGCCGACCTGCTGCGGCGCGCCATGGGAAAGAAGAAGGCCGACTTGATGGCAGAGCAGCGGGTGAAGTTCATCAACGGCTGCGCCGAGCGCGGCATCCCGGCGGAGACGGCCAATGCCATCTTCGACTTGATGGACAAATTCGCCGGCTACGGGTTCAACAAGTCGCACGCCGCCTGCTACTCGCTGGTGGCCTATCAGACCGCCTACCTCAAGGCGCACTATCCCGCGGAGTTCATGGCTGCCACGCTGTCGAGTGAAATGGGGAGCAGCAACCGGGTTGTGGTGCTCATCGAGGAGTGCCGGCGGATGGGGGTCCCGGTTCTGCCTCCAGACGTCAACGAGAGCTTTGCCGACTTTGTGGTCTCAGGTGGGGCCATCCGGTTCGGTCTCGGTGCAGTCAAGAACGTCGGCCGGACGGCCATCGAGTCGATCGTCAAGGCGCGCCAGCAAGGCGGGCGCTTCACGACCTTGTTCGACTTCTGCGAGCGCGTCGATCATCGCCTGGTCAACAAGAAGGTGATCGAAAGCCTGATCCAGGCGGGTGCCTTCGACTCGGTCGAGGGGCACCGGGCCCAACTGATGGCGGCGGTCGACCTGGCGGTGAATTACGCCCAGAGCATGCACAACGCCCGTTTGCATGGTCAGACCACGATTTTCGACCTGGCCCCGGAAGGCGAGGGCACGGTGCAGCATCCCCCCTTGCCTCCTGTGAAGCGCTGGAGCAGCACGGAAGCCCTCAACCGCGAGAAGCAGTTGCTCGGATTCTACGTTTCCGGCCACCCGCTGTCCAAGTACGAGGACGACGTTCGGGCTCTGGCCAGCGTGTCGCTCGATCGCCTCGACAGCACCAAGGACGGCCAGAGGGTAACGGTCTGTGGCATTGTCACCGCCTGCCGCGAGATCACCGACCGCCAGAAGAGGCCGATGGCATTCGTGACGCTGGAGGACTTCTCGGGGCAGGCCGAGATGCTGGTCTTCGCCGACCCGTACAGCAAATACCGTGACCTCCTACAGCCCGACCAGATGATCGCAGTGGTCGGGCGAACCTCCACCCGCGAGGAGGAAGAGACTAAGATCCTTTGCGACGAGGTGTTGCCGCTGGAGGGCCTGCGTGAGAAATTCGTCAAGGCGCTCTGGCTGGCACTGCCGTCGGTCGACGTGGAGCCGGACACTCTCGCGAACGTATCGGCAGCGCTGACGGCGCACAAAGGCAGGTGTGAAGTCTGTATCGCCCTGCGCAGGAATGGAGATGAGTTTCGATTCCGTTCCAGGAAAATCAAGGTCAATCCCACACCCGAGTTGGTCGTCCGTTTGCGGGAATTGCTGGGGAGTGAGAACGTCTGGATCGAAGGGAAGCCGGTCGCGGCGCGAAAAGGAGGACGACATGGAACAAATCCTTGAGCGTGTCAAGTTCATTCTTCTGAACCCGAAAGAAGCCTGGGAAGCCATTCGTGCTGAGGAGACGACATCGACGCAGATTGTACGCGAGTACCTGATCTACCTTGCCGCTGTGCCCGCGGTTTCTCGCTTCATCGGCAGTGCCGTCGTCGGCTATCCGCTGGTCGGCAGAGAACCGGTGGGGCGATCGCTCATCGACATGGTGGTGATCTATCTGTTGACCCTTGCTGGGGTGTGGGTCGTCGCCCAGGTCGTCAACTGGCTGGCCACGAACTTCAGCGGTACGAAAAGCGACCTGAACGCCACCAAGCTGGCGGTTTACGCATCGACCCCGCTCCTCGTTGGTGGCATTTTTCTGCTTGTCCCCAGCCTTTCCGTTCTGCAGTTGCTCGCCTCGCTCTACGGCATCTACCTGGTCTATCTCGGCCTTCCTGTCCTCATGGAGTGTCCCAAAGAGCGCGCTGCCGCCTATACCGTGGCCACGACTCTGGCGGTGATCGGCGTCTGGGTCCTGGCGCTGGTCGTTCGCAGCGTTTTGGGTCTGGGAGGCGCAACAACACGGCCGTGGTGATGCTCCAGAACCTCGTCTTGAGTATCGACTCTGTCCGCTCGGCCGAGGAACCGGCGGCGTTTCGCCTGAACCAGCTCTGCGACGCATTCCCCCTCGGACTTTGCATCAGGACCGTGGAGCGTTTTCATGCACCGTGAGTTGATTCTCCGAATCGCCGTCGTGGTCATGGCCGTAATCGGCCTGTCGATTCAGTACTACATCTACCGCACCGGGCGGGCGGCGCTTCGTCGATGGTTACCTTCCCGCTACCACCGACGGCTGGCTCAGGCCGGGTGGCTGGCTTTGCTCGTTTACGTGAACCTGCCGTACGGCTATTTCATCGTCTGGGGTCGGCCCGAGTATGTGGCGCCGTTGTGGAAAGTTGTGTTTCTCTACCCGTTCGGCATCTGGAGCACCGCTTCCTTGGGCACCCTCGTTGTGTTGCTTCTCCGGGATCTGGCACGTTTCTGCTGGCGGCGGACCGCCCGCTTTCGTGGCACCTTCCGAGCCGACCACGGCAGCCGCCGCGCCGCGGCCGCCGGCACCCTGTCGAGGCGACGGTTCCTGAGGACATCCGGATCTGCCGCCTTCGCTGGGCTGGTGACCTCACCTCTGGTGGCGGCCACCTACGGGGCCCTGGTCGAGGCTCGCGACCTCCGCGTCGATGAGGTGGATCTTGCCATGCCGACCTTCCCGTCGGAGCTGGACGGGCTGCGACTGGTTCAGATCAGCGATCTCCACTGCCGTGTCTACACGCCGAAAGAGGTCATCGAGAGGGTGGTCGAGGTAGCAAATTCGCTGCGGCCGGACCTGCTTCTTGTCACCGGTGACTTCGTTTCCGACTCAACCCGGTACATCACTCCTTGTGCCGAGGCTCTGTCCAAAGCCCAGGCCCGCTATGGCAAATTCGGCTGCCTCGGCAACCACGATTATTACGTCAACGCGGCGGCAGTTCGGGGGGCTATGGAGGAAGCTGGCATCCGGATGCTGTTGAATCAGGCGGTCAGAGTGGAAATCGATGGACGGCGACTGAACGTCGCCGCAGTGGATGACCTGTGGACCGGCAACCCCGACGTGAAGAAGGCACTGCAGGAGGCCGAGAGGAATTGCTTCACCTTGATGATGAACCACAATCCCAACTATTTTCCAGCCATCGCTCGCCAGGGCGTTGAGCTGACTCTCTCCGGTCACACCCATGGCGGCCAGATCAACCTGGCGTTTTTCGGCCTGCCCCTGGACCCGACACGCCTGTCGACCCCCTTCGTGCGCGGGTTGTTTCGCATCGGCGACAGCCACCTCTATGTCAATCGGGGTATCGGTGTCACCGGTCCGCCCATCCGTCTGAATTCGCCACCCGAGGTTACCTTGTTCCGGCTGTACCATAGGAATGATAGGCGCTCGGACACGGCTTGATCTTCCACATCAAGACGGAGGCGCTATTGTTGCCGATCCGGCCGCGGACCCACCTTCGGCCCCAGTCCCAATTCATTCCCTACTTCTCAGATGTGACTTTCTTCTTGCAGCTTCAGGCGCGGAAACCTCGAGCGAAAGAATAGGTTGCTGCGGAACAGCTTGACTTTGTTTTCGGGCGATGCTAATTTAACAAGATTGTGAACGTGGAGCCGCCCGAATGAAGAACGCCCCGAAAGTCGGCCTGGAGCTGGCACTGGCTCATGGCCTGAGCGAAGACGAATACAACCGCATCGTTGATGTCCTCGGCCGAACGCCCACCTATACCGAGCTGGGAATCTACTCGGTCATGTGGAGCGAGCACTGCAGCTACAAGAACTCCATCGCTCTGCTCAAGACCTTGCCGAGGGAGGGGGAGCATTTGCTCGTCGGTGCAGGGGAGGAAAACGCCGGCCTCATCGACATCGGCGATGGCTTGGCCGTGGCTTTCAAGATCGAAAGCCACAACCACCCCTCGGCCGTGGAGCCGTATCAGGGTGCAGCCACCGGTGTCGGCGGAATCATGCGCGACATCTTTTCGATGGGAGCCAGACCCATTGCTTGCCTGGACTCGCTGCGGTTCGGACCCTTGAGCGACGGTCGGGTTCGCTACCTTTTCGACGGCGTCGTTCGCGGCATCGGCGACTATGGCAACTGCTTCGGGGTGCCGACCGTGGCCGGCGAAGTCTACTTCGACCCCAGCTACCAGGGAAACCCTCTGGTCAACGCCATGGCCGTTGGCATCGTCCGCCACGACCGAATTGCCCGGGCTGTGGCTCGCGGAGCTGGAAATCCGGTCATGATCATCGGCTCCTCGACCGGACGCGACGGGATCCATGGCGCCACCTTCGCCTCGGAGGAGATCGATGAGGCTTCCGAAGAGCGGCGGCCGCAGGTGCAGGTCGGCGATCCGTTCGCCGAAAAACTGCTGCTCGAGGCCACGCTCGAGATGATCAAGGAGGGCCTGGTCGTGGGCGTGCAAGACATGGGGGCGGCCGGGATCACCTGCTCGACCAGCGAAATGTCGGCGCGCGGCGGCTGCGGCATGGTCGTTGAGCTCTCGCGCGTGCCGTTGCGGGAAGCCGACATGACGCCCTATGAGATCATGCTGTCCGAGTCGCAGGAGCGCATGCTGGTTGTGGCCAAGAAGGGGCGCGAGCAGCGGATCGCTGAGATTTGCGACAAGTGGGAACTCGGGCATGCGGTGATCGGCGAGGTGACCGACGGCGATCGCCTGCTGGTCAAGTTCCACGGCGAGGTCGTTGCCGACCTACCGGCTGAATCACTCGTTCTCGGCGGCGGTGCTCCGGTCTACCATCGCCACAGCCGGCGACCCGAGTGGCTGGATGAGCTTCACGCTTTTGATCCCGAGACGCTCCCCCAGCCTGACGATCTCGCTGGTGTGCTGAAGACGTTGCTTGCCACACCCGACATCGCCAGCAAGCAGTGGGTCTATGAGCAGTACGACACCAGTGTGCGCACCAACACGGTTGTCGGGCCGGGCGCAGACGCCGCCGTGCTGCGCATTAAGGGGACTCGAAAGGCCCTGGCGGTGAAGACCGATTGCAACGGCCGTTACTGCTACCTGAACCCGCGACGTGGCGCCACGATCGCTGTCGCCGAGGCCGCCCGGAACGTGGTCTGTGCCGGCGGCCAACCCGTCGGCATCACCAATTGTCTCAATTTCGGCAATCCATACAAGCCGGAGGTCTACTACCAGTTTTCCGAGGCCGTCGCCGGCATGGGAGAGGCCTGCCGGGCCCTCGGTACGCCGGTGACCGGAGGCAACGTCAGTTTCTACAACGAAAGCCCCGAAGGGGCTGTCTATCCGACCCCGGTGATCGGCATGGTCGGCATCGTCGAGGACCTGACTCATGTGACAACCTCGTATTTCAAGACGCCGGGCGATGTCGTGGTCCTGCTCGGGCAGAATCGTGCCGAAGTGGGCGGAAGCACCTACCTGCAGTCGATCCACGGGAAAGTG
Source organism: uncultured Cytophagia bacterium (assembly GCA_964527995.1). GTDB lineage: Bacteria > Zhuqueibacterota > Zhuqueibacteria > Oceanimicrobiales > CAZGRP01 > CAZGRP01. Next base: position 39,899 of record CAZGRP010000028.1, on the reverse strand, counting down.
GCAGGCGACTGCCCCGGCCTGGATCTGGAATCGGAGCGGAAACTTCAGGCGTCACTGCTTGCAGCCATCCGTCGAGGCCTGGTGCATTCGGCTCACGACGTCTCTGATGGTGGGCTGGCAGTCGCTTTGGCGGAGTGTTGTTTCGGTCCCGAGGACGCGCTCGGTATAGTGGTGGAGATCCCCATCGATGGCCGGCCCGACTTCCATCTGTTTGGCGAGAGCCAGTCCCTGGTCATCGTGTCGACCAGCGCCGCGAAGTTGCCGGCATTGATGCAGCATTTTCAAACTGCGGCCGTGCCCGCCGAAAGCATCGGCGCGGTCACAAGTGACGGCCGACTTCGGCTGAACGGCCTTATCGACGTGGCTGTGGCCGAGCTCGAAGATATCTACCGCACAGCTTTGCCGAGGCGCATGGCGCTGTGATGCAGATGGCCGCACGCTTGCGACGCCGCAGATCGACATCGCTTTCAGTGGCCTGCTGTTCGGCTGTACGTCGGGCGCCGACGTCCTGGCAACCTTGCGTGTTCGCGGCGTCAATAGCTATTGCATGTCGTAACGCAGTTTTGTAAGTTTCCGCTACGCCTGATGAAAGCCAATCGATTGCGACAACTACCGGCCGGTATCAAGGATTATCTCTTCGAAGAGGCGCAACGCCGGCGCTGGGTGGAGAAACGAATCCTCGAAGTGCTGAAAGGGGCCGGCTACAGAGAGGTCATCACTCCCACCTTCGAGTATTTCGACGTCTTCTCAACCGCCGGACGCAACGGCTTCGTCGACAAAATCTATCGCTTTCTGGATCGAGATGGCAACCTGGTGGCGCTGCGCTCGGATTTCACCGCCCAGGTGGCCCGCATCGTCGCCTCCAAGCATGCTGCGCTCACCTTTCCTGTGCGCCTCCGCTACTCGGGCAAGATTTTTCGTTTCGAGGAGTTACACGCAGGGCGGAGCCGGGAATCGTGGCAGGTCGGGTACGAACTGTTGGGTGCGGCCGGCGTGGCCGGCGATGCGGAAGTGGTCGAGATTCTTGTCAAGGTGCTGCGGTCGCTGGAGCTGGGCGGTTTTCAAATCAACCTTGGCACGATCGACTATTTTCACGGCATCGTCGAACACGCGTCCCTCAGCGGCGAACAGCTTTCCGAGATCAAGTATTTGATTCAACGCAAGGACACGGACACCCTCGCTCATCTTCTTGAAGGGAGTTCTCTTCCCGCCATATGTCAGGCAGCCCTTCAGGGGATCACCTCCTTGCATGGGCGGCGCGAAGTGCTGGATCGGGCCGCGGAACTGGCCACCAACCCGCGTTCGAGACAGGCGATCGCAGGGTTGGAAGCGGTTTATGATCGTCTCGAGAGCTCGGGGTTGGCGGGCAACGTTGTCGTCGACTTGAGCGATGTGGAAGGTATGGAATACTACAGCGGCCTGATGATCAAGGCGTACGCGCAGGGTGTAGGCTGCGAAGTGGGTTCAGGCGGGCGCTACGACAACTTGCTCGCACGGTTCGGCTTCGACTGCACGGCGGTCGGCTTTTCTTTCGACGTAGATCGCCTGGTTGAGGGCCTGATTGCGCACGGCTCGGCCCCACCTGCCACACCGGCGCAGGAGTAGGACCAGCAATGGATTCGCCGGAACGACTGACGTTCGCCCTCTCGAAAGGAAAGCTTTTCGATCCATCGGTCGAGCTCCTGGTGCGCAGCGGGATCATCCAACACTCGGCACTGTTCAACTCGCGGCGGTTGTGCTTCGACTCGGATGCCGGGGCTGCCTTGCGGTTCTTGCTTGTCAAGAATACCGACGTGCCCACCTACGTCGAGTACGGCATTGCCGATGTTGGCATCGCAGGCCACGATGTGGTTCTTGAAACCGCCGCGGACGTGTACTCGCCTCTCGACCTCGGATTCGGGCGATGCAAGATCGCCGTTGCCGGGCGCCCCGAGGATGCAGACAAGGGATATCACCTGGCCTGCCACTTACGCGTGGCCACCAAGTACCCGCGGATTACGCGGGAGTACTTCGGCCGCCAGGGGGCGCAGGTTGAAGTGATCAAGCTCGACGGCTCGGTGGAGCTGGCCGTGTTGGTGGGCCTGGCCGACCGCATCGTCGACCTGGTCGAGACCGGTGAGACGCTCCGGCAGAACGGCCTCACTATTCACGAGATCATCGACGAGAGTTCAGCGCGGCTGATCGTGAACAAGGCGAGTCACAAGCTCAAATTGGGCCGCATCGATTCACTCACATCCACACTGAGGCAAGCGCTTCGTGCGAATCCTGCGCTTTGAGAAAGCCCAACATCGCCAGGAATTGCTGGATCTTTTCAGCCCCGAGCCGGCCTGGTCCGCCGAAGTGGAGGCGGAGGTGCGCCGGATTCTCGACGAGGTGCGCACCCGTGGAGACGCTGCGCTCGTGTCCTTCACCCGGAGATTTGACGGGATCACCCTGAGCGAGGAAGAGCTGGCCGTTCCGAAGAGCACCATCGAAGAGGCACGCCACCGTGTCAGCGATGAGTTCCTGGCCACCCTGGCCAGGGCTAAAAGGAACATCGAGGCCTACCACCACCGCGAAACCGAGAGCTCTTGGGAATTCGAGCGCGACGGAGTTCGTCTCGGGCTCAGGGTGGTGCCTCTAGCCACTGTCGGGATCTATGTTCCGGGAGGGCAGGCGCTCTACCCGTCCACCGTGTTGATGGCGGCGATTCCGGCGCGCCTTGCCGGCGTCGAGCGCGTGGTGATCGTCACGCCGCCGCAGAAGACCGGGGTCGACCCGCACATTCTGGTGGCTGCTCGAGAGGTCGGGGTCGAAGAGATCTACCAGGTGGGTGGCGCGCAGGCGATCGCCGCCCTGGCTTTCGGCACGGTCTCCATCCCGAAAGTGGACAAGATCGTAGGCCCTGGCAACCGCTACGTCACTGCAGCCAAACGGCTTGTTTTCGGCCTCATCGACATCGACAACATTGCCGGACCCAGTGAAATCGTCATTCTTGCCGATGAGACGGCCAACACCGAGTGGATCGCGCGCGATCTGATTGCGCAGCTCGAACACGATGGCGCAGCGAAGGGCGTTCTTGTCACCCCGTCCGTTGAGATCGCTCACCGTGTGGTTGAGCGTGTTCGTGAACTTGTCAAGGAGGTGCCGCGAGCGGACATCGTGCAGCAGTCCGTCAAGGAGTGCAGCGCTGCCGTCATCGTACGTTCTGTCGACGAAGCCGTCGAAGCCGTTGATTTGATGGCACCAGAGCACGTCGAGGTCCACGCCCAGTCGGCGCGCGAGGTGGCCGCTCGCATCCGTCATGCCGGCTGCATCTTCATCGGACCCTACTCGCCAGTGCCTCTTGGCGACTATATCGCCGGGACCAACCACACTCTGCCCACGGCCCGGACGGCCCGCTTCGGCTCACCCCTGGGCGTGTGGGATTTCTGTAAGCGGATCAGCACCGTCGAGTACACTCGAGAGGCTTTTCTGCGCGACAGTGAGGATGTTGCCACCTTTGCGGGCATCGAAGATCTGCCGAACCATGCCCAGGCAGTGCGCGTTCGCAGGGACGGACAATGATTGCGGTTGAGTATGTCAAACAGCAGGTGCGCCGCATCGGGGGCTACACTTTACAGCGGTACGCTCACGAGATCAAGCTTGACCAGAACGAGAATCCGTTCGGCTTCCCAGACGACCTGAAAGAGGAAGTGTGGAGGCGCGTGCGCGACCGCGACTGGGCGCGCTACACCGACTTCCACATGGAAGAGATCACCGGACGCATCGCCGACTACGTCGGTTTCGAGCCCGAGCGGGTGCTTGTGGGAAACGGCTCCAACGACCTGATCCAGTCGATCCTGATGGTCACCCTGGAGCCGGGTGACGCTGTCGTCGTGCCGCAGCCTACGTTCACGCTCTATGGGTTGATGGCAACCATTCTGGGGGCTGTTGTGCATGATGTGTTCCTGCAACCCCCGGAGTTTTCTCTGCCGGTCGACGAGATGATACGTACAGCGCAGTCGAACCGCGCCAAGGCCGTGATTCTGTGTTCTCCGAACAACCCCACGGGGAATATTCTCCCCGACGAAACCATCCGGGCTGTCCTGGAGGAGACCGAGTCCCTGGTGATCGTTGATGCTGCTTATGCCGAGTTCTGCGCGCAAGACCTGCGCGAGTTGGCGCGGCGGAATCAGCGGGTCTTGCTGCTGCGTACCTTCTCCAAGGCGATGGCGATGGCGGGCTTGCGCGTCGGCTATCTTGTCGGCGACGGTGACCTGCTGCGCGAGGTGGCCAAAGCGCGCCTGCCTTACAGCCTCAACCACTTCTCAGAGACCGCGGCCTTTGTTGCGCTGGATCACATCGGCCGGCTGGAAAAGATGGTGCACGAGATCATGGCGCTGCGGGAAGACCTCTATGCACAGATGTTGCGGGTCGATGGCGTGCGTCCGTTTCGTTCCGAGGCGAACTTCATCCTTTTCGAAACCCGGCTTTCTCCAGACAGGGTCTTCGAGGGTCTCATTCACCGCGGTGTGCTTGTGCGCAATGTCAGTGGCTATCCGCTTCTCGACCGCTGCCTGCGGGTGACCGTCGGCCGGCGCGAGGAGAACAGCCGCTTTCTCGAGGCATTGCAGGCGGTCTTGGCGGAGGGTGACTGATGAACCGAACCGCACAAATCAAACGCGCGACGCGCGAAACCGACGTCGAGGTAGACCTCAACCTCGACGGTAAGGGGCAGCACGAGATCTCCACGGGAGTTGGGTTTTTCGACCACATGCTCATCTTATTTGCCGTCCATGGTCTTTTCGACCTGAAGATCAGGTGCCATGGGGACCTGGATGTGGATCCGCACCACACAGTGGAGGATGTCGGCATCGCTCTCGGCAAGGCATTCCTGCGGGCCCTGGGTGAGCGAAAACGCATCCATCGGATTGGATTCAGTTACGTGCCCCTCGACGAGGCCCTGGCGCGGACGGTGGTCGATTTGAGTGGCCGGGGATACCTTTCCCTCGATGCGGATTTCGAAGGCGTGCGCGCGGGCGATTTTCCGGGGGAGCTTGTGGAGGACTTTCTGTACGCCTTCGCCGCCAACGCCAAGGTCACCATCCACTGCGCCCTGCTGACAGGGCGCAACGGCCACCACAAAATTGAAGTGATCTTCAAGTCTCTGGCGCGGGCCCTGCGTCAGGCGGCGGAGCCCGACCCGCGGCAGCCAGACGTTCCGTCGAGCAAGGGGGTCCTGGTATGAGCGCGGTGGGGATTGTCGACTACGGCATGGGGAATCTACACAGCGTTCAGAAGGCGTTTCTGGCTGTTGGAGTGGAAGCCGAGGTCTTTTCGGACGCCGCTCGCCTGGCCGAGTATGATCGGCTGGTTCTGCCGGGCGTCGGTGCGTTTGGAGACGCCATGGACAATCTGCGAGCCCAGGGCTTTGTGGAGCCGATCCAGGCAGCTGTTGATCGAGGGACGCCACTGCTCGGTATCTGCCTGGGGATGCAGGTTCTGTTTGCCGAAAGCGAGGAGATGGGCTCGCACCGCGGCCTGGGTCTGTTGGCGGGGGCGGTGCGTCGCCTGCGCGTGCAGGGCAAGGTGCCTCACATGGGCTGGAACCAGCTCTCGATCCGCGCTCAAGACCCGCTTCTTGCCGGGATTCGGGATGGCGCCTTTGTCTATTTTGCCAATTCCTATGTGGTCCATCCGGAAAATCCCGCCGTCATCGCGGCTGACACTGAATACGAGGTCTACTTCCCGAGTGTGATCTGGCGTGACAATATCCACGCCGTGCAGTTTCACCCGGAAAAGAGCCAGCGGACGGGGTTGCGCATCTTACGGAACTTTGTGGAGCAATGCTGATCCTTCCTGCCATCGACCTCAGAGGAGGGCGCTGCGTTCGCCTTATACAGGGAGACCCAGAGGCTGAGACTCGCTATAGTGACGACCCGGTCGCCATAGCGAAAGCATTCCTTGAAGCAGGCGCCCAGTGGCTGCACGTTGTCGACCTCGACGGCGCTTTCTCTGGAGTCGGAGGCAATCGCAGTGCCATCGCCGACATCGTTCACAGCGTAGATGTGTCGGTGCAGGTTGGCGGCGGTATTCGCTGCGAGGAAGATGTTGAGTCACTCCTTGGCCTGGGTGTTCGCAGGGTGATCATCGGCACGGCTGCCGTCGAAAATCCTGAGCTTGTACGCTGGAGTGTTGAGAAGTACGGGCCTGAGGCCGTGGCAGTGGCAATCGACGCTCGGGACGGTCGTATCGCCACCGAGGGTTGGCAACAACTGACTTCACTGGACGCTCTGGCTCTGGCGCAGCGTATGGTGGAGTTCGGTGTGCGCTGGGCGGTTTACACCGATATCGGTAGAGACGGGATGCTGGCCGGGCCGAACGTGAATGCGATCCGGCGGTTTGCGCGCGAGAGCGGCCTTCGAGTGATTGCCTCGGGCGGCATTGCCAGCCTGGAGGATCTGTCGAGGCTGGCGCAAGTCGAGGCAGACGGGGTTGCCGCTGTGATCGTTGGTAAAGCTCTTTACGAAGGGGTGTTTACGCTGCCCGATGCCCTCCAACTCTTGTCACACCAGGCCGAGCATAGCGATGTTGGCTAAAAGAGTCATTCCCTGCCTCGACGTCAAGAACGGGCGCGTCGTCAAAGGCGTCCGCTTCGAGAATCTCGTGGATGCCGGCGACCCGGTCGAACAGGCCAGGTTCTACGACGCCGAGGGGGCTGACGAGCTGGTGTTCCTCGACATCACAGCCTCACCCGATCGGCGGCGCATCGTCATCGACATGGTGCAGAGAGTGGCGGCGAGCGTCTTCATTCCGTTCACGGTGGGGGGTGGCATCCGGACTGTCGACGACATCCAGGCCATTCTGCGAGCGGGAGCGGACAAGGTGTCGGTGAATACGGCCGCTGTCGAGAACCCCGACCTGCTACGACAGGGAGCCCGGGTGTTCGGCAGCCAGTGCATGGTGCTGGCGATCGACGCCGCGCGCACGGGCTCTGGGTGGCGGGTGTTCACTCATGGCGGCCGCCGAGCCACGGATCTCGACGCCGTTGATTGGGCTCGGGAAGGGCAGAGGCTTGGCGCCGGTGAAATCCTTCTCACCAGCATGGACCGCGACGGCACGCGCGCAGGCTATGATGTCGATCTCCTGCGGTCCGTCGGGGAGGCCGTGAAGCTTCCAGTGATCGCTTCGGGCGGGGCCGGCAGCCTCGAACACTTTCGCCAGGCCCTGGGTGAAGGAGGCGCGGACGCCGTGCTGGCGGCGTCGCTTTTCCACTTTCGTGAACTGAGCGTTCGCCAAGTGAAGGCGTACCTCTTGGAGAACGGTTTGCCTGTGCGGAACGACGCATGAAGATCGAAGAGGTCAAGTTCGACAGCAGCGGGCTGGTGCCGGCCATCGTCCAGGACGCCGCCACCGGCGAAGTTTTGACCCTGGCCTACATGAATCGCCAGAGCCTGCAGAAGAGCCTGGAAACCGGCGAGACGTGGTTCTACAGCCGCAGCAGGCAGCAGCTCTGGCACAAAGGGGAGACGTCAGGGAATGTCCAGCGGATCGTCGAAATGCACCTCGACTGTGATGGCGACGCGATACTCGTGACGGTAAAGGCGGCAGGGCCTGCGTGCCATACGGGCGAGCGAAGTTGTTTTCATCGTCTTTCGGGTTCGGGTCGCCGGGAAGGCCGAAGTCTGCCGGTGGTTCTGGCGGAGTTGCAGGAAGTGATTCGCCGTCGCCGCGCTGAGATGCCACAAGGCTCTTATACCGCGGAGCTTTTCCAAGCCGGTACTGGGGAGATTTCCAAGAAGGTCGGTGAAGAGGGGGTGGAAGTGGCAGTGGCGGCGTTGAGCCAGACGCGCGAGCGGGTCGTCTCAGAAGTCAGTGACCTGGTGTACCACTTGCTCGTCCTGCTGGAGGATCGAGGGATCGCCCTGGACGAAGTTGCTGGCGAATTGGCAAGCCGGCACAAGTAGACCCTGCTGCCCGCCGTCCGGGAAAAAAGAAAAAGGGACTGGCCTTCCCTGGTGCGGTGCGCTGAAGCATGAGCCAGCCCCTTTTTGCAGACCGATCTCCTCACAGGTGTCGATTCGACGCAGCAAGAACGGAGATCGAGTTTTTCTTCACTCTTTGCAACACCTTGCGCCGCAGGCGCTGGTACTGAAACCTAATCCAAAGATATCGAAGTCGGAGTGTGAAAGTGAACATCGTCGGTCCTGACGTTCGTCCGCCACTCAGCGGATGCCGAGTCTCCTGCTCGGTCCCAGATTGGGTCGATAGATCGGCTGTTGCACTTTGATGGGCTTCTTCTTTGCCATGCTTCAAACCCTCGCTGTTCGTTCCCAGGTGGCAGTTCCGAGCATGGCGGCTCTCTCTGACGGCTGTGGTTTTGCAACGACTGTGCCAAAGCTGTCGAGTGAAGATTCCTGCCCTGCGCCAGGCAGGAGACGGAGCTCTCGCTCTTGCCAAGCAGTGGTCGCACGGCCGAAATCGACCCAAGAAATGAGACAGTGTGCGGAAATGAAACAGGCAGCTAGGCGAAGTCTGGCCGGCGCCGGTTTCGAAGGCAGGCAGAGGGCGGCGAGTGCTCAAAGGCGTTTGATTTTATTGTGGAACCGACGATTTGAAGAATAAGATTGGGGAGAGGAACGCCTGGCGGGTATCGAGCCGACGGCCCCGGAGGGAGATCCCGTTTCGGTACATCCAGAATCCAGTTTGCGTGGATTCATTGAGCATCTAAGGACCAAGCTACGAGGGATCGTCATGAGCCGAATCGTAACGCTCGCAGTCGCAGTCCTGGTCTTCAGCGCCTGCGCCTCGTCGCAGAAAACAGCTTCCCGCGGAGAGGCGACGACCGGGACGGAAGATCTTGCCAAACTGGAGGCAAAGGTTGCCGAGCAGCCGGCGAACCCGAGCCAGCGAGTAACTCTGGCGCGTGCCTATGTCGCCCGCGGGGAGTTCGACCGGGCACTGGCGCAACTGGACGCGGCACTGGCTGCGGACTCCACTTTCGACGCTGCTCGCCTGGAAAAGGCAGTGGTTCTGGAGCAGATGGGGCGCAGAGACGAAGGGCTGCACATCTACCTGGATTTGCTCGACACGCCGCGCGGCGAGGCCTACGTGAGTCGCATTGCCGAGCAGATCGGTCGCCCGTTTGCGGTTTCGCCGATCGGGCTCGGCCCCGGTGACAACGCCGCACCATCATTCTCGCCGGACGGCACCAAGTTGGTCTTCCAATCCAACCGGGATGGCAACTGGGAGATCTACTTGCATGATTTCGACAGCGAGACCACCGTGCGCCTGACGGATTACGAGGCTATGGACGAAGGTCCCGTCTTTTCTGCCGACGGTCAGTGGATCGCGTTCACGTCGACGCGCGATGACACGGAGAGCCGAAGCTCGGCCGAACGTCGGCGAGACATCTACTTGATGCAGCCCAGTGGATTCGGACAGCGCCGCCTCACCACGAACCCTGCGGACGACTGGGGCGCGGCCTTTGCGCCGAACGGGAAAGTGATCGCCTTTGTCTCCGAGCGCGATGACGCTCGCGACGTCCCCGACGATCAGAAATGGAGTGATCTCTATCTCATGAGCGTCGAAGGCGGGCAGGTGACCCGCCTGACTCGGAACGAAGCGGATGACACGTCGCCAGTGTTTCTCCCCGATGGGAAATCGCTTCTCTTCATCTCCAACGCCGACAGCACCTTTCGGATCTACCGCATGAACCTGGAGACAAAAGAGGTGAGGCGCGTGTCCGACTTTCCTCATCCTCAGGGTGGGCCGCGCATTTCGGCCGATGGCCAGTGGATCGTCTTTTTCGCCAAAGTCGGTGACAACTACGACATCTATCGAATGAGCGCCGAAGGTGGCGAGGTGCAACGGTTGACGAACGATCCTGCCAGGGACCTGGGGCCTGCGTTCTCGCCGGATGGACGCAAGATTGCATTCTACACCAACCGCGCCGGTAAGTATCAGATTTACCAAATCGATCTGGATCTCCCGGTGTCCAAGGAGGAGCTTGTGGCCAACCTCAAGCAGCTCCTTGCCGCGGGCACAAACTAGCCCCGACGTTTACACATCGGCGATCTGAATGGAGGGATATGCAGGAGCGCAGGGCGATTCTGGTTCTCGAAGATGGTCGTGCTTTCGAGGGCCACGGATTTGGAGCACCCGGTGAGGCAATCGGCGAGGTGGTCTTCCACACCGGCATGACCGGCTACCAGGAGATTCTCACCGATCCGTCCTATCACGGCCAGCTCGTCGCCATGACTTATCCCCACATCGGCAACACCGGCATCAACCCCGAGGACGTGGAGTCGTGGAAGCCTCACGTGGCAGGCTTCATCGCCAAAGCCGTCTGCCGGCAGCCGAGCAACTGGCGTCACCGTGTCAGTCTCGGGGAATACTTGCAGACCCAGGGGATTGTCGGCATTGAAGGCATCGACACACGCGCGCTCACCCGCCACCTTCGCGACAGCGGCGCTCAAATGGGCATCGTGTCCACCGAATCGGACGATATCGAAGATCTGCTGGGCAAAGTGAGGCGCCACCCTAGACTTGTGGGGCGCGATCTGGTCCGGTATGTAACCTGCTCCGAGGCGTACGAGTGGACCGAAGCTCTGCCCGACCCATGGTACGCTGCCTACGCGATGCCGGTCTCCCCTTCAGGCAGATCCGCTCTGTATCACGTTGTGGCGATCGATTGCGGTATCAAGAGGAACACCCTTCGCTGGCTCGTGAGCCTGGGGTGTCGCGTGACCGTCGTGCCAGCGACGACGTCATCGAGGCAGATCCTCGACCTCCGTCCCGACGGTGTGCTGGTTTCCAACGGCCCCGGCGACCCGGAGCCGGTCGACTACGTCGTCGCCACCCTAAAGGATCTTGTCGGCACGGTGCCGCTGTTCGGCATTTGCCTCGGCCACCAGCTTCTGGCCCTGGCCCTTGGCGGGCGGACGTATAAGCTGAAATTCGGCCATCATGGCGCCAACCATCCGGTCAAGCAGTTGCTCACCGGCCACGTTGAGATTACCTCCCAGAATCACGGCTTTGCCGTCGACCCTGACTCGCTGGACGGTCACGAGGTCGAAATCACGCATATCAACCTGAACGACCACACTGTCGAAGGTCTGTGCCACCGGCGGCTGCCTCTCTTTGCAGTGCAGTACCACCCCGAGGCCTCGCCCGGTCCGCACGACTCGGGATACCTGTTCGGCGCCTTCATCGACAGCATGAACAGACATTCCTGCTGAGATGCCCAAACGAGACGACATCGACACCATTCTGATCCTTGGTTCCGGGCCGATCGTCATTGGACAGGCCTGTGAATTCGACTATTCCGGCACACAGGCATGCCGTGCCTTGCGCTCCGAGGGCTATCGTGTCGTGCTACTCAACAGTAATCCCGCCACGATCATGACCGACCCGGAGATCGCAGACCGCACCTACGTTGAGCCGATCACCCCGGAGAAAGTCGAGAAGATCATCGAGGCTGAGAGGCCGCAGGCTCTGCTGCCGACCATGGGCGGACAGACCAGCCTCAACGTGGCAGTGGCTTGTGCCAAGCGCGGCATTCTCGATCGCTACGGCGTCGAGCTCATCGGTGCCAAGCTCGAGGCCATCGAAAAAGCCGAAGACCGCGAGCTCTTTAAGAAGGCGATGCAGCGCATCGGTGTCGACTTGCCGCGTGGTGGATTCGCCCGCAATATGGACGATGCGCTGGAGATTGTCAAGGAAGTAGGCTACCCGGCCATCATCCGGCCTTCGTTCACCCTGGGAGGCACCGGCGGCAGCGTCGCCTACAACATTGAAGAATACCACCAGAAGGTCGCCTGGGGCCTCAGCAACAGCCCGATCCATGAGGTGCTGATCGAAGAGTCGGTGATCGGGTGGAAGGAGTTCGAGCTGGAGGTCATGCGGGACCTTGCGGACAACGTTGTCATCATCTGCTCCATCGAAAACCTGGACCCGATGGGCATCCATACCGGGGATAGCATCACCGTGGCGCCGGCGCAAACCCTGACCGACCGCGAGTACGAGCTGATGCGTGACACGGCCATCAAAGTGATTCGGGAAATCGGCGTCGAGACGGGCGGATCCAACATCCAGTTCGCCCTCCATCCTGGAACCGGCCGCATGGTCATCATCGAAATGAACCCGCGGGTGTCGCGCAGCTCCGCACTGGCGTCCAAGGCCACAGGATTCCCGATCGCCAAGATTGCCGCCAAGCTCGCCGTCGGTCTCACTCTCGATGAGATCCCGAACGACATCACCGGCAAGACACCCGCTTGTTTCGAGCCGACGCTCGACTATGTGGTGGTGAAAATCCCGCGCTGGGATTTTGAGAAATTTCCCAAGGCCGATCCCCAACTCGGCACGCAGATGAAGTCGGTGGGTGAGGTGATGGCCATCGGCCGCACCTTCAAGGAGGCCCTCGGCAAGGGCCTGCGATCACTGGAGATCGATCGTTACGGCCTCGGCGCCGACGGCAAGGAGCTTCTCGACCGTGACAGTCTCTCGGACGAACGACTCGACTCGACCCTCGACCTCATTCGGGATCGGCTGCGCCGGCCCCAGCCTGACCGCATCTTCTTCCTGCGCGAAGCCATGCACGCAGGGTTCTCTCTCAGTGAAATCTACGATCTGACAGGCATCGATCCGTGGTTTCTCTACCAGATCAAGGAAATGGTGGACCTGGAGGAGGAACTTCGCAGCCAGCGCAGCAGCCACGATGTCGTCGGCGATCTCTTGCGGCGGGCCAAGGCCTCTGGATTTAGCGATCGACAGCTCGCCCATCTGCTCGGCAGCGATGAGATGGCCGTACGCGATTACCGCAGCCAGCTCGGCATACGGGCGGTCTTCAAGACCGTGGACACTTGCGCCGCTGAGTTCGAGTCCCAGACACCTTACTTCTATTCGACGTACGACAGCGAGAATGAAGCCACACGAAGTCCGCGAAAGAAGGTGATGATCCTCGGGGGTGGCCCCAACCGCATCGGACAGGGGATCGAATTCGACTACTGCTCAGTTCGTGCAGTGCTTGCTTTTCGCGAAGAGGGGTTCGAAACCATCATGGTCAATTGCAACCCGGAGACGGTGAGCACAGACTATGACATCGCCGACAAGCTCTACTTCGAGCCCTTGACGTTTGAGGAGGTGCTGAACATCATCGAGGTGGAGCGCCCTGAGGGCGTGGTCGTGCAGTTCGGCGGCCAGACTCCGCTGAAGCTGGCCATCCCTCTTGAGCGTGCCGGAGTCCGCATCCTCGGTACCAGTCCGGAGAGCATCGACCTGACCGAGGATCGCGGCAGGTTCGGCGCCGTGCTTGAAAGCCTGGGCATTCGCCAGCCGGAACACGGGACGGCGCTTTCTTTCGATGAGGCCCGCGCGGTCGCTCGAAGGATCGGCTATCCGGTACTGGTGCGGCCATCCTATGTGCTCGGTGGCCGGGCCATGGAGATCGTGTACGACGATGCTTCGCTCGAAAACTACATTCGCCGTGCCACCGAGGTGTCACCGCAGCACCCCATACTGATCGACAAGTTCCTCGAAGATGCCTTCGAAGTGGATGTCGATGCGGTCAGCGACGGCGAGTCTGTCTACATTGGTGGGATCATGCAGCACATCGAGGAGGCCGGCATCCATTCGGGAGACAGCTCGTGTGTGTTGCCGCCGTATATGATCAGCCGCGAGCACATCCAGATCATGAGAGAACAAACGCGCGAGCTGGCGCTGGCGCTGCAGATATGTGGTTTGCTGAACATTCAATTTGCCATCAAGGATGGCAAGATCTACGTGCTGGAGGTGAATCCGCGTGCCAGCCGGACGGTGCCCTTCGTGGCCAAAGCCACGGGCGTGCCCCTGGCGAAGCTTGCAGCCAAGGTGATGGCAGGAAGGAAGGTCGCCGAATTCGACCTGCCGGACTTTCGAGGAAACCGGCATTTCTCTGTGAAAACGCCGGTGTTTCCGTTTGTCAAGTACGCGGGCGTGGACAACTACCTCGGCCCGGAGATGAAGTCCACCGGCGAGGTCATGGGCCTGGGAGAGAACTTCGGCATCGCCTTCGCCAAAGCACAGATCAGCGCCGGCTATCCATTGCCCACAGAGGGGACCGTATTCATCAGCGTCAACGACAACGACAAGGCCAAAGCGGTCGATATCGCCAGGGCCTTCCGCAACCTCGGGTTCTCTGTGCTGGCCACCGTTGGCACGTCACGGGCGTTGCAGAACGCCGGCATAGCGGCGGAGAAGGTTTTCAAAGTCCGCGAAGGCCGCCCGAATGTCGTCGATCGCATCCTGAATGGTGAGATCCAGATCATCGTCAACACGCCGCTCGGCAAGACCTCCCGGTACGATGAGTACGCCATCGGGCGGACAGCCATCACACGCGGCATCCCGTGCCTGACGACTCTCTCGGCGGCGTGGGCCGCTGTCGAGGGTATCCGTGCTTTGCGACAGCACTCCGTTACCGTGCGTAGTCTGCAGGAGTATCACCAGGGGCAGCAGTGAGGTCACTGCGGGATGCGAACCGTGTCGATCTTCACTGCTTGGGAGTCGGCCACACCCACTGTGTCCAGCCGGGCCTTCAGGAGAACCATGACGGTTTCCATCACCGTCACCCATGTTTCCGGATGATCCCGATAGTAGTTTTCAGCCTGACGGAAGCGCGCCGGGGTGACGCCGTAGCGGCTCAGAATCACCGATCGCAGGCTGTCGAACTCTTCCGGGTGCAGGGCCTCCTCGGCAACCAGGTCGGCGTAGATGCGGGCGAACTCCTGGCTTTCGACAGGCTCCTCCGGGGGCTGTTTGACACAGGCCACGAGAAGGAGGATCATCACGATTGTGGGAATTGGCTTTAGCATGATCCGCTCCAAGCAAACATACGCAACTCCGGAAAGACAGTCAAGCGCCGCCTCAAAAAGCCTTGACTTTTAACCGAAAGTTTGATATAATAGCATCTGGCGAAGGCCATAATTGCTTGAAAATGCGGCACTTCATGCCACCAGATCGGAGTCGGTTGTCCGTTCTGCTCAGGCTCCGCGAGTTGCTGCGATTGCCTCATTGCTTCTCAACGACACGCCCCATTGGGGCGCTTTTTGTGTGAAGGAGGGCGGCACTGCCGGCCGTAGGGTCGAGCCTTCGACCTCGGGTCGGTCCGTTTACCAGCAATGACCAAAAGCAAGAAAAAGGTTCAGTTCGTCTGCCAGTCCTGCGGGCATGCTTCGCCCGCCTGGCTCGGGAAGTGCCCGCAATGCGGCGCCTGGAACAGTTTCGTTGAGGAGCGGTTGCAGCCGGCATCATCGCGCGACGAACGGTCGCCGCAGGGGTCGCCCAGACCGGTTCCACTTTCGGAGATCCAATTGGATGAGGATCGTCGAGTGGCGGCATGGAGCGACGAGTTCAATCGTGTGCTGGGTGGTGGCATTGTGCCGGGGTCGGTGATCCTGATCGGTGGAGATCCGGGCATTGGCAAGTCCACTTTGATGTTACAGGAGGCAGCGGCGCTTGCCCGTGATGAATTCCTGGTTCTTTATGTGTCGGGCGAGGAGTCGGTGAAGCAAACCAAGATGCGTGCAGACCGGCTCGGTCTGTCGTCGCAGCATCTGCTGATACTGGCCGAGACCAATCTCGAGATTATCCTCGAGGAAGCCGAACGCATCTCTCCGCGGTTGCTGATCATCGACTCCATCCAGACGGTCTATCATCCCGAGCTCCAGAGTCCGCCCGGAAGTGTCAGTCAGGTGCGCGAGTCTGCCCTCCGTCTGATGAACCTGGCGAAGGGACGCAGCCTGCCGGTCTTCATGGTCGGCCATGTCACAAAGGACGGCTATCTGGCTGGTCCGAAACTGCTCGAGCACATGGTTGACACTCTTCTGTACTTCGAAGGAGATCGCGACCACTTTTATCGCATCCTCAGGGCCGTGAAAAACCGCTTCGGATCTACGCGCGAGATTGGTGTCTTCGAAATGACCGAGGACGGCCTGCGAGAAGTCACCAACCCTTCGGAGATCTTTCTGGCGCAGCGGCGCGAGAACGTATCGGGATCGACCGTGGTATGCACGCTGGAGGGGACCAGGCCGTTCCTGGTCGAAGTGCAGGCCCTGGTCACACCGACCAACTACGGTATGCCGCAGCGGACCGCGGCGGGTTTCGACAGCCGTCGCCTGTCGCTACTCCTGGCCGTACTTGAAAAGCGCGTCGGGCTGCGGCTTTCGACTGCTGACGTCTTCATCAACGTCGCCGGTGGTGTGCGTCTCAGCGAGCCGGCTGCCGACCTGGGCCTGTGTGTGGCGGTGGCTTCCAGCCTGCGGAATGAAATCGTCGACCCGAAGGCGATGGTGGTCGGTGAGGTCGGCCTTGGCGGCGAAGTTCGCGCGGTGCCGGGGTTGGACAAGCGCTTGAGCGAGGCGGAGAAACTCGGGTTTCGCCGGGCTGTCGTTCCCCGGTCGGCCAAGACCGCAGGCAGCTCGGCGGTGAGGCTGGAACTCCTGCCAGTCGATCGTGTCGAGGATGCTCTCGAGGCGGTGGTGGCGTGAAGGTGCACCAAGTTGACCTTTGAAATCAAGAGTCACGATTCGGTGACCCAGGCGCGAGCCGGTGTCCTGCGCACCGGCCACGGCGATGTCGAGACGCCGGTGTTCATGCCGGTGGGTACGCAGGGCACGGTCAAAACCCTATCGCCGGCCGAGCTCGCGACGGTGGGGGCGAAGATGATTCTCGCAAATACGTATCACCTGTACCTTCGGCCTGGAACCGAGGTGATCGAAAAGGCCGGGGGTCTCCATCGCTTCTGCGGTTGGCAGCGGCCGATCCTCACCGACAGCGGCGGCTATCAGGTGTTCAGCCTGGCATCGCTGCGAAAGATCGGCCCGGAGGGTGTCGTCTTCCAGTCTCATCACGACGGTTCGTATCACAAGTTCACACCGGAAGGAGTCGTCGATATCCAGCGAAGCCTGGGTTCGGACATCATGATGGTGCTCGACGAATGCCCGCCGTATCCGTCGCCCCTGGCTTACGTGATGTCCTCCAACGAGCTGACGCTTGCCTGGGCCAGACGAGCCAAGGCGGCCTTTGCGACGACCTCTTCGAGGTATGGCTATGACCAGGCCCTCTTCGGGATCGTGCAGGGAGGCACCTACGCACACCTTCGCCGCGAGAGCGCCGAGGCGCTGGTAGAGCTCGACTTCCCCGGATATGCCATCGGCGGACTCTCTGTGGGCGAGCCCAAAAGCGCCTTGTGGGAGATGACACAGGTCTGCACCGAAATCCTGCCGGTTGCTAAGCCGCGCTACCTGATGGGTGTGGGCAAGCCGGACGACATCGTGCGGGCCATCGGTTTCGGCATCGACATGTTCGATTGTGTCATACCGACCCGGAACGGGCGCAGGGGGCAGGTGTTCACGTGGACGGGGACTCTCAATCTGCGCAATGCCTGCTACAAGGATGACTTCACACCGATCGATGCCGCCTGTCCGTGCTACGCCTGCCAGACATTCAGCAGGGCTTATCTGCGCCACCTCTTTCAGGCGGACGAGATTCTCGGCATGCGTATGGGCACTCTGCACAACCTGCAGTTTTATCATTCCCTGATCTCGACCGCCAGGAAGCAGATCGAAGCTGGAACTTTCGCGCAGTGGCAGCATTCGTTCTTGGAGCAGTATCCAAATACAACCGATGAGGGGCATACCGAAAGGAGGGAAGAGTGACTGCACTCCTCGTTCTTGCCATGTTGGGGGCGCCGCAAGGTGGACAGAGTAATCCGCTGGTCGGCCTCATGCCCTTTCTGCTGATCATCTTGATCATGTATTTTCTGATCCTCCGGCCCCAGATGAGGCGGCAGAAGGAGCACCGGCTCATGCTGGAGAGTATAAAGAAAGGCGATAAGGTTCTGACAACGGGCGGCATCATCGGTACCGTGGTCGGCATAAGAGAAAAGGACGATATTTTGATCGTGAAGATTGCCGATAATGTGAAGGTTGAGATGGCTCGTAGTGCAGTGTCCAAGAAACTGGGGTAGAAAATGGCACGGTTGGTGATCCGCAAATATGGGGACCCGGTGCTTCGCATGAAGGCGGCGCCGATCATAGAGATTGATGAGGAGGTGCGCCAGCTGGCGCAGGACATGATTGAGACGATGCAGGATGCTGAGGGCGTCGGCCTGGCCGCGCCGCAGGTCGGCGAGTCTATTCGCCTGTTCGTCGTCGATCTCGGCGTTATCGAGGAGGATGCCCTGCCACAGGTCTTCATCAACCCCGAGATCCTGTTCACCTCCAAAGAGGTGGAGAAAGCGGAGGAGGGGTGTTTGAGTCTGCCCGGTATCAACGAAGACGTGGTGCGTCCAGTGCGCATCAAGCTGCGTTATACCAATCTGGAAGGCGAAACCGTGGAGGAGGAGTGCGAGGAAATGCTCGCCCGCGTCATCCTACATGAGAACGACCACCTCAATGGCGTTTTCTTTATCGACCGCATCAGCCCGATGAAGCGGCGTCTGCTGGACAAACGCCTGCGACAGATCGCCGAGGAGGCGCGGGCAGAGTCGGTCCCGGCCTGAGGCGGGTAAGGGTCGAGCTGGCCGTCGCAGGTCCGCCCGGCACGTTTACTGGAGTGAAACAGATTCAATGCGACTTGTCTTCATGGGCACGCCCGAATTTGCCGTGCCGAGTCTGCGCGAGCTGCTGCGCAGCGGACATCAGGTCGTCGCTGTGGTGACGGTACCCGACAAGCCGGCAGGCCGCGGACTTCGGGTGCGGAGCAGCCCCGTGAAGAAGTTTGCGGTGGAGAAAAACCTGCCCGTCTTACAGCCAGTTGACCTGCGCGCACCGGAGTTCCTGGAACAATTGCACAGCTTGAACGCCGACCTCTGTGTGGTCGTGGCGTTCCGAATCCTGCCGCCCGAGGTGTTCACTCTTCCTCCCAAGGGTACCGTGAATCTGCATGCGTCTCTTTTGCCCAAATATCGCGGGGCGGCTCCCATCCAGTGGGCTATTATTCGTGGCGAACGGGAAACAGGTGTCACCACCTTCTTCATCGAAGAGCGGGTTGACACGGGGGACATGATTCTCCAGGAGAAGATCGCCATTGGCGAGGAGGAAACGGCGGGCGAGCTGTCGAAGCGTCTGGCGGAATTAGGCGCTGTCGTGCTGCGGCGCACCGTCGATCTGATCGCCGAAGGAAAAGCCCCCAGGAGGAAACAGCACGGTCGTGCTACACGGGCACCGAAAATCACCCGGGAAATGTGCCGGATCGATTGGCAGAAGCCGGCGGTTGAGGTGCACAATCTCATCCGCGGGTTGAGTCCTGACCCGGGTGCTTTTACGTTCTGGAACGGCAAGGAAATCAAGATCTATCGTTCACGGCCGCATGACGCTCGCACCGACTTCGGCCCCGGCACGGTTGTGGGGGTCGACGACGATCAAATCAACGTGGCAACCGGCTCCGGCGTGGTTTCGATCCTGGAGATGCAGCTGGCCGGCAGGCGCCGGATGTCGGCGGCGGAGTTCTTGAGAGGCCACAAGTTGGAACCGGGCGATGTATTCGAGTGACACCCGCACGCAGGCGCCGGCACACACCCAGGTCAGCCCGGCGCGGTGGGCGGCCTACCGAATCCTCCGGAGCTGGTCGAAGAGCGGGCCCTACATCGATCACCTTCTGTCCCGGGAGCTGAGCCGAACCGAACTCTCGCCAGTCGACCGGAATCTGGTGACCGAGCTCGTGTACGGCGTCATCCGCTGGCAGGGTCGACTCGACTGGATTCTGGCTCAACTCTCCCATGGGGACTACCGGCGCACGCCGGTCGCTCTGAAAGTGATTCTTCGGCTTGGCCTGTATCAAATCCTTTTCCTCGAAAGAATCCCAGCCTACGCAGCGGTATCGGAAGCTGTCCTCCTCGCCCGGCAGCAGTCTCCGGCCTGGGGGCGCCTGGTGAACGGTCTGCTGAGAACCTATCTTCGCCAGCCCGAGCGGGTGGTGTATCCGCTCCTGGAGGACGATCCGGTGACGGCGATTTCGGTGCGCGAATCCCATCCGCAGTGGCTGGTTCGGCGCTGGCTACAGCGATTCGGCGTCGAGGAAACACGGAAGCTCTGTGAAGCCAACAACCGCCGGCCGGCGTTGAGCCTGCGGATCAACACCCTGCGGGCCAGCAGGGACGAGATACTGGAGGAGCTGCGTAGTCTGGGCCTGGATGCCCGCGAGGGTTTTCTCCCGGATTTCATTCGACTTGAACACGGCGGAGACCCGAGCCGCTTGCCCGCATTTGCCGCCGGCAAGCTGACAGTACAGGATGAGAGTGCCGCCCTGCCGGTGCTCGTGTTGGATGCGCAACCCGATGACACCATCCTCGACCTCTGCGCCGCCCCTGGTGGGAAGTCTACGTATATTGCAGAGCGTTGCAAAGAGAAGGCGACCGTTGTGGCGGTGGATCGGGATCCGGGGCGGGCCCGCTCGATGCGTGAGAGCATTGAGCGGCTGCAATGCCGGCGGGTTTTCGTGGTGGTCGCCGACGCTCGGCGATTTGGCGCGTGTCCGGCGGACAGAGTGCTGGTGGATGCCCCATGCTCGGGGCTGGGCGTGCTCGCCAAGAGGGCGGATTTGCGCTGGAAACGGAAAGAGAAGGACCTGGCCGAACTCGCCGAGTTGCAGGCCGAGATGCTCGAGGCGGCGGCCGCGCTGGTGCGGCCAGCGGGAGTGCTCGTCTACAGCACCTGCACCATCGAGCCTGTCGAGAACGAGGAGGTCGTGGAGCATTTCCTTCGGGCGCATCCGAACTTCGAACTCGAACCGGCAACAAACTGGGTGGCTGAAGAGTTTACGGACAGCAGAGGATATATTCAAACCTGGCCACATGTGCACGGAATGGACGGTAGTTTTGCAGCAAGGTTGAGAAGAAAAAAATGAGCAGCGTACCCGAAATCGGACCAACTTCTTCTCCCCCAGAAGCGGATGACGGGAAGGGGGCTCGACCAACCAGGCGTGGCGTTTTGAGGTGGCTCAAGTGGGCTGCCATCGCCTTCGCCGCCCTGGCTGTCTGGGTGCTGCTGCTCGACCGTGTGATCATGCCGTGGTATACGCGGCACGGTGAGTCCGTCGATCTACCGGGCGTCGTCGGCATGCCCGTGGAGAAGGCGCGTCAGGTATTGATCGCTCAAGGATTTCGTGTCGTTGAGGACGAGCGCCGCTTCGACTCGACGTATCCGTCCGGCTACGTGATCGAGCAGAATCCCGGCCCGCATCGCCCCGTGAAGGCGGGCCGCCGCATCCACCTGGTGGTCAGCCTGGGTGAGCGCACTGTGAAGATGCCGCGGTTGATCGAACTGGATGAAACCCAGGCCCGACTGACTTTGAAGAACTTGGAGCTTCGGGTTGGGGAGGTTGATGGAGAGTTTTCCTACTACTACCCGGAGAACATCGTCCTGGACCAGTCGATCCCGCCGGGCACCGAGGTCGAGATCGGCACCGCCGTCGATCTGACCGTGAGCAACGGCCGCGTTCCAACGAAGTTCATCGTCCCCTTCGTGGAGGGCAAAATGCTCGACCGAGCCAAGCGCGAGATTCAGAAGGCCGGGCTGACGGTTGGTGAGATTCGCTACCGCGACTCGGACCAGTTTCTTCCAGAGACCGTCTTACGGCAGTCCATCCCCGCCGGAACGGAGGTGAAGCGCGGCGATACCCTGAATCTCGAGGTTAGCCGTCTTCCGGCGAAACGTGCAGGCGCAAGAAAATGGTGAAAATCGCCCCCTCGATCCTGGCGGCCGACTTTGCACGTCTGGCCCAGCAGATCCGCATTGTCGCCGAGGCCGGGGCGGATTGGATCCATTGCGACATCATGGACGGCCACTTCGTCCCCAACATCTCCTTCGGACCGCTGGTCGTGGAAGCGGCCCGTCGCGTCACCGACCTGCCCCTCGACGTTCATCTCATGATCGAGGAACCGGACCGCTATATCCAGGCGTTTCGGCGGGCTGGAGCCGACAACATCACGGTACAGGCTGAGGCCTGTATCCACCTGAACCGGACGCTGCATCAAATCAAGGAGAGCGGCGCCGGTGCCGGCGTGGCCATCAACCCGGCGACGCCAGTGGTGATGTTGGAGGAAGTCCTCGACGTGGCTGACGTCATCCTGGTGATGAGTGTGAACCCTGGTTTTGGCGGGCAGAAGTTCATCGACTCGGTGGTGGACAAAATCGGCCGGGTTCGTGAGATGGTGGATCGCAGCGGCCGGGAAATCGACCTGGAAGTGGACGGTGGTATCGATGAATCGACGGCTGAGGGGGCTGTGGCCGCAGGAGCCACGGTGCTGGTGGCAGGCACCTCGATCTTTGCTGCAGCCGATCCGGCGGCCGCCCTGAAGGGCTTGCGAGAGCGCGCACTCGCAGCAATCCCGGATTAAACGCAATCTGACCCATGGGCGAGCCTCACGTCGCTTTTGGGCAGAATACTGAATTTGTCCTTGACAAAATGTATCTCATTCGTTATATTCCGTGCGTTCAGAATTTGGGTTGGCCGTCAACTTCGCGCAGCGATCGTAGACATGGGCTGCGGGGACGCGAGGGCCGCAGAATGAGGAGGCACACGGTAGCATGCCGAGAGGTCGAGTTAAGTGGTTCAACGAGAACAAGGGTTACGGGTTCATCGAGCAGGAGGACGGAGAGGACGTTTTCGTTCACTACTCCGTCATTGAAATGGATGGCTTCAAAACCCTGCCCGAAGGCGCCGAGGTCGAGTTCGAGATGGTCGCCGGCGAGAAAGGACTACAGGCCACCAGAGTTGTCAAGCTTTAGTCGCCTGTTTCACACGGAAGACGGCTGTTTGTTGACGGCGGACAAACCCCGATGCAACATCGGGGTTTTGTCGTATAGGTCGCTCGGTCAGACCCGGCGCGAGGTGGTGAAATCGTGAAGTTTACCAAGAAGGACATCGACAAGATCGCTTCGGTGCTGGGCGTCGAGGCGAAATTCAAGGGCAACAATTACCGCTTTGTGCTGGTAGGCTCGGAGACAGGACGGAAACTGTCTCTGGAGATCTATCCGGAGATCCCGATCGGAGACAAAAAGGGCAGCCTGATCTCGGTCTACACCCACACCGCCCACCTGCAGTTGCATTTCTGCACCGGTTTTGTGGTCAGCGAGATGCTCGGGGAGGTGACGTTCATCGCTGAGCACATGGGTCGCCTGGCTGGCCTGATCATCGAACGGGAGGCCGGGTGTTCTCTGTATGCCAATGTCGATGCCAGCCTTCTCTCCGGTGATTTCACCAAGCTGGGTCCGGAGGTGATGCTCTCCGGCATCGCCCTCTCCCTGACCGAGCACCTGTTGCCCGACGCCCGGGGTGGTCAAAGCGACTGAACAGCTTTCGGATGTCAGAGCTGGATACTTGCCTTAGCGACTTCCTGGCGCACCTTCGGTTCGAGCGCAACGCCGCCGAGAACACCATTCAGTCATACGAGCGTGACCTTCGTCGATACGTGGCGTTCCTGCGGGAGGCGAAGCTGACACGAGTGGCGGAAGTGACACCCCGCCACATCCTCAGCCTTCTGACCCGATTGCGCGTCCTGGGGTATGCTCCATCGAGCGCGGCGCGCAACCTGTCGGCGATCCGCATGTTTCATCGTTTTGCCCTCGCCGAAGGGGTTGCCGAGGCGGATCCATCCGAAAACATTCAGCTCCCTCAGCTGGGGCGAGCCCTGCCTTTTGTGCTGGATATCCCCGAGGTCGAATGCCTCCTGGAGCAACCCGATGTCACCCAGCCGCTCGGTGTTCGGGATCGGGCCTTGCTCGAGTTCCTGTACGCCACTGGTGTGCGGGTATCGGAGCTACTGCTTCTGCGCCGATCCGATCTTTTCCTCGATGACGGGTTCGTGCGCGTCTTCGGCAAGGGAAGCAAGGAACGTATCGTGCCCCTGGGTGCGCAGGCCGTCGACTGGGTGCGGCGATACCTGCAAGATGTGCGACCTCGATTGGCCGCCCGAGGGCATCCGCGGGAGATCCTCTTCCTGAACTGGCGCGGAAGCCCGCTGACGCGAATGGGCTTCTGGAAGATCCTCAAGGGCTACGTCGTCCAGGCGGGCATCCAGAAGAAGGTCTCACCTCACACGCTGCGTCACTCCTTCGCCACCCATCTGATTGAGGGCGGTGCGGATCTCCGTGCCGTGCAGGAGATGCTCGGTCACGCCGACATCTCCACGACTCAGATCTATACCCACCTGGACCGGGAGTACCTCAAGGAAGTGCACCGCACTTACCATCCCCGAGAAAAAGCAAGACGGAAGCAGAGTCGGGAGGAACGTTCGTGAGCTCCAGGAAGGAGAAGGCAGACACAACCGCATTTCAGAGTGATTCTGGAATCCCCATCGAGCCAGTCTATCGCCCGCGAGCCGATTTCGACTACGCCGTCAAGCTCGGCGATCCCGGCGAGTTCCCTTTCACTCGTGGCATCTATCCCGACATGTACCGGGCCAGGCTGTGGACGATGCGTCAGTACACCGGCTTTGCTACAGCCAGGGAAACGAACCAGCGCTTCCGCTACCTGCTCGAGCAAGGTCAGACGGGCCTGTCGGTGGCCTTCGATCTGCCCACGCAGATGGGTTACGACTCCGACCACGCCATGGCCGAAGGGGAAGTCGGCCGGGTTGGCGTGGCCATCGACTGCCTCGCTGACATGGAGCTTCTTTTCCAGGACATTCCTCTGGACCAGGTCAGCACATCGATGACCATCAACGCCACCGCCGCCATTTTGTTGGCGCTCTACGTCGCCGTGGCGAGGAAACAGGGGGCAGACCTCAGAAAACTGCGCGGCACGGTGCAGAACGATATTCTCAAAGAATACATCGCCCGCGCAACCTATATCTACCCGCCGCGCCCGTCCATGCGCCTGGTCACCGACGTCATCGAATACTGCCAAAAGGAACTACCGCTCTGGAACCCAATCTCGATCAGCGGCTACCATATTCGAGAGGCGGGCTCGGATGCGGTGCAAGAAGTGGCCTTCACGCTGGCCAACGGTGTCGCCTACGTCAGCGACGCTGTCGGCCGCGGCCTGGATGTCGATCGCTTTGCGCCGCGGTTGTCCTTCTTCTTCGCCATCCACAACAACTTCTTCGAAGAAATCGCCAAACTGAGAGCTGCACGCCGTATCTGGGCGCACATCATGCGCGACCGATTTGGGGCGAAGAATCCGAAGAGCCTGCTTCTGCGTTTTCATTCACAGACAGCTGGGTCCACGTTGACGGCGAAGCAGGTGGAAAACAACATCGTCCGGGTGACGCTTCAGGCGCTGGCCGCGGTTCTAGGCGGGACACAGTCGCTGCACACCAACGCCAAGGACGAGGCGCTGGCATTGCCGACTGAGATGTCGGCGCGAACGGCCTTGCGCACGCAGCAGATCATCGCTCACGAGAGCGGTGTGGCCCATACGGCCGATCCCCTCGGCGGTTCCTATTTCGTCGAGGCGCTGACGGACGAGATAGAAAGCCGCATCCTAAAGCAGCTCGAGGAGATCGAGTCGATGGGCGGGGCGATCGCCGCCATCGAGGCCGGCTTCTTCCAGAATGAAATTGCTCGGAGGGCGTACGAATACCAGAAGGCTATCGAAGACAAGTCCCGCATCGTCGTCGGTGTCAATGCCTACGTCGTCGACGAGAAGGAAAAGATCGAGCTGCTCAAGGTCAGTCCCAAAGTGCGCGATGAGCAGGCGTCGCGGCTACGCGAGCTGAGGGGTAGACGAGACAATGCGCGTGTCGAGGCGACTCTGGAGCGCCTGCGCCGGGCGGCAGCGACGGAAACAGAGAACCTGATGCCGCACATCCTCAACTGTGTCGAGGCCGATGCCACCCTTGGGGAAATATCGGATGCTCTCCGAAGCGTTCTTGGGACGTATACAACCTCATGAATGTTGTGAAACAACTCCCTGATTCTCCGGGCGATCTCTTGTTTCGTGAATTGGGCTCCGATTCGTTCCGCACTCGGCTACGAACGGCCACAATCGGCCAGCGCCTTTATGCCTTCCGCACCATCGGGTCGACGAACGACTTCGCCCGCCGCCTTGGCCGAAACAAGGAGCCCGAAGGAAGCGTCGTCGTCGCCGAGCAACAGACGCGGGGGCGAGGACGGCTGGGGCGGCCCTGGCAGTCGCCGTCAGGCGTTGGTATTTGGCTCAGCGTTCTGCTGCGGCCGCGAATGGAAACATCCGAGCTGGGGATTCTGCCGCTCTTTGCAGGACTTTGTGTGGCGGAAGCGGTCGAGGAGACGACCGGACTGTCGCCCCTGCTCAAATGGCCGAACGACGTGCTGCTCGGTTCGCGAAAATTCTGCGGTATCTTGAGTGAGTCGGAGTTTCGCCATGAGCGATTGGATTTTGTCGTCATCGGCGTCGGGATGAACGTCAACCAGCGGGAGGTCGACTTTCCGCCGGAATTGCGCGACCAGGCCACCTCTCTGCGTCTGGCGACCGGCGATACCGTTGACCGCATTGCGCTGCTGGCGAAGCTTCTCCAGGTGCTCGACCGGAACTACCGCACGGCTTCTGAAAAAGGCTTTGGCTCCTTTCTCGAGCCGTGGAAGGAGCGTTGTCCCTTCCTTGGCAGGCCGGTCGAGGTGACGCTTGCCGACGAGGCCTATCGCGGTGTCTTCTCCGACGTGGCACCGGATGGCGCCCTACTGCTTCAGACCGAAGACGGCGTGCGCACCTTTTCCGCCGGCGAGATCACTTTGAGGATACACTGATGCTGCTTGCGATCGACATCGGCAACACCCAGGTTACCCTGGGGCTGTTCGACAACGACAACCTCCGTGCCCACTGGCGGCTTTCCAGCGGTGTGACCCGCACCGAGGACGAAAGCTGGATCCTTATCAAGATGTTCTGTGACAGTGCCGGCATCGACGTGCGGCGCATCACCGGTGTGGCGATATCTTCGGTCGTCCCAGACCTGACTCCTGTCTACGACGGTTTGAGCCAGGAGCGCCTGCGTTGCCGGCACGTCGTCGTCAGCGCTGAACTCGACCTAGGCATCGAAATCCTCTACCATGATCCCAGCTCGGTGGGGGCGGACCGCCTGTGCGATGCCGTGGCCGGGTTCGCTAAATACGGCGGTCCGTTGCTGATCATCGACTTCGGCACGGCGACCACCTTCAATGTCATCTCGGAGACCGGCGCCTATGTGGGCGGGATTATCGCCCCAGGCATCGCCTCGTCAGCCGACATGCTCTATCGCTACGCCGCCCGACTTCCGAAGATCGAACTCCGTTTCCCCGAGAAGCTGATTGGCACGACCACCGAAGCATCGATGCAGGCCGGCATCATGTACGGTTCCATTGAGATGGCCAAAGGCCTTATCTCTGGGATTGAAAAGGAACTCGGCACCAGCCCGAAGATCCTGTGTACCGGAGGCTTGGCGAAGCTGATGCTGCCCAAATTGAGCCCGGCCTGTGTCTATGAACCGCATCTGACCCTCGAAGGCCTTCGTCTCATCTACAAGCGGGTGATGGGCCGCCAGGCATAGGCAGCCATACTCGTTGCAGGCCGGCGGGTTCCTGCCCGGAAATTTCTTCCTACCGCAGCATTCGACCCTTCCCGATCGACCGGCTCGCTGCTCCGGTCGGCGACCCTCGCGTGCAGTCATAACGGTCTGATTTGTCGGCAGATGTGTCCAGCCGCCGCAGCCCGAGCAGGCGGTGGCACGGCTTTCGCAGAGCAGAGCCGGCACCCTTGCGGTGATACAACGAATTCCTGCACCTCACGGAGCGGTAGGCCTGATTCGAACCATCTCGGTCGAATTCCGGCCAGTTCCGCGAGCGAATCCTCCAACCAAGTTCGACGATTTACCGGCGAGCAGCCCCGAAATGCCGTATTTTCAACCGCGAATCAGGACGTAGTCGATTGGCACACCGGTTGCAAAGGTCGGATTGCCGCCATACATGGGTTCGACCGGCAGCCCGACGGGTCGCCGATGACTGCGGAGCATTTGCAGAGGTGAAAACGCTTTGGAAACCGAAGGGAACTTCAAGTCGTTGCTCGAAGCCGGCGATGACGCCACGGAAACCAGACGGGTGTCTCCGGTGCTCAAGCGATCCCAGGTTCTTCCTGCCGGCCGCCGCGTTCTCTCGTTTGCGGCGGGGAAGGAAGAGCTGTCCTGGGATCTGATCAAGGAGGGGGGGACAATTCGCGGACTTCGTTTTCGATGTGCCTGTGGCAGAACAACCGAGCTGTATTTTGAATATGAGCATCCAGCCGACCGCTGAAGCGATCTTGATTCCTCCGGGCGAGAAGCCCACCCCCGACGATATCCAGGCGCTTGTACGCGTCTTTGAGTATTTCAACAGCAGTACCGAGAAGCTGTGCCATGCCTATGATGAGCTGCGCCGTCAGGTCGCTGATCTCAACCTCGAGCTGGCCGAGAAGAACCGGCAGCTCTCGACCAAGCTCGAGGAGATCAACACGCTCAAGCACTACCTCGACAGCGTCGTCGAGAGCATGGCGTCCGGGATGATCGGAATCGACCCAGAGGGCCGAATCACGATCTTCAATCGTTCAGCCGAGCAGATCACCGGTTATGATCGCGGCGAGGTCCTAGACAAGCCTTACGACGAGATCTTTCCGGCGCCGGAGCGACGCTCGGCCCTGGACGCGCTCTGCAAAGGACGAACTGCCCAAGGCCAGGAAGGTAGATTACGGGCCAGGGATGGCTCTATGATTCCGGTCAGGTATACGACGGCCTTGCTACAGGGCAATGATGAGCAGCTCCTCGGTGCAGTCGAAGTGTTCGAAGACCTGCGGGCGCTGAAGGCTCTCGAGCGCGAGGTCCAGGAAGCCCGTACCCTGGCCGCTCTGGGTGAGATGGCCGCCAACGTCGCCCACGAAATCCGAAATCCGTTGGGTGGCATCGGTGGCTTTGCGGCGCTACTGGAACGGGATATGGGGCCCTCGGACCCGCGCCAGCGCTTTGTCAAGAAGATCATCGAGGGAGTCGCCATCCTGGATCGTATCGTCGGCGACCTTCTCGTCTACACAAGACCTCTTCAGCCCAACCTGCGACGAACCCACCTGCAGGCCCTGCTGGAGGAAATCCTGTCTTTCTTCCGCATCAAGACGCAGCGTGACGGTCTCGACGTGACACTCTCGCTCGATGCACCGGAGGAGCCCATCTACCTCAATGTCGACCCGGACCTGTTTCAGGAGATGCTCTTTCATCTGGCTGCGAACGCCGCCCAGGCCATGCCGGATGGCGGTGAGCTGCGCGTGCGCATCCAGAGTGAACCGCAGTCCGTGTGCGTGACTGTGGAAGACAGCGGTAGCGGCATGTCCGCCGATACCATCGAACACCTGTTTCGTCCGTTCTATACCACGAAGACCAAGGGAACCGGCCTCGGGCTGGCGATCGTCAAGAAGATCGTCGAGGCTCACGGTGGCCAGGTTTCCGTCTGGAGTGAGCAAAACCACGGCACAACCTTTCGCCTGACTTTTCCGCATCTTTGACGCCTACACGAGAGCGAACAGGTATGGCAACCAATCGCATTCTGGTGGTTGATGATGAACCCCTCATCCAGGAAGTTCTGTGTGTGGCCCTGGAGAGAAAGAACTATGCTGTCGAATGGGTCGAAGATGGCAAGGAGGCTCTCAAGAGGCTCAAGGAGGGCGACTTCGACCTGATCGTCACTGACATTCGCATGCCGGGGGTCAGCGGCATGGAGATTCTCCGGCGGGCCAAGGAGATCGATCCCAATATCGGGGTGATACTGATCACCGCCTTTGGCAGCATCAAGAATGCTGTCCAGGCGATGAAGGAAGGGGCCTTCGACTACATCACCAAGCCGTTCTCGATCGACGAAGTAGAGATGACGGTCGAGAAGTTCTTCCAGTATCAGCGGCTGGTGCATGAGAATCTCTACCTGCGCACCGAATTGGGGCGCCGTTACGGCATCGAAAACATCGTCGGCCGCAGCCCCAAGATGCAGGCTGTGTTCGAGCAGGTCTATGCCGTTGCGCCCAGCAACGCCACCGTGCTCATCCAGGGGCCAAGCGGTACCGGGAAGGAACTGATCGCCCGTGCCATCCACGAGCTCAGTCCACGCAGAAACCGCGCCTTCGTGAAGACCAATTGCGCAGCTCTGCCAGAGGGGCTGGTGGAGAGCGAGCTGTTCGGCCATGAGAAGGGCGCCTTCACCGGCGCGATCCGCCGCACCAAAGGGCGCTTCGAGCTTGCCGACGGCGGTACTCTTCTGCTGGACGAGATCAGTGAGATTTCCGCCAGCCTTCAGGCCAAGCTCTTGCGCGTGTTGCAGGAAAAGGAGTTCGAAAAGGTCGGGAACCCCGAGACCGTTTCGGTCGACGTGCGAGTGATCGCCACAACCAACCGCGACCTGCGCGAGGAAATCGCCGCCGGCCGCTTTCGCGAAGACCTGTTCTATCGCCTCAACGTCGTTCCCATCAACCTGCCGCCTTTGTGTGAGCGTAAAGAGGACATCCCTCTTCTTGTCGACCACTTCGTGGAGAAGTACTCGCGACAGAACTCGAGAGTCATCGAGGGGGTCGAGCCGGAGGTGATGGACAAGCTCCTTTCCTACTCCTGGCCTGGCAATGTGCGGGAGCTGGAAAATGTCGTCGAGCGCGCCGTCGTGATCTCACGCGGCCCGGTGCTTACCGCGCGCGACTTCTTCGTCGGCGATGAGTATGGTGTACAAAGAAGGCCCGTTACCCAGGTGCCGACCGACCTGACCCTGCGCGAGATGGAGCGCGAAATGATCCTCAAAGCCCTTCAGGAGAACAATAACAATCGCACCTGGGCGGCGCGCAAGCTGGGCATCAGCGTGCGCACGCTGCGGAATAAGCTGCGCGAGTACCGGGAGGAGGGATTCCTGGTCGACGGCGACTGATTTTGCGACCGCCTTTGCTTCGTTCTTCACAGCCCCGCCGGGACATGGAGGTCCGGTGGGGCTTTTTGTTTCTGTCCGGCTATGGGAAAAGCTCGCCACGGTCCGGGCAAATGTTTCCGGATTGGCGACTGCCGGGTTCGCGTGGCAGGCGCGGCGCGCCAACCATGGCGCTACGAATCATTGAGTCTTCGGAAGAGACATGGCTTCTGAGGGAGGGTGCCAAGATATTGAATAACAAATGGTTGGGGCAATGGGCTGAGACGGCGCCCCAGGGCTCGAAGTGCTCTACCGCCTGGCCAGGTGGGATCGCGACGGAACTGGCACATGGGTTGCAAAAGGACGTGCGCGATGTGTGGAAATGGGGGCTGCGGAGCATCGAAGCGTGGTGCTCCATCCAGGGGGCACGCGGAAAGCAGACCTACTGTGAAGAGCAAGCCATGAATCTTCTCACCAGGGTTTTGTTCAAGCAAACCTCGATTCCACTTCTAAAGCGCAGTCTCGATGCCTCCAGCCTGCGGCAGAATGTGATCTCCAACAATCTGGCCAATGTCAGCACGCCTGAGTATCGGCGCCGGGAGGTCGTCTTCGAGGAAGCCCTTCGCAAGGCGATGAACCGGGACGGTGTGCAGGGCTGGAGGACCCATTCGCGCCACATCCCCATTGGGAGGGAATCGGTGGACAGGGTGCAGCCACAGATCGTCGAGGTTCCCGAGCAGACCGATTTCAATGGTATCAACAATGTCGACGTAGACCAGGAGATGGCTGCTCTGGCGAAGAATCAGATCCTGTTCAGTGCTGCCGCCAAGCTGGCAGCCCACGATTTCAAAGAACTGCGCAAGGCGATCTTCGGCCGTGCTTTCTGACATCGCGGTACAACCACCTGGCGCAATCGAGCCGAAGGTTTATGCGCGAGATGACAACGATCTCATGAGAACCCAACTGCAATGAGGCGGTCATGAACTTGAGAGGTGTCTTCCCCGCGTTCGACATCAGTGCGTCGGGGCTCAGTGCCCAGAGACGACGCATGAACGCTATCGCCAGCAACATCGCCAACGCCGAGACGACGCGGACCAAGGACGGCGGCCCCTATCGTCGCCGCATCGTGGCCATGAGCGAAGGAACGCGACCGTACGGATTCCGGGAGGTTTTCGATGGCGTTCACATCTCCTTGCGGGTCACCCAGCCAGGGCACCGGCGCGCCGACAAGATTGTGGCACCCGTGCGTGAAACCCTCCCTCGGGGAGTGCAAAGCCAGGAAATGGTTGTGAACTCCCAGCCGCGGCTTGTCTACGATCCTTCCCATCCCGACGCCGACGCGGATGGCTACGTCGCCATGCCGAACATCAATGTGGTAACGGAGATGGCCGACATGATCGTGGCGACGCGGGCGTATGAGGCAAACGTGACCGCAATCCAGGCCGCCAAAGAGATTGCCAAGAAGTCTCTGCAGATCTAAGGAGACCCGTAGGGGGCCGTGCAAGTAGCAATGCCAGGCAGCGGGCCAGGGACGGCACGTTGCCCGGCGGTTTTTGGAATTGCAGCCGATCGGGGACCGACGCAAACCAGATCACTCGGAGGAACACGGGGAGCCGCAATGAAGATCGATCAGGTGACCTACCAGCCGCCCTTTGTGCAAACGCAACGTGTCACCACCGGCGCCGGGGTGAAGAAGGCCGACTCGGCAACGGAACGCGCCCGGTTTTCGATCCGGGAGAGCGGCACGCCCGCTGCCGCAGATGCCAAGGCGTCGCCCCAGCCCGGAAAGCCGCCGGAGATTGCTTCGCCTCGGATGGCCGCCTATCTCAGCGACGAAGAGAAGCGCTTCCTCAGCGCTCTTTTTCAGAAGGGCGGCGGTGACTTCGGAACGGCTGCGTATGTTCGCGGCGAAATGCCGCCGGCGGACCTGGGCCAGCATGTGGATCTAAAAGGATAGGGCAGAACCGGCGGCGGCGCAAACGTGCCGCCGGGCCATGGACCTCAGTGGAGGAGGTATCCCATTGGCAGTTGATCAAATCGGAAAATTCACTCCGCCGTTGCTTCCGGAGGCGACGAAAGCTCCTCAGCAGAAGCAGCCGCAGGGCGCGAGCTTCAGCGACACCATCAGCAAGTTCATCAACGACGTCGATCAGCTACAGCGAGACGCAGGCGAAGCCATCGACAAGCTGGCCTCCGGAGAGTCCACCGACCTGCATCAGGTGATGATTGCGGTCGAGAAGGCCGACGTCAGTTTCGACTTGCTGATGGAGATTCGTAACAAGATGCTGGAGGCTTATCACGAAATCATGCGCATGCAAGTGTAACGATGCCCGAAACACTCCAATCCATTTTGTCGCCGCTGCTTGATTTCTGGAAGCGCCTTTCCGCCGGCCAGCGGGTGACGCTGGTGCTCACGGCGGTCGGATCGATCGTGGCCATTGCCAGCATCGTGCTGTGGGCCAATCGAACCCAGTACACTGTCCTCTTTTCCGATCTGGAAGCGAAGGACGCGGGCGCCATCGTCGAGCAGCTCAGGAAGGATGGTGTCCCCTACGTGCTGGAGAACAACGGCCAGACCATCAAAGTGCCGGCGCAGAAAGTGTATGACCTGCGCTTGGATTTTGCCGCTCTGGGGCTACCGCAGTCCGGGGTGGTCGGCTACGAGCTTTTCGACCGGAACAACATCGGCGTAACCGATTTCGTTCAGAAACTCAACTATCGCCGCGCCCTCGAGGGCGAACTGGCGCGCACGATCCGCGGCCTGGACGAGATCGACAACGCGCGCATTCACATCGTCATCCCCGAGCCGTCGGTGTTCGTGCGCGACCAGAAACCCGCTACCGCATCCGTTGCACTTCGTCTCAAGCCGGGAGCCAGGCTCAGTCCACGCCAGGTCAACGGCATCGCCCACCTGGTGGCGGCCAGCGTCGAAGGCCTCGACAGCCGCGATGTCACGATCGTTGACGAACGCGGCAACATTCTTTCGGATAACCGCCCTGACGGCGATCAGTTCTCTCTGACCTCGACCCAGCTCGAGCTTCAGAAGCAGGTC
Organism: uncultured Cytophagia bacterium; assembly: GCA_964527995.1. Taxonomy (GTDB): domain Bacteria; phylum Zhuqueibacterota; class Zhuqueibacteria; order Oceanimicrobiales; family CAZGRP01; genus CAZGRP01. The sequence continues at coordinate 6,059 of CAZGRP010000028.1, read as the reverse complement.
GAGAACTACCTGGCAGGCAAGGTGCAGTCACTCCTCGATGGTGTGGTTGGCCGCAACAATTCAGTCGTGCGGGTGACGGCGGAATTGGATTTTGACAAGGTCGAGCGGACGAAGGAGAGCTACGACCCGGATGGACAGGTGATTCGCAGCGAAGAGATCTCCACACAAAGCTCGCCGAGCCAGGACAGCGCTGGTTCCGGCGGGCGAACGGAGAACACGATCACCAATTACGAGATCAACCGCACTGTTGAGCGCGTGGTGCAGAACGGCGGAAACGTCAAACGACTCTCGGTGGCCGTCATGGTGAACGGCCATTACGAGACGACGACAGGGGCAGATGGCAAGCCGGTGAAAAAATATGTGCCGCGCTCCGACGAGGAGATGCAGAAGCTTGCCAACCTTGTGCGCGGAGCCGTCGGCTACAAAGCCGACAGAGGCGATGTTGTGGAAGTCCTCAACATGCCGTTCAGCACAGAGGAGCAAGTCGAACCGAAACGACCTCTCGGGATCGGTGGCGAAGAATTCGTTGGGATCTGGTTGAAGCGGGTTTTCGCGGCGCTGGCGATTCTGACGCTGCTTCTCGTGCTTCGCTCCATGATCAGACGGTTGCGCAGCGGGTTGGAAAGGCCACCTGCCAAGGATCTACCGGCCCTGATTGAATCGAGCGCCGAGCAAATCCCCCAAGCCACGCAGATGCGGCTCGAGCGCCAGAGGTTTGTCACCAACATCACAAAGAACCGGCCCGACGAAGTGGCCAAGTTACTGCGCAGTTGGATCGTTGAGGAAGGATAGTTGGTGGTGACATACGAGGAACTGACTGGTAAACAGAAGGCAGCGATTCTGCTCGTGGCGCTCGGCGTAGACGCGGCCTCGAGGGTGTTCAAGAAC
>CAZGRP010000028.1:1369-5071 GCA_964527995.1 uncultured Cytophagia bacterium | reverse complement strand
AGCGATTCTGCTCGTGGCGCTCGGCGTAGACGCGGCCTCGAGGGTGTTCAAGAACTTGCGCGAGCGCGATATCGAGGAGCTGTCGCTGGAGATCGCCAACCTCAAAGACATCCCGTCGGAGGTGATTGAGCATGTCGTCGATGAGTTTTACCAGATGGTCAAGGTGCGCGACTATATCATCGACGGCGGCATGGAGTACGCACAACGGCTTCTCGAACAATCGATCGGTGGCGTCAAGGCGTACGAGATCGTTCATCGCGTGCAATCGGCGATCAGCACCAGCGGCTTCAATATGCTGAAGCACATCGATGCGACCCAACTGGCCGGAATGCTCCAGAATGAACATCCGCAAACCATCGCCTTGATTCTGACACACCTCGAACCACGACAGGCGGCTCTGGTCCTGGCGCGGCTGCCGCGAGAGCTCCAGGACGACGTGACCTATCGCATCGGAACCATGGAGAAGATCTCAACCGAACTGTTGCAGACGGTGGAGCAGACATTGACCGAGCGTCTTGAGGGTGAAGTGAGTGGAGAATTGAACGAGGCGGGTGGTGCCATGGTGGTTGCCGAAATTCTGAACAACTCCAGCAAGACGGTCGAACGCGCCATTCTGGAGTCCCTCGACGAGCGGGACCCGATGCTCGCCCAGGAGATTCGTAACCTGATGTTCACCTACGAGGACATCCTTCTGCTTGACGACCGCTCGGTGCAGCGAGTTCTCAAAGAAGTGGACAGCAAGATGCTGGCCGTGGCTTTGAAGGGCAGCAGCAACGAGATTCGAAACAAGTTCTTCAACAACATGTCCGAGCGCGCCGCTGGCATGATCCGCGAAGAGATCGAACTGATGGGGCCGACGCGGGTGAAGGTCGTCGAGGAAGCCCAGCGAGAGATCGTAGCCATTGTGCGCAATCTGGAGGAGGAGGGCGAGATCGTCATCATGGGAAGAGGAGATGCTCAGGAAGAATTCATCGTGTAGGGTGTCGTTACCCAGGCCCATCTTTCGAGTGGTTCCCGGCCAAACCGGCATTGAGGTCTATCCTTTTGCCGATCTGAGAACAGCGCAGGACTGGTCCGAGGTGCGGGCAGTTTCGGACCTCGAAGGAGGTACCGGCGAACCGCAGACCGTGCACTCCACCTCGGTCACGCCGGACCCGGCGGAGCTCGATGCCGCCTACCAGCGCGGCCTGGCCGAAGGCATCCAGAAGGGACGGCAGGAAGCCCGACACGATCTCGAACGAGAGTTTTCCTTGGTGGCCGAGCTTGCCAGGCAATGGCGCGAGAAAATCGACGAAACGATGCAACAGGCCGAGGTCACTGTGCTTCGGCTTGCCTTCGAAATCGCCAAAAAGGTGATTCACTCAGAGATCCGCCTCAACCCAGACATGATCCACTACGTCGTTCGCGAAGCCGTGAAGCGAATCTCACACGCTTCCGAAGCCGTGGTTCACGTCAACCCGGCGGATCTCGAACGCCTGGAATCGGACGCAAACCTGATCCGGGAAATGCGGGATCGTGTGGACCGGGTCACTTTCAAGGCAGACGAGACCGTTACGCCGGGTGGCTGCATCGTGGAGACCAATGTCGGACTGGTCGATGCCACGCTCGAGTCGCAGCTCGAGGAGATCGAGAAGAATCTTTTCGGAGACTTTGTGGATGCTGAGTGACCGGGAGAGAACGACGCTCGTCGATCTGGTGCGGAGTCGCCTGGGTCGGCTCGATACCATCCAAACCCGCGGCAGGGTCAGCCGGCTGGTGGGCAACCTGATCGAGGCCGTGGGGCCGACGGCGTCGGTGGGAGACCTCTGCTACGTTCAGTCCTGGGACAGTGGATACAGCGGAGCAGCCGAGGTCGTCGGGTTTCGCGACGACCGTGTCCTGCTGATGCCCCTGCGCGACTTGAGCGGCATCTGCCCTGGTGCGGAAGTCACCCGCAGTCAAGGCAGCTTCTCGGTAACCGTCGGGCCCGAGCTCCTCGGTCGTGTCATCAACGGGCTGGGTCAGCCCATCGATGGCAAAGGACCGCTGCGGGCGACGGCGCGGCGGCCGATCCACGGAGAGCCACCCAGGCCACTGGAGCGACAGCGGATCGATCGGCCGATCGGCACCGGGATTCGGGCCATCGACGCGCTGATGAGTTGCGGGCGGGGCCAGCGTCTCGGCATCTTTGCTGGCAGCGGCGTCGGCAAAAGCGTACTGCTCGGCATGATCGCCCAGGGTACCAGTGCCGATGTCAACGTGATCGCTTTGATCGGCGAGCGCGGTCGCGAAGTGCGCGAGTTCCTGGAGCGAGACCTCAAGGAGGAAGGGTTGCAGCGGTCGGTTGTCGTGGTAGTCACCTCCGACGAGATGGCATTGACCCGCCTGAAGGGCGCCTACACAGCCACAGCGATTGCCGAATACTTTCGTGACCAGGGCCTGCATGTCATCCTCATGCTGGATTCGCTGACGCGGGTCGCCATGGCCCAGCGCGAGATCGGCCTGGCGGTGGGCGAGCCCCCCACTGCCCGTGGCTACACACCCTCGACCTTCACCATGTTGCCCAAGCTCCTGGAGCGCGCCGGAACCGGGCGCGTTGGCAGCATCACGGGCCTCTACACGGTCCTGGTTGAGGGGGACGACCTCAACGATCCGGTGGCCGATACGGCGCGGTCCATTCTCGACGGGCATGTAGTCCTTTCACGAGAACTGGCCAGCCGGAACCACTACCCGGCCATCGATCCGCTTCAGAGTGTCAGCCGCGTGATGCGAGACGTGGTCTCGGAGGCGCACTTCCAGGCAGCACAGCAGATCATCGAACTCCTGGCGACCCATCGCGAAGCCGAGGACCTGGTCAATATCGGCGCTTATGCCCACGGTAGCAATCCCCGCATCGACCGGGCCCTGCGTCACGCCGACAAGGTGATGGGTTTCCTTCGCCAAAGCTTCAATGAAAAGGCCGGCTCGTTCGAGGAGATTTCGCAACGGCTTGTCCATCTTGCCACGCAGCTGCAAAACTGAGGAGCGCACGTTGTCATGAAATTCCGGTATCGATTTGAGCGCATTCTGCGCACCCGCAAGCTTCTGGAGAACAAGGGCATCGAAGAATTGCAGAGGCTGAAGAGCGAGAAGGAAAGGCACAGCGAAATGATCTCCCAGATACAGCAGGAGTGGGATGCAACCCGCAAGGAGGGAACGCCACGGGAAGGCTCCGCCTCCATGGTGTCGGTCATCCTCGATTATCTGCGCGAGCTGTCACGCCTGGAGGCGGCGATCAAGAGGGAACAAGTTGCCATCAGCCGGCTCGAAGATGACATCGAGCAACAACGGCAGCGTGTCGTCGAACTCTATCAACAAAGGCGCATCTTTGAGAAGGTCAAGGAGAGAGATCTCAAGCGCCATCTGCAAGAAGTGGCTCGGCAGAATCAGAAGGAAATGGACGAGCATGTAACGATTCGGCATGGCCGGACCAACGGTCTGCCACCGGCGTAGCAAAACGTTTCTCATGGAGCGGAAGCAGAAGTGAAAAGCTATCTCATGCTCGCGGCGGCGCTGTTGGGGTCGTTCGCGATTACTTTTGGAGCCATGTATTTCGTCGTGCGCGGCAAGCGGGCAGCGATTCCCGCCGGAGAGACGAAAGTGGCAACGGCGACGGCCAAGAACCCGACGTCGGCCATCCAGGACTCTCTCAGGCGCGAGGAGCTCAAATGGGAGGAGCGCATT
>CAZGRP010000028.1:0-1269 GCA_964527995.1 uncultured Cytophagia bacterium | reverse complement strand
GTCGGCCATCCAGGACTCTCTCAGGCGCGAGGAGCTCAAATGGGAGGAGCGCATTGAGGCGTACCGCAATGAATTGTTCGATATCGATAGCTTGAAAACTGTCACCGACAGTCTGGCCAGTGTCATCAGCCAGCGACAGGCCAGGCTGGCGGCATTGACGGCCGAAATCGATCAGGCCGAGGCGATGCTGCAGGCTACGCACGATCAACGGATCAAGAAGCTCGCCGGTATCTTCAGCTCCATGCAGCCGGCTGCCATCGACTCGCTGGCAGCGCGTATCGACGACAATGTGATGGCCGCGGTTCTTCTGGCGATGCGCGAGAGAAGCGCTGCGAAAGTTCTGGCGGCTCTGTCGCCAAGCCGGGCGGCCCGAATCGCACGAAAGATGACAGTGAAACTCAGGTGACGATGCAGCAGGCGGTCTTCGACATGAATCGGATTCTTTCAACGCTGGGAATGCCGGCACAGGCAGCCAGCCTGCAACCTTCCGGCGGCCGGGTTGTGTCGGACCAGGCAGCCGATTCCCCGGCGTTCGCTGCCCTGCTGGACAAGATCGTCATGCGGCAGATGCAACTCCTGGGTGGGTTGCCGAAGGACCTGCCTGCAGCTCTTGGCGGGGGCAACGGTGTGGAACTCGGCCATGGCTCTCTTTCCGGTGGCCGCTTTGTTGCTGAGGAAGTGGACCTTGAGGCTATTGGCGCCGGGCAGATCGATGGTGGCGTGCCAGGCATGGCCCCGCGGCACGGTGTTTGGAAACGCTCAGCCGTGGTCACCGCCGGGGCGAACGAGACCGGGCTGTCCTTTCTGGGTGAACAAGCGGTAGCCGAGCAGGTGGGGTCGGACCTGCAATCGTCTTCGGTTCGAGAGGTGTATTCGAGCTTCGGCTCGGGTGAAACACAGCAGGGGGTGAGCGAAGGTGGACTGCAGGCCAAAACCGCCGGGTCGCTGCCTGAGGTGATGAGCGCTCCACCCGCTGCATCCGGCCTGGTACAACACGAGCCCGACTTTCGTGCCACACCTCGTCCGAGTGTGGCTGTGGGGAGTGGCGGTGAGGAATTGAACTCTCTGCCAGGTGGCGAGCCTGAAAATCCCTCAGACTCGTCGCCGGGCGCGGCAACATCGCTTTCGGGCGAGGATGGGACGATCACGGGCTCGACTCTGCCGGAAGTTGAGCCTCAAGGTGGTGAGCCGGGTCCTCTGAGAGTGCCAGGCCAGGAGGGAAGCAAGGCTCAAGTCGATCTTGGTACGCAGCATACCGAAAGGAGCCCG
>CAZGRP010000027.1:42420-58340 GCA_964527995.1 uncultured Cytophagia bacterium | reverse complement strand
AAAGTCTTTTATTATGAGGTAGGGTGCCTCGGGAGGTTGCCATCGAGGAGCTGCCGCATCGTGCGGATATGAGCCGGGCCGGTGCCGCAGCACCCGCCCAGGATGTTGACGCCCAGCCGCAGCAACTCGGCCGCTTTGGGGGAGATGCTTTCCGGTGTCTCGGTGTACACCGCTCGTCCGTCCACCCACTCCGGCAAGCCGGCGTTGGGTTGTGCCAGAATCGGCTTCGCCGTCAACGGCCGCATCTCGGCGACGATGGCGATCATCTCTTCGAAGCCTCGGCCGCAGTTGGCTCCGAGGATATCGGCACCGGCATCGGACAGACGCTGCACAGCCGTGACCACATCCACACCCCAGACGGTACGCAGTCCGGCCTTGCCTTGCTCGAAGGTCATAGTGACGGCAACCGGAAGGGAGCACTTCTCCTTTGCAGCCTGCAAAGCCGCCTCGGCCTCTTCCAGCGACATCATCGTTTCGATGAAAATGGCGTCCACACCGCCCGCGGCCAGAGCCTCGACCTGCTCGGCAAAGATGCCAAGCGCCTGCTCGCGGGTACGCGGCCCCAGCGGTTCGAGGATGTCGCCCGTCGGTCCGACCGAACCGGCGACGAATCTCCCCGGCGGGCAGACGTCCCGGGCCAGCTCCGCAGCACGCCGGCAGAACTCGGCAACGCGATCTTCGAGGCCGTGCATGGCCAGCCGCGAGCGGTTGGCCCCGAAGCTGTTGGTTTCGACGATGTCGGAGCCGGCGGCGTAGTAGTCACGATAGATCCCCTGGACGATATCAGGTCGGCTGACATTGTACTCTTCAGGGCAGGCGCCCGTGGGCAGGCCGCGCTTTTGCAGCTCGGTGCCCATGGCGCCGTCGCCCAGGAGAACCCGGCCCGATTTGAGAATCTCGCTGAGACTGTTTCTTTTCACCTGTCAAGCCCCAAAAGTTCTTTCACCTTATCGACCGCATCGACGGCATTGCGGGCATAGCCGTCTGCACCGATCTGGTCGGCAAACTTCTGCGACAGCGGCGCGCCGCCGACCAGGGTCTTCACCTGGATGCCGTCCGCCCGGATGCGGTCCATGACGACCTTCATATACCCCATGGTGGTCGTCAGCAGTGCCGACATCCCCACGACGTCGGCTCCTTCCTTCCTGGCCGTCTCAAGAAATTTCTCGGCAGGCGTGTCAACGCCGATGTCGACGACACGGAAGCCCGCGCCTCGCAGCATGATGCCGACGATGTTCTTGCCGATGTCGTGAATGTCGCCTTTGACCGTGCCGAGCACGCAGGTGCCGACCTCCTCTTCCTTGGCCGCCGCCAGAATCGGTTCGAGAATCGTGAGGGACGCCTTCATGGCACGTGCCGAGACCAGCACTTCGGGGAGGAAGATCAGGTTGTCGCGAAAGCGAGCGCCGATCACTTCCATGCCGGGAACCAATCCCAGATCGAGGATTTGCCTGGCCGGTTGCCCCGCCGCCAGGAGACTTTGGGTCAGCTCCTCCGTCTTGTCTTTGTCGCCGTCGATCACTGCCTGGGCCAGCGCTTTCAAAAGCTTTTCGTTTTCGCGTGTCGGCATGTTCAGTATCTCCCATACTGGTCTGCTAGGGGCACGAGTAGTTCGAGGTTCTCAGCAGGTGTGTGCGGCGAAACCGCGCAGGCAGAGCTGAGAATATAGCCGCCGCCGGGCTTACCGACCTTCAGCCTCTGCATGCCGTCTTCTTTGACCGTCTCGGTGGTGCCGTATAGAAGCACGTTGACCGGATCGATGTTTCCCTTGATGAAGGCCTTACCGGCCAGCACTTTCTTGGCCTCTGCCAGGTCCACGGTGCCGATGGGGGGCGGGTCGAGCGTGTCGATGCCGCGAGTGCCGCTGTCGAGCATCAGGTCGAGTCGATCCCCGATGGCACCGCAGGTATGAGTATAAACCGGAACAGGGAATTCGTTGTCGATCTCGGTGATGATTTGTTTCTCGAACGGCAGAACGAATTCCTGATACTGGCGGCGCGAGATGAAGCCAGCCCCAGCGAAAGCCGAGGAGATCAGAATGGCGTCGACTCCGCAGGCTGCCTGCCGCCTCGCCAGGTCCACGGCTCCAGCCGTCAGTCTTTCCAGACACGCCTTCACCTTGCCCGGGTCATCGACGACCGCCATCAGGGCGTTTTCGTAGTTGAGCAGCTCGAGAAACTGTGACCACGGCGAGAAGACCTCGGCGTGCACGGACACCTTCTGCCCGACGCGCTGGAGGACTTCCCGGAGGGTGTCCAGGTGGTAATCGGGAAAAAAGTCGTCGAAGGGGAGGGGCTCCTCATCGAAGCCCCAGGTGTAGGGGTAGGTGACGCCGGTGACGTCCCACGGCTCGACATAATAGAGCTTCTCCGGCTCAATCTCGTCGAAGGTCGGAAAGTAGCGGCTGCCGTCGGCCTGATAGTAGTGCGGATTGTCGTCGGCCGGAAAAAGAGTGTAGTTGCCGTTCTTCCAGCGGATGAGGGTCTCACTGTCGCGGCGTTCGAGCTTCTGGATGTGCCTGGTGTAGCCGGGTTCTCTGCCGGGTAGGTTGACCAGAATTCCGTCGAAGCCATACCGCTCTCTGAGACGGATCAGCGCTTCGGCAAAGCCCTCGGAAGTGTACCAGATCTCCACAGGGTCGAGGTCGGAGTGAAGGAAATAGTACCCCAGGGAGAGCTGGCACATCACCGGCACCCGGTCCGGTTCTTCCAGGGCCATGGCGATTTTCATGCGTTCCTTCGAGGTCATCGATCGGAGTCGCCGAACAGGGCTCGCAGCTCGTCGAACCTTCGGACTTTGTCTTCACCGTACTTGCGCAGGCTTTTCAGGATCGCCTCCACCGGCATTTCTTCGCGAAGCTTCCCCGGATACTTGGAAAAAAACTTGTCGGCGTAACAGATGATCTTTTCCTCGATCGAAAGCGGCACCATCTCCCGGTCGGGCAGCGGCAGCCGGTTGGCCCGAATCTCCTGCCGCGAGATTCCCACGCCGAGGTGTCGTTCGCACACCAGGGCGTGCCGGGGCAGGCCCTCGTTCTCGAGCAGCTTGCGCCCGAGCACCCCGTGGCAGACATACGGCTTGTCGCCGTGGCAGCCGATCTCCGGAGCACTGGTGCCGAAGACGCCGATGTCGTGCAGCATCGCTGCCTCTTCCAGGAAAGACAGGTCCGGGCGCAGGTGCATCACGCGTTCGGCCACGGCCAGCGCTTTCTGCGCCACGGCCTCGCTGTGCTCCACGAGGATTTGATAGGCTCGGGACTGAGGATCGTAGTATTTTCGGATGATATCGATGGGGTGCATGCGCCACAAGGAATTTCCGTTCCTCGCCGTCCGGCTGTCTCCTCCAGCGTGCCTGCGGCGCTTCTCAAAACCGACACCTCCGGCGCCCGTGGCAGACCGCGGGCCGATGTGGACGCCTGAGTCCAGCAGACACGAAGTCGGACTCGGCCGCTTGCTTCCGGGAAAGGTAATGCATTCCAAACGCCGATGCAACCAAAAACAGAAGCTGGCCGGTCTTGGCCTGGCCTGCACTACTCCTCCCCATCCAGCACTGCCCGGACTTTGCGCACCAGCGTCTCCGGTGTGAACGGCTTTGGCAGAAACGGTACGCCGGACTCCACAATCTTCTGGTAGTGGATCACATCTTGGGTGTAGCCGGACATGTAGAGCACTTTCATGCCTGGACAGAGCTCCGTCAGGCGGTCGACCAACTCGTGTCCGTTTATGTGCGGCATGATGATGTCGGTGACCATCAGATGAATGGGCCGGGTGCGCTCTTTGCAGATTTCCACAGCTTCGCCGCCGTGACGGGCCTCAAGCACGGTGTAGCCGTTAGCTGTCAGCGCCCGCCGCACCAGGTCGCGGACGACGTCTTCGTCTTCGACCAGAAGAACGGTCTCCGAACCTCGCACCGAGGCGGCGCGTGAGGAGTGCTTGCGAGGTCTTTCGTTCGACCCGGCAACCCGCGGCAGATAGATCCGGAAGGTGGTGCCGCGTCCGGGAGCACTGGCGACCGAGATGTATCCATCGCTCTGGCGGACGATGCCGTAGACCGTCGACAATCCGAGACCGGTGCCCTTGCCGCGTTCCTTGGTGGTGTAGAACGGCTCGTAGATGCGCGCCAGCGTGTGCTCGTCCATGCCGTGCCCGGTATCGCTGACGGCCAGCATCACGTGCGGCCCCGGTCGGGCACCGACGTGCTGGCTGGCATAAGTGGCATCGAGGTCCACGTTGGCCGTCTCGATCGTCAGCCGGCCGCCTTCCGGCATGGCGTCGCGGGCGTTGAGGACCAGGTTCATGATCACCATTTCGATCTGGCCCGGGTCGGCGCGGACCAGGCCGAGATGGGGATCCAGACGCTGAACCAACTCGATATGCTCGCCGATCAGCCGCTGCAGCATCTGATGCATCTCCGCGACCGCGCTGTTCAGATCGAACTCCTTGGGCTGGAGCACCTGCCGGCGACTGAACGCCAGAAGCTGCCGGGTCAGCGAGGCGGCACGGAACGACGCCTTTCTGATCCCTTCGACGCTCTGGCTGAGGGGACTCGAAGGCGGGATGGCCTTCGAAAGGAACTCGCCATATCCGAGGATGGCAGTAAGCAGGTTGTTGAAATCATGGGCGATGCCGCCCGCCAGCCTGCCGATGGCCTCCATTTTCTGCGACTGGCGCAACTGCTCCTCGAGTTGCTTGCGTTTTGTGTTGTCGAAAAGGTATCCCTTGTACTCGATGAGTTCGCCATTCTCGTCGAACTTTCCGACCACGTTCTCGATCACATGCAGCGGCTTGCCGTCCTTGCGACGAAGTTCGATCTCGTGGTATTCGAGCTTCTTCTTCTTGCGCAGGAGGTCGAGGAACGACTCGCGGTCTTCTTGCTTCGGATAGAGGGTTCTGGGGTCGCAGTGCAGAGCCTCCTCGACAGACTCGAACCCGAGGATGCGTGCAAAGGCTGGATTGCAGGCCAGAACGCGGCCGTCGGGCGTGGAGATGAAATCGCCGGTTAAATCTTCTTCGAAGAACTTCCGGTAGCGCTCCTCGCTCTTGCGCAGCTCTTCTTCGGCCCGTTTGCGTTGCCAGTATGCCGCCACCATCTCGGCGACCACGCGCAGTGCCTGGGCATCGCCATCCGGCCATTGCCGGCACTTCTCGGTATCGTCGTATCCCATGAAGCCGATCAGCTCCCCGGCGGCGGAGTGGATCGGGACGACCAACAGCGACCGAATATCCTGGGCTTGAAGGATTTCCTTCTCCCTCTCAGCCTCAGGTGGCAGCGCGTCGACATCGGTGATGATGATGTTCTCGCCGTCGCGCAACCGGCACATCCACCAGGGGAACAGAGCGGTGTCCAGATCTTGGAGATTATCGATCTGTGGCTCGGTGCCCGGCGCGCACCACTCGTGCGTGTTGTCGGTTTTGCGCAAACCGTCGCGAAACTGAAAAATGTACGCCCGGTTCACCGAGACCGCTTCCCCCAGAATCTGCACGATTTCGGTCAGATCGATCTCCTCGCGAGACAGGAACCGCCGGGAGGCGCGGGCCACAGCTTCTTCGATGACCAGGCGATGGCGGATGCGCTCTTGCATTCGCGTGTGTTCGGCAAGCTGCTGGTTGAGGGTTTCGTTGGCGCGCGAGAGCTCGGCGGTCCGCTCCTGGACTCTCTTTTCGAGGGCGTCGTGGGCTTTCTTGAGAGCGGCCTCCGCACGCTTGCGCTCGCTGACCTCCTCCTTCAATCTGCGGTTGATTTCAGAGAGTTCCCGGGTGCGTAGTTCGACTTCGCGGCGAAGCTTGTCAGGCTGCCGTGACAGCGAGTAGGTGCGACTCGCCGCCAGGATGCCGATCAAGGCTACCAGGGCGATCTCGAGGGCCAAAGAGAACGACGATCGCCAGCCGCCAGCAGGAGCGATGTACAAGAGCCAGCGGCCGTTTGCCACATGGATGTTGAAAGGGACGCCGTCCTTGAGGGGCGCGTTCGAAGAGCCAGCGAAAACGACTTTTGTGCCTGTTTCGGGCAGTATACGGGAAAGAGTATAGTCGTAGCCTGCCTCGACCAGATGGTGGAGGTTGCTGGAGCGAAGCAGGTCGTCGAGACGGATGATTGCGATGGTGAAGCCCCAGAAGCGCTCTGCCCCGGAACTGTCCGGCAGAAACACTGGCAGCCGCCCGATGACGCCGACACCCCCCTGCACCAGTTCGACCGGACCGGCAACAGTGAGTTGCCGCGATTGGATGGCCCTCCATGCCTCCGACCTGCGCCTGGGATCCTTGAGGAGATTGTGCCCCAGGGCTGCTTCGTTCCCTGCCAGCGGATAGATGCGTGAGACGATCCCGTTAGGCGCAAGCTGCAGGGAACTGATGCCGCCGTAGCGCTTGATGATGTCGGCGGCAAGGGTGTCGAAGTTGGCGATGGCTCGGTCCTGCCGCAACATGGAGGCAAGGGCCAGAGTCGAGGAGAGCGACCAGTCCAACTGGCGCTGCAGTGAGTGGGCCTGGGCGGCGCCCATCTCGCTGACCATACGGCGACGGCCAGCAGCTCTCTGGCGTTCGGTGACATTGATAAAGGCGGCGCCGATAGTGAGGACTGCGAGAAGGACGACCCCCGAGAGAAGCAGGCTGCGGCGTTGGGTCATTGCCTGATGATCCCTCATTCGAAAAAGTCTTCAAGACCCCCGGCGCTGATTCTTCGGCAATGAAAATCGCATCTTGCGAAAGTGGAGATACCACAGAAGGTGAGACTCACTGGCAAGCGTCCGGCTGCGAGGGAGTACACCCGTAGCGCGACATAAAAATAACAGACTACGGCCTGGAATGCAAGTGAAGAATTCGCCATCTGCCCGCCGCGATCGGCCCGGAAGCCCGGTCGCATCTCATGCCATCTTTTCGGCGTCGAGCACCTCGCGCACCTTCCGTGCCAGGGCCTCCGGCGTGAACGGTTTTCCGAGAAATGCGGTGCCTTCCTCCAGAACACCGTGATGGACGATGGCGTTGTCGGTGTAGCCCGATACGTAGAGGACTTTGATCTGCGGGCGCAATTCCGCGAGCTGTTCCGCGAGCTGGCGGCCGCTCATCTGAGGCATCACGACATCGGTGACAAGCAGGTGGATGGGGCCCTTATGCTCCTCACAGATGCGCAGCGCCTGGGCGCCGGAGCGCGCCTCCAGCACCGTGTAGCCATAGTGGTCAAGGATCCGAGATGCGACGTCGCGGACGACCTCCTCGTCTTCGACCAGCAAGATCGTCTCCGTGCCCTGGAGTGTCTGCGCCACCCCCGCTCCCGCATCGACGGATTCAGCTTTTTCTTCGACCCGCGGGAAATAGATTTTGAAGGTCGTGCCGCGCCCGGGCTCACTGTAGACCCAGATGTGGCCGCCGCTTTGCTTGACGATGCCGTAGACGGTGGCCAGGCCGAGGCCCGTGCCCTTGCCGTGCCGTTTCGTTGTGAAGAAAGGCTCGAAAATGCGTGAGCGGGTTTCGGCATCCATGCCGCTTCCTGTGTCGCTCACCGCGAGCATGACATAACGCCCGGGCCGGACACCGGCATGGCGGCGGGCGTAGTCTTCATCCAGGTGAACGTTGCTGGTCTCGAGGGTGAGCTTGCCGCCATGGGGCATGGCGTCGCGAGCGTTGATGGCAAGGTTGAGGATGACCTGCTCGATCTGACTCGGGTCTACCTTTACGGCGCCGAGCTGTGGCTCCTGGACGGTCACGAGATCGATGTCTTCGCCGATGAGCCGGCGCAGCATTTTCTCGACGCTGGCAAGGATGGCATTCATGTTTACGACCCTGGGCTGGAGCACCTGCTTGCGGCTGAAAGCCAGGAGCTGGCGGGTCAGGGATGCCGCCCGTTCTGCAGTGTTGTAGATCTCCTGAAGATAACGCCGCCTCTGGTCGTCCCAAGGGAATTCGTTGAGCAGGAACTCGCTGTACCCCATCACGGCTGTGAGGAGATTGTTGAAATCGTGCGCCACACCGCCTGCCAGTCTACCGATCGCCTCCATCTTCTGAGCCTGGCGGAGCTGCTCTTCGCTCCGGCGCAACGCCTCCTCGGCCTGCTTTCGTGCCGTAATATCCAACAGAGTTCCAATGATGGCAGGACGCCCCATGTATTCGGCGCGACTGCCCAGCACTTCGCAGTGAATCATAGTGCCGTCCTTGCGGAGCCCGCGGAAGCCGTAGTGCATTGCCGTGACCTTGCCTTCGAGGCGGCGGCGAACGTATTCCGAAACCATGCTCCGGTCTTCCGGATGGGTCAGCTCCGCAGGGCCCAGCTTGTCGATGATTTCCGCCGGCGTGTAGCCGAAGATTTCGGCCAGGGCAGGGTTGACATAGCGAAACTTGCCGTCTTGAATGATGTAGACTCCGGCAAGGGCACCCTCGGTCACGGTCCGGAAGCGCTCTTCGCTTTCCCGAAGTGCCTTTTCGGCCCGCTTGCGTTCGGTGATATCGACGTACATGGCCCTGGTACCGAAAACCCGGCCGTCGGCGTCAAACTCGGGGGTGGCTCGAAGAAGCGTATCGACCACGTGGCCTTCCTTGGTCACCAGCCCGCGCTCCTGGGCGATAAACTTTCCCTTCAAGGCCTGGTCATAGCCGCCGTGCAACAGTTTGTCCCGCGACTCCGGGGTGTAGAAGTCGGCCAGCGGTCGCTCCAGCACTTCTGCGCGGGTGTATCCGAGAGTGTCTAGAAACAGCTTGTTGCAGTCTGTGATGATGGGAACACCGCCCTGCTCGCGGGTGATGACGTACATCACAGGTGCTTCTTCGAAGAGTTGCCGGTAGCGCTGCTCGGCACGCATCCTGGCTTCCTCCGCCTTCTTGCGCTCGGTAATATCGCGTATGATTCCCTGGTAACCCAAAATTGTCCCGCGCGCGTCGCGACGGATGCTGGAGCTCAGCAGGCAGTCGATCTCCGTTCCGTCCTTTCGGCGTAATCTCACCTCGTAGTCGGTCAGGGATCCATGGCGTTCTATCTCCTGTTGGAATCGTTCACGGTCGGCAGGGTTGACGTAGAGCTTGCTGACGTCCTGGCCGATGAACTCGTGGCGATCGTAGCCGAACAAGTCCAGAGCCGCCTGGTTGAAGTCGAGGAATCGGCCATCGACCGTCGTGATGTAGATGGCGTCACGCGACTGTTCAAACAACGCTCGGTACCGCTGTTCGCGCTCGCGGCTCTCTTCTTGTGAGCGCCGCCCGGCAGCGACAAGGGGAGCCACGGCTGCGATTCCGACCACCATGAGGACCGAGATCGCCAGCGCCACCAATTCGGCCGGCAGCGGTGGAGGTTGTGACAGATTCCCGGCAAGCCACTCGACCAGGGTGACACCACGGCGCACCGCCATCAACGAGATCGCCGTAGCGATGAGCGTCCAGGCTGTTCGCCGGCCGGTGGCGGAGATCAGCCGGAAAGCCAGGAATGCGGCGATCACTTGCAGAAGGGTGGACAGGAACAGGATCCAGATCACGAGCATCGGATCGACCTCCTGTGGCTAGCAGCGGTAGGCGCGCGCCACAGGCTGTCCATGCTCATCGAGTTGCGGGAAGCGTCAGCGCGGGTCTCCCTGCAGACCGGAGGGGGAACAATGAACTTGTCAAAGCCGTGGTGTCTCAAGGACTTGGCATTAAGATAATTCTACCAGCGGGCGGATGCAAGCGGAAAATAGTGAAGCGAACTGGCGGATCGGCGCCTTGGCGGGGATCGCATCCGGATTTCTGTGCCATTGTTAGGAGTACGTTTTCCTGGCCGGCACGAAGTGCCGGATGAAGTCAGGTCGGTTGAGGCGCGCCCCTCCCGTCACGGAACCCGCGGTGCGCGGCAAGCGTCTGACAAATCAATCGGATTTTTGCCGCATTTCAGTGGGCGCATCGCCTGGCGGTTTTTCAATGAGGCCGGAAGCCCAATCCATCAGCGATTCTACAGCAACGGGAGGAATGATGACCGAATTTGACATCGGCGCCAGGGTCAAGCGACTGCGCGAGGAAAGGAGATTCAGCCTTCGGGAGCTTTCGCGCCGCTCTGGAGTCTCTGCGACACAGATTTCCGAGATCGAGCGAAACCTCACTGCACCCACGGTCCCGACTCTCATGAAGATCATCCGTGCTCTTGATGCCGAGACCAGCATTTTCTTCGAGCAGGACAGGACAAAGAAGGTGGCGGTCGTCCGCAAAGATGAGCGCCGCGAGGTCATCGATCGCAAGAACCAGGTCTACCTGGAGTCGCTGACCACGGGCATCAGCGGCTCCAAATTGAAGGTGATTCTGGCTCACCCGCCCCCGGGAGCCTCAAACATCGAAGGCGGCTACCAGCACCCGGGCGAAGAGCTGATCTTTGTGATCAAGGGACGCATCCAGGTGATGCTTAACGGTAGCCCGTACATTCTCGAGGAGGGCGATAGCCTTCATTTCCGCGGCGAGCTGCGCCACGTCATCACGAACATCGCCGAAGAAAAGGCCGAGCTCCTGGTCGTGATCAGCCCGCCGAACTACTGAGTCTGCAGCGGAGTGGGCGTCGGATACCAGATGTCTCGGATCAGGTGCCAGATATCCGCAATCCCAAATCGCCGGGCTGGCTCCGCAGGTGGCGCGAACCGTCGCGTCACTCGGCCACTGGAAACTCGACCTCTTTGAACCAACCGATTTCGATGTCGGGGAAAAGGTCGTCGCGGCGCTGCACGTCTTCGAGGAATCGCCACTGGCCGTCGCTCAAGGTACCCTCCCTGGCATACTGCTCGACGAAATCCGCCAGCCGCAAGAAGTCTTCATGGTGGCGCTCGAAGCGCATCTCGGCGTAGTCGCGCGCCGCCCAGGTGCTGATGAGGAATTGCCAGTCCGAGGCCTGCACCAGCAGCAGCTCGCGCGCCGCCTGTTTCAGGAGCCGCTGGATGTTTGGGTCGCCATTGTCGCCGTGCTCGCGCGCCAGGCGCTGCATGCGGACCTCGTCTTCGTAGATATGCCTCCAGGTCCAGGCGGTGTGGTCATTCAACCAGACGAAATGGTAGCCTCCTTCCCCCCACGACCCTTCGGGCAGGCTGATGACCTGCGTCGGCTGATGGCGATCGAGCTCCTCGGAGCAGGTGGTGAGACGGATTTCCGGATCGGCCGCCATCTTCGCCAGCACATGTTTCAGGAAGCGCGGCCCCTCGAACCACCAGTGGCCGAAAAGTTCGGCGTCGTAGGGGGCGGTGACCATGCCGCTGCGGCCGCTGGCCTGTCTGTGTTCGCTGAGGATGGTCTTGACCAGCCAGACGAAGTGGTCGGCGTTCTCGGGGATGCGCTCGGCGGCCTTCTCCGGTTCGTACAGCTTCTTGTCCGCGAGGTCGGATTTGGCGCTGGTGACGCGCCAGTAGCGGTGGCCTCCTGGGAAGTGCTTCTTATGGAAATCGAGATACCAGCCATCGCCGGGGTAGCCGTGCTCACCCGACCAGACCTGTAGCCCGGTCTTGGGGTCGCGCGTGAAGATGGCCACCGGCCTCTTGGCCTCGGGCGACGAAGTGACCAGATAGAGTTCGTAGGGCGACTTTTCGGTGTCCTCCTCGCGCGGCAGATACTCGCGCTCGTACTGAGCCCAGAGTTGGCGCAGCGCTTCGAAGCGGTCGATGTAGACACCGATGGCCTTACCGCCTTTGAGCAGATGGGAGTCGATGATGAAGTAGTTGAGATCGTTCTCGCTGAGGAACTCATCGACACCCTTGCGCAGGTAGGGTTCGCGGCCGAGGCTGCTGTCGACGGGCGGCGCCCATTTGTAGCGCGGCCGGTAGGCGCACTCCGGCAGCCAGATGCCGCGCGGGTCGCGGCCGTAGTGACGGCGATACGATTTGACCGCCATCTTGACCTGGGCCTGAACGCTGGTGTCCTGCGACAGCAGTGGTAAATAACCGTGGGTGGCGCCGCAGGTGATGATCTCCAGAATGCCGCGATCTTGCAGCCGGCGAAACGCGGCCACCAGGTCTCGATCGTATTTTTCCTCGAAATCGATCTTGGTCTGCGTGTAGAGCTGCCGCCACATGGCGGCCAGGCGTGCCAGATGAGGCTCATGGTAAGCGTTGAAGCCCTTCTCGTCCTCGATGGCAGCCTGGATTTTCATCTCCAGATAGCCGGCGAACTCCGACTTGAAGTCGTCGTCGGCAAACTGCTCCGTGAGCACCGGCGTAATCCCCAGGGTCAACTTGGGAGCTACCCCCTCATCCAGGAGTTCGTGCAGGACATTCAAGATCGGGATGTAGGTCTCGGCGGCGGCTTCGTTGAGCCAATCCATGCCGTGGGGCCACTTGCCGTGGGCGATCACATACGGCAGGTGGGCATGCAGAACGAATGAGAAACTGCCAACCGGTTCTGTCGCCATTCCATCCTCCAGATAAAAATCCTCCCTTGGCCGATTCGCTCTCGACATGGCGCCCGCGAAGTGCAGCAGATCCGACCCGACGTGCGTGGCCCGGCAGATCCGCCACGTCCGCGGCGCTGCGTTTCGGGAGGGTCGCTACTTTGGACTACCTTGCTTCGTGTCGACCGATTCCGGCTTGAAGCCGATGCCGCGTTGCGAGTGCTGGTCAAGTACGTCTCCGTGTACCTTGATTTCGCCGAACTGGGATTCATACTTGCGAATATTCTCGTCCAAAGCCCGCAAGAACGACTTGGCGTGCTGGGGCGTCATGATCACCCGGGCATACACCCGCGTCTTGGGGACGCCGGGCAGCACTCGGGTGAAATCGATGACGAACTCGGCGGCCGAATGGCTGATGAGGGCCAGATTCGAGTAGATCCCTTCGGCTTCTTTCTCGCCCAGCTCGATGTTGATCTGCTGCTGAGGGGGTGATTGAGGGTCCATCAGAGCTTTCTCTCCGTCTGAATTCAGGTCCGTACAGTATACTAAATTCCAGGCACAGAATCAATCGAAAAGCCACCGCAGATTCGCCGTTGACAAGCGGAAGGTTTTGTGTTAACTTGAAGAAGTATGGCCGCGATGGCAGATTTTCGATTGCAGATTTCGGAGCCTGGGGGTTCCGATTCCTGCTACGCTGCTGCGTGGCAGCGCCTCGTGCCTCTCTGGTCGCTCCGTCGTGCCATTGCGTGCGAGAGCTGAGGGCGAGGAGCATGAGGGTAATTCCCATTTCCCGATACCCGGTATCGAATACCTGACATCCGACACGACGCATCGAAAACAGAAAAAACAGGATCTCTGCACATGCCTGGCAAGGACGAAAAACGACTCTTCTTGCTCGATGGTTCGGCGCTGGCGTACCGTTCTTATTTTGCCTTTATCCGTAATCCCCTGGTGACCTCCCGGGGAGAAAACACCAGCGCCACCTTCGGGTTTACACGCACGCTGCTCAAGCTCTTCGACGAGGAGCATCCGGAGTACATGGTGGTCGTGTTCGACGCCCCGGGACCGACGTTCCGGCATCAGGCCTTCGAGGAGTACAAAGCGACGCGTCAAAAGATGCCGGATGAGATGGCCGAGCAGATGGGGCGGATCAAGGCCGTTATCGAAGGGTTTCGCCTTCCCGTGCTCGAAGTGCCCGGCTTCGAGGCCGACGATGTCATCGGCACCCTTGCCAGGCGGGCGGAGAAGGAGGGCTTCACCAGCTACATGGTGACGGCCGACAAGGATTTTGCTCAGTTGGTGACCCCAAAGATTTTGATGTATCGCATCTCACGGCAAGGGGACGAGGTCGAGATCCTCGATCCTGACGGCGTGGTGAAGAGGTTCGGTGTGCCACCGGAGCGCATCATCGATGTCCTGGCCTTGATGGGCGACACCTCGGACAACATCCCTGGCGTCCGCGGTGTCGGTGAAAAGACGGCAGTCGAGCTGATCCGGCAGTACGGCTCGCTGGAGGCGGTGCTCGAGCACGCCGATGACATCGGGCGGGCCAACATCCGCAAGGCGCTGAAGCAGCATCGAGATGAGGCCCTGCTGTCGAAGCAACTGGTCCGCATCGACACCGAAGTTCCGGTGGATGTGGATCTCGATCACTTGAAGGTGGGCGAATGGGATCGCCGGCGGTTGCAGGAGCTCTTCAAAGACCTCGAGTTCCACTCGCTGATGGACCGCGTGGCGGCTTCGGTTCATACCGGCAAAAAAAGAGAGTACCGCGTAGTCCGAAGACCGGAGGATCTGCAGAAACTGGCGGCCAGGCTGCGTGAGGCCGGCGAGTTCACTTTCGATCTGGAGACCACGAGCCAGGACCCGATGCGGGCCGAGATTGTCGGCCTGTCGTTCAGCGTGTGCGAGGGCGAGGCATTCTATGTGCCCGTGCAGGTGGCGCCCGGCCGCGACGGCGCACCTGAGCTTCTGCTCGACGAGGAAGGCCCGACAGGCGCCGGCTTTCCCTTCTTTTCCGCCGGAGATCTGCTGCGGCCGCTTTTCGAGGACCCATCTCTGAAAAAGTGCGGCCAGAACGTCAAGTATGACCTGCTGGTGCTGGCACGCCACGGTATCCGTGTCGCCTCGGTGGCGTTTGACACCATGGTTGCCTCGTATCTGCTCAATCCGTCGCAACGGCAGCACAACCTCGATGCCCTCAGCCTGGAGCACTTCAACTACAAGAAGATCAGTACCAAGAGTCTGATCGGCAGTGGCAAGAACCAGATCAGTATGCGCGAGGTGGAGGTGGAGCGGGTGGCGGAATACGCCTGCGAGGATGCCGACTACACCTTCCGGCTGCAGCAGTTCTTCCGGCCGCGGCTGGAGCAGGGGGGCTTGATGGAGCTGTTCGAACAAGTGGAGCTGCCTTTGATCGAGGTGCTGATGGAGATGGAGATGACGGGCGTGGCACTCGATCTGCAGTTTCTGCAGCAGATGTCGCATGAGCTGGAGGCGGAGCTCGGCAAGCTGGTGGCCGACATCTACGAGCTGGCCGGTGAGGAGTTTAATCTGAACTCGCCGCAGCAACTCGCTCGCATCCTCTTTACCCGCTTGAAGCTGCCTCCACAGCGGCGCACGAAGAAAGGGTTCTCTACGGATGCCGACGTGCTAGAGCGGCTGGCCCGACTGCATCCGTTGCCGCGGAAACTGCTCGACTACCGCGAGCTGTCCAAACTGAAGTCGACCTACGTCGACGCCCTGCCGCGGCTGGTCAACCCGGAGACCGGCAGGGTGCACACCTCCTACAATCAGGCGGTGGCCGCCACCGGCAGGCTTTCCTCCAGCGACCCCAATCTGCAGAAC
Organism: uncultured Cytophagia bacterium; assembly: GCA_964527995.1. Lineage (GTDB taxonomy): Bacteria > Zhuqueibacterota > Zhuqueibacteria > Oceanimicrobiales > CAZGRP01 > CAZGRP01. Next base: position 43,181 of record CAZGRP010000027.1, on the reverse strand, counting down.
ATCCCCATTCGCACCGAGCTGGGCCGGCAGATCCGCCGGGCCTTCGTGCCGGGCCAGCCCGGGTACGTGATCGTCGACGCCGACTACTCGCAGATCGAGCTGCGGATCATGGCTCACCTTTCGGGCGATCCGACGCTGCGAGCCAGTTTCGAGAACGACGAAGACGTGCACACGCGCACGGCAGCTCTGGTTTTCAATCTGCCCGCCGACGAGGTAACGCCGGAGCTTCGCCGCCGCGCCAAGGCCATCAACTTCGGCATCATGTACGGCATGGGGCGGTATGGGCTGGCATCGAGGCTGGAAATCACCCCCGAAGAGGCCGATGATTTCATCCGCGACTATTTCATCAAGTATCCGGGGGTGAACGACTTCATCATTCGCACCATCACCGAGGCACGCCAGAAGGGGTACGTGACCACGCTGCTCAACCGCCGCCGCTATCTGCCCGACATCAACAGCCCGAACCGGCGCGTCCGCGAGTTCGCCGAACGCACGGCGATCAACACCCCCATCCAGGGCACGGCCGCCGATCTCATCAAGGTGGCGATGATCAAGATCCATCGCCGCCTCAAGGAAGAAGGGCTGCGCTCCAAGATGATCATGCAGGTGCATGACGAGCTGGTGTTCGAGGCGCCGGAGGAAGAGGTGGAGCACCTCAGCGAGCTGGTCCGGCATGAGATGGAGAGCGCCATCGAGCTCTCCGTGCCCATCAAGGTGGACATCGGCGTCGGTCCGAACTGGCTGGAGGCGCACTGAGGGCA
>CAZGRP010000027.1:38183-42320 GCA_964527995.1 uncultured Cytophagia bacterium | reverse complement strand
CTGAGGGCATCATCCGACCATAAAAAACGCCCCCAAATGGGGGCGTGCTAGCAGAACCTACACCGGCCACTATAGGCCGGTTCGGACCTGCACAACTAATATAACACGTTCTCCTTTCCAAGTCAAGCTCTTTGCTCTCGTTCGGTCACGTTCGGCCATCTGCATGGCTGCCTTTGGGAATTCCCGGTGGCGCCGTCAATGTTCATCTGCTGGACCGTCCCGGCAGAAGGTGGGGACGGCCAACCCCGCTCTTTCTGGAGGCGGCGGCGCAGTGTCCGGAAAAACCAACGGAGGTGATCGAATGGTCAAGGTAGCCATTGTCGTTCTGGCAGATACGGAATCGCATGCGGATCTCGGCCGCCTGTTCAATGCCATGGAAGTGACCAAGGAGTTCAAGGAGGCGAACGATGAGGTTCGCCTGATCTTCGACGGCGCCGGCACCAAGTGGGTGGCCGAGATGGCCAAACCCGACCACAAGCTTCATGATCTGTTCAACAGCCTGAAGGACAAGATCAGCGGCGCCTGCAGCTACTGCTCCTCGGCCTTCGGCGTCAAAGACGAGGTGCAGGCATGTGGGGTGACGCTCCTCGGGGAATACGATGGCCATCCGAGCTTGAGAACACTCGTTGCAGAAGGGTATCAGGTCATCACGTTCTGAAACGGAATCGGACAGGGGCACTGCGTCGCTCGGCCCTGGAACCTGGAGGAATCATCAATCATGGCTACAAAACGCCGTTCCCGCGTCGCTGTCGTGCTCGGCATCCGCACTCCCTTTGTTAAAGCCGGAACTGTTTTCAAGAAGTACTCGGCCTTCGAGCTGGGCATCCGCGCCGTAGAGGGCTTGGTTGCGCGCTCCGGGCTGGATCCCGCGAGAGTGCAGCAGCTCGTCTACGGCACCGTCATCGCCGAGCCGCTGCTGCCGAATCTAGCTCGTGAGATCGTGTTCAAGACTTCGCTGCCCGCCACCGTGCATGCCTACACGGTTTCCAACAACTGCATCACCGGCATTCACGCCATCACCGCCATTGGCGACGCCATCGCCGCCGGCCGCATCGACATCGGCATCGCCGGCGGCGCCGAGTCGATGTCCAATCCACCTGTGCTCTGGGGCCGGCGAGCTTCGCAGGTCTTCTTGGAGGCCTCCCGCGCCCGCTCTCTCGGCGGAAGGCTGGCAGCTCTGGCGCGGCTTCGCCCCTGGGACCTGAAGCCTGTGGCGCCCGGCATCGCCGAGCCTTCCACCGGCCTGACCATGGGCGAACATACCGAGCTGATGGCTAAGGAGTGGAAGATCTCCCGCCAGGAGCAGGATGAGATTGCCTATCGCAGCCACATGCGCGCTCACGCCGCCACCGAGGACGGACGTCTGAAGGAGCAGATCGAGCCGCTGGACGGCATCGATCACGACCTGCTCATCCGGCCCGATACCACCCCGGAGAAGCTGGCGAAGCTGTCGCCGGTGTTCGATCGCTCGCCGGCCGGCACCCTCACCGCCGGCAACTCGAGTCCGCTGACCGACGGCGCCTCGGCCGTGCTGCTGATGTCGGAGGAGCAAGCAGAGAAGGGGGGACACGAGCCGCTGGCCTTTATCCGCGCCTTCGAGTACGCCGCCATCGACCCCAAGGACGGCCTGCTCATGGCTCCGGCTGTGGCGGTGCCGCGTTTACTGGCCAAGACCGGGCTCAAGCTCTCGGACATGGAGATCGTCGAGATGCATGAGGCCTTCGCCGCCCAGGTGGCCTGCAATCTGCGCGCCTGGGAGCAGGGCTGGAAGGAGTCCGCCATTGGCAGCGTCGATCCTGAGATCCTCAACCCGCTGGGCAGCTCGATCGCCGTCGGCCATCCCTTTGCCGCCACCGGCGGCCGCATCGTCACCACGCTGGCTCAGGAGTTGAAGCGCCGCGGTGCCCGCTATGGCCTGATCAGCATTTGTGCCGCTGGTGCCATGGCTGCGGCCATGATCCTGGAGAGGCCCTAGCTTGTCTGTTGCTACCGATCATGATTGAAACCACTCAATTCGGTGATGTCACCCGCTTCCGGCTGGCGCGCACCCTGCTCGGACGCGGGCTTTATATCACCGCCGCTTACTGGGTAGACGGACTGCTCATCGACACCGGCCCGGCCCACGTTGCCGAGGCCTTCTTCGACAAAGCACGCGTGCTGGGCGTCGGTCGCATCGTCAACACGCACCACCACGAAGACCACGTCGGAGCGAATTTCCTGTTCGAGGCACGCCTGGGAATGCGGGCTCTGGCCCATCCTCAGGCCCTGCCGCGCATCGCCCATCCCCCTGCCAGGCTGCCGCTCTACCGCGAGCTGGTGTGGGGCACGCCGAAGCCGGCGCGCGCCGAAGCCATCGGCGAGGACGTGGAGACGGAGCATCACCGATTTGAAGTGATCCACACGCCAGGCCACACCGACGACCACATCTGCCTCTATGACCCCGGCAGCGGCTACCTCTTTGCCGGCGATCTCTTCCTGGGCGTCAAGGTGCGCGTGCTGCGGGCCGACGAGGACGTGGCCGCGCTGATGGCCTCGCTGCGCCAGGTGGCGCAGCTGCCGGTCTCGGTGCTCTTCTGCGGCAGCGGCAAGGTGCTGGAGAACGCCACGGAGCAACTTCGCCTCAAGCTCGAATTCCTCGAGGAGCTGCAGCAGCGGGCCGTGGAGCGACAAGCGCAAGGGTGGCCGATCGAACGCATCCGCGACGACCTCCTCGGCCGCGAGGGATGGTTCCGGCTGATCTCGAGGGGGGAATTCTCCAAGCTGAATCTGGTGCGCGGGCTGCTGTCGGCCTCCACGGTGGATGTCCAGGCGACGTAGGCGGGCCGAGGTTTCGTTCCACGGAATCCGTCTCTGCCAAGGAAAGCCACCACAGACCTTCACGGAGGCCACTGCCCCAAATCGAAGCCCTATCTTTCTGCGGCTTTTGGCTGAACTGCCATTCGCGTACATTTGCGGCTCGATTCACCACGGCGGTTCGCGGAGGGCGCTGGGCGAAAGCCTGCGATGGTACTGTGAAATACCGCCTCTCCAGCTCGGGACCGGCCTTCGTCGTTTTGTTCTTGTAAGCCGGGGGTTTTTGCCTTATCTTGTGAGCGGACGCTAGACAACAAACAGAGGCTGGTGCGGTTCTGTTCTGTATAGAGGAGACCAGGATGATCAGAGATGTGGAGCGCTTTCGCGAATGGGAGAAGGAGTATCAGCGGAAGGAGAAACCCGATTTTTTTGACAATCTCCGGATCGTGGAGGCTTTGTACCAGGAAGCACGATTGTTGGGAGTCTTCCCTGCCGGTGATCCGCTGCAGGGGATTGAGGACAAGATCAGACTGGCGAGGGCGCTGAATGTTCCAGGAATTGCTGGAGAGACTCGCTCGGGCGCTTGAAAAGAGGAAGCTGGATTACATGCTGATTGGCGGCCAGGCGGTGCTCCTTTATGGTGAACCGCGTTTGACCCGTGACGTAGATATCACGCTTGGGGCCGGCCCGGAACGCTTGCCGGAAGTGCTGGAAATGGTTCGCGAATCAGGATGGAAAGTGCTGGTGGAAGACCCGAAGGAGTTTGTCCGCCGGACCATGGTTCTGCCGGTGTTGGATCCCGAATCTACCATTCGACTGGACTTTATCTTCTCTTTTTCAGCGTATGAACAAAAGGCCCTGAAGCGCGTCCGCAAGGTAAAGATCGGCCAAACGCTCGTACGGTTTGCGGCGCTGGAGGACCTGGTCATTCACAAGATCGTTGCCGGGCGCCCCCGCGATCTGGAGGACGTGAGGGGGATATTGCTCAAGAATCCGAGCGCGGACAGGGGCTACATCTACCATTGGTTGGAGCAATTCGAGCAGGCTCTCAACCGGCCATTGCTGCGAGAGTTTGATCGATTGTGGAATGAGAGCCGACCCCAAGGTCCTTCATAACGGCTTGCAGACGGGCAATCCCGCTCCCCCGGGTGAGGAGTAGGGTGCCTGCGGAGAACGCCAGACCGTCTCGATGATCCCCTCAACCCTCACCCGACCCTCGGTCGTTCACCGCACGGCGTTCGCCGAATACTTTCACCACGGACGTACACGGATTTTCACGGAGGCCACTGCCCCAAATCGAAGCCCTACCCTCCTGCGGCCAATGGCAGAAGCGTCCGCGTTCAT
>CAZGRP010000027.1:21384-38083 GCA_964527995.1 uncultured Cytophagia bacterium | reverse complement strand
CCCCAAATCGAAGCCCTACCCTCCTGCGGCCAATGGCAGAAGCGTCCGCGTTCATCCGCGTCCATTTGCGGCTTGATTCACCGTGGAGGTTCACGGAGGGCGCTGGGCCCAAGCGTACCAGGGATCCTGACCGTCTTGGAAAAGGGGGAGGCAAACGGCGGAAGGCTCTCTTGCTTGACCATAACTCCGACCTGGATCCAGCCGTCCCCATCCCGCCGGCCGGGACACCGCCAAACGCATTCCCACCACTGAACCGCCATGAACATGCGGGCCCTCCGTGGTCCTCTGCGAGAATTCCGGGGCCGGGCGCCGGCTCGGATTTCTGAGCCTCCCTTCAGAAAACTGAGACCCCACTCCACCTCCAGCTGCTCGCTGCCCATCCTCTTCAGCCTGAATTTCCCCTTCCAGACGCCCGCGCTCCTGGCATGCGATTTGGCTGTCTTGTCCCGCGGCGCGAAAATCCAACCGAACGACTCCATCGAGGAGGGGAGAAGAGCCATGCACAAACGGTACCTTCAGACGCTGGCGGTCACTCTCAGCGCGGCTGCCATGATCATGGCCACACGGGCCCTGGCCGACGGCATCATCGTGCCGCCGCCGGGGGTGAACATGGCCGTGAAGTACCACAAGGTCACCGTCACCATCGAGCGGCAGGTGGCGCTCACCGAGATCGACCAGGTCTTCGTCAACGACAGCGATGCCGATAGCCTGGAGGCGATCTACCTCTTTCCTATTCCCAAGGATGCGACCATCACAAGCTTCTCCATGTTTGTGGACGACAAAGAGATCGCGGCCGAGGTGATGGACGCCGATTCGGCCCGCGCCATCTACGAGAGCATCGTCCGGCGGCGAAAGGATCCGGCACTGCTCGAGTACGTCGGCCTGAGCCTGTTTCAGGCGCGCATCTTTCCCATCCGTGCCCACGGCGAGAAGCGGGTGAAAATCGCCTACACCGAACTGCTGCGCTACGACAACGGCATCGTGAAGTACCTCTATCCTTTGAGCACCGAGAAGTTCTCGTCGAAGCCGCTGGAGCTGGTGCGGGTGGCGGTGTCGATTGCCTCGACCGACCCGATCAAGTCGGTCTACTCCCCCAGCCACCCGATCACCGTGCAACGCAGCGACGAGTTCCACGTCAGCGCCCTTTATGAGGAGGAAGGCGTGACGCCGTCGCAGGACTTCCTGCTTTTCTACACGGTCGATGCCGGCGACGTCGGCATGCATCTCATTCCCTACCGGCCAGCCGCAGAGGATGGGTTCTTTCTGCTTCTGGCCGCACCCCGGCAGGAGATTCGCGCCGATGAGGTGCTGCCGAAGCGGGTGATCGCCGTGCTCGATCGCTCCGGCAGCATGGCGGGCGAGAAGATCGAGCAGGCCAGGGAGGCCCTGATCTTCATCCTCAACAACCTGAACGACAGCGACCTGTTCGACATCGTCGACTTCAGCAGCGACGTGCGAGCCTTCGCCGACGTGCCGCAGGAAGCCACCGCCGCCAACCGTTCCGCAGCCGTGGCCTACGTTCGCAACATCGCTGCCACCGGCGGCACCAACATCAACGATGCCCTGCTCAAGGCCATGGCGATGACGGCGGCCGACGAGTGGACCGACATCGTCCTCTTTCTCACCGATGGCCAACCCACCGCCGGCGTCACGGACAACGACCTCATCGTCCGGAACGTGACGGCGGCCAACGCCAGCGGGGCGCGACTCTTCATCTTCGGCGTCGGCTACGACGTCAACACTCATCTGCTCGACCGTCTTTCGGAGGAAAACCACGGCTATTCGACCTACGTGCAGCCGGGGGAGAACATCGAGACGGCGGTGTCCTCGCTGTTCACCAAGATCAGCAGCCCGGTGCTCTCCGAGCTCCAGCTTGATTTCAGCGGCATCCCGGTGTACGATCTCTTTCCACAGCAGCTTCCGGACCTGTTCCAGGGATCGCAACTGTCGCTGTTCGGCCGGTACCGCGATGCCGGTTCGGCGGTGATCACCCTGAGCGGCTCGCGCAGGGACACCACCCTGTCGTTCGGTCTCCAAGCTACCTTCCCAGAGGAGGACGACGCCTACCCGTTTGTGGCCCGACTCTGGGCCGTGCGCAAGATCGGCTGGCTCCTCGATCAGATCCGGCTGCACGGCGAGAGCCCGGAACTGGTGGACGAGATCGTCAGGCTGTCGAAGAAGTACGCCATCATCACGCCGTACACCTCGTTCCTCATCCGCGAGGACCAGCCCCAGCAGGGGGCCTTCAGCAACCTGGCCGAGCAGACCGGCAGGAGCGCCGTGGCTGCTGCCGCCGACATTCGGTCCTATCGCGGCGCCGTCATCTGGCGCAGTGCCCAGGTGCGGCAGGCCCGCTACATCGGCGGCAAGGCTTTTTTCTTTCGGAACAACTTCTGGGTCGACACAGCCTACGATGAAGGCCTGCCGGTGACCGACCTTCGGTTCGGCTCGGAGAAGTATTTCGATTTCGTCTCGGCGCATCCGGAGTTCGCCAAGTACCTTTCGCTGGGGAAGAATGTCGCCTTCAGTGCCGGCGGTCGATCGTATCGAGTCCACGAGGAGGGGGTGGAGTGGACGGAGCTGGAGTCCGGCTTGCCGCAGGAGTTCCGGCTGCGGCAGAATTTTCCCAACCCGTTCAATCCGGGCACGCGCATCTTCTACGACATCGGCCGGCCCGCCTGGGTAACGCTGCGCGTCTACAACCTGCGCGGCCAGGTGGTGCGGACACTGGCCGATGGCCCGCATCAGTCAAACACGTACTGGGTGTATTGGGACGGCCGCGGCGAAGACGGCCGGCCGCTGCCATCGGGCATCTATCTGTACGAGCTGCGCGTCGACGGACGCCGGGTGGCCGCCCGGAAGATGACGCTCCTCCACTGATATGTTCACTACGGATACGCAGATACTTCCACACCGGGCACGACCCTAAACCGGGGCCGTGCCTGTCTGTGGCCCTCGGTGGGAGAGACATCCGCGTGCATCGATGTTGATTGGCGGCCCGATTCACCACGCACATTCGTGAACCTTCACAGAGGCCCCTGCCCCAAGCCCAGGCCTACCCGTGCTCCTGATGCCGCGGCTGCTGTAGCGCACGGATCCTGCCTGCCTCATCGATGTCGTTCGCAGTGGCCATCTCCCGAATCGGTCGCGATCTTCGTCGCCGCCGGCGACCTTCGAGACCCAGACCACGATCGAAAACGCCGCCAAATGGACCGTCGGTGCCGAGGTCGGCTTCGACATCCAGGTGCCCTTTCTCCCCGATGTCAAGGTGAGTGGGGATTACAGCGAGGAGACCGTGTCTACCTATAGCTCATCGGTGGTGGACAAGAAGGGGATTTCGGTGCATCTTGATGAGATCGATTTCAGCGCTGGCCAGACTTTTTACTCAGTGACCCCCTACGCCTACTGGGCGCGCAACGGCGCCCTGGTGCTCGACTATGCGGTGAAGCCGGAGATCTCGGCCCTGGGCGGCGAACCCACCTGGTGGGAACAGCAGTACGGCGCTAAACCCAATCTGGCCCTGAATCTGCCGTGGCGCAACGACCTTTCCCGCGGCGTCACCATCAGTGTCACCCAAACCCTGGAAACACGCAGCCTGCTGTTCAATCCGATGGAGCCGACGCCGGGCGAGACCGTGCGCATCTCGGTACGTATTCACAACTTCAGTCTGGTGCCGTATTTCAATGCTATTGACGTGCGCTTCTACGCCGGCCACCCGGACTCCGGTGGCGCCGTCATCGGCGATGTGCAAATCACCGGCGGTCTGGATAGCCGCGCCAGCGAGATCGTCAACATCGACTGGACGGTGCCGTCCAATTTCGATCCGCTGTTCCAGCGTGTCTTTGTGGAGCTCGATCCCGACAACACAAAGACCAAAGATAAGGATGTTGGCGGGACGGACTGTTCTTTGTGACCTTGGTGCCTCTGTGGTGGGATGTGTGAATCATCCAGGCTTAGGGCCCGCTTCGGCCTCCTCGCCCCGCTTCTGGCAACCGAACCTCAGCGCGGCTCCGGCGCTGGTTCGTCTCTTCGAGCGATCGATTCCTCATCAAGGCGGGGCTGCGGGGTCCTCAGCGGACTCCGGGCGCCTCCTCCCCCGTGGGATATGCGTCCACACATACGTTCAGATAGCCAGGGTGCACTTGTCATGCGGCGCAACTCTTCTCTCGATGGCACCTATCCCACGGGGTCCGGGGTCGCCCTCCGTATCCTTCTGTCTTGTAGACAGTCACACCGAACGCAGAAGGCCGTAGGCCGAGTCACGATGGTCCGGAATGCAAATCCAACCCCGGCGTGAAAATCTTTTGCGCAAGGGATTTGGACCATCCTTAGAAAGGCTTCGAATTTCCCCTTGATTTTTCCTGGCCGGGGCTGTATATTTGCACGTGCTTCAGGCGAGGTCACCGATTTTCGCGGTGACCTTTGTTATGCTGTCCATCCGGCCAGGTAGCTCAGTCGGTAGAGCAACGGACTGAAAATCCGTGTGTCCGCAGTTCGATTCTGCGCCTGGCCACCAGCCCGAGTCGCTATGTAAGCGCGGCTCGGGCTTTTTTGTTCCCTACCGCCGTTGTGCTTCGGTGCTTCAAGCGCTGCAGTCTGCGTGGCTTCATTCCCGTTGGTGGCCGGGGGCGCTCAGCGCTATCGAGGGCCTAGAGCCAGAGATCCTTCGCTCGTCCGGACTTCGCCCGGCCTCTCTCGGGATGACAGGCTGGTGTCGGATCGGATCCGTTCTTGTTCTCCCTGCACCCAAAGTGTCATTCCGACGACGGCCGCACGCCGGAGGAGGAATCTCTGGCTTTCGGCCGAGCAGTGCCGCGGATGCGGACCTCAACAAGGGGACGCAAACCGTCTTGCCGCCCGTGCTCCCGCGGCTGCCTGTGCCCCAGCCCGCCCCACCCAAAAAGGCCTTGCATCTTTTGGGGTGATCGGCTATATTTTCGGGTGTGTCAGGAACACCTCCGGCACAGTGCCACCTTAGCTCAGTTTGGTAGAGCGGCTCACTCGTAATGAGCAGGTCGTCGGTTCGATTCCGACAGGTGGCTCCGAGGGGGCATAGCCAAGTTCAAAATGCAAAATGCAAAATGAAATGATAGGATGGTAGCGACCACCCTGCAACCGTGGCGTCAGGGTCATTTTGCACTTTTCACTCTGCATTTTGCATTTCTTTTTCCTGCATGGTGACCGCATGAGGTGGTGTTCGATCTGGAGGAGGTGGACGAGCCTCCTCGTTTTGTCTTTGGCCGCTGGTCCCGCTGTCGCCGGCTCGGGCGGGTTCGACGTGCTCAACACCTCGGTGGGTGGCCGGCCGTCGGCGATGGGTAGCGCCTTCATTGCCGTGCCCGGCGACATCTACGACCTGGTCTACAACCCCGCCGGCCTGGCGCGCATCTCTTCGTCACTGGGCACCCTCACCTACATCGATCATCTTCTCGACTTCCAGTCCGGCTTCATCGGCTATGCCCGTCCGACCGCTTCCGGGGTCCTCGGAATCGGCGTGCAGTATCTGGACTTCGGCCAGTTCGAACGGCTGGACAACGTCGGCAACAAGCTTGGCAGTTTCGGCGCCAACAACCTGGTGGTGTCACTGAGCTTCGCCAGGACGTATGGCAGCCGGGTGATGTACGGCGTGAACGGCAAGCTGCTGCGCGCCGAGATCGACACCTACGGCTCGACCGCCTTCGCCCTGGACGCTGGTGTCATGATCGAGATGCCGGCACCGGACCTGTACATCGGATTCGGTATCTTCAACCTGGGAGCGGTGCAGTCGGCTTTCATCGACACCAAAGAACAGTTGCCGTTGACCATCCGGGTCGGGTTCTCCAAGAAACTGGAGCACCTGCCGCTGCTGGCCAGTTTCATGCTGGCCAAGCAGAGGGATGAGAAGCTGCGATTCGGTGCCGGCGGCGATTTCCAACTCAGCGACAATCTGTTCCTGCGCCTGGGGTACAATTCGCTTGGCACCGACCAGCGTGTCGGCACCGATCGAGACCGCTTCGCCGGGGTGTCGCTGGGCCTCGGCCTGCGGGTGAGCCGCTACAGCCTGGACTATTCGTTTTCTTCGTTCGGCGAGGTGGGCAGCCTCAACCGGGTGTCGGTGTCCGGCAGCTTCTGACCACACCCAGCGGGCCACCCACAAAAGTACCGGTAGGGGCAGGGGCGCTGGTTGAGCCCTTGCTGCTGCGTGTCCCTTCTCGCCGCCACTCTGTGTAGGAGCAAACGCCTCGATGTCGCGACTGCATCGGTGTTTGACCGCACTCTGCGCCTGTCTGCTCTTCGTCCCACTCTCCCTGCAAGCCCAGGATGTCTGCGTCTACCAGCCTCCCGGTGCCACCGCCGCGGATGTGTCGCTGCTCAAGCCAAGATTGCTCAAGCAAGTGCAATCTCTGGGAGTGGCGCCGCCAGCGACGCCTCTGTCCAAAGGTCCCATTACCGGCACCTGGAACCTGCTGGTCATCCTGATCGATTTTCCTGACTACCCGTGGGACGAGACCGGCGACCCGAACTTCTTCAACGACAGCCTGGCCTACACGCCGTCCTACTTCGGCGACATGCTGTTCAGCCTCAACTCCTTCGCCGATCCGTTCAGCAGCAGTGACTATACCGGCAGCATGCGCGACTACTACCTGGAGAACTCCTACGGCCAATTTGACATCCGCGGGGTTGTCACTCGCTGGTACCGGGCCGAGCACAACCTCTCCTACTATACGAATCCCGACGGCAACCCGAATACCGGCGACGAGTACGGATTTGGCACCTACCCCAACAACGCCCAGCGCCTGGTGGAGGAGGCTGTTGCTGCTGCCGACTCGACGGTCGATTTCGCCCTGTTCGACAACGACGGCGACGGTTGGGTAGAGTCGCTGTTTGTGGTGCACGCCGGCCCCTCGGCCGAGGAGCTGTATACGATCAACTACGACGCCCACTGGAACTATCTCTGGTCGCACAAATCTGCCATTCAGACGCAGAGACGCGATGGGGTGTGGCTTTTCGGCTACACCCTGGAACCCGAGAACGGCAGAATCGGCGTTTTCTCCCACGAGTTTGGCCATGTCCTGGGGCTGCCGGACTACTACGATACCGACAACAGCTCCGAGGGCATTGGCGAGTGGGGCCTGATGGCGAGCGGTGGCTGGTGCCACAGCCCCGGCGATCGCGTCGGAACCGGTCCGGCACATTTCTCCGCCTACAGCAAGAAGCAGCTCGGCTGGCTGCAGCCGCGCTGGGTGACTGCCTCGATGGACGACGTCGAAATTCCGCCCGTGGAAGTGGAGCCGGTGGCCTACCGGCTGTGGCGGGACGGCGCTGAAGGTCCCGAATACTTTCTCCTCGAGAACCGGCAGACCATCGGCTTCGACCGCGGTCTTACGCGCAGGCAGGTAGAGCTGGGTTTGCAGCCTGCCGCGGGGCTATTGATCTATCACATCGATGAGGAGGCTCGCCAGGCCAACGATCGTCACCGCCAGATCGACGTGGAGGAAGCCAGCCCGTGGTTCGAAACGGACGGCGGTCTCGTTCTCGAACAGCTGGACCTGCGGCGCGACCTGACCAAGTACCAGTTTCTGAACCAGGGCAACCGCGGCGACAACGGCGATCCGTGGCCCGGCTACAGCCGTTTTGCAGCGGAACTCACCGACTTTGTCGGCGCCCGGGATCGCACCGTGTTCGATGACAGCACCGTGCCTTCGGCAAGGGACTACCTGGGCGAGCCCACTGGAGTGCGCGTGGCCAACATTCGCCTGGTCGGGCTGGCGGTGCGTGCGGATCTGATCGTGCCGGGGCCGACCGAGGTTGTGCAGGCGCCTAGCTCCGCCGCAATCCCCGAGCAATTCTCCCTCTCGACCCCTTATCCGAACCCAATGGGGCGCACAGGTCACATCGACTTGGGCATCCCGTCGCGACCGAGACCTGGCCTTGTCGAGGTCGCCGTGTACGATATCCTGGGGCGGCGAGTGCGACTTCTGCTGCACAGGGTCATGGCACCGGGGGTGACTCGGCTCGCCTGGGACGGTCTCGACGAAAGCGGCGTGCCGCTGCCGAACGGCATCTATTTCTACCAGGCGACGGCGGGGCAGACGCGGATCACCCGCAAGTTGCTGCTGGTGCGGTGAGGAGATTTTTCTTGACTTTCTGAACGTGGTCTTATATGTTTAGGCAGCAAAATTAGCTGCCCGGCAACAGGAATCGAGGTTCATTCCATGCCCAGGAAATCGAACCCGCAGAGCCCGGAAGCACAGGAGGAGGATGTGGCTGCTCGCCGCAGCAGGGCCGGCGAAATCATCGACCGGTTGGCGCAGGCCTACCCGGAAGCTCATCTCGAACTAAAATTCTCAAACCCATTCGAACTTCTCGTGGCCACCATCCTGGCGGCCCAATGCACCGACGAACGTGTCAACCAGGTCACCGAGTCTCTTTTCAAGAAGTACCGTTCTCCGGAAGACTTTCTCCAGGTTCCCATCGAAGAGTTGGAGGAGGATATCCGGCCCACCGGCTTCTACCGTAACAAGGCCAAGAGCGTGGTGCAGTGCTGCCAGACGCTGGTCGAAAAATTTGGCGGTCGAGTTCCCGAATCGCTCGAAGATCTGACGCAGCTTCCCGGGGTCGGTCGCAAAACGGCCAACATCGTGCGTGGCAATGCCATGGGCCAGCAGGCCATCGCCGTAGACACGCACGTGAAGCGTGTCAGCGGGCGCCTGGGGCTGGCACGCTCGAAAGACGCCGACAAGATCGAGATCGAGCTCTCCGAGGTGATTCCGCAGGAGAAGTGGACGCGGGCGACGTTGCTGCTGCAGTGGCATGGTCGCTACACATGCACGGCACGAAATCCGAAGTGCAGCGACTGCGTGGTCTTCGATCTGTGCGAGTGGCCTGACAAGGAGAGCTATCTGTAGCAGTCCGGCTGGGCTGACAATTTGAGGAGAGGAGGAAAGCCATCGCTCGATCGTCCGTAAAGACGATACTGATCGTTGACGACGAGCAGGACATCCGGGAGATCGTATCTGATGTAGTCAGGAAATGGGGCTATCGCCCCATTGTCGCCAGCAACGGCAGGGAGGCGCTGGAGAAGTACCGCCGCCACAAAGTGGATGTCGTGCTGAGCGACCTCAAGATGCCTGAGATGGATGGCATCACCCTGCTCGAAGAGATCAAGGCCGAAGACAAGAAGGCGGTGGTCATCGTTCTTACCGGCCATCCGTCGGTGGATTCGGCCGTCAAGGCCATCAAGGAAGGGGCCTTCGACTATCTCGTCAAGCCGATCGATCTTGAAGAGTTGCGCGTAAAGATCGAGCGCAGTCTGGAGCGCCGGCGGTTGCTGCAGACCCTCTCTTTCGTGCGCGGGCTCAATTGGGCCTTGATTATCATGATACCATTCTGGCTGCTGCTCGGTATCCTGCTTGCCAAACTGTTGAGGTGAACACACACCGCGAATGGAGGCATCTTGGACTCTACGCAACCAGCGGACGGCCGCGGCGACAACACCCAGGAGGAGAGAGCAGATCACCACGTGGTACACGGCGACCTCATCTCACTTGAAGCCGTGGTCTCCCTTCTGGTGAAGAAGGGGGTACTGACCACAGCAGAGCTCTACGACGAGGAGGCGCAGATCCGGGCCGAAAAGGAGAAGGCGCCTCCTTCCTATGTCGTCGCCATCCCGGGCGAATCCGACTCGTCCCGCCAGCAAAACGGCTCCAGCCACCGCGGTCATCGCCACCACCGGCATGGCTGGCTGAAGCGCAAGATGAGCAAGCGTCGCTGGACACGGCGTCTGGGTACCCGCCTCTTCGGCTGGCAGTGGAAGAAGGTCAAGCGCCAGCGTCATCATCATGCCGAGAGCCGTCTCGCCGATGTGGAAGATTGAGCCTTGGCCGGCTGTTCCAAAAAAACGCGGGGAGGGATTCAGTGCTGAAGCGCAAGGTGAGTTGAATTCTGGTCGGAGGGAGTTATGAACGCAGCGCTGGCAGCCTTTATCGCTTTGGCAGGGTTTGCTGTCGCCTACTTTACCTACGCGCGGTTTATTTCCACCAAAATCTTCGCTCTCGATCCGGAGCGGCGCACGCCCGCCCACGAGATGCGCGATGACGTCGATTATGTGCCTACCAAGAAGGCGGTGCTCTTCGGGCATCACTTCGCGTCGATCACCGGTCTGGGCCCGATCCTCGGGCCGGCCATCGCCGTCATCTGGGGGTGGCTGCCGGCGCTTTTGTGGGTGTTCTTCGGTACGATCTTTTTCGGCGCCATCCACGACTTCTCCGCCCTGGCGATCTCCATGCGCCATCGAGGTCGCTCTATCGGCGACATCGCCGAGAGCATCATCGGGCATCGCGCCCGCCTGCTCTTTCTTTTTATCATCTTCTTTCTCATCGCTCTGGCGATGGGGGTTTTCGCCATCGTCATCGCGACGCTCTTCAGCACCCAATACTACCCGGAGGCTGTGCTTCCGTCTTTCTCGCTGATGGTCATTGCAGTGGCAATCGGCGTGGCGGTGTACAAGAAGGGCGTGCCCATCGGTCCGGTGACCATCATCGGTGTGATCCTGATGCTGGTCGTCACGGTGATCGGCGTGGAAGTACCGATCACGGGCGTGTCGCTGAACGGCTGGATCTACATCCTCCTGGCTTATGCTTTCATCGCTTCGGTCTTGCCAGTGTGGTTTCTGCTGCAGCCGCGCGACTACATCAACTCATTTCTGCTCTATATCGGTCTGGGCGGGATGTACCTCGGGCTGTTTTTGTTTCACCCCACCATCGCGGCGCCGGTGGTCAACCACGAGAGCACCGGCCTGCCACCGCTTTTTCCTTTCTTGTTCATCATGATCGCCTGCGGCGCCATCTCCGGGTTTCATAGCCTGGTTTCTTCGGGAACAACGGCGAAACAGATCGATCGCGAGCCGGATGCACGATTCATCGGCTATGGCGGCGCGGTTGCTGAGGGCGTGCTCGGACTCATGGCTGTCTTGGCATCGACGGCCGGGCTTGCCTCCAAAGAGGCCTGGCTCGAACATTACCGCACCTGGGGCGCCGCCGCCAGCCTGGGACCGGAGATCAGTGCCTTCGTGAAGGGTGCCGGCCTGTTCATCTCGAAGCTCGGCATCGTGCTGCACCTGGCTGAAGCTTTCGTGGCTGTGGTGGTCGTCGCTTTTGCGCTGACCACGCTTGATTCGGCGACGCGGCTGCTGCGCTACAACATTGAAGAGATCGGTAACAGTCTGAACACCAAGGTGTTGACCAACCGCTATGTGGCATCGGCCCTGGCTGTGGTGGCCATCTCATTCTTCGCCTTGATGAAGGTGACGATCACGAATCCGGCCACTGGCAGTGTCGTGCGAACGGCTGCCGGATGGATCCTCTGGGGTCTCTTCGGCACGACCAATCAGATTCTGGCCAGCATCGTGCTGCTGTCGGTGACGATCTACCTGTACAAGAAACGCCGTCCCATAATCTACACCCTTCTGCCGATGCTGTTCATGCTGGTGATGACGCTGACCGCCATGGTGCTGAATCTGCGGTCGTTTGTTGAGCAGCATCGCTGGCCCCTGGCAGTTGTCGGCGCCCTGATTTTGTTCATGATTCTGTGGTTCACTCTGGAGGCGGTGCTGGCATTCCGCCGCTTTGCAGGGCAGGGGCGAAGAGAGCCTCTGGCCTATGCAGTTGAATCGAAACCGTCGTCTGAATGATGGATCGGACTTCGAGAAAGCCTTCCGTCATCATCATCCGTGAGGTGGATGCGCAAATGACCGGCAGCGGCTGTTGCGGCAAGCTGGTAGGCGACAATGCGCGCTTCAGCGGCCGTTCAGTGTTTCTTGAAAGCCGCCTGGTGATGCAGGACTGCGGCCGCCTGTCCGACGCGCTGCGCCGGGAGATGGGCGACGCAATCGAGATCACCCTGGTCGATCCGCGCAACCAGCTCTACTTGTGGCCGAAACTGGCCCGCGATGTCTGGCGCTTCCACACGCCGGTGGGTGCAGCCATGCGCACGCTGGCCATGGCCTTCTCTCTGCCGGCGGTGATCGTCAACGGCCGCGTCGTCGCCAGCCGCCGTCTGCCGGAGATGTCGGAGTTGGTGGCGTCGATTCGAAAGCTGATACCACCTGTGGGGGAAGGGCAACACGCACTGGCCGGTGGCAGCGTCTGAGGCGAGCCTTTGAGCGGTGATGATGCCCGCGCGAACCTTCCTTTTCGAAAAGGGAAGGAGCCCCATAACCCGGGCAGGCCGGGACCAAACACGACAGCAACTGATTGCCACGGATCGAGCAAAAAAGCGTTCCCGAGAGCCTGAGTTTTGATCGCGATAGACCTAAATCGACGGGTCGGCAGTCGGAAGGAGGCTGGTTCAGAGGACACGGACAGCGGGAGGGTCTGTGACCGTTAGGATCGAAGAGCAAGGGCAGACGACTTCCCGTCCTTCGATGCGGCGCACTGCAGGACTTTTCCTCGGTGTCGTCGCTTTTTTTGTGCTTCTCTTGATGCCGGCACCGGCTGGGCTGTCGGCCGTCGGCCAGCGCACACTCGCCGTGGCCACCCTCATGGCCATCTGGTGGGTGACGGAGGCGATCCCCATTCCGGCGACGGCTCTGGCGCCCCTGGCTCTGTTTCCACTCCTGCATGTCTCCAAAGCGGGTGTCATCGCACGGTCCTACGGGGACAGCAATATCTTCCTGTTCATGGGCGGCTTCTTTCTCGCCATGGCAATGCAGCGGTGCGATCTCCACAAACGCATCGCCCTGCAGATTATTCATGTCATCGGCACCCGGCCGAGACGCATCGTCCTGGGATTCATGGTTGCCACGGCCTTCCTGTCGATGTGGATTTCCAATACCGCCACGACGATGATGGTCTACCCGATTGCCCTGGCGGTCGTCCTCCATTTCGGCACCCAGGGTGGGGAAGGCGACAGCTTCAAGACGGTGCTGATGCTGGGCGTGGCTTACGCGGCCAGCATCGGGGGGCTGGGCACACTCGTCGGCACGCCGCCCAACATCGTCTTTGCGGCGGCGGTCAAGTCGCTCTACCCCGACGCGCCACCGGTCGACTTCCTGCGCTGGATGCTGGTCGGGTTGCCGGTGGTCATCATCTTCCTGCCGATTGCCTGGCTGGTTCTCACCCGGCTTGTTTTTCGCATCGGCGGTTTCGAGGCCGGTGCGGGAAAAGAGATCATTGCCGAGCAGCTTGCCAGGCTCGGCAGACCCACTTCGGCGGAGCGCCGGACGTTCATCGTTTTCGTGGCAACGGCCCTGGCGTGGATTTTCCGGCGCGATATTCAACTCGGCTTCGTCACCTTGCCCGGGTGGTCGAGCCTGCTCGGGGTTGGCGGTTGGGCCAACGACGCCACCGTGGCCATGGTGGTGTCACTGCTGCTGTTCATGATTCCAGGGGGCGGTGAGAGCGAAGGAGCGCTGCTCGACTGGGAGTGGGCGGTTCGCATTCCGTGGGGCATCCTGATTCTGTTTGGCGGCGGTATCGCCCTGGCCGAAGCCTTCAAGAGCAGTGGCCTGGCGGCGTGGATCGCCTCGCACCTTCAGGCGCTGCACAACGTGCCGACCCTGCTGCTGATCTTCAGCATCAGCCTGATGCTGATGGTGCTGACGGAGTTCACTTCGAACACTGCTATCGCCACCATTTTCATGCCGATTCTGGCGGCGACCTCCAGCGCCACCGGCCTGCACCCGTTTCTGCTGATGATCCCGGCCACGCTGGCGGCCTCCTGTGCCTTCATGCTGCCCGTAGCGACGCCGCCAAACGCCATCGTGTTCGGTTCCGGCCACGTGACGATTCGGGACATGCTGCGCGCCGGGGTGGTTCTGGACCTGATCGGTGCCGTGTTGATCACGGCCGTCGTCTACCTGCTGGCCATTCCGGTGTTTGGCATCACCTTCGGGCAACTGCCGGCCTGGGCCCGTTGAGGCTGGATTCGAAGACTTGATTTTTGTCGACATGCTCGCTATATTCCTGTCGAACTGAACGAGAAACGAGGACGTCGTGCGAACGGATCGGTGTCTGTCCGACATGACGCTGGCGCGGGGGAAGTCGAAGCCGGTGGCCCTCATCATTAGCGGCGGCAGCAGGAAGGTGCAACTAAGGCAGCCGCTTCGATTGTGCCGACTCGCTGGGAGGGCGACGGCAAAGGTCCTGCCGGAACGACTCATTCAGTCCAACGGCCTGCAACCCGATGTGAAACCGATTCACACGGAGTTGCAGGCTTTCTTATTTTAACAGGAGGAATAAATATGAGTGCACCAAACCACGATGACCCCAAGTTGAACCCCTTTGAGATGGCGTTGAGAAACTTCGAGGAATCTGCCGATGTAATCGACCTGCCGGAGAATCTACGCGCTCGGATGCGTTATCCGGAGCGCGAGCTGACGGTGAATTTTCCGGTGAAGATGCGTGACGGCCGCATCCAGGTGTTTCGCGGCTATCGCGTGCAGCACAATACGGCCAGGGGACCGGCCAAGGGCGGCATCCGCTACCATCCCGATGTGACCATCGACGAGGTGCGGGCGCTGGCGAGCTGGATGACCTGGAAATGTGCGGTGGTCGGCATCCCGTTCGGCGGCGGTAAAGGCGGCGTTGCCTGTAATCCGAAAGAGATGGACATGAATGAGCTCGAGAACCTGACGCGCCGGTATGCCACCGAGATCTCCATCCTCATCGGCCCCGAACGCGACATCCCTGCGCCCGACGTCTACACCAACCCGCAGGTGATGGCCTGGATCATGGATACCTACAGCATGGCCAAGGGCTACAGCATCCCGGGTGTGGTCACCGGAAAACCGCTCTCCATCGGCGGCTCACGCGGGCGGGGTGAGGCTACCGCACGCGGCGTCGTCTATGTCGTGCAGGAGGCGGCCGACTACTTGAAAATGGAACTGTCCAAGGCCACCGTGGCGGTGCAGGGGTTTGGCAACGCCGGCTCGATTGCGTCGAGGCTGTTGTACGAGGACACCGGGGCCAAGGTGGTGGCCGTGAGCGATTCTCGTGGTGGGATTTACAACAGCAACGGACTCGATATCCCCAAGGTGATCGAGTACAAGGCAAAAACGGGGAGCGTCATCGAGTTCCCGGAATCGGAGCCCATTTCGAATGCCGATTTGCTGACCCTCGATGTGGACGTGCTGATCCCGGCGGCTCTGGAGAATGTGATTACCGAGGCCAACGCCGCCAAAGTCAGGGCCAAGGTGGTAGCCGAGGCGGCCAATGGCCCGACGACGCCCAAGGCCGATGTGATTCTGCAGTCGAACGGCGTGTTCCTGCTGCCCGACATCCTGGCCAATGCCGGCGGTGTGACGGTCTCTTACTTCGAATGGGTGCAGGACAACTACAGCTTTTTCTGGAAAGAGAAAGACGTAAATGAGCGCCTGCGTGAGGTGATGGTCGGGGCCTTCAAGAGCGTGCTGGCAGCCTCGAAGGAATACAACGTCACGATGCGGCGGGCCGCCTACGTGGTTGCCGTGGGGCGCGTTGCCGAGGCCATCAGCGTGCGCGGCATTTTCCCGTGATGACCTGAGAACACCGAAGCGATGAGAAAGCCGGTCCACCAGGGCCGGCTTTTTTTTTCGTGACCTGAGTCCGTGCCGGAGCAGCTACATCGCAGGCGCATGCTGTGGCGACAGAAGGGGATGCCAGCCGAGGCCCCGGAGAATGAGCGAGAGCCCCATCACGACGATCAGTATTGCGGCAACTTTCTCGCCTGCCCGGCGCGCGCGATTGGAAATCTGCGTGGAGAAAGTGCCGAGGAGAAACATTACAGTGATCGTGCCCGCCCCGAAAGCCGACATCGTCGCTGCCCCCATCAGCGGTGACCCTGTTGCTGCGGCCTTGAACAAAGCCGCGTACACCAGCCCGCACGGCAGAAAACCGTTGAAGACTCCCAGCAGCAGCCGACTCAGACGGCCCGGACTCTTGATGAGCAGCCCGACTCCCCTGCGATAGGCCGCCATCAGCCCGGCGGTGCTTCCCTGCAGGCTGAAGGCCGGCACGACGCGCAGGTTCGTCAGCCCCAGTACGACCATGACGGCTCCGGCAACCACAGAAACGATGTCCTGCAATGGCCCGATGTGCACCACAACGGCTCCGAGCAAGCCTGCTGCGAACCCCAGCGTCACATAAGTCGCCACCCGGCCAGCATTGTAGAGCAGGTGATGGATCGAGGCACGACGGATGCTACTTCCTCTCAGATGGACGGCATAGGAGAGGACGATGGGACCGCACATGCCGACACAGTGGGCACTGCCGAAAAGCCCGGTCAGAAACAGGGCGACGTAGTCGCTCACGGCGCTGGCCTTTGCTTCACCGAAAACGCTTTCTCACCGGCGCGGACAGGGACCGGCAGGTGGTTCTCTTCCGGGGGGATCGGGCAGTCGAAGTTGTGGTTATAGGCGCAGTACGGATTGTAGGCCAGGTTGAAGTCGAGGGTGTAGACATCGTCCGGGGTCTCCTCGATGTCTAGGTAGCGGCCTCCGGCATAGGTTTCGGTGCCACTGGTGGCATCGGTGAACGGGACAAAAAGCAGGCGGCGATGCTCTGCCTGCAGGTCGAGCAGCTTGTAGACCTGCAGCCTCAGGCTCTTTCCCAGGAGTTTGAAGCGAAATTCGCCGTAGCGCAGGGCGGCCCGTTTCAGGCCGCGGCTGGTAACGATTTCGATCCGTTGGGGCCGCCGATATTTTTTGAGCTTCACGCGCAGACGATACCTCAGATCCACCGGG
>CAZGRP010000027.1:0-21284 GCA_964527995.1 uncultured Cytophagia bacterium | reverse complement strand
GGGCCGCCGATATTTTTTGAGCTTCACGCGCAGACGATACCTCAGATCCACCGGGTAGTAACTCAGCCCGGCGAAGTAGCGCCGAACCGAGTCAGGCAAGGGGCTTTGGCGCGGATCGCGAAAGCTGCGGTCTTTGACCTCGCGGCTTCGTTCGATTTCGCGAGCCACACCAGGATCGGCTGTCGGTTTCCTGGCGCACCCTGTCACCAGCAGAGCGAGGAAGAGAAGCGCCTGAATCGTGTGATTCGTTCCTGCCGGCATCGGGTCCTCTATTTCGTCGGTGGTCGCGGAGACGGCAGCGCCGGCTGCAATTCTGGCCTCGCTTTTGCAACCAGGTGGTCCATCTCTTCGGTCCCCAGCCACCACCTCTCCCCGGAGATGATAATGATTCAGCAGTCAAATGTCAAACTTTCTCTTGATATTTGCGAAGGATTTTGATATAATATGGCCAATTCACAAGCTCAACTAAAACCATGAGAAAGCGAGGTTTGCTGATTCTTCGATTGGCAGGGTGACGAGGATGATGGGCGGCTCACTTCCGAGCATGCGCACCGTGCGCGAAGGTCGCAAGGGCCGAGGGATGTTACGACAGCCTGGTCGCAAACTCATGGAGCAGGCGGACGGCGCGGCGAGAGAGACAGCGTCGAAGCTTGTTCGCGCGGATAGCTCTATGGGCCTTCGGCTTCGAGGGGATCATGCCTGGTCTATGCCGCGGGGGGCTGGCCAGCGGAAGTAAGACTTGGAACCGACCGCTTCTTCCGTGGCTGGATGCTGCCGGCGTCGGCAGGCATGATGAGGACGCACAACCAAATCGTGAGGACCACATCATGGGCAAGTACTTCCAGACGGACGAGGAAGTCTACGCGGTCTTCGGTGCCTTCTTCGAGAAGTTGCTCAAGCACCCCGAAGTGGGGAAGCGGCTGGCAGATTTGAAAATCAGCATCAAGCTGTTCTTGACCAACCCGACCGCGGAGATCGCCGTGGATGTGAGCGAGCCCGAGGGTAAGGTCATCACCGGCCCCACGGTCACCAGTGAGGATGTGAAGATGACGATGCCGGCCGACGTTGCCCACCAACTCTGGCTGGGCAAGTTGGCGCTGATGCCAGCGATCATGGCGCGGCAAATCACGGCCCGAGGTCCGCTCGACAAGCTGCGGCAGCTCGGCACCATTTTCAAGCCGGCCACCGAAATTTATCGCAGCACCTTGGAGGAAGTCGGGCGCCAGGATCTGCTGAAGTGATCACACCGACACCCGGATAGTGGACGTGGGCGTGGAACGGGATATGACAGAAGCAGTCGTGGTTCTGGTCACGGCTTCCTCGACACGGGAGGCCGAGCGCATTGCCAAGAAGCTCGTTGAAGAGAAGCTCGTCGCGTGCGTCAATATCGCTACTGCGGTCCGGTCGATCTACAAATGGAAAGGATCGCTTTGCGAGGAGGGCGAGGTGCTGATGGTGATGAAGTCCGTGCAGTCGCGACTGCCTGAGCTGATCCAACGGATTCAGAAACTGCACTCCTACGAGGTGCCGGAGATCCTCGCCCTCCCCGTGCTCGCCGGGTCGGAGTCATATCTGAATTGGGTTCTAGAACAGACGCGCCCAGAATGATCCCCGAGCAAGCGTTCTGGGGAAGCACTGAGCCACGCCGTCAGGCGACACCGCCGGCCGGCGGCTCATCTGGCCCTTTCGGTTCTGCCAGCTGTCAGCGTGCCCTCTTCTCCAGTGGAGTGCACTTTCCCCTCCTGACATCCCGCCGCCTGCCCCTGCATCGTCTTCAGGGAAGATACCTTTGCGAAGTCATTTCATCGCGGCCAGTGCCGGCGGTCGATGTGGATGGCATGCGACTCGGCATCACCGGCTGGGAACGACCGCCGTGGCTCGCACGTGAAAACAATTGGTTGTCGCAGGGACCGCCATGGGCTTGGGAATCGACATTGCGGTGATTCCGGCCGCCGGGGAGGGCACGCGCATGCGGCCGCTGTCGCTGGCGGTCCCCAAGGAGATGCTGCCGGTCGGACGCTGGCCGATGCTCCAGTATGCGGTGATGGAGGCGGTCTGGGCGGGGGTGAAAGAGATCGTCGTCGTTTTGCCGCCTGAACGAAAGAAGGAGGTTCTCACCTATTTGGAGAGGATGTACGTGCCTGGGCAAGGTTCGCCGGGTCGCTCGGTCGAGGGAGAGCCGCTGCACCGTCTCTGTGATGTGAAGATCGTTCATCAGCCGCAACCTGACGGGCTGGCTGACGCCATCGGCTGCGCCCGCGCCGTCATCGCCGAACGACCCTTCTTCGTGCTGCTGCCGGACAACGTTTTCTTCGCTGAGGCACCGTCCACGCGACAGATGGCGGAGGCCTTCGAGGAATTTCATTGCGAAGTCCTGGGGTTGATAGAGGTAACCCAGGCAAATGCCTGGAGGTTCAGCAATGCCGGCAGGGTGGAGTGGCAGCCCTTGACGCCGCGCTGGGTGCGGCTCACGCATTTGCACGACAAACGGCCGGGAAGCTTCGAGCTCGGCGCCGAGAAAAGTGTTTACCGGAACTGCGGCCGCTATGTTCTGACGGCGGACTTTCTGGATACCGCGGAAGCTCTTCGCGGTAAGCTGCAGGGCGAGCTGGACGACGTGCCGGTGCTGCAGCGTCTCATTAGAGAGAAACAAGTGATCGGGGTGCCGCTGCGTGGTCATCTCTTCGATGTCGGTCACTGGGATGGCTACTTCTCTGCGAATGCCTACTGGCTGAAGCGCGAGGGATTATGGAACTGATTCTGTTGGGGTCGGGTACGGGAGTGCCCCGGCGCGAACGTGCCTATCCGGGTCACGTGTTGAAGGTGAATGGCAAAACGATTCTGCTCGACACGGGACCTGGGACCGTCCGCCGGGCATTGGAGGTGGGCGTCGACTATCGGGACGTGGATGCCGTTTTCTACACGCACCTTCATGCCGACCATGCCATCGATTTGGTGCCCTTCCTTTTCGCCACCAAACACACGCCTGGCTTTGTGCGCCGGAGACCGCTTGCTCTGGTGGGTCCGCCAGGGTTCGGCGATTTTTATAACACCTACACCGACCTGTTCGGAACCGGCATCACCGATGTGGAGTACGACATTGACGTTCGCGAGGTGCGGGATGAGAGCTGGGAGTGGCACGGCGTCCGAATCAGCACTCGTCCGACCCGGCATCTCGCCAATTCGAATGGCTACCGTTTCGAATGGCACGGTAGGGCTGTCGTCTACACCGGTGACACCGACCTGTGCGACGAAGTGGTCGACCTGGCTCGGAATGCAGATCTGCTGCTCACCGAATGCTCGTTCCCGGACGACCAGAAAGTGTCCGGCCATCTCTCGCCGACAGCAGCGGGTCGCATGGCGGCTGCCGCCGGGGTGAAAACGCTGGTCGTCGTGCATCTCTACCCGCCGACCGACCTCATCGACGTGGGCGCGATTTGCCAGAAAGAGTTTGATGGCAGGGTGGTCGTGGGCCAGGATTTCATGAGATTTGAACTATGACGGCGATTCTTTCTGATGTCGAAGCGCCTTGAAATCGCCCTGGCGGTGTCGCTGCTGCTTCACGCTCTGGCGCTGGTCGGAGTGGGAGTCATGAAACGGTGGCACTTCTTCGAAGTGCTGCCTCCCGAGGTGGCAGCGGCGGTGGCCAGGCAAGACGAGTCGCCTTTGCAGTTCGAGCTGGTGGAGTCGCCGGAGAACGTCCCGTCGGAGCAGCCGGAGAAGACCCATCTGGTTTCCGACAAGAGCCAGCGTGCGCACAATCCCGAGGCACCGAGTGATCTGCCACTGGGGGAAAGCTATTCACAAGGCCTGACGCCGCTGCGCGAACTGCCGCAGGATGGAGTGCAGGCGAATGCGGCGACCGCTGGCTCACCGGCGAGCCAGGATGCGCCGCAGCCGGCGAAGTCGTCCCCGCGGCTTGCCGAGTTGGGGAGTCGTGAACAGCCGTTGCGACCGGCACGAGAATTTACACGCGAGACCCTCACCGGCCAGCCGCAACCTCCGGTGGTGCAACGCCGCTCCTCGACAGCGCGCTACAACCAGGAGGCGAGCCGAGCCCCGGAGATCGGCGGCTTCTCGTTCAATACGTATGCCTGGGACTTTGCACCTTACTTGCTGGCCTTGCGCCGGAAGATCCAACGGAATATCTTTCCGCCGCCGGCTTTCACCAAGATGGGCATCATCAGCGGTGAGACCATCGTCCGGTTTCGGATCTACCCGGACGGCCGACTGGAGGGCTTGCAAGTACTCGACTACAGCGGCCATCGCTCGCTGATGGTCACGAGCGTCAACGCCGTTAAATACGCGGCACCCTTTCTGCCACTGCCGGACGATTTTCCCGAAAAATACCTGGAAGTGACCGGGAAGTTTAGTTACGTTGTTGTGAGATAGTGCCATGATCGAAGTTTGGGATTTCCTGGCAAAAGGCGGCGTGATCATGATTCCGCTGGCCTTTTGCTCCGTCTTGGGGCTGGCGATCATCATCGAGCGGGCCTTAGCGCTGCGCTACAAACAGATCCTCATCCCCGAGATTGTCAGCGTAATCGAAAACATCGAGGGACCGGAGGACTTTTCCCTCGCCAAGGCGATTTGCGAAAAGTATGAAGGACCGTTTGCCAACATCATCCGCGTGGGACTCGAATGCCGGGAGATGCCGCGGGAGGAGATCAAGGAGACGATCCTGGATCAAGGCCGGCAGGAGATCCGTCAGCTCGAGCGCGGGCTTTCAGCTCTGGAGACCATCGCTGGAGTGTCGCCACTCTTGGGTCTTCTGGGCACCGTCACCGGCATGATCAAGGTGTTCACGGTTATCTCAAAGATCGGTGTCGGCCAGGCCGAGGCTCTGTCGGGCGGCATCTCCGAGGCCCTGATCACGACAGCGGCCGGCCTGTCGATCGGTATCGTGGCGCTGATCGCCTACAACTACTTCGCGAACAAGGCCGAAAGCCTGGTTCTCGATATCGAGAAGTACTCGTCAAAGCTGCTGCGCAAGCTTCATCTCGTTCGTGACCTCTATTCCTGAGAAGCTCCATGCAGTTTCGTTTTCGCCAAAAGCGTAAGCTGTTCATCAACGTGGCGTCGTTGATCGACGTTGTCTTCCTTCTGTTGATTTTCTTCATGGTTTCGTCCACCTTCCGCGAGCAGCCCGGTCTGAAACTGGAGCTGCCCGAGGCAAAGACTGCCGAGATTGGCGAGCTGAAAGAGTACACGCTCTTCATCGGCACCGATGGCAAGATGTTCCTGAACCAGGATCCGGTCACGTTCGATAACCTCGAGGACGCTCTGAAGGCAGCGCTGGCCGACATGAAGGAGCGGGCCCTGGTTTTGAAAGCCGACAGGGAAGTGCAACACGGCACGGTGGTGCGCGTCATGGACATCGCTCGTCAAAGCGGAGTCAAGAAGCTCATTATTGGTACCGAAGTCGCCCACCCGAAGAAATAGCCGGTTGCGGCCGTTGCCAGCCGGCCGATCTCTCGGTCGCCCCATTTGCTAGAGCACGATATGTCCTACGAACTGATCATCGCCAGGCGATACCTGACCGGCATTCGCTACCGGAATCTGTTCGAATTCGCCTGGAAGACCTTCCTGAAGATCATCTTCCTTCTGGCCACGGCACCCCTGGCCATCGTCGTGTTGATCTACTCTTATCTGCGCGGCTCGGTGCGGCGGATCGATGCCCGCTCTCCGTTCGCAAGGGTTGTGAGAGGCGCCCTCGCCGTGCTCGTGTCGGTGCTCTTCCTGCCGCTGTGGCTGGTGGATGTTGTGCTCGGCTGGCTCTATCGCGACGGCGAGCGGCGACGCAATGTCTGGCACACCGTTCTCTCAGCCCTGTTCTTCGTGGCTACTTTCCCGGTCGGAGTCCTCCTCTATTTTGTCCAATTCAGAGAGAAGTCTGAGTTCAGCCGCATCATTTCTTACATCTCGATCGGCGGCGTCCTTGTCGGTGTGGCGGCGCTCATCCTGGTTCTGTCTGTGATGAACGGCTTCGAGCGCGAGGTGCGCTCGCGGATCATCGGCTTCGATGCTCACCTTCGGGTACGTACTTTCCACGACCGGGGATTGGAAAACCCACGAGAGGTGATGGAGAAGATCCGCACGATCCGCGGAATCGTCGGCATGGCCCCGTACGTTCTCGGCAAGGCGATGGTGCGATCCAAGTATGCATCCGAGGGCGTGGTGGTGAAGGGCATGAACCCGGACGAGGTCGGAAAGGTGTCCAACATCGAGCAGACCGTTCAGTACGGCAGCCTGAACCTGGGTGAGATGCCACCACTGAAGGGGGAGGGACGGAGCTACCCTGGCATCGTGCTCGGGCGCTACCTGGCCGATCGCTTGCAGGTGGGGCTTGGCGACCTGGTCTCGGTCTTCAGCCCGGCGGGATGGACCGGGCTCCCCGGCTGGATGCCGCCGGTGCGGGTGTTCCGCGTTGCCGGATACTTCGAGACCGGGCTCTATGATTTCGACGACACCTTCGCATATGTCTCCCTGTCCGCTGCGCAACAGCTGTTCCAGATGGGCCACCGTGTTTCCGGCATCGAGGTCAAACTGGAGGACCTCGATAGCGCCGGCAGGGTGCAGCACGAGATCGAAAAGCTTCTCGGCTATCCCTACACGGCCATTACCTGGTTCGACATGAACAAGAACCTGTTCGCCTGGATGAAGATCGAGAAGTGGGCTGCCTTCGTCGTTCTGAACCTGATCATCCTGGTTGCGGCCTTCAACATCGTCAGCACGCTCATCATGGTGGTTCTGGAAAAGACCAAGGAGATCGGCATTCTGAAGTCGATGGGAGCGACATCCGGTGGCGTGATGCGGATCTTCGTCCTCGTCGGCGTGCTCGTCGGTGCGCTCGGCATTGTGCTCGGCTGCGTGGTTGGTTTCCTGCTCGGGTGGTCACAGGTGAAGTATCAATACTTTTCACTGCCGCCCGATATCTACATTATCAATTCGCTGCCGGTTGTCATGCGACCGATCGATTTCATTCTGGTCGCCGTCTTCGCCCTGCTGCTCTGCTTTCTGGCGGCCGTCTACCCGGCGTACAAAGCCGCCCACCTGGATCCTGTCGAAGCAATTCGCTACGAGTAAACGATGCTCAACCGAAAACCGATACTTATAGCGGAGCAGATCCGCAAGGAATATCCCGTCGGCCGCGGATGGTTGCCAGTACTGAGGGGCATCGACCTCGAAGTTTATCAGGGTGAGATCATCGCCATCGTCGGGCCGTCGGGTGTCGGCAAGAGCACGTTGCTGCACATTCTTGGCACCCTGGATCGTCCCACCTCCGGTCGTGTCGAGATCGACGGCGTCGACGTCTTCGCGTTCAGCGATCGTGAGCTGGCGCTCTTCCGCAACCGAATGGTCGGCTTTGTCTTTCAGTTCCATCACCTGCTTCCGGAGTTCACGGCGGTCGAGAACGTGGCCATGCCGGGACTGATTGCCAAGATGGACAAAAAGGCAGCGCACGCGCGGGCCTACGAACTGCTGCGCGAAGTCGGCCTGGAGGATCGTGCCGGACATCGCCCCAACGAGCTGTCTGGGGGCGAGCAGCAACGGGTCGCCGTGGCCCGGGCGTTGATGAACGAGCCGCAGTTGGTTCTTGCCGATGAACCTTCCGGCAATCTCGACACGGCCTCCAGCGATTCTCTGCATCGACTGCTCTGGTCCCTCAGTCGCGAAAAGGGTCAGACGTTCGTCATCGTGACCCACAATCGGGACCTTGCCCAGCAGGCCGACCGCATCATCGAGTTGTACGACGGCAAGGTCAAGTCCCACGCAAATGGTTCAGCGGCGGCTCTACGCGATCTGGAAATTCGTTGAGGTTCTGTATCGATGAGACGGCACCCTTCGACAAGTGACGAAATCTGCCCGGCCTGCGGCTACACGCTGGCGGACTTCGAGCAGACCGGCATCTTCGGGTGTGATGTTTGCTACTCTACGTTCGGTGAGGACATCAGCATCCTTCTGCGCCGCATTCACGGCAGCAGCCAGCACATCGGCAGTCGGCCGAAATCGAAACGGGTGATTCTACCTGAGTCAGACCTCGAGAAGCTGCGCCACGACTTGAGCCAGGCCATTCAGCAGGAGCAGTTTGAGACGGCCGCCAAGCTCCGTGACATGATTCGCGACATCGAGCGAGAGCAGGCCAAAGGGGGCTCCTCCATGAACCGCACGCCGTGAGGTGACGAACGCAAGAGGCTCGGCCCACTGGTGAGCGAATGTGGAACCGGTATCCGGTGCTAGGCGAGGAAGATGAGCAGATCTACGGAAAAGGCCCTACTCCGAGACCAGATGCATGAGCTTGACATCGACGAGCTCCTTGCGAATGCCCCAGCATGGCTGCAGCCAGATGGCGAGCACTCCGACATCGTCATCTCCTCCCGAATCCGGCTGGCGCGCAACCTTGCCGGCCACCTCTTCCCACATCGTGCCAAGAAGATCGAACTCGAGGCTATACTCGACCAGGTGTTGAGGGCTGCTTTCGCATCGAAGAGCTTCAGCGATGCGGTGTTCTGTCAGGTCAATCGGCTGCAGAAGATCGACCGCACGGTGTTGGTTGAGCGGCATCTGGTGAGTCCGCAGTTCGCCGAGCAGGCACGCCCCTCCGGCCTGCTGGTCACTCGCGACGAGCAGGCTGGTGTGATGATCAATGAGGAGGACCATCTGCGTCTTCAGGTGATGCGCCCCGGCCTGTCGCTGGACGCGGTGTGGAGTGAGATCAGCCGAGTCGATGACGAACTCGGCGACGGCGTCGACTACGCTTTTTCCGAGCAATTCGGCTTCCTGACTTCCTGTCCCACCAACACCGGCACCGGCATGAGGGCCTCCGTGCTCATTCACCTGCCGGCCCTGGCGATGGAGGACCAGGTGTCCCGGACCATCAAGCAGCTGGCGCCGTCCGAGATGACGGTCCGCGGCTTCTACGGTGAAGGCAGCGAGGCTCTGGGCAACCTGTATCAGATCTCGAACCAGCTCACTCTCGGTCGCACCGAATCGGGAATCCTCAAACGGCTCGACGAGATTGTGGTTCGGTTCGTAGAGCTGGAACGCAAGCAGCGGGCCGAGCTTCTGGAGAGCGACCGGGTGAGGCTGGAGGATAAGGTTTTCAGAGCGCTGGGCGTGCTCGAGCGCGCACGAATCCTGAGTTCGCTCGAATTCATGAACACACTGTCCTGGCTGCGCCTTGGGGTGGAGCTCGGTCTCATCAGCGAAGTCGACCGGGCGAAGTTGAATGAGCTTCTCGTGGTAGCGCAGCCGGCCCACATCCAGAAGACCGAACAGGCGACGCTGAGCGCGGAGGAACGTGATTTCGTGCGGGCAAGGATCGTCCGCAAAAAGTTGAATCTCTGACCAGCGGCCATGGCGAAGGGCGCTACACGGCGGGAAGCGCCCGAATGGTTACCAGGCGGATAAATTTAGGGGTTGAATCCCGCCAACATAATGCTTAAATTAGACTGCGAGATGCAAGCGCGAAAGAACCCTTAATGGATGGGAGTTGGAGGTATGAAGAGCAACTTCTCGAGCCGCGTTCAGATGGTGATCCAGTTCTCCCGCGAGGAGGCGCTCCGGTTGGGCCACGACTACATCGGTACGGAGCATCTACTTCTGGGCCTGATCAGGGAGGGCGAAGGCATCGCCGTCGAAATCCTGCGGAACCTGGGCTGCGATCTCGATGAAATAAAGCGCTCTGTCGAGGATGCGGTCAAGTCCACCGGCGAGACTATGACCATCGGGAACATCCCGTTCACAAAGCGGGCCGAGAAGATCCTGAAGATGGCCTACGTCGAGGCGGAGAAATACAAATCGGACATCATCGGCACCGAGCACCTGCTGCTGGCCTTGGTGAAGGAGAAGGATGGGGTGGCGGCACAGGTGCTTCTGAGCTTCGACGTGACATACGAGACCGTGCGCGATGAGCTCGAAAATATCCTTCGCGGCACGCCCTCGAGCCGGGAGTCGGGGCCGCAGCGCTCCAAGACACCGGCGCTGGATCATTTCGGCCGCGATCTGACCGAGCTGGCACGCAAGGGCGATCTCGACCCGATCATTGGCCGGGACGAAGAAATCCAGCGCGTCGCCCAGATCCTCAGCCGCCGCAAAAAGAACAATCCAGTACTGATCGGCGAGCCCGGAGTCGGCAAAACCGCTATCGCCGAGGGCCTGGCACTGCGTATCGTGGAACGCAAGGTGCCGCGCGTGCTCCACAACAAGCGCGTGGTGACGCTCGACCTTGGCGCCCTGGTCGCTGGAACCAAGTATCGCGGCCAGTTCGAAGAGCGCATGAAGGCGATCATGAATGAGCTGTACCGGGCCAAAGACGTCATCCTGTTTATCGACGAACTGCATACCATCGTCGGCGCTGGCGGCGCTTCTGGAAGCCTGGACGCCTCCAACATGTTCAAGCCTGCCCTGGCGCGCGGCGAACTGCAGTGCATCGGCGCCACCACCCTCGACGAGTATCGCCAGTACATCGAAAAGGATGGCGCCCTCGAGCGCCGGTTTCAGAAGATCATGGTGGACCCGCCGACGGCCGAAGAAACCATCGAGATTCTGAACGGTCTGAAAGATCGCTACGAGGAGCATCACCGGGTCAAGTAT
Source organism: uncultured Cytophagia bacterium (assembly GCA_964527995.1). Lineage (GTDB taxonomy): Bacteria > Zhuqueibacterota > Zhuqueibacteria > Oceanimicrobiales > CAZGRP01 > CAZGRP01. The sequence goes on along the minus strand of CAZGRP010000027.1, from coordinate 10,688 downwards.
ACGGATGAGGCCATCGTGGCGACGGTGCGGCTTTCCGAGCGCTACATCACCGATCGCTACCTGCCTGACAAAGCTATCGACGTCCTCGATGAGACCGGCGCCCGAGTTCACCTCGCCAATATCGTCGTACCCAAGGAGATCACCGATCTTGAAGAGGAGATCAAGAAGGTACGCAAGGAGAAGGACTCCGTCATCAAGGCCCAGGAGTTCGAGCGCGCCGCCATCCTGCGCGACCAGGAGAAGCGCCTGAATCGCAAGCTCGAGGCGGCCAAGCGCCGCTGGAAAGAGACCGAAGAGCAGGTGGTGGCGACCGTGTCCGAAGAGGACATCGCCGAGGTCGTGTCGATGATGACGGGCATCCCGGTGAGTAAGGTGGCCCAGTCGGAGTCCCAGAAGCTGCTCGGGATGGAAACTGAACTGAAGAAACGAATCGTCGGTCAGGACGAGGTCATCACCCTGCTGTCGAAGGCGATTCACCGCACCCGCGCCGGCCTCAAGGACCCGAACCGGCCCATTGGTTCGTTCATCTTTCTCGGGCCGACCGGAGTGGGCAAGACGCAGCTCGCCAAGGAACTGGCACGCTATCTCTTCGAAGATGAAGATGCCCTGGTTCGCATCGACATGTCCGAGTACATGGAGAAGTTCTCCGTGTCTCGACTGACCGGTGCACCCCCTGGGTACGTCGGCTATGAAGAAGGCGGCCAGCTTACTGAGAAGGTTCGCCGCCATCCGTATTCGGTGGTGCTGTTCGACGAAATCGAGAAGGCCCATCCGGATGTCTTCAATATCCTCCTGCAGATCCTCGACGATGGCCGTCTGACCGACGGTCTGGGTCGGCGGGTAGACTTCAAGAACACCATCCTGATCATGACCTCGAACCTGGGGGCTCGCGAGATCCGGAAGGGAGCCGGCATCGGCTTCGCCACACAAAGCGACGAGATCGACTACGAAACCATGCGCTCTCGGATCCTGGAGGAAGTCAAGCGGGTCTTCAACCCGGAATTCCTCAACCGCGTGGATGAAGTCGTCGTCTTCCGGCCGCTCGCCAAGTCGCACATGATCAAGATCGTCGACATCGTCATCGCTGAGATGCTTGAGAAGGTGGCAGACCGTGACATCAACATCAACCTGACCAAGGGTGCCAAGGAGTACATCGCTGAGCACGGCTTCGATCCGGTGTATGGGGCGCGGCCGCTGCGCCGCACGATCCAGAAGTTCATTGAGGACCCGATCGCCGAGGAGATCCTGAAAGGCACCTTTGGCGACGGCAGCCGCATCCAGGTTCGCAAGAAAGGGAACGACCTCGAATTTGTCGAACTGGGTCGCAAGGCGCCGGACAAGGCCAACGGTGAGAAGACGACCGAAAAGGAAGAAGTGCCGCACTGATTGCCACACTCGCACCCCAGACCCCGAGCTGACGTTGTCTGCAGCTCGGGGTTTTTCGTTTTCAGCGCGATGCGTCCAGCGGCGAGTGCCTGGCGTTGCAGGCGAAGCGCAGAATGTTGCTGTTGTTCGGGATCGCCGGCTGCAAACAAAATTTTACTTGATTTGCTCTGGAGGGCGTACTATATTGCACCCTGCCGCGGGCGGCAAGATGCCGGCACCCGAGCGGGGTGGCAGCGAAGTTCACGGGAGGTCGTATGATTGTCTCGAAAGTCGGTGTCAAGGCGTACCGTTCGATCCGCCACCTCAAGTACGCCGTCGACCCCAGAATCACGGTGCTCATCGGGGCGAACGAGAGCGGGAAAACCAACGTGTTACGGGCTCTCGAGTCGTTTACCCCCGGGGTTGTATTCGATAGCAGCCTCACCTGCCAGTACTCCGAGTATTACTACCAGGGTAAGTGTCCGGAAATCCTGCTCGAATTCACCCAGTTCACCAAGGACAATCGACAGAAGCTCCTGCGGTTCTCCGAGGCCTTCAAGGATGTTGAGAGTTTTGTTGTGAAGAAGGACGGCCCCGAGCTCCGGAACTACCGCGTCCTGGTGGGTGACCACGATGTCCCCATTGCGGACATGCGCAAGTTCTTGTCGGTGCTGCCAAAGATACTGTTCTTCGACGATATCCCGCTTCTCAAGAACCAGGTCGAGATGGACGACCTGATGAACGGCCGCGAGGCCTTTGCCACCGAGCGCAATCTGCTCAAGATCGGTGGCTTTCAGGACAACTTTGAAATCATCTTCGAGGACTCGACGCGCGGCCGCCGCGCCAGCGAAGAAGCGGGTCGGCTGATCACCGAGCAAATTCGGCGGGTCTGGTCACAGGAGCCGACCATCGAGATCAAGCTCAACGTCAATGGGCGTGTGCTCTATATCGACATCTCCGACGACACCACGGTGTTCGATACGCCGGAATCGCGCAGCCTCGGCTTTCGCTGGTATCTCTCTTTCTACATCAACTTCATCGCCCGGACCTTCGAGGCCAAGGCCAACGAGTACTTTTTCCTCATCGATGAGCCTGGCATTCATCTTCACCCGGCGGGCCAAAAGGACCTCACCCGGGTCCTCGAGGACCTCGCGGTCAAGAACCAGCTGATGTACACCACTCACTCGCCGTTCATGATCAATCGCGAGTTTCCCGAGAGGGTGCGGCTGGTGCGCAAGGACAAAGAGGGCACCAAGATCGATTCGAACGCCTACCGCGAAAACTGGAAACCGCTGCGCACGCAGATCGGCCTGACTGTCGGCGATCTGTTCTTCTTCAGCGACAGCGGCCTGCTGTTGGAGCTTCCGGCCAAGAAGGTGCCGCTGATGAAGCGTTTTGGCATGTTTCGCTCGGTGAACGGTGATGAAGAATGACCGACGCCTTCGGGCATGAGCACCCCTTCCCATAAGCCTCTTCCCACCGCCGGCTCGATCTGTGATGTCCCTGGGATCTTGGTGGGCCACGCCCACAACCTCCAGGCAATGACGGGATGCACGGTGATGCTGCCACAAGATGGCGCGGTCGGCGGTGTCGACGTGCGCGGTTTTGCCCCTGGCACTCGCGAGATCGAATCGATGCGGCCGACCCGGCTGGTGCCGCGCGTCAATGCCGTGCTGCTCACCGGTGGCAGTGCTTTCGGCCTTGACGCCACCGGCGGCGTGCAGCAGTTTCTGGAAGAGAGAGACATCGGCTTTGACACCCAGGCGGCACGCGTACCCATCGTACCGAGCGCGGTCATTTTCGATCTGGCTGTGGGTGATGCCAGAGTGCGTCCCGACAGGGCGATGGGGTACCAGGCCTGCGAGAACGCGCGCAGCGACGCGGTGGAGGAGGGTGCCGTGGGCGCAGGCACCGGTGCCACCGTCGGCAAGATCTGCGGCCACGACAAAGCCATGCGCGGCGGCGTCGGCACCGCGTCCTGGCGTTCCGGCGACCTGGTGGTCGGTGCGCTTGCGGTGGTCAATGCGCTTGGAGATGTGATCGACCCGGACGGCGGCGGCATCATTGCCGGTGCCCGCGATCCTGACAGCGGACGCTTCCTGGATGCGGCGAAGTTCATCAAGGAAAACCGCGTCGTTCCTTTTCCGCCGGGAAGCAACACGACGCTGGCCGTCGTCGCTACCAATGCTGCGCTTTCCAAGGAGGATGCGGCCCGGCTGGCCGTGATGGCGCAGGTAGGCGTCGAACGCACCATCCGGCCGGTACACACACCCTATGACGGCGACATCGTCTTCGCCCTCTCGGTGGGTCAGGTTTCCGCCGACATCATGACCCTGGGAGTTGTCGCCGGTGACCTGGTGGCAACCTCCATCCTGCGCGCGGTGCGCATCGCCAACCGATTGGCATGAGCGAGCGGGCTTTCTTCTCTCAGTCTAGACAGGCGAGGTTCATTCGTGATCATCTCCTATGAGGGGGTTTCTCCCAAGATTCCGGCCAGCGTGTTCATCGCCCCGAATGCCACCGTGATCGGCGACGTCGAGATCGGAGAGGACAGCAGTGTCTGGTTCCATTCGATCGTGCGCGGGGACGTGAACGCCATCCGCATCGGCAAGCGCACCAATATCCAGGATAGCTGCGTCGTGCACGTGACGGTCGAGGCGTGGCCCACTTTCATCGGCGACGGCGTCACTATCGGCCACGGAGTCATCGTGCATGGCTGCTGGATCGATGACTATTGCATGATCGGAATGGGTGCGCGGGTTCTGGATGGAGCCAGGATCGGAGCCTATTCCATCGTGGCGGCCGGATCGGTGGTGCGCGAGGGCATGACGATTCCCGAACGGACACTGGTCGCCGGCGTGCCGGCCGTCCCCAAGCGCCAGCTCAACGATGAAGAGGTGGCCGGTCTGCGGGCGTCGGCCGGGCGCTACGTCGACTACAAGAAGATCTATATGGAGATGTTTCCGCGCTCGTCCTCGTGAACAGAATTCTCCCTCACCAACCTCGCAAAGCCGGCGACACGCCGGACAAATACTGCCCGCCGCAGAGCCATACGGTCAAACGCGAAAAAGAGACGAGATTCGACAAAGGAAACCCCGTGCGCGTCTGTGGAAGGTTCGCCGGCTCCTGACGCAGGAAGTGACCCCCTTGTGCGTCTAACCCTCCGGCACTTGCTGAGTTATTTCCGCTTTGGAGCTTTCCGTCTCGGATGGCGCGTAACCCAATGGCTTTCCGATCAGACGCAGGATCACGAGCAGCACCGCCGCGCCGGCCGCGAGAGTCCAGATTACAGGGAGTCCGAATCCGACCAGAAGATAGCCGGACAGCGAGGCGACGGTGGCAACGAGCACGGCGTACGGGATCTGGGTGCGCACGTGGTCGATGTGGTCCGATGCCGAAGCCAGGGAGGACATGATCGTTGTGTCCGAGATCGGTGAGCAATGGTCGCCGAACACCGAGCCCGACAGCACGGCACCGATGGTGCCGATGAGGATCTCTTCGGACAGTCCCGTCGAGTAGCCCGCCGCAATGGGAAGGCGATAGGCCATGGGCACGACGATCGGGGTGAGGATGGCCATGGTGGCCCAGGAGGTGCCGGTGGAGAAGCTGATCACGGCGGCAATGATGAAAGTGAGGAACGGCAGGAAGTGCGGGGCGATCAGGTTTCTGGTGAGGTGGATGACATAGTCGGCGGTGAGCAGGTCTTCGCAGACCTTCCCAATCGACCAGGCCAGGATGAGGATCATGGCGGCAAGCACCATTGACTTGTATCCCGCCAGGGCGGCACCGATGGTGTCGCCCAGACTCAGGAGTCGCTGGCTCAAGGCCAGAACCGCGGCCGCGACGAGACCGGCGAAGGAGGCCCACATCAGGACGTTGAAAGAATTCGCGGCGCCGTAGACCTCTCCCAGGCGCGCTGTGGCTGCCGCGGCCCCAAGGTTTTTGTAGCCGCTGTAGTAGAGGCCGAAGATCGTCACCAGGATGACCACCGCCACGGGGATCAATCCGTTGTACCAGCGCAGCGGCGTGTTTTCATCGGCGGTCATTTCGAGGGACGCACTGTCCATGAGCGGCTGCGCATCGTCGCGCAGCACTTTGCCCGAAAGTAAGGCGCGGCGTTCGGCGTGGTACATGGGCCCAAAGTCGCGCGATGTCCAGGCCACCATCAAGACGAAGACGATGGCCAGAATGCTGTAGGTGGCATAGGGGATCGATCGCAGGAAGATGATGTAGGCATCATGCGACACTTTGAGGGCGGAGAAGGCCTGGTCGATGAGTCCGACTTGAAATCCCACCCAGGTGCTCACCAGGGCGATCGAGGCGACCGGGGCGGCGGTGGAGTCGACGATGTACGACAGCTTCTCCCGAGAGATGCGAAGTCGGTCCGCCACCGGCCGCATGGTGTTGCCGACGATCAGCGTATTGGCATAGTCATCGAAGAAAATAAACAGTCCCATGAGCCAGGTGGCAATCTGTCCGCCGCGAGGGTTTCGGGCAAACCGCGACAAGGCCTGGACAATTCCCTGCATGCCGCCGGAGCGAGAGATGACGCCGACCATGCCGCCGAGGGTCATACTGAAAAGAATGATCTTGGCGTTGTCTGGGTCGGCGAGGGAGTTGATAAGGTAGGTGTCGACGGTGCGCATAAAGCCGATAATCGGCTGGTAGCCGTAAACGAAGATGGCCCCGAGCCATACCCCGGCAAAGAGAGAGATCAGCACTTGCCGCGCCAGCAGAGCCAGGGCGATCGCGATCACCGGTGGCAGGAGGCTGAGGATGCCCGGGATGGCGCGTAACTTCGCCTCCGCGGTCACTGTTCCGGCTTGAAGCTTGATGGGGTGCAGGCCGGCACTCGGGACCACAGCACCGGCCACCGTGGCCTTGCCCTCTACGAAGCCGGCCACGGAGGCCAAAGGTTCGCGGCCCGATTCCGTTTGCCGCAGAAGCCCAGAAACACGGACCGTGTCAGCGAATTCCGCCAGCGGCAGGCCCCTGGCGTCCAGGGCGGTCACCGTAAATTGAAAAGGCACCCCCGAAAGCACCACCTTCGGGAGTTTGATTTCGAAAGATGCCGGAACCAAGCGGCTGCTGTCTTGCCTGCTGCCGACTTCCTGCGACCGCAGAGTAGAGGGGCTGGCGAAGAGCGAGAGAAGAGCCGTGGTGATCAGTAGAGAGCCGAATCGAAACCGTCGCATCCGCCCACCTGCGTCATTTGTTCCAGAATTCTTGTCCGATGTCCGACAATTATAACAAAATTCTCCGGTAAAGTAAAGTACAAACTGCCGCCGTCGTGGCAGGTCTGCCGCCGAAAAAGCCATTGGATTTCGTCCGGCTGTTGTGTATATTCTTGCCGCGCCCGGCAACCGCCGGGTCGCAGACGGGGGCTTTCGAAGTCGCTTTTGTGGACACTTGTGTGACGACCAACCCATCCTTCCATGCGTACGGTTGTCTTCCTGTTCTTAGCCTTTCTTGTTGCCGGCGCCACGGCACACTCCTCGCTGGCGGCTGTCGAGGAGCCCCCGGACAGCGGTTGGCTGCGGCAGAGTCCGACGAGGACACGTCTTCCACTCAATGGCATCTGGGAGTGGCGGCGGGAAGGGGAAAAGGTCTGGAAGCCGATCCGGATTCCTTCCGCCTTCGACTTTGTTGGTGAGGCTACCTACCGGCGCAGCTTTGAGGTGGATTCGAGCCTGGCGGGGCGCTCCTTTGTCCTGGTCGGTTGGGGCGCCAACTATCAGGTCGTGGTGATGGTCAATGGCCGCTTCGTCGGCACGAACAGCGGCTACTTCTCCGGCTTCGAGATCGAGATCCCCTCAGCCCTCATCCGTGTCGGCAGAACCAATGAGCTGGTTCTGTCGATTTCCAATCGCCTGGACCCACGCCATACCCTTCCTTTGAGACACCAGCCGGGCGGCCGCCGGAACTATGGTGGCATTTTCAGGGATCTCTTTCTTTTCGCGCTGCCGCCCAACCGAGTCGAGTCGGCCCGCGCGCGTCTGACGTTTTCCGCCGACTACGAGCGTAGCGCCATTCGAATCGAAGCCAGTCTGAAACGGCAACTCCGCGACCGGGACGATATCCGCTGCGCTGCCGAAGTCTGGGATCCACGGGCTGGCAGAGTGGTGGCTCGCTCGCCCGAGATCGAGGCCAATTTTGAGGACCGGGTGTCGGCCGAGGTCGAACTGCCGCTCGAGATCGACCAGCCGCACTTGTGGACTCTGCGCGATCCTTTCCTCTATGAACTTCGTCTCAGCCTGTCGGTCGGCGACAGCCTGGTGGATCAGTTTCGCCAGCCCCTCGGCCTTCGCCAGGTCTCTGTCTCGCCCGACGGGCTTGTGTTGAACGGCCGGGTCATCGCCGGCGACGGCGTCGACTGGGTGGAGGGCTACGGCCCAGCCGGCTCTCCGGTGGCGTCGGTGCAGGCGATGGAGCGCGCTGTGGCGCAGATGAAGGAACTCGGCGCCCGTTTTGTGCACATCGTGGCTCACCCGCCGCACCCGTATCTCCTCGATCTGGCCGACCGGGAGGGCTTGCTGGTTTTTCTGGAAATCCCTCTGCGAGGGGTGCCGGCACAGCTTCTGGCTCAGCCCGAGATCGGCGACATGGCAGAGAGCGCCGTTCGCAGCATGATCCTCCGCTACGGCGAACATCCCTCGGTGGTAGCCTGGGGCATCGGCTACGGATTGAACGCCGGGTTGCAGGCTGAAAGTCGCGACCTGGAGGCCGACCCGGCGCTGAGAATTCTGTCGCGGTTGCGTAGAATCGCTTCAGATCTGGACAATAGGCCGGTCTACTATGTCGCCAGGTCGATGCAAGAACTCGATCTGTCGCTGCCGGTCGACCTGGCGATCCTCGACCTGTTTGAACGCTCGCCGGCCGACATCTTTCGTCGGTTTGCTGCTACCGACCACGGTTCGCCCAGGCTGCCGTTCCTGGCGCGGATCGGTTACTCGCTGGAGCCCCGGCAGGCTCAGCGTTCGCGTCTTGTGGATCCGCGCGTCCGAGTCGAAGAGCACCAGGCATATCGACTGGAACAGGCGATGGCACGCCTGCGCGAGACCTCCACTGCGGCCGGTGTGGTCATTCGCGCGCTCACCGATTGGGGCACGGCCACACCGCCGGCGAACGTCTCCTGGGATGGCGGCAATCGTATCTATCCGGCGGGACTTCGCGGTTTACGGGGACAAAAGCGGGTCGCCTTTGCCCTGGTGCAGGCCGACTTCACCGGAGACACGCCACCCCACATCTCCCAGGTTCCCGACGTCGTCTGGCGGCCCACGCTGTTCCCGATCCTCGGAGTGGCCACGCTGATCGTATTCGTGTTTTTCTTGAATCGGGATCGCCGCCTGCGTGGCCATCTGCGTCGCGTTTTCGTGCATCCGCACGGCTTCTATCTGGAGCTGCGTGAGATGCGCAAAGTGCCGCCATTCTTGACCTCGCTGTTGCTGGTGGTCGAAGTGATCGTGGTCGCTTCGCTGGTATCCGCCGCCCTTCTGCCCTTCCGCGGCTCGCTTCTGTTCGACGAGGTGGTCGATCTGGTACTGCCGGCTGTGTGGCTGAAGGCGCGGTTTGCGTGGTTGCTGTGGCATCCGGTGCTGCTGGTGGGAGCTTGGAGCGTGTTGTTCGCGCTTCTGCTGTGCGGCCTGGCCGGTTTTGTCTGGCTGCTCGGCTTGCTCGTCGGCCGTCGCCTGCCGTATGGCCAGTCGTTTACCCTGGTGGTGTGGGCCGGCGCCAGTTTCTTGTGGATGCTGGCAGTGGTTCCCATTTTCTTCCGACTGGTGCAGGAACCGCTTTGGCGCAGCGCCGCCCTGACGTTGCTCGCCGTCTCAATCGCCTGGTTCGGCGTGCGTCTGTTTCGAGCCATCCGGGCGGTCTACTTCCTGACCTTCCTCCGGGCCTTGTTCTTGGTCGGCTTCTTCCTCATTCTTGTCGGTTTTTCCATCGCCCTGTACTACGATCGGACCCAGGCACTGTTTGCATATCTTCCCTACTACTTGAGCCTGATCGCCGCCTACTGAAGCGAAAAAAGCGCTTGACTTTTATCCTCGATGCCGCTATATTTTGTCGGCTTCGAACCGAATGGGACTGTATGTAGTGTTTTCCCTCCTTGCTGCCCACATTCTATTGCAGACCGGGGTGCAAGCGATTTGCCATCAGGGTCGATGCTCCTTCCTCTGAGCCACGCCGATGCCTCGGCATGCGGACGGTTTGATCTTCAGCCAGTGAGGTGACGAGTGTATCTTGCCGAGCTTCAAATCCAGGGTTTCAAATCTTTCGCCAAGCGGACCAAGATCGTTTTCAACGATGGCATCACGGCCATCGTCGGGCCGAACGGTTGCGGCAAGAGCAACATCGTCGACGCAATCCGTTGGGTTCTGGGAGAGCAGAAGGTCGGCGTTCTTCGCGGCGACAAGATGGAGAATGTCATCTTCAACGGCGCCAAGACGATGAAGCCCCTTGGAATGGCGGAGGTTTCGCTCACCATCGAGAACACCCGCAATGTCCTGCCGGTCCACTACTCCGAGGTCGTGGTGACGCGGCGTCTTTTCCGCTCCGGCGAAAGCCAGTACCTGCTCAACAACACTGTTTGCCGCCTCAAGGATATTCAGAATCTCTTCATGGATACCGGCATGGGGCCTGATGCCTATTCGGTCATTGAACTGAGCATGGTCGAAGAGATCCTGAACGGCCGGCTGGAGGACCGGCGGCGTATTTTTGAAGAGGCCGCAGGCGTGACGAAATACAAGGTGCGGCGGCGGGCTGCGTTCCGCAAGCTCGAAGCGACGGAGGCCGATCTGGCGCGCGTGAACGACATCATCTCCGAAGTCGAGAAGAACGTCAACTCGCTGGCTCGCCAGGTGCGCAAGGCCAGGCGATACCAGAAATCGCTCGAGGAGCTCAAAGAAAAGGAGCTGCGTTACGCCGGCTGGCGCCTGGAGCAGATCTGGTCGGAGCTGGAGCCGCTGTTACAGCAGCGCGACGAGCTGAACAGTCGCCGGGCTCAGTTCTCTTCGGTGCTGGCCAGCGAGGAGTCGCAGATCGAGGAGTTGCGCCTGAGCGAGCTCGAGATGGAGCGCACTCTGGCGGGCAAGCAGCGCATCTTCAACGAGATCAGCCAGCGCATTCAGAAGAAGGAAGAGGCGATCCTGGTGGCGCGCGAGAGGCGCCGCTCTTTGCGCGAGAACCATGAGCGCCTCGTTCGCGAAGTGGAGGAACTGACGGAGCGACTTGCAACCACCGAAAAGCAGAAGGCCGAGGCGCAGACCTCTCTCGAGACTCTTTTCAGCCGCATCCGCGATGCCGAGACAGCCTTCGATGAGAAA
>CAZGRP010000026.1:0-60413 GCA_964527995.1 uncultured Cytophagia bacterium | reverse complement strand
GGGTCACAGAATATACCGGCTCAAATCTTCGCTCTCGACGATTTCCTGTAGCTTCTCTCGCACCGTCTCCCGGGTGATCTCCACCTTGCCCACGGGGCGGTCCGGCACCTCGAAGAGCACATCTTCCAGGAGCGTCGTCATGATCGTATGCAGCCGGCGGGCACCGATGTTTTCGGTGCGTTCGTTGACGCGGCTGGCGATTTCGGCGACCTCACGGATGGCATCGTCGGTGAACGTAAGTTCAACCCCCTCGGTCTCCATCAGTGCCGTATACTGCTTGATCAGCGCATTCTCCGGCTCGGTGAGGATGCGGTAGAAGTCCTCGGCCGTAAGGCTGTCGAGTTCGACACGGATGGGAAAGCGACCTTGCAGCTCCGGGATCAGGTCGCTCGGTTTTGAGACATGAAAGGCGCCGGAGGCGATGAACAGAATGTGGTCCGTCTTCACCATGCCATATTTGGTGAGCACGCTCGTCCCTTCGACAACCGGCAGAAGATCGCGCTGCACGCCTTCGCGCGACACGTCCGGGCCGCTCTTGGCCGACGCTCCGGCGATCTTGTCGATTTCGTCGAGGAAAACGATGCCCGACTCCTCGACGCGGCGGATAGCATCCTGCACCACCTGCTCCATGTCGATGAGCTTCTGAGCCTCTTGCTGGGCGAGAAACTCTTGTGCCTCGGGGACCTTCATGCGTCTTTTTTTCATCTTCTTCGGCAGCATGCCGCCGAAGAGGTCTTGTAAGTTGAGCCCCATCTCCTCGACACCGGCCGGAGAGATGATCTGCATCAGCGGAAACTGTTCGCTCGGCACGTCGATCTCGACCGTGCGGTCGTCCAGTTTGCCGTCCCGAAGCTGTTGACGCAATTTTTCGCGCGTGCGCCGGTAGCGCTCTTCGGTGTCCTCGGCTTCGGCAGAGGTGTCGTAAACGTGCGGACTCGACTTCAGTGGCGGCAGCAACAGATCCAGAAGACGCTCCTCGGCCAGATGCTCGGCCTGCTCCTGGACGGCCGCCGTCCTCTCACTGCGAACCATCGACACGGCCAGATCCACGAGATCGCGTATGATCGATTCGACATCGCGACCGACGTAGCCTACCTCGGTGAACTTGGTGGCTTCGACCTTGACGAACGGGGCATTGGCGAGGCGGGCCAGGCGGCGGGCGATCTCAGTCTTGCCGACGCCCGTGGGCCCGATCAGGATGATGTTGTTCGGCATGATCTCTTCACGCAGGCCGCCCTCCACCTGCTGGCGGCGCCAGCGGTTCCGCAAAGCGATGGCCACCGACTTCTTGGCCTTATCCTGGCCGATGATGTATTTGTCCAGCTCCGCCACGATCTGACGGGGCGTCAGTTCCTTTCCTGAAACTCTTCTCACGGTTTACTCCAGCGTTTCGACGACGATGTTGTCGTTGGTGTAGATGCAGATCCCGGCCGCAATTTGCATGGCTTCGCGGGCGACCTCGACGGCGCTGAGATCGGTATGACTGACCAATGCACGAGCCGCAGCCAGCGCGTAGGGGCCTCCCGAGCCGATCGCCACGATGCCATCGTCTGGCTCGATGATCTCACCCGTGCCCGAGACCAGGAAGATCCGCTCCCGATCCAAGACAATCAACTGCGCTTCCAGGCGTCGCAGATAGCGATCGGTGCGCCATTCCTTGGCCAGTTCGACGACCGAGCGTCCGAGGTTGCCACGGTACTGCTCCAGGCGGCTTTCGAACTTCTCGAACAGTGTGAACGCATCAGCGGCAGCGCCGGCGAACCCGGCGAGAACCGCGTTCTTGTACATCTTGCGGACCTTGGTGGCTCGCTGTTTCAGAACCGTCTGGCCGAAGGTCACCTGGCCGTCTCCGGCGAGAGCCACCTGGCCGTTATGCCGCAGTCCAAGGATCGTGGTGGATACGATTACAGAATCACTGGCGGGATACATGGGGGTCCAAGGTATGTGGAAATGCAAAAGATTCCAGGCCGGGAAACGGCTGGACCGCTTCCCTTCTCCGTCATGAACACACCGCTCGTACTCGAAGAAGTGCCTGTCTGATCAGATGCTCCGGCGCAGTCTGGCGACCGGGATCATCATTTGCTCGCGATACTTGGCAACGGTCCGCCGGGCCACATTCAGCCCTTCCTTCTTCAGGATCTCCGAGATTTTCTGGTCGTTGAGCGGATTCCGCGGGTCCTCGTTCTCGATAATCTCCCTGACCCGCTGCTTGATCAGCTTGTTGGAGATGTCTTCGCCATCGTCGGTGCGCAGCCCTTCGCTGAAAAAATATTTCAACTCGAAGACCCCGTACTCGGTCTGGACGTACTTGCCGCTCGTCACCCGGCTGACCGTGGAAATGTCCATGCCGATCTCATCGGCGATGTCCTTCAGAATCATCGGCTTGATGTACTCGCGCCCCTTCTCGAAGAAGTCGCGCTGGCGACGGATGATGGCCTCCATCACTCGCAGGATCGTCAGCCGGCGCTGATTGATGGAATTGATCAACCAGCGTGCCGACTCCAGACGCTGGCGGATGTAGTCACGCGTCTCTTTCGACGCTTTCTTCTTGTCGAGCAGCAGGTCGCGATAGGCCTTGTTGATCCGCAGGTGCGGAATGTTCCAGTCGTTCAGAGTCACGCGAAATTCGCCGTCGTCTCTTTCCACAATCAGATCAGGAACGATGACATTCTCGTGGAGGCTGACGTAGCCTTCTCCAGGTTTCGGGTTGAGCCTTTTGATCTCCTCGATCACCTCACGGAGCTGGTCTTCGGTGATCTCCACCTTCTTGATGATCTTCTCGTACCGCTTGTTGGTGAAATCTTCGAAATGCTCCGCGATCAATCGTATCGCAAGTTCGTTGCGCGGCTCCTTTTGTTTAAGTTGAATCAACAGGCATTCTTGCAGGTTGCGGGCGGCAATTCCGGGGGGCTCAAATTGCTGGATCACTTCGAGGACCTTCTCGACCTCTTCGACGCTGACGTCGAGATTCTCGGCGATGACGTCGGTGCTGCAGGATAGATAGCCGTCTTCATTGATGTTCCAGATGATGTACTCGCCGATGACCATCTCTTTCTCATTCAGGCGCGTCATGTGCAACTGACTGAGAAGGTGTTCCGGCAGGGTGACCTGGGCCACCTCTGGCCGCTCGAACACCTCAGCGCTATCATCCCGCGGCATGCGTACATCGTAACTGTCCTGATCGCTCAGCACCAAATCCCAATCGACTTCGCCTTCTTCCACCTCCTCGACAGCATCGGCCGCTCCTTCGAGCTCGTCGTGTTCCTCCTCCTCTTCTTCTTCGTCGTCCGCCGAGGCTTCGCCATCCTTGTCATTGGCTTCCAGCTCCAGCACTGGCTCTATTTCTTCTTCCTGTTCAAGTTCCTCGGCCAGCTCCATCTCTTCGTCAATCTCCAACAGTGGATTCGTCTCGAGCTCGAGCTTGATTTTCTGCTCGAGACTGAGAATAGGTAACTGCAAAAGGGAGGAGAGAAGGACTTGTTGTGGAGACTGCCTGAGTTGCAGACCTAGCTTTTGACTTAAGCTAACCATAGACCTTTTTCCCCGAGTGCAACCGCTGGTTCATATTCGTCCAATCATGATGCTTTCACCACACTTTCATTGATCGAGCCGGAACTTGTCACCAAGGTAAAGCTTGCGGGCCTCCGGATCGTTCGCCAGAAATTCAGCAGTCCCTGATTTCAGCACTGCGCCTTCGTACATGAGATACGCCCGATCGGTGATCGACAGCGTGTCGCGAACATTGTGATCGGTGATCAGCACGCCGATGTTGCGTGATTTGAGACCTTTCACAATGCGCTGGATGTCTTCGACCGCGATCGGATCGACACCTGAGAACGGCTCGTCTAAGAGAATGAACTTGGGTTCGATCACCAGAGCCCGTGTGATCTCGACACGACGCCTTTCCCCCCCAGAGAGCGTGTAGGCCTTCTGCTTTGCGAGTTGCTCGATCCCCAACTCATTCAAAAGCTGCTCCAACCTCTGCTTGCGCTGGCCTCTGCTGATCGGCATCATCTCCAGGATGGCCATCAGGTTCTGCTCAACCGTCAGGTAACGGAAGATCGACGGCTCCTGCGACAGGTAGCTGATGCCCATGCGGGCCCGCTTGTACATCGGCAGCCGCGTTACGTCGCGGTTGTTGAGAAAGATCCGGCCGCGGTTGGGCTTGACCATCCCGGTGACCATGTGAAAGGTCGTCGTCTTGCCGGCACCATTCGGACCAAGCAGACCGACGATCTCGCCCTGCCGCAACTCCAGGTTCACGCCGTTGACCACTCTACGCCGACTGTAGATCTTCACCAGCGATTCGGTACGGAGCACCTCGGCCCCGCCCGCTTCCATGGCGCCAGTGTCGGACGAAGAGATCAACTCTGCTCTGGTCAGCTCCATCGTGTCGCGTATAAAAATATCGAAAATTAAGGTCGGTTGCAAGCAAAATCGGGGCCGGGGCCCAAGAAACCTGCGAAGCAACGCAACTCATCGCCCCTCTGGCTTCGCCTTCTGCTCCGGCTTCTCGGTTTTCGTGGGAGCAAGGGGCGTCGAGGGCTTCAGGCCCGATGGGAACAGGCGACCCACCGAACTGCCGGGACTGCTCGAAATGCTCACCCTCTTGAGTCTGCCGTGGTCAAATTGCAGCGTCATCGTGTCGCCGATGGCCTCGTTGGTGCCCGTCGCCTGGCCGTTGTCGATGACATGGTAGGTGCTGTAGGCCCGTCCGACGATGATTACCCTGCGCAGTTGCTCATCTTCGAGATAGAGGGTCATGCGTTCGCCAGTCAGGCGGTTCACCAGATCAGCACCGGGCAGGGTATCGATTCGCGAAATCACTTCCGCTCCTTTGAGCACCTCGACCCGATCGAGCTGGTTGTCCTTTAGCCACAGATCGATCTGGTCGCCATGGATCTCCTGGCGGCCCTGGACCGCTACCGGTTTCTGGCGCAACACGAAGTGGCCCTTTTTCTTGAAGTACTCCGCCTCGCCGCAGCGGGCAGTGGTGCTGTCCTTGGTGATCACGACGTGCCCGGCAGCCCTGGTCCGAGCCCCGCCTTCGAAGATCTCCATCTGGTCGCTCGTCACGCGGAGCTCCTCCACACCCAAACTGTCCTTCTGAACCAGAACAGGGCTGCGGAGGATGCGCACGTAGTCACGATCGCGATCATACTGAGCAAGCCCGCCGGTCAACACAAGCCGGCCGAGCGAGTCGGTCATGACGACCCTGCCTCTGGCGAGCGCCTTGTTCTCGTGTCTGTAATACCAAAGGCTGTCAGACTCCATGATCCGGCCCTCGTCGTCAAGCACGACGTGCCCGGTGGCCAGGGTCGTCCGACTCCTGTCGAAGTAGGCCACCTGGTCGGCTGTGAGCCGTGTCCCTTTCTGCACGATGACCACGTTACCGCGAAGCACCGACCGGCCCTCGTCGACGTACCACTCCGCCCGATTGCACGTCATCGTGGCGTCGCCCTGCTGGAATTCGACGTTGCCCTCGACGATGCGCACGCGACTGCCGTTGACAATCTCGCTACGCAGCACATCGGCACGGACCAGCCGCAGCCGCTCCTCGTTTTGCGCCTGCGCCCAGCCGCCGGAGACGTTGGCGAACTGGCCTGCGAGCAGGAAGACAAAGACAATCCACGCTCTCATCGCAGCTGCCTGCGCGGCTTGGATGCAGTTCCCGGATGTGCCGGTGCCTTCTTGGCGACGGCGGCACTGTCCGGCTCCTTCCCCAACCCCTTCTGACGCACCGCTGCTGGTCCGCTGCCCACAGCAGCCGTGTCCTCCACCGTGTGTTTTCGAACCGGTTCCAGCATGATGCGGCGGTGGCTCACACCCCACGGCTTCCGAATCTCCCAGTGCGTCAGGTTGAGATCGGACTCGAACCCGCGGCCGAACAGGGTATCGCCATCGGCGGTTGTGATGGTGACGAACTGATCGGTGACGATCTTTTCCGCCCGGCGATCCCAGCGCAGGCGCGAGGTCCGCAAAACGACGCCGCTATCAGAAACCACCCGGACGTGGCCCATCACCTCCACTTGATCATCACTCTCTTTGAATCGGCCACCATCGGCCTTCAGCTTCGAGGTGTGTTGACCCTTGGCGTTGAAGAAGTCGACCTCGATCCCCTGATCGAATTCAGTGACCAGCCGCTTCGAGTACCTTTTCATGTGGCCATAGCGGATCACGGCAGCCAGGCGGCCCTTGGTGGTGGCGGTGACGGTGGAGTTCCATCCCTGCTGATCGGGCAGTTCCTTGCTTTCCTGCACAGGAGGCGCGGGAGGCGAGCTCTCCGAGGTGCACCCCGCAGCCCACAGGAAAACCAGAAAGATGGCTGCCCCGGACCAACCTCGTTTGGTTTTGGACTTCAAGATTCCTACCATGGCCGAAGCGCCGAACTCATCTTCTCGGTCGGCTGCCTCCTCCAGCGCTCGTGCATCCACACCCACTGTGTCGGGTGCTCACGGATGAAGGCTTCCACTGCCTTGGAGCAACGACGCACGTTTTCCAGCCGATCTGCCATCATGTCCCCTGTCGACTGTAACGGAATCGGCGGCCGAATTTCCGCCAGGTGAGTACCGTCTGGCTGCCGGTGGATGGCAAGCGGCACGATGGCAGCACCTGTCTTCTGCGCCAGGATCACAGGGCCGACGGGTGTATGGGCCGGGCGCCCATAGAAATCGACGAACACGCCCTCCACCTCTGTATCCTGATCGATCAGAATGCCCAGCACACCTCCTTTGCGCAGCCACCGCAACATCTCCCGCGTTCCCCGCGGGCCCCGGGCGATGTTGTGATAGCCGGCCTGTTCCCTCGCCTCCACAAGCATCTTATTCAGGCGCGGATCGTACAGTTCCGCACCAACGACGGCCAGTGGATAGCCGCAATGAACAAGGTATGCCGCCAGCAACTCCCAGCTGCCGATGTGGCCAGTGAGGATGATCACACCACGACCGCAAGCCAGGGCCCGGTCCAGGTGCTCGGCCCCGCGGCACTGCACGAATTGATCCAGACCCTGACGCACAAGAACCGGCAAGCGAATCGCGTCGGCTGCGTTGCGCCCGAGGTTGACGAACACCTCCCGGGCCATCCGTTCGATTTCGGCAGCCGTTTTCGAGTCACCGTAGGCCAGCTGCAACTGATGCAGCGTCACACGGCGGGCGCCCGGGATCAGGTGAAGCGCCAGCCAGCCCAGCCGCCCCATCAGAGCGACCGCCGCCGATCGCGGCAGCCAGCGAACGAAGTCGACCAGCCACCTGATAAACCAGTAGATCAGGCCGTTCTTGAGCCGCTTTTTAACCGGCCACTGCCTTGGGTCACTCATGCGATTCCCGTCTTCAGCAGATCGTGGAGATGGATCATGCCCACAGGCCGGTGCTCTTCGTCCACGACGATGATCTGCATGATGTTGTGTTCTTCCATCAGGCGTAACGCCTCGACGGCCAGCACTCCGGCGGGTACGGTCTTAGGGTGTCGCGTCATCACGTCCCTGGCCCGGAGCCCATCGATCCGGCCGGTCCGCTCCAGAAGCCGTCGCAGGTCACCGTCGGTGATGATGCCGCGCAGGCGGTCGCCCTCGACAACGCAGGTCGCCCCGAAACGCTTCGAGGTGATCTCATGGATTACCTGCGGCAGCGGCGTTTCCGGCCGCACGAGGGCGAGGCGGTCCCCAGTGAACATCACATCATCGATTCGCAGCCAAAGTCGTCGGCCAAGACTTCCCCCAGGATGCAGAAGGGCGTAGTCGTCGACATCGAAATTGCGCTTTTCGAGCAAGGCCATGGCCAAAGCGTCTCCCATGGCCAGAGCAGCCGTCGTGCTGGCCGTGGGCACCAGGTCGAAGGGACAGGCTTCTTTTTCGACGTGGACATCCAACACCACGTCGCTGCGCAGAGCCAGCTCGGAGTCAGGGTTCCCGGTCAGGGCGATGACGGGGACCCCGATCCTCTTGAACATCGGGATCAACTGATAAAGCTCCTCGGTGCGGCCACTCTTTGAGACGCACACAACCACATCATCCTTCCGCACCATGCCAAGGTCGCCGTGCGTCCCCTCAGCCGGATGGAGAAACAGCGCCGCTGTGCCGGTGCTGGTCAGCGTTGCAGCAATCTTCTTGGCGACGATTCCCGACTTGCCGATGCCGGTGACAATCACCCGGCCGCTGGCCTCGAAAATCAGCTCGACGGCGCGCTCGAAGCGATCGTCGATGCGGCCCTCCAGCGCCGCCACTGCCGCCGCCTCAATGCGGATCACCTCGCGACCCCTCCCTGCGATGCGGCTGCCGTCTGGGTCCGTCGCGTTGCCGGTGGTGCGCGCGATCATGGCTCCCGACTCCGAATAAGCTGGTCCAGCTCGATCGCCTGGCGCAGCAGCGGCTCCAGCTTTTCGAGAGGCCATTGACTGGCGGAATCGCAGAGGGCCTCGGAAGGGCACGGATGTGTTTCGATGAATAAAGCGTCGCAGCCCACGGAAACAGCGGCTCGCGTCAGCGCCGGCACGAATTCCCGTCGGCCGCCGGCCGGATCGCTCGACGGTACTCCGTAGACACGCACCGCATGGGTCGGATCGAAAACCACGGGATAGCCGAGGCCTCGCATCGTCGGCAGCGAGCGGAAATCTACGACCAGATTGTGGTAACCAAAACACGAGCCACGCTCAGTGAGAAGAATCTGCCGGTTCCCGGCTCCCTCGATCTTGTCGATGACGTACCTCATGTCCTCAGCGGCAAGAAACTGTCCCTTTTTCACATTGACGGCGCGTCCGGTCCTGGCCACGGCCAGCGCAAGACTCGTCTGCATCGAGAGATAGGCCGGAATCTGAAGAATGTCGAGGACCTCCGCCGCGGCAGCGGCCTCTTGAGGAGTATGAACATCGGAGAGAACCGGAAGGTCGAAGTCCCGCTTGATTCTCTCCAGCAATCGCAGGCCCTTCTCCAGGCCGGGGCCCTGGTAGGATCGGCTGGAGGAGCGGTTGTCCTTGAGATAGGAGGATTTGAAGATCAGGCCGATTTCGAGGCGCTGCGCCAGGCGGCTGAGTTGTTCGGCGGTACGCAACATCAGGTCCTCGGCCTCAATCACGCAAGGCCCGGCAATCAGCGCCAGTGGTTCGCCTGCACCGATTTTCACCCCGCCGACTTCGACTCGCCGGGTGGCATCGGCTGGCAGGTCCGTCATCGAGCTCCCTCCTGGAAGGCCAGGGCGGCGCGCACAAACTCGCGAAAGAGGGGGTGTGCGCGAACGACCCTCGACTTCAGTTCAGGATGGAATTGCACCCCGACAAACCAGGGATGCTCCTTCAGCTCGATGATCTCGACGAGGTTGGTTTGGGGGTTGATGCCGCTTACCACCATGCCACAACGCTCGAAGGCTGCAATGTACTCGTTGTTGATCTCATAGCGATGACGGTGGCGCTCGCGGATCAGCTCCTGGCCGTACGCCATGTAGGCATTCGTCCCTGGTGTGAGACGGCAGTCGTAGGCTCCAAGCCGCATGGTGCCGCCCAGCTCGGACACGGCCTTCTGCGCCTCCATCTTGTCTACCACCGGGTGGGGCGTGAGAGGATCGAATTCCGAGCTGTTGGCATTCTCCAGGTCGCAAACGTTGCGGGCAAATTCGATTACGGCGCACTGCATGCCGAGGCAGATGCCGAAGAACGGGATGCCTCGCTCGCGAGCGTAGCGCACTGCCGCCACCTTGCCCTCGATGCCGCGAACGCCGAAACCGCCCGGAATCAAGATCCCTGAGACGCCCTGGAGCTCATCGCGGACGCCGTTTTCCTCCAGCGCCTCCGAATCGACCCAGTTGAGGCGAACGTGGCAGTTGTTCTCAACCCCTGCATGCACAAAGGCTTCGATGATGCTCTTGTAGGAGTCGTGCAGGTCGACGTACTTGCCGCAGATGGCCACCGACACTTCACGTTCGGGGCTCTTGATTTTCTGGACAAAGGCCTGCCAGCGTTCCAGGTTTGGCCGCCCGACCTTCAGGTGCAACTGCTCGGCGAGAATATCACCCAGTCCCCCCTCCTCGAGAATCAGCGGCACCTCATAGATCGATTCGACGTCGCGCGCTTCGATGACGGCCCGGCTCGGCACGCTGCAGAAAAGGCCGATCTTCTCACGGATCTCCTCACTGAGGTGAGACTCGGCCCGGCACAGCAGCACGTCCGGCTGGATACCGATTTCGCGCAACCGCATCACCGAATGTTGAGTCGGCTTGGTCTTGAATTCGCCTGCGGACGGAATGTAGGGCACCAGTGTCAGGTGCACGTTCACGGTGTTGTCATGACCGACCTCCAGGCAGAACTGCCGGATCGCCTCGAGAAACGGCAGGCTCTCGATGTCGCCGACTGTGCCGCCGACCTCGGTGATGACCACGTCGAAACCATCGCCGTTGGTTCCGGCTTCGAACACGCGCGACTTGATCTCGTCGGTGATGTGGGGAATCACCTGGACCGTCTTTCCGAGATAGTCGCCCCGGCGCTCTTTGGTGATCACCGAGTAGTAGATCTGGCCGGTCGTGGCGTTGTTCTTCCGCGACATGTCCACATCGATGAAACGCTCGTAATGGCCCAGATCGAGATCGGTTTCGGCGCCGTCATCGGTCACGAACACCTCGCCATGCTGGAAGGGGCTCAAAGTGCCCGGGTCGACGTTGATGTAGGGATCGAACTTGAGGAGGGTCACCTTCAGGCCGCGGGCCTTGAGCAGCACCCCGATCGATGCCGAAGCGATGCCCTTGCCGAGAGACGACACCACGCCGCCGGTGACAAAGATGTACTTTGTGGGTCCTTCAGCCCCCAAATTTACCTCCGGGGAACCAATTCCCGAATTCTTTCCAGGTCCTCAGGCGTGTCCACCGGCCTCGACACGAAGTCGGTATACCCCACTTTGATGCTGTGTCCATTTTCCAAGATCCGCAGCTGTTCCAATCTTTCCACTCGTTCCAGTGCCGAAACCGGCCAGGTCACGAACTCCAGCAGAAAATCGCGCCGAAAAACATACAGCCCGACGTGCTTCCAATACGGATGGTGCCGCAGCCATTGCGACGGCTCCAGCCCGCGCGCGTGCGGGATCGGCGACCGCGAAAAATAGAGAGCGCGGCTGTCTCGGCTGACGACCACCTTGGCTACGGCCGGGTTGACCAGATCTTCGGCGTCCGTGATTGGCGAGACCAGAGTGGCAACGTCAAAGGCCGGGGCCTCGATGAGCAGTCGAACCGCCTCGTCCACGACAGCCCCGCTGATCAGCGGCTCATCCCCCTGAATGTTCACGACAAGCTCTGCGCTGGTTTCCTTCGCCGCTTCGGCGACACGGTCGGTTCCGGAGGGATGTCGGTCGGAAGTGATCACTGCGGTCCCGCCAAACCGACGGACGGCCCGGCAGATGCGCTCGTCATCGGTCGCGACGATCAGGTCATCGAGCGAACACGCCTTGGAAGCGCCCTCGTACACCCACTGAATCATCGGCTTGCCGGCGATCAAGGCCAGTGCCTTGCCGGGAAAGCGGCTCGACGCGTATCGAGCCGGGATCACACCGAGGGTGGTCATCCGATCACTTTTGGAACGCTGAAGTAGCCGTGTTTGTGGGCCGGTGCGTTCCGTAGTGCTTCTTCCTGGGTGAGCCACGGCTCCACCCTGTCGTCTCGCAGCACATTGACAAGATCGATCACGTGGGTTGTGGGCGGGACGTCCTCTGTATCCAGTTCCTGTAACTTCTCCACGTAACCGACGATCTGGTCGAGCTGCTCGGCGATCTTTGCTTTTTCCGCCTCGCTGAACTCCAGCTTGGCGAGAGCAGCGACTTTTTCGACGTCCTCGATTGTAATCGGCATCGTTCGCTCTCTACCAAAAAACCAGTGGCAATATAAGACACTGCCCAATTCTTGTCAAGGCGAATCCCCCGGCCCGCGCCGACAGCAAAAAGGCGGCCGCAGCCGCCTCTTCTGACCCGCTTTGCCTGGCCACTACAGCGACAGCTTCTCCATGTTCGCCTTCACGTGGTTGGCCGAGGCATGCAGCGCCTGGCGCTCCTCGTCGGTCAGGTCGAGCTCGATGATCTTTTCGACCCCGTTCTTGCCCAACTTCGCCGGGACGCCTACGAACACCTCGTTCAACCCATACTGGCCGGTGAGCCATGACGAGCACGGCAGGATGCGCTTCGAGTCGCGCACCATGGCTTCGACCATCTGCGTCACCGCAGCCGACGGCGCGTAGTAGGCGCTCCCGGTCTTCAGATAGCCGACGATCTCGGCACCCCCCTTACGCGTGCGCTCGACGATCGCATCGATCTTGCTCTGGGGCAGGAACTGCGTCAAAGGAATCCCAGAGATGGTGGTGTAACGTGGCAGCGGCACCATGTCGTCGCCATGACCGCCCAGCACCATCGCCTGGATGTCTTTGACCGACACGTCCAACTCCATGGCGATGAAGGTGCGATAGCGGGCCGTGTCGAGCACGCCCGCCATACCGACCACGCGGTTCGGCTCAAAGCCGCTCACTTTGAGGGCGACATAGGTCATCACATCGAGAGGATTGGTGACCATGACGATCTTGGCGCGGGGCGAGACCTCGACGCACCTCTGGACGACTTCTTTGACGATGCCGGAATTCTTCATCAACAGGTCGTCGCGGCTCATGCCGGGCTTACGGGCGAGTCCGGCAGTGATGACGACGATGCTGGAGTCACGTGTGGCATCGTAGTCGTTGGCCCCCACAACCTTCACGTCGAAGCCTTCCACCGGCGCCGATTCCCACAAATCCAGGCCCAACCCTTGAGGCAGGCCGTCGACGATGTCCACCATGACGACCTCATTGGCCAACTCGCGCTGGGCGATGCGCATGGCGGTGGTCGCGCCGACGTGTCCGGAACCGATCACGCTGATTTTCATGCTCATCTCCTTTCTTGAAAATGAGAAAGGCCAAGGGACAAGCCCTCGGCCTTCTTTTCACGACTCTGCGATCACGTTGACGACTCGTTTGCTGCGCCCCTTTCGCTCGAACTTGACCACGCCGTCGGCGAGAGCGAAAAGCGTGTCGTCACGCCCAATCCCGACGTTGAAGCCGGGATGGATGTGAGTGCCGCGCTGGCGAACGATGATGCTGCCGGCGCGGACGAACTGGCCGTCGTAGCGTTTCACCCCAAGAAACTGGGGATTGCTATCCCGGCCGTTTTTCGAGCTTCCTACACCTTTTTTGTGCGCCATGAAACCATTCTCCTCACTCGATCGGACGTTGTCGACTCACCCCTTTGCCGGCTCTCGGCTCAGACCGCTTCAGGGCTGCAACAGAGAAGTGCCGCGAAGGGTCTTCCCTGTCTCAAGATGCGGTGCTGGTCTCTTTCGGCTCGACTTTTTTCTTGGTCGAGCGGCTCGACACCTTGATTCCCTCGACACGGATGCGGGTGAAGTCCTGCCGGTGGCCCCGCTTGACCCGGTAGCCTTTGCGCCGTTTTTTCTTGAACACCACGACCTTTGGGCTGCGACCATGTTCGACCACGGTGGCGCTTACCTTGGCACCGGCTACCGTGGGTTGACCAACCCGCACCTTTCCGGGCTGCGACACCAGCAGCACCTGATCGAACTCCACCTTTTGACCCGGCTCGACTGCGAGCTTGGGCACCTCCAGCTCTTGCCCCTCTTCGACGCGGAATTGCATTCCACTGACCGCGACAATCGCATACATGAAGCGAACTCCTTGAGCGCTATGTCAGATCCAGTTGCCGTGCTGTGGCTCGTGCAGAGACAGACTCCCCGTCGAGCCGTGCACTTGCACGGTCGCAAAAAATTCAACCGCAAATTTACAGATTTTCAGCTCTTAAATCAAGAGCTAAATTCCGCCGTGACGTCCCGGTTTTCCTTCTTGGTGAAGAACCGAAACTCATCGACGGGCAACTCTTCATCAACCTCGAGGTCGATCTTGATCCAGTGTTTCCACATCAACTGGCGCAGACGGCTACGTACCCCGCCGGTCAGGCTCTTGGCGATCTCCGGGTTCACCACCAGGCGCAGGCTACGCTCTTTGGAGCGAGCCTTGAAGCGACTCACCCATCGTTCGATCTGCGTGAGGACGGTTGCCTTGGAGGTGATGCGCCCGGTGCCGGAGCAGGTCGGGCAGGGCTCGCTGTAAGTGAACAGCAGGCTCGGCCGGATGCGCTCGCGGGTCATTTCGATCATGCCAAACTCGCTGATCGGAGCGACGTTCACCTGGGCGCGGTCCTTTCTGAGCTCGCGCTTGAACTCCTCGTACAGAGTCCTGCGGTAGCGCTCGTTGGTCATGTCGATGAAGTCGATGACGATGATCCCGCCGATATCGCGCAGGCGCAACTGCCGGGCGATCTCCTGGCCCGCTTCCAGATTGATGCGCAGGGCGTTCTCATCGTGACCTCGCCGGCCCATAAACTTGCCGCTGTTGACATCGATGGCCACCAGCGCTTCGGTGTAGTCGAAGATGATGTAGCCGCCGCTCTTGGTCCAAACCTTGCGGGCCAGGCTCTTTTCAATCTCCGTCTCGATGCCGAACTTGTCGAAAATCGGCAGAGAATCACCGTAGTACTCAACCTTGTCCAGCAGGTTGGGCGCCACCTCTTTGAGGTACGAGCCGATCTTTTTGTAGAGCTTGCGTGAGTCGACGACGACACGTTGGATATCCGGGGTGAAGAGATCGCGGATGACACTCGATGCCATCCCCAGGTCTTTGTAGATCAAAGTCGGCGGCTTGCTCTTGCGGAGTCGTTTCTCGATGCCACGCCAGGTGTCGAGGAGGCTGTCTAGATCGGCCTTGATTTCCTGTTCGGTCTTCCCCTCGGCGACCGTGCGAAGAATGATGCCGAATCCCTTGGGGCGCAGATCGCGGGCGATTTTCTTCAACCGCCGGCGCTCCTTGATGCTGTAGATCTTGCGCGAAACCCCAATGATGTCGTGGTTGGGGACGAGCACCAGAAAGCGCCCAGGGATGGACAGTTCGCTAGTGATCCTCGAGCCTTTGCTACTGATCGGCTCTTTGATGATTTGAACCAGGATCTCCTGTCCCTCTTTGGGGATGGAAGAGGGTCTTCTGGACTGCCCCGGTTCACCGTCGGTTCGAGAATCGATGTCGAGAAAATCGACCGCATCGTAGAGCCGTTCTCCGATATCGGAAAAGTGCAGGAAGGCGTCCTGCTTCTGTCCGATATCCACGAAGGCCGCGCGCATCCCTCTGACTACATTGACCACCTTTCCCAGATAAATGTCGCCGACTTGCCGCTCCTTCTCCGGCTGCTCCACAAAGAGCTCAACCAGTTTACCATCTTCGAGGATTGCCGTCCGCGTTTCTGAAACCGTCGAGTTGATGATGATTTCCTTACGAGGTCTCCTTCTCCTTGCCAATGTTCTTACGCCTTCCTTGTGATGGTTTTCAATCCTGTTTCAATTCTGATAAGCGCAAGTCGCGACGCTCCCCTGACAGTCATTTCAAGGAACATTTATGCAAACAAAAAGGGATACATAGAGATCCCTTGTCCCGACCATCAACAGAAATCCGCAGCAGAAGGCCGCGGATCCATCACCTTTAATTTACGTAGATTTTGAGCCGCAAGCAAGCCATTTTTCCTACAGCAGGCGGGTGTCATTCATCACCAGGTTGAACTCGCACTTCAGAAAGCTGGCGGCCCGCCGGCAGAGGATCATTCGAGACAGGAAAATCTCGAAGTACTCGACCACTGAGGAGATGTTCGTGTCGATGGTCAGTTCCAGGGCGATCGTCCTCCTCTCGGGGTCGACGCGCAGAAAGGAATTCTCCACGGCGTAGTTGACGCGGTCATGGATATCGAATTTGATCATGTCCGGATTTCGCACACGCGAGCGATGCACATCCGACTTGTCCGCCAGAATCAGTCCAGCGGCGATGCGGCTTACCGGCTCGCCACCGTCTTCGTCGTGACTGCCGATGGCCGCACACACCTGGGTCACCTCCTCGGGCGGCATGCCCATCTCCCGCAGCAGTGTATGGGCAAGGACGGCGCCGGTGAACGGGTGGTTGCGGCGATTGTAGGCGTTGCCGATGTCGTGCAGATAGCCAGCGATGGCCGAGAGTTCGGCCTCCCGCTCCGGCAATCCCAGACGTGTGAGGATGTTGTAGGCGATATTGGCCACCAGACCGCAGTGGCGCTTGCCATGCTCGGTGTATCCAATCGCTTCCAGGTACTCGTCGGCACGTTGGATATAGGTCTGCACCCACGGGTCTTTCTTGATGTCTTCCAAAGTGATCAGTGCCACTGTATTCCTCCTGAGTTACGAAGCCAGCAAGAACGGATTCGTCCTGCGCTCCTGCCCGATGGTGGTCTTCGGGCCATGTCCCGGATAAATCACGGTCTCATCGCCCAGCGGCAGAAGCTTCATCCGTATCGTCTGTAAGAGTTCTTCATACGATCCGCCTGGTAGATCGGTGCGCCCAATCGATCCGGCGAAAAGCACATCGCCGACAAATGCGTGCCCCGCGGTCACGTAGGTCACCGACCCGGGCGAGTGGCCGGGGGTATGGAGCACCTCGAAGGCAATCTTGCCGACCGTTACCCGATCCCCCTCAGTCACATACTCGTCGACCTCGGGCGGCACCGCTGCCCCGAGGCCGAAAGCCTGGGCCTGCGCGGACAGGTTTTGGAGCAAGAAAAGATCGGCCTCATGCATCAGCAAAGGCACGCCGTAGTGTTCTTTCACCTGCCGGGCCTCGCGCACATGATCCAGATGGGCGTGCGTCACTAAGATTTTCTCGACGTTGGCTCCGGTGCGGGCCACCTCCAGAATAATGCGGTCCGCTTCGTCCCCCGGATCGATCAAGGCCGCCGACCTGGTCTCTTCGCAAATGGCCAGGTAGCAATTCATGGCGAAGGCGCCCACTTCAAATCGATGCACGATCATTCGGATTCCTTTCAAGCGCGTGAGCTGGATGCGGCTGCCTGGCCACCGACCTCTAACCGATGCCCGAGGCAGCGTCCTTCAGCTTCTGCACGGCATCCAGCGGAATCGTATACTTTCCCAACACGTCATTCCCCTTGCGGCCGCCATGATAGTCGGACCCACCTGTTTCCAGCAAGTGGTGGCCCCGGGCAATGGCGCGGTAGTGGGCCTGCTGGGCGGCGTTGTGTTGGGGATGCACAATCTCGATAGCATCCACCCCCGCTTCGATGACGGCAGCAAGCGTGTCATCGGTCAGGTCCAGCCCCGGATGTGCCACTGCGGCGACTCCCCCGGCATCGTGCACCAACTCTATCGCCTCTTTGGGGCTAATCTTGAATTTCGGTACGAATGCCGGTTGATCATCCGCCAGATACCGGTTGAAGGCTTCCTGAAAGGTGTTCACGTAACCCGCCTTCACCAGGGCGTCGGCGACATGCGGCCGGCCAATAGAACCCGAACCGGCGCTCTCCAGCACCTCGTCCAGCGACAATGGCATTCCCATCTCACGCAGCCGATCCAGAATCTTCTCGACACGTTTGACGCGCTCGTTTCGAAAGAACTCAAGGTACTCTGCCATCCTCGGGTGCGCGGGATCGAAGAGATAGCCGAGAAGGTGCAAGTCGCGCCCGTTCAGGCTGGTACTCAACTCCACTCCCGTCAGCACCTCCACGCCCAGCTCCTCGCCCCTGCGGCGGGCCTCACCGAGGGCAGCGACATCGTCATGGTCTGTAATTGCCACCACCCGCAGACCCATGGCGGCGGCGCGTTCGACAATGGCCGACGGCGAAAGCAAGCCGTCCGAATGATTGGTATGCAGGTGTAGGTCGGCAAGGTGACGGACAGGCAAGGTACCCTCAGGGTTAGACACGTGGAAGCGTGACGCCGCGTTGCGCCTGGTATTTTCCTTGCTTCTCGTCGTACGAAATCAGACACGGCTCATCGCTTTCGAAGAACAAGATCTGGGCAATGCCCTCCCCGGCGTAAATGCGCGCCGGCAGCGGCGTGGTGTTCGAGATCTCCAATGTCACGTGACCCTCCCAGCCCGGCTCCAATGGCGTCACGTTGGTGATGATGCCGCAGCGGGCATAGGTCGATTTGCCGACGCAAATGGTCATCACCTGCCGCGGGATTCGGAAGTACTCGATCGTCCTTCCGAGCGCAAAGGAGTTGGGCGGGATGATGCAGACCTCACCCTTGAAATCCACCAGCGACCTGTGGTCGAGGTTCTTGGGATCGACGATGGTCGTGTTCAGGTTGGTAAAGATCTTGAATTCATCGGCGATGCGAACGTCGTAGCCGTAGGACGAGAGCCCGTAGGAGATGACATTCTCCCGAACCTGCTGCTCCACAAACGGCTCGATCATGCCGTGCTCCAGGGCCATGCGCTTGATCCATTGGTCGGGTTTGATCGACATTCCGGCTCTCCTCCTTCTCTTGGCTCGAGGTAACGCTGATGCAACTGCGCTCACGTCGTCTTCGGCGCGGCCACTTTGGCAATCCAGATGCTGATCTCATACAAGAGGATCAACGGCCCCGCCAGCATAATCTGCGTGAAAACGTCCGGGGGCGTGAGGACCGCGGCGAACACGAAGAAAACCACGTAGGCGTAGCGGCGGTAGTGCCGCATGAAAGGCGGTGTCAAGAACCCCAGCTTTGCAAGGAACAGCGTGACCACGGGAAGCTCGAACACCAGACCGAAGACCAGCAGGAGCATGGTGACGAATCCCAGGTACTTGCTGATCGAGATGGCCGCGATGATCGTGGAAGTCTCGAATCCGAGCAAGAAGCGCAGGCCGAAGCGCAGAATCACGAAGTAGCAAAACAGCGCGCCGACGGCAAAACAGACGACCGACAGGGTGACGATGGTCTTCAGGTAACGCTCCTCCTTTTCCAGCAACCCCGGAGCGACGAACTTCCACATCTGGTAGAAGATCACCGGTAGCGACGCCAGAAAGCCCGCGAACAGCGCCACCTTGATACGAACCAGAAAGCCCTCGGTCGGCGACAGAAAGATCAGCCGCCTCGAGATATCCGGCAGGGAGGTGTCGTTGCCGTTGGCTGCCAGGTGCCGAAAGGCGCTTTGGTACGGCGCAATCAAAATGTCGAGGATCCGGTCGGAGAAGAAGTAGGCGGCCAGGGCCCCGACGGCGACCGCGATCAGGCTCTTGATGATCCGCCAGCGCAGCTCTTCGAGATGTTCTAGAAACGGCATTTCACGTTCATCGCGCTGGCTTTGCTTTTCCTCATCCATGTGCTGGCAATTACCTCACGCCCATGACTCAACACAAAACAGCAGATAGTCGCAGGCTTGCTGCTCGCCTGGTCTATCTGCCGGTCCTCATTCACTCCTGGCTCACCGCCGCAGGTCGAGCCCCACCCGGTCCGTCTCAGACACCGCCTCCCAGCTCAGACACTCCAACCTCTCGACCGGACCTGGCGCGCGGATGCGGCCTTTTGTCTCTTTGTCAGTCCCGCAGACCTTCCAGCTCGCTCAGGAACTCCTCCTTGGCTTGAAAACGGCGGTAGACCGAAGCGAAGCGCACGTAGGCCACTTCGTCGAGATTCCGCAGGCGGTCCATCACCATCTGCCCGATGACTCTAGATTCGACCTCGTCGCGTGTCTTGTCCCGTAACTCGTTCTCGATCTCCGACACCAGCTCGCCGATCACATCTGTGGAAATCGGCCGCTTGGTGCACGCCAGCTGGATGCTGCGCCGGAGCTTCTCGCGATCGAAGGGCTCGCGACGGCCATCCGCTTTCGATACCATCAAGGGCTGCTCCTCCACGTACTCCTTCGTCGTAAACCGCCGACCGCAGCTCAGACATTCCCGGCGCCGCCGAACCACTCGACCCTCGTTGCTCCCACGCGAGTCGATCACCCGGCTGTCTTCGTAGTTGCAGAACGGACAACGCATGGATTCACCTGTTGATTATGCCTCGGGAAGCGCTTCGAAGTCGTAGAGCGGAAACCGTTGACAGAGATCGTTCACCTGATGTCGAACGCGCTTGGTCACTTCGTCGTTGCCGATGTTGGAGAGCACCTTATCGATCAAGAAAGCGATCTCCCGCATCTCATCTTCTTTCATGCCTCGGGTGGTGAGAGCGGGGGTGCCGATGCGTATGCCGCTGGTAACAAAGGGACTCTTATCGTCGAACGGCACCATGTTCTTGTTGACGGTGATTCCGGCCGCTTCCAGGGCAGCCTCGGCTTCCTTGCCGGTAAGCCCTTTGCTCCGCAGGTCGACCAGCATCAGATGCGTATCGGTGCCCCCCGAAACGATGTCGTAACCCAGGTTCAGCAGTTTCTGAGCCAACGTCTTGGCATTGCGGATGATCTGTTTGGAGTATTCGACGAACGACGGCTGCAGTGCCTCCTGGAAGGCCACAGCCTTGGCCGCAATGACGTGCATCAGAGGCCCACCCTGAAAGCCCGGAAAGACGTTCGAGTCGATGATTTCGGCCCAGGTCTTCAGCCTCCCCTTGGGGGTGACGACGTTCTGGTCGTTTTCCTGGTCCTTGCCCACCAAGATCATGCCGCCGCGCGGACCGCGCAAGGTCTTGTGCGTCGTGGTGGTTACGGCATGACAGTGAGGCAGGGGGCTGGAGATCAATCCCGTGGCGATCAGGCCAGCAGGATGGGCGATGTCGGCCACCAGGTAGGCGCCGACACGTTCGGCGATGTCGCGAAAGGCCGCGTAGTCGATCTCGCGCGAGTAGGCGCTGGCACCGGTCATGATCAGCCGCGGCTTCTCTTTTTTCGCCACATCCTCGACTTCGTTCATGTCGATTCGACCGGTGTCGCGGCGGACACCGTAGAAGACGACGCGAAAAAGGCGGCCGGAGAAATTCACCGGGCTGCCATGGGTGAGGTGGCCGCCGTGGGCCAGGTTCATCCCGAGAATGGTCTCGCCGGCCTTGAGGAAGGAGAAGTAGGCGGCAATGTTCGCTTGTGACCCGGAGTGCGGCTGCACATTGGCGTGTTCCGCCCCGAACAGCCGTTTGGCACGCTCCCTTGCCAATTCCTCCACCACATCCACGTACTGGCAGCCGCCGTAGTAACGCTTGCGAGGGTACCCCTCCGCGTACTTGTTGGTCATCACCTGCCCCATGGCCTCGAGCACAGCCTTGCTGACGAAGTTCTCCGAGGCGATCAGCTCGAGGGTGGTGTTCTGCCTCCGCGTCTCACCAACGATGGCCTGGTAGACATCGGGATCGGTTTCTCGTACGTGACGCAAACTCGCCTCCTTCGTCGCCCGGCCGACGACAACCTCCCGTTCAGGAACTGTGATCCGCGACCGAACGACGGTTGTTTTCGACGCCGAAAGCTCAGCTCTTCATTTCTGAATCCAGCTATAGCAAGGATCTGTCGGCTTCGTTTTCCCCTTGTTGAAGAACCGATCCTCCTGGGTCGGAACCAGGACCTCCACGTACGACAGCCGTCGCTTTGCCTCGTCGCGGTATTCCAGATCCTGACTGGCCCGCCGGTAGTAGTTTGCCGCCATCTCGTAGACGAGCTTATCATCGAAGGTGGCCTTTTGGTCCTTCCGCTGGGAGACACACTTTTCGGCTGCTGCCTCGTAGATCTCACCCATGGCGATCAGACCGAGACCGAATTTCGGGTCGATGTTCAGGGAGCGCCGGGCGTAACGACGCGCCACGGTCCACTGCCCCAGCTCCTTATAGCATCGAGCCATCTCCGCCAGAACCTTCTTGCGCTTCCTGTCGCTCAGCTCCTGCTTCAAGAGCTTCTGATAGGTAGCAATCGCCTGGCGGTATTTTTCGATATTCTGGTACGAGTTCCCGAGATACTCCAAAGCCTGCACATCATTGGGAGTGATCTGCAGTAGCATCTTGAACTTCTCGATCGCCTTCGGGTACTCGCCCATGCGGAAGTACGTTTCACCAAGCTCGAACATCAACTTGGTGTTGGTCGGGTCGGTGGCAAGGATTTTCTCCTTTTGTTCCACCGCTCGCTCGGCCTGTCCGGTGGCCCGGAAAAGAGCGGCAAGGGCCTCCTGGGCTTTCTTGTCCTTGGGATTGAGCTCGACGATCTTGTTGTACGCCCGGATGGCATCGTCCAGCCGGTTGGCACGCACGTAGAGATCGGCCAGCCGCCGCCAGTCGTCGATGGACTTGGGCTCGTGTTCGACCACAAACTCATACCCCTTGATGGCGGCGTCGACGTTGCCTTTGGCGTTTTCGATGTAGGCCAGCACCCGGCGCAGCCCCACGTCCTGCGGCCGTTTCTCGACGCCCAGGCGGACCACCATCTCAGCGCTGTCTGCCTTCCCCAGCTTGAAATAGGCGTCTTGCAGCAGGCCGTAGACGTCGGGGAACATGTCGATGGTGTCCATCTTCACGATGCGCCAGAAGTGCTTGACCGCATCCTGGTATTGCTTGTTCTTGTAATTCTCGAAACCAAGGCTCCAGGTGATCATGAGCTTGCGCTTGTAGACCTGCATCAAGGAGTCCCGTTTCGCCGCCATCGCCTCCGATTCGCTGGTCTCAACCTTCGTAGCGGCACCCTTCGGTTGGCAGCCCATGGCCATCACCCCCAGCAGCAGGGCACTGCTCACCAGAACAGCCACCCAAGCACTCTTGCTGTACGCAGGGTTCACTTTTCCATCCTCCTTAAGAGCTGAATTACCGGTCTCAACGGGACAACACCGCGAAACGGATTTTACCAAGATTTTGTCTAGAAGTCAAGCGAAAATTTCTGTGAAACCAGGACTTAGCGACGCCGGATAAACCACAACTCACCACCAGTGACGCCGACGGCAATCCGCCAAACCGTCTCCTCCACCGGATTGTCGGGCCGGCTGCCGCGCTTGCCGACCTGCACGGCGATGTCGATGCGGCCGATGTTGCCGTTGAACGGTACGCCCAGGCCGAACGTCGCGAACGCTTCGCTGACCCGCCTGCCTTCAGGCATCTGGAGTCCCAGACGCGAGTAGTAGGCACCAATTCGATACGACAGGCGGTTGAAGAAGCCGGCGTAACGTCCTCGATGACCCGTGATCTCAACGCCACCGCCGACACGCAACGCGTCTTCCCAGTTTGCAACCTTCTGCCCCTCTTTCTCGAACTGGCTCCATCGCTGCGCCAGCACATCGACGCCGACCAGCAGACGATCGAGAAGGTTGAAGGTCGTGCCGATGCCGTATTCGACGGGGATGTGGTACTGGAACTTTTGTGTCGGGTTCTCGGAGCCGGAGCGACTGCTGAGGTCATCCTCGGACGTAAGGTCGAAACCAGGCGTCAGCACAGCTCCGATTCGCCACGCCTGGACCGGGCTCACAACGGCACCGAGAGTCACGCCGTAGCCGCGCATGTAGCTGCGAAGCTCGTCCTTGGTGCTCTTGAATTCGGTGCTGGCGTAATTGACCTCCCAGATACGCTTGATCCTGCCAAAGAAAGCATTGCCTCTTACGCCAACTTGCACATGCTTGCCGACTCCAGCCGAAAAGCCGAGGAAGGCCGTATTCACCCCGCCATCACCGCTGAGCTTCTCGATGAAATGCACATCGGGCGTATCGCCCTCGTTCTGGAATGAATATTCGACGACGGTATAAGGGCGAATACCGGCAGCAAGCCCAAGCCCCTTCCCGAACGGGATGTAGAACTGCGCCCCGGTCACATTGCTATCGGTGACGCGGCCGCTCTGCAGACCGGCCTTCGCGCCGGAGGTCTCGTGCAAGAAACTCACTGACAGGCGAGTCAGCGTAATGCGCGATTGCAAAGCGGGGTTCAACGATGAGGGTGCGCGCCAGTCGTCCAGGGCGATGGCCAATCCGCCCAGGCCCAGGGTACGGGCATTGGGGTAGTAACTTCGCAGACCCAGCGCACGGGTGGAGAAGAAAGAGCCCGGGAAAGGTGCAGCGGCCGATGCGCTGAGAAGCACCACAGCCGACGTCAGAAACAGAACTCGCTTCATTCGTCCCTCGCAATGGCAGATTTCCCAAAGTATGGCGGCAGCGTGTAGTCCACCTCCAGGCGAGGCCGGAGCGCGCTGTCGGATGCCAGCCTCGACTCGAACGCCACCCGGGCGATATCGCGGTTGGCGACCAAAGATCGAACCGTCAGGCCTTGGTTGGGCCGCTCGCCGGTGACCCACGCTTGCACCATGTCGGTGACGTCCAGCTCGACCACCGACGTCGTGTCGTAAAGAAAGAACTGCGGCGCTCGAAAGGTCGAGTCGAAAACGACCGGCTGCCCCGGCTCAAGCGGCAGGGCCAGCGGGAAAGCCCCGAGAATGAGCGGGTCGGGCGTAAGAACGGATTGCTCTGGAGCTAGGGTGAAACGCAGCTTGGCGCGGTTGACGGTCGCGGTGGCCGGTATCGTAGCCACATCGATGCGGAGAGCGGCCCGATCCGCGATGCCGTTGCCGACATACAGCAAGCCGGCTGGCAGATCCGTCAGGCGCCGAGCCAGAAAGGCATCGGCGGTAGGGAAAAAAGTGGAATCCACCGTCGCACCCCCTGCGGTGTACCGCAGCCGAAGCTCCGGATTGCCGCCGCTGGTATGCCGGGAGAGGAACGTCTTGATGAAGGTGGCATCGTTGAACTGCACGAGAAGACCGTCGTTCTCAATGCTGCCGTCCGTCCAGCCTGTGACGAGTGTGGTGTCGATGGCTACAACCACCGTGTCCGAATCAGCGGCGGATACAGTCTGCATACCCACAGGCTGCGGATCGAAGCTGTCTTTGAAGGATTCGTCCGTCACGTCGCTCTCCTGCCAGTCCGCCGTGACCTTGTGGAGGGTGATGTCGAAATCAGCACCGCTGCCGATGGCTCTGCGAGCGAACAGCACCAGCTCGGCGCTGTTGACGACCACGCTATCGGGCAGGTTCTGAAACCGCAGCAGGAACCGCGTCTCGGTTTCGTTCAATCTACCCACCAGCAGCAAAGGACTGTCGCCCGTGGCGACCGGATCGGGGAAAGTCGTATCGTAGGCGACCTCGGTGAACGTGGCCTGCACGACTTTGCCCCTCTGCCCGGGATCGAGGGTACCCGAGTCCGCGCCCAGGGGAGAGTCTCCCGCGCACGCCGTCAGTCCCGCCATCAGCAGGACCGCTCCAAGAATTCCCCCCGCAAGTGGTATGAACCGCAAGTCACTCCTCCTTCCGCTTCTACGACTCGACGCCGGCGGAGTGCAGGCCGGCTGTCCGTACTGCAGTCTGTCCGGAAACGACCCGACCACGCTTGATGACCGTACGGGCCAGGTTGACACCGAAATGGTAGACGAGATGCAGATAGTTGGGAGCATCCCAGATTACTACGTCCGCCCGTTTCCCAACTTCAAGCGTACCGATTTGGTTCCCGCGGTCGATGGCGCACGCGGCGTGGTACGTAGCGGCAACCAGCGCCTCCGACGGTGACAGCCCATTCCGCAGGCAGGCGAGCGTCATCATCAGCGGCAATGATTCGCTCATGCAACTTCCGGGGTTGAAGTCAGTCGCCACAGCCACCATCAGCCCCGCCTCGATGAACTTTCTGGCCGGTGCATCGTGATCCTTGCCAAGAAAGAAAACCGCCCCGGGAAGCAGCACGGCGACGGTGCCAGCACGCCGCAGCGCCTCAAGATCCGATTCGGGGGTATGATCGAGATGATCCGCGGAAACGGCTCCCAGCTCGGCGGCCAGAGCAGCACCTCCGCTCGCTGTCAACTGATCGGCATGAATCTTCAACTTCAGACCGGCCTCTCTTGCTGCCGCCAGCACCCGGCGCGCCTCATCCACGGAGAAAACACCCCGTTCGCAGAAGACATCGCAGAACTCCGCCAGGCCGGCTGCGGCGACCTGCGGGATCATCTCTTCCACAAGCAGGTCGATATAGGCGGAGCGGTTCTCGCGGTACTCGTCGGGGACTTCATGAGCGCCGAGGAAGGTTGGGACGAGGTCGAGCGGATGGGTCCGATTCAGCTCCTGGATGACTTCCAGCGATAGCCGCTCCGTCGGCCATGACAGGCCGTAGCCGCTCTTGGCCTCGATGGTCGTCGTCCCCTGAGCCAGAAAGCGGTCCAGCCTGGAAACCACGGCGTTCAAAAGCTGTTCGCGGGATGCCTGGCGCAGGTCGCGAACACTGAATCGAATTCCCCCACCGGCTGCGGCAATCTCCTCGTACGACCTGCCGGCCAGGCGCATCTCGAATTCATGCTCGCGTGTATGTAGGAAGACGGGGTGAGTGTGGGCATCGACAAGGCCCGGGGTCACCGTGCCGCCAGCGGCGTCGACAACGGATGCGAAATCGCCTTTCTCCTGCCAGGCAGAAATCTGGGAGGACGACCCGACCGCAGCGATACGATCGTCCTCGATCAACAGAGCCGCATCCTCAACCAGCCGCAGCTGCCAGTTGGGGAGGAATCGACCTTCCTCGCTTCGCAGCGATACAGGTGTTGCCAACTGGCCGATGTTTTTGATCAGTATCCGCCGCGGCACTATTTCATCATCGGGATTTTCAGGCCGTGCGCTTTCGCGGTCGCTATCGCTTCCTCATACCCGGCGTCTGCGTGTCGCGCTATGCCGATGGCCGGGTCGTTGCTGAGCACGCGACGCAAGCGAATCTCGGCCTCCTTGGTGCCATCGGCCACAATGACCTGGCCGGCATGGATCGAGTAGCCGATACCGACGCCGCCGCCATGGTGCACCGAAATCCAGGAGGCCCCCGAGACCGCATTGAGAAGGGCGTTCAACACCGGCCAATCGGCGATCGCGTCGGAGCCATCGCGCATGCCCTCCGTTTCCCGGTTCGGCGACGCCACCGACCCAGTATCAAGATGGTCGCGGCCGATCACAATCGGAGCCTTCAGCTCTCCGCGAGCCACCATATCGTTGATGGCCACTCCGAAGCGATCGCGCTCCCCCAACCCAAGCCAGCAGATACGCGCCGGCAGGCCCTGGAACTTCACCTTTTCCCGCGCCAGGCGAATCCATCGATTCAGCGTGGCATCTTCGGGGAACAGCTCCAGCACCTTCTCATCGGTCTTGTAGATGTCCTCGGGGTCGCCGGAGAGAGCCGCCCAGCGGAAAGGCCCCCTGCCCTCGCAGAAGAGCGGCCGGATATAGGCGGGCACGAAACCCGGAAAGTCGAAGGCATTTTCCACGCCGGCCTGCAGAGCCTGGCCGCGCAGGTTGTTTCCATAGTCGAACGTCACCGCCCCCATCTTTTGAAGTTCGAGCATCGCCCGCACGTGCACCGCCATCGATTGATAGGCGCGGCGGATGTACTCCTGAGGGTCGTTGCGGCGCAGCTTCAGCGCTTCTTCGTAGGGAATTCCGTGCGGCACGTAACCGTTCAACTCGTCGTGCGCGGACGTCTGATCCGTGAGCAAGTCGGGGACGATTCTGCGCCGGACCAGTTCAGGCAGCACGTCGGCGCAATTGCCGACGAGGCCGACGGAGAGGGCTTGCCGGTGCTCCTTGGCGTCGAGCAGCCACCGCAGCGCCTCATCGAGGTCGTCGGTCATCCGATCGCAGTAGCCCGTGGCCAGCCGCCGCTCGATCCGCTGGCGGTCAACCTCGACGCCGAGAAAGGCGCCGCCGTTCATCGTCGCAGCCAAAGGCTGGGCGCCACCCATGCCCCCGAGACCACCTGAAACAACCAGCTTGCCATGGAGATCGCCGCCGAAATGTTTCTTGGCGGCGGCAGCGAAGGTCTCAAACGTCCCCTGCAGAATGCCCTGCGTGCCAATGTAGATCCAACTGCCAGCCGTCATCTGGCCGTACATCGTCAGACCCTTGTCCTCCAGGTCACGGAAGTTTTGGGCAGTGGCCCAGGCCGGCACCAGCATCGCATTGACAATCAGCACTCGTGGCGCATCGCGGTGCGTTGGGAACACCCCTACAGGCTTGCCCGACTGCACCAGCAGGGTTTCGTCGTCCTCCAGTTCCTGCAGCGTGCGCACGATCGCATGATAGCACTCCCAGTTGCGGGCGGCCTTGCCAGTCCCTCCGTAGATGATCAACTCCTCGGGCTTTTCGGCAACCTCGGGGTCAAGGTTGTTCATCAGCATGCGCATGGCCGCCTCCTGCACCCACCCTTTGCAGGTGAGCTTTGTGCCTCTCGGGGCACGGACGGGCGAGTAGGTCGCGACAGACATGACACGGCTCCTTCTCTACGGATCCTGTTGTACCATTCAACGGGTCAATATAGCGATTCCTGCTCTCAATATCAATTCAAAACACAAAAAGCCAGATGCAATGCCAGCATCCGGCTTTTCGGCCCAGGAATCGATCCGTTCGGTTATTCTTCGTCAGTGGCTTCCGGTTCCCCGGCACCTTCTTCGGCGCGCTTTTTCTTGCGCTGCTGGCGCTTGCGTGCCTTTTCCTCCTCTTTGGCGATCTGCACCCCCTCGTATCCGACCAACTCGAGGATAGAGACTTCGGCGCCGTCCCCAGGACGCAGCCCGAGTTTGATGATGCGCGTATAGCCGCCGTTACGGTCGGCATACTTCGGAGCAATCTCTTCGAATAGCGACTTGACAAGATGTCGATCATGCAGGCGGCGTAGCACCATCCTGCGAGCATGCAAGTCTCCGCGCTTGGCGAAGGTGATCATGCGCTCTGCCAAACGGCGGGCCTCTTTCGCCTTGGCCGTCGTCGTGCGAATCTGCTTGTGCCTGAAAAGCTCTGCCGCAAGATTCGACAGCAGCGCCTTCCGGTGACTCGCCGTACGTTTCAGTTTCCGCCCTGCTTTCCGATGTCGCATGGTCTGAAATCCCGTTTAGTCGTTTTCTCCCTTGAGGTAGCGATCCACGTCCATGCCGAAGTGAAGGCCCTTCTCTTCGAGAATGCGCGTGAGTTCTTGCAGGGACTTGCGGCCGAAGTTACGGAATTTGAGCATCTCCTGCTCATCGCGACGGACGAGATCTGCAATGGTCTTGATATTGGCTGCCATCAGGCAGTTGTAGGAACGCACCGACAGCTCGAGTTCATCGACCGGCATCTTCAGCAGTTTGCGGATGCGCAGGACTTCTTCGTCGATCTCAGCAGGCTCTTCTTGCTCCGGCTCGATATCGAAGTGGATGAACAGCTTGATATGATCCTGCAAGATCTTGCCGGCGTAGGTGAGGGCATCATCGGGTGTGACGCTGCCGTCGGTGGTGATCTCGAGAACCAGCCGCTCGTAATCGGTCCGCTGCCCGAGCCGCGTGTTTTCCACATAATAGGTGACGTTTCGCACCGGCGAAAAAATCGCGTCGATCGGAATCGCACCAATGGGCTGATCCGGAAGTTTGTTCTCCTCCGCCGGCACATAGCCGTGGCCCCGACCGATGCGCAGCTCCATACGCATATCGGCGTCTTCATTCAGCGTGGCGATATGCAGGTCAGGGTTGAGAACCTCGAACTCCGTCGTGCCATTCTGAATGTCGCCCGCCTTGAACTCTCGCGGTCCGTGGAGCTCGAGGGTGACCTTGTCCGGCCGCTTGTTGAGAAGTTTGAGGCGCACTTCTTTCAAATTCAAAATGATCTCGGCAACATCTTCCACAACCCCCGGGATTGTGCTAAACTCGTGTTGCACCCCTTCGACCCGCACCATTGTAATCGCTGCGCCAGGCAGCGACGACAGCAGGACGCGGCGCAGAGCGTTGCCGATTGTTACGCCAAAACCGCGCTCCAGGGGCTGTACAATGAAGCGACCAAAGGTGTTCGAGTAGACCGCTTCATCAACCTCGACACCTTCCGGCATCTCAAGGTTCGGCCAATTCATCTATTCCTCTCCAGCTTTTGATTCCCCTAGCGTTTCCGAGCAACCTGCTTTCGATCTACGGTTGCCATGACAGCCGGCCTCAACAGCAGCCGGCGCAATCAGCTCTATTTCGAGTAAAGCTCCACAATCAACGACTCGTCGACCTCCACCGGGATCTCCGCCCTTGACGGAAGCTCGCGAATGCTCCCCGACAGGTTCGCCTTGTCCAGATCCAGCCACGCAAGCTGACGCCCCTCCCGCATCTTGCGCAACGACTCGTGGATCATACCGAGCCTCTTACTCTTCTCGCGAACCTTGACGACGTCACCAGGGCGCAAGAGGTAGGAAGGCACGTCCACGACACGATCGTTCACCAGGATATGGCGGTGACGAACCAGTTGCCGAGCCGCCGCCCGTGAAGGCGCAAAACCCAGCCGGAAAACGATGTTGTCGAGGCGTCGTTCGAGCAGGCGCATGAGGTTCTCGCCGGTGACACCCGGCTGGCGGCTGGCGCGCACGAAATAGCTGTGGAATTGATTCTCCAGCAGACCATACATGCGGCGGACCCTCTGCTTCTCGCGAAGCTGCAAGCCGTATTCCGACTGCTTGAACCGCCTCGTACGGCCATGCTGGCCCGGTGGATACGTCCGCTTTTCCACGGGACACTTGGGCGTGAAGCACTTTGAGCCTTTGAGGAACAGTTTGCGCTCTTCACGCCGGCAGAGCTTACATACGGGACCCGTATACCTAGCCAAAAAGAAACTCCTCCTTCGATATGGTTACCACAGACAGTGCTTGAGCCTGATCTGTCCTATTACAGCACGGTCCACCCCGGGCTATACCCGGCGCCTCTTCGGCGGGCGGCAGCCGTTGTGCGGAATCGGCGTGACGTCTTTGATGGCGGTGATCTCCAGGCCTGCCGCCTGCAACGAGCGCACCGCTGCCTCACGCCCCGACCCCGGCCCCTTGATCATGACCTCGACCCGGCGTAGCCCCAGGTCCATGGCCTCTTTGGCCGCTGACTCCGCTGCCACCTGCGCAGCGAACGGCGTGCTCTTCCGCGACCCCTTGAAGCCAACCTTTCCACCCGAAGCCCAGGAGATCACGTTGCCGTACGGATCGGTGAGCGTCACGATGGTGTTGTTGAAGGTGGCCCGGATGTGAGCCACGCCGTTGGCCTCAACCTTTTCCTTTTTCTTTCCGGTTCGACGTCTGCGATTTGCCACAGAATCACTCCTCCAAAACAGAATCTCGGCCTGCAGCTCCGGCCGAAGGGTTCAACCGGGCGAAACCTATTTCTTGCCCGCCCGTTTCTTCACACCGACACTCGGCCGGCGCCCCCGACGCGTGCGCGCATTGGTGTGAGTACGCTGTCCGCGTACTGGCAGATTCCGCTTGTGGCGCAGGCCTCGATAGCAGCCGATCTCCATCAGGCGCTTGATGTTCATCTGCACCTCGGTCCGCAGCGCCCCCTCGACCTTGTAGTCGGCCGCAATGACGTTGCGGATCTTGGCGAGCTCCTCACCGCTCAAGTCTTTGACGCGCTTGTCGGGATCGACCCCTGTCTGCTCGAGGATCTTGTTGGCGCTCGTCCGGCCGATGCCATAGATGTATGTCAGAGCGATCTCGACCCGCTTCTCACGGGGCAAGTCGACTCCCGCTATTCGTGCCACGACATCTCCTCCCTTTTAGCCTTGACGCTGTTTGTGCCGCGGATTCTTGCAAATGACCATCACGACGCCCTTGCGCCGTATGATCTTGCAGTTGTCGCAGATGCGCTTTACCGACGACCTCACTTTCATGCTCTGACTCCCACGCTATCGAAACGTCCCTGATGCAGCGACTCAGCGGACCGGGGGTATCATTTGTAGCGATATACGATGCGCCCGCGGCTCAGGTCGTAGGGGGAAAGTTCGACCGTCACCTTGTCTCCGGGGAGAATCTTGATGAAGTGCATGCGCATCTTCCCGGAGATATGGGCCAGGACTTTGTGTCCATTCTCCAATTCCACCCGGAACGTCGCGTTGGGCAACGTTTCGATCACCGTTCCATCGACTCGTATCGCTTCTTCTTTCGCCATACAGGGGCCTAAAGTCCTTCTGTTAGAATGTCGGGCTCGCCATTGGTGATGGCAATAGTGTGCTCGAAGTGTGCCGACGGCAGTCCGTCGATGGCGCGCACCGTCCATCGATCGCCTGTCGTCTCCACCTCCTCACTGCCCATGTTCACCATCGGCTCCACCGCGAGGACCATGCCAGGACGAAGCCGTGGCCCACGCCCCGGCGGGCCGAAATTTGGGACCTGGGGCTCCTCGTGCAGCTTCCTGCCGACGCCGTGTCCCACCAGCTCCCGAACCACCGAGTATCCATGAGCCTCCACGTACTCCTGAACTGCATGTGAAATATCCGACAGGCGGTTACCCACCTTGGCCTGTTCCAACCCTTTGTACAACGCGTCCAGGGTCACCTTCATCAGGCGAACTTTCTCCGGAGATACTTCTCCGACCGGGTAGGTTTTGGCGGCGTCTCCGACCCAGCCGTTGTACAAGACACCGATATCGACACTGACAAGCTCACCAGCGTTCAATTTGCGCCGGCCCGGTATTCCGTGCACAACTTCCTCTTCGACCGAAATGCAAGAGCTTGCCGGGAACCCGCCATACCCTTTGAACACGGGAACCCCCCCTTTGGACCGGATAAACCGGTCGACCTCGCGATCGATTTCCTCGGTTCGAATGCCAGGCTCGATAAGTTCCTCAACCAATCGAAACGTCTCAACGACAATTCGACAGCTCTCGCGAATTCGCTCGATTTCCTTCCTACTACGCAGGTGAATCATTCTCTCTGCTTTCGCCGATCCAGCTCGGAAAGGATCGCCTGATGCACTTCGAAAATCGACCGGCTGCCGTCAATGGCAACTAACAGATTGCGCTCGGAATAGTACTGCTTCAAAGGCCTCGTCTGCGCTTCGAATACCGACAGGCGCTTCATCATCGTCGCTTTATCGTCGTCTGATCGGTGCAGGATCTTACCGCCACACTTTTTACAACGCCCATTCTGCGGCGCCGGATTCGTCTTCTGGTTATAGACCATGCCGCAAGATTCACATGTCTGCCGGTTCTCCAGGCGCTCGATGAGCACCTCACGCTGCACTTCCAGGCTGATAGCGGCATCCACTTGGATCGAGGCCTGTTGCAGGATCTCGTCGAAGGCCTCGGCCTGATGGATCGTGCGAGGGAAACCGTCCAGGAGAAAACCGTCGCGGCAGTCATCCTGCTTGATCCGCTCCGCGATGAGGGCGACCATCACCTCATCGGGTACAAGTTCTCCAGCGTCCATGTAGCTGCGAGCTTTGCGGCCCAGCGCAGTGCCCTGGCGTACCGCCTCTCTGAGAATATCTCCGGTAGAGATCTTTGGGATACCTTGCTCCTGCGCCAACAGCTCTGTTTGTGTTCCCTTGCCGCTTCCGGGCGGCCCCAAGAAGATGAGTCTCATTCACTCCCCGGCTTTTGCATCAGGCAAACCGTCTTCGACCGCGAATCTTTCCTCCTTTCATAAAGCCGTCATAGTGCCGCATCAACAAGTGGGATTCGAGATGTTGCAACGTATCCAGCGCAACGCCGACGATGATCAGCAATGAAGTGCCGCCATAAAACTGAGCAAACCCGTACGACACCTGGGTCATCTTCACCAGAAAATAGGGGAAGATGGCGATCAAAGCCAGAAAAATCGAACCCGGCAAGGTGATGCGCGTCAGGATGTAGTCGATGTACTCCGCCGTGCGCTTGCCCGGCC
Source organism: uncultured Cytophagia bacterium (assembly GCA_964527995.1). Taxonomy (GTDB): domain Bacteria; phylum Zhuqueibacterota; class Zhuqueibacteria; order Oceanimicrobiales; family CAZGRP01; genus CAZGRP01. The sequence goes on along the minus strand of CAZGRP010000026.1, from coordinate 27,014 downwards.
GCACCCCCGGGATGAACCCGCCGTACTTCTTCATGTTCTCCGCCACGTCGACTGGATTCAAGGCGATGGCGGTGTAGAAGAACGTGAAAAACACAATCAACACGCCGTAGACCGCCCAGTAGGTGAGCGACTCATAGCTGAAGTACGACCCAAAGGTCTGCATGAGCTGGCTTTGAGGAAAGAACGTCGTCACCGTCTGCGGCAGAAACATGATCGACTGGGCGAAGATGATGGGCATCACGCCGGCCGTGTTCACCCGCAACGGGATGTGCGTGCTCTGGCCGCCGTAGATTTTGCGGCCAACAACGCGCTTGGCATATTGCACCGGAATCTTTCGTGTTCCCTGAGTGAGCAAGACCACAACGCCCGTCGTCACGACCATGATTCCCACCAGCAGGAGCTCCACCAGCACCGAGCGCGTGCCGCCGACCACCTGCTGCAGCTCAGCAATCACGGTGTTCGGGAAGCGAGCGATGATGCCGATGAAGATGATCAGCGAAATCCCTTCGCCGATGCCCCTCTCGGTGATCTGCTCGCCCAACCACATGATCAGCACCGTGCCGGCCGTCAGCGACAGAATGGTCAGCAGGCGGAATCCCCAACCCGGCTCGGGCACCGCCAGCAAACCGCTGGACGTCTTGATGCTCTCCAGAAACACGCTGACGCCGTACGCCTGCAGGGCGGAAATAAGCACGGTGCCATATCGTGTGAGCTGCGTGATCTTCTTTCGGCCTTCCTCGCCCTCCTTCTGTAGTTTCTGGAAATAGGGCATCACCGCGCCGAGCAGCTGCAGGATGATCGAAGCCGAAATGTACGGCATGATGCCCAACGCAAAAACGGTGGCGCGGGAAAAAGCGCCACCGGCAAACAGATCGTATAAGCCCAGAAGGCCGCCTCCCTGCGACTGGCGGAAGAACTCCAACAGCGCCTGGCCGTTGATACCCGGAACCGGCACATGGCCACCGATTCGGTAGACGACCAGCATAAGCAGGGTGAAGACGATACGACGTTTCAGCTCGGGGATCTTGAAGACGTTTTCAAAGCTCCGAATCATAAGACCGTTACTGTGCCTCCAGCTTTTTCAATTTTTTCCCGAGCTGCCTGGCTGAATGCGTGGGCCGAAATCTGGTAGGCCTTCTTCGGTTCTCCATTTGCCAGGATTTTCACCGGCTGATTCTTCTTGCGAATGATTCGATGTTTGTACAGGACCTCTGGAGTGATCTTCGTCGCCCGCTTCACGCGGTCGAGATCGGACAAATTCACGACCTGATACTCGACCCGGAAGATGTTGGTAAAGCCGCGTTTCGGTAGCCGACGTTGCAGCGGCATCTGGCCGCCTTCGAACCAGGGGCGACGCTTCGATCCGCTGCGCGACCGCTGTCCCTTGTGGCCGCGGCATGAGGTGCCGCCATGGCCCGAAGCATTGCCGCGACCGATGCGCTTGACCTTCCGGACCGCACCCGGCGCGGATTTGAGATTGGACAAGTCCATACTCACAGCTCCTCAACTTCGACGAGATGAGCCACCTTGGCGATCATCCCCCGCACTTGCGGCGAATCTACATGGATTACCGAATGATTGATGCGCCGCAATCCCAGAGCCTGCATGGTGCGGCGCTGCTTGTCGGGGTAGTCGATGAGGCTCCGCCGTTGGGTGATTTTCAACTGCTTTGTTTTCTTTTTTGCCATGCCGATGTCCCAGGGTTACGAGACCAGCGTTTTCGAGTACACCTCGTGCGGCGTCATTCCCCGCCGGCGCGCCACCATACCCACATCCATCAAGGAAGTGAGAGCCTTCATCGTCGCCTTGACCACGTTGTGAGGGTTGGCCGAGCCCAAGGATTTCGAAAGCACATCCTGGACGCCGACCGCTTCCATGATCGCCCGCACGGCGCTGCCGGCGATCACACCCGTTCCCGGTGAGGCCGGTTTCAGGAACACCTTGCCGGCGCCGTATTTCGCATGCACTTCGTGGGGCAGGGTGCCGTTGACCAGCGGCACACGCACCAGGCTTTTCTTGGCGTTCTCTGAAGCTTTCGAGATGGCATCGGTGACCTCGTTGGCTTTCCCCAGGCCGACGCCCACGTGACCGTGCCCATCCCCCACAACCACGATGGCGTTGAAGCTGAAACGCCGGCCGCCTTTGACGACCTTGGCCACGCGGTTGATATGAATGACCCTCTCTTTCAGGTCAAGTTCGCTGGGATTGATTCTTTCGGTTTTCACGCCTACTCCCGATCCTAAAAGATGAGCCCACCTTCACGCGCAGCATCGGCCAACGCCTTGACACGACCATGATACAGATACCCGCCGCGATCGAACACGACCCGTTCGATCTTTAGCGCCTTGGCCTTCTCGGCGATGGCCTTGCCGACCAGCCGAGCCTGCTCGACCTTGCTCGTGGCCTTGGCGGCTTGCTCGCGAATCCCTGGAGACAGGCTGGAAACGCCCGTGATCGTGCGCTGGGCCATGTCATCCACGAGCTGCGCATAGATGTTCGTTGCGCTCCGAAACACCACGAGACGAGGCCGCTCGGGGGTGCCCCGGACTCTCTTGCGGATGTGTTTTTTCTTCCTCAGGCGCTGCTGCGCTTTGATCTTGCTCTTATCGATTTTCATCTACGTGCCCTGGATCAACTGAACCTCAAAACCAAACCACCTCCGGCCTACGCCGCGGCCTTGCCGGCCTTGCGGCGGATCTGCTCTCCCTCATACCGGATGCCCTTGCCCTTGTAAGGCTCCGGCGGCCTGAAGGAACGGATCTTGGCCGCAACCTGACCGACAAGCTCCTTGTCGATTCCTTCCACAATGATGTTCGTGGGTCCCTCAACACGAACTTCCACTCCCTCGGGCGGGACGAAGAAGATCGGATGCGAGAAGCCGAGCTGAAGATTGATACCGCGCCCCCGTTTGTCCGCACGGTACCCCACTCCAACGATTTCAAGTTTCTTCCGGAACCCTTCGGTGACGCCAACAACCATGTTGTTGATCAACGAACGATAGAGTCCATGCAAAGCGCGGGTGGATTTCGAGTCGTCAGGCCGCACCAGCTTGACCTGGCCGTCATCGTGCTCCAGAGTGAAGCCAGGGTGGATGTCGCGCTCCAACGACCCCTTGGGGCCCTTGACCACCACCCGATTATCCTGAAGGTGCACGTCCACACCGTCAGGGACGACGATAGGCTGTCTTCCTACACGTGACACGATTCTTCCCAAACATTAGGCAACCGTTCTCACCAAACGTAGCACAGAAGCTCCCCACCGACGTTCAACTTACGCGCGTCACGGTCGGTGAGGATGCCTCGCGGAGTCGAAAGAATGGCGATGCCGAGATTGTTGTAGACCCGCGGAATCTCTTGGGCGCCGACATACTTGCGGAACCCCGGCTTGCTGACACGTTTGGCACCATTCAACACAGGGCGCTCTTTGTCGTCGTACTTCAGGTAGATCCGAATCACACCCTGCTTTCCGTCATCGATCACGATGAAATTCTTGATGAAGCCGTATTCAAACAGGATCCGTGCCATCTCGCGCTTCATTTTCGACGCTGGTATATCCACGCGCCGGTGCCGGGCCCTGGAGGCGTTCCGAATGCGCGTCAGGAAATCAGCGATGGGATCCGTCATTGACATCAGGAGCAATCCTCTTGTTTGCGTTCTACCAACTGGACTTCACGATACCCGGAATCTTGCCTTCCAAAGCAAGTTCGCGGAAGCAAATCCTGCAAAGGCCGAATTTGCGCAGGTAGGCGCGGGGCCGACCGCACCGTTTGCAGCGATTATATTTGCGCACTGCAAATTTCGGCTCCTTCTTTGCCTTCTCGACAAGTGCTTTCCTGGCCAAGGCAACTCCCAGATTCGTTATGAACGTTTCCGAAACGGCATCCCGAACGCCGATAGCAGTTCGAATGCCTCCTCATCCGTTTCCGCAGTCGTCACCACGGTGATGTTCATTCCGCGGATGCGGTCCACCTTATCGTAATCAATCTCCGGGAAAATGACCTGCTCGCGGATCCCCATGGAGAAGCAGCCGCGACCGTCGAACGACCGATCGGGTAGCCCGCGAAAATCTCGGATGCGCGGAATGGCGATGCTGATGAGACGATCGAGAAACTCGTACATGCGCCACCCCCGCAGGGTCACCTTGCAGCCGATGGCCATCCCTGCGCGCAGCTTGAAGTTTGAGATCGACTTGCGCGCTCGCGTGATCATTGGACGCTGTCCAGTGATCACCGTCATGTCCTCGACGGCCTTCTCGAGAATCTTCGGGTCTTGCGTCGCTTCGCCGACCCCCATGTTCACGACGATCTTCTCCAGCCTTGGCACCTGCATGACATTGCGGTAGCCAAAGCGCTTCATCAGATAGGGAATGATCTCTTCCCGGTATTTCGTCAGCAACCGGGGTTCGTAGCCGTTCTTGCTTGCCATGGATCCTCTATTGCTCGTCGTCTATTGCGCCGTGATGCCGGGCAGCGCCGTGCTCACGCCGTCGTGATCATCTCGCCACACTGCTTGCACACCCGGGATTTCCGGCGCGCTGCCTTCCCTTCTTCGCCGAAGAATTCGTGCGAAACTCTCGTCGGAGTATTGCACTTCGGGCAAATGACCATCACATTCGATACGTGAATCGGAGCCTCTTTTTCGATAATGCCGCCCTGCGGATTCTGCTGGGTCGGTCGGCTGTGCCGTTTGATGAAGTTCACGCCTTCAACGATGATCCGGTCGCGACTCGGGAAAACCTTGAGAACCCGGCCGCGCTTGCCCCGATAGTTCCCAGCTATGACCAGCACCTGGTCGTCCTTACGAACCTTCATTCTGCTCAGTCTCCAGCAGTCGACTCAACCTCACAGTACTTCAGGTGCGAGGGAGATGATTTTCATGTACTGTTTTTCACGTAGCTCCCGCGCCACCGGACCAAAGATACGAGTGCCCCGCGGCTCGAGTTGGTCGTTGATGAGAACAGCCGCGTTCTCGTCGAAGCGGATGTAGGAGCCGTCCGCCCGCCGGGTTTCCTTCTTGGTGCGAACGATGACGGCCTTGCTCACGTCGCCCTTCTTCACGCCGCTGCCAGGAATGGCAGCCTTGACGGTGACGACAATCACGTCGCCCACTCGGGCGTATCGCTTGCGCGTGCCGCCCAGCACACGAATGCACTGGACGCGCTTGGCACCCGTGTTGTCGGCGACCACCAGATTGGATTGTTCCCTGATCATCTTCCTCTCCGGTCAAGCGAAGACTACTTCGCCTTCTCCACGATCTCCACAACACGCCAACGCTTGCGTCGACTTAGCGGGCGCGTCTCCATAATTCGAACCTTGTCCCCGACGTGGCATTCGTTTTTCTCGTCATGCGCCATGAACTTCGAGGTCTGGCGATGATATTTGCCGTAGAGTCGGTGAGGCACCAGACGCTCCACCGCCACGACGACGCTCTTGTCCATGCGATCGCTCACAACGACGCCAACTTTTGTTTTCCGGCGACCGCGTTGTGTTGTGCTCTGTTCCATAGACCTATTGTGCCTCAGCCTTCGGTTCGCGGATCCTTAACTCCATCTCCCTCAAGACCGTCTTCATTCGAGCAATATCCCGCCGCAGCTCCCGCAGGCTCAAGGGGTTGTCGAGCTGGTGCGTGGCGTGCTGAAAACGCAGGTTCTGCAGCTCCTCCAGCGCCTCCTTCAGACGAAACTCGATCTCTTCCTTTGGCAGGTCCTTGATCTCCGACATCTTCATCGCGCTACTCTCCTGTCTCCGTCGCGGTCACGATTTTCGTCTTGATGGGGAGCTTGTGTGCGGCCAGACGCAGAGCCTCACGTGCCAGAGTGTCGGCCACACCGCTCACTTCGAAAAGTATCCTGCCAGGTTTGACCACAGCCACCCAGTACTCGGGCGATCCTTTCCCTTTGCCCATGCGAGTTTCAGCCGGCTTCTTGCTCACCGGTTTGTCGGGGAAAACACGGATCCATACCTTGCCACCGCGTTTGATGTGGCGAGTCATGGCGATACGCGCCGCCTCAATCTGCCTGGCGGTCACCCAGGCGGGTTCGAGGGCTTTCAGTCCGTACTCACCGAAAGCCACCGTCGAGCCACGAAACGCCTTGCCCTTCATGCGGCCCCGTTGCTGCTTGCGGAATTTCACCCGTTTGGGCATCAACATCTTGCCATGTCTCCTTGAATATTTGTGTACGCCCTCCGCGCGGCCAGCCCCCCAATACTTCTGCAGGCGCGAAGTCGAGGCAGCGTGAATCAGCCGGCCTCGGCCGGGCTCAAAACCTCACCTTTGCAGATCCACACCTTGACGCCGATCGTGCCATACGTAGTCTTTGCGGTGGTGCGGGCGAAGTCGATGTCGGCGCGCAGGGTGTGCAGCGGAATGCGTCCCTCTTTATATTGCTCTGTGCGGGCCATCTCGGCGCCGCCCAGCCGGCCGGCACAGGCGATGCGAACGCCCTCCGCACCCATCCGCATGGCCGCCATGATGGCTCGCTTCATGGCTCGCCGAAACGACACCTTGGCCTCCAGCTGGTGGGCGATGTTCTCAGCCACCAGATAGGCATCCAGCTCCGGCCGCTTGATCTCATTGACGTTGACCTGCACGTCTTTGCCAGTCAGACGCTGCAGTTCTTCCTTCAATTTGTCGACTTCCTGCCCCTTTCGGCCGATGACGATCCCGGGCCTCGCCGTACGAATGGTCAGCGTAATCCGCTGTGGGGTCCTCTCGATTTGAATCTGCGACACACCGGCGCGCTGCAGCCGGTTGCGCACATACTTGCGCAGCAACAGATCTTCTTGCAGCTTGTCAGCGAAATTCTTTTCGTCGAACCAGTTCGACTCCCACGTGCGAATAACGCCTAGGCGAAAGCCAATCGGATTTGTTTTCTGTCCCAAATGAGCTCCCTCGAAAGATCGTTGCTATTCCTGTTTAGCGACGACAACCGTGATGTGACAGGTACGTCGCTGCAACCGCATGGCGCGGCCCATCGACGCAGCCCGAAATCGCTTGAGTCGCGGTCCATCGTCCACGCGGATTTCCTTGACGTACAGCTCTTCCGGGTCGATTCGGATCGACTCCGTGTTGTTGACCAGGTTGGCCACCGCCGAGCGCAGTGTCTTTTCCACCGGGACCGCCGCAGCCTTGCGAGTAAAATGCAGAATATTGATGGCCTCATCCACATCTTTGCCTCGCACCAAGTCGACGACGCGACGGACCTTGGTGGGTGACATGCGCACGTATTTACTGATTGCTCTGGCTTCCATCGAGTTACTCCAGGTTACGCAGGGCCTCGAACGTCCTCCGGCAGAGCACTACCGCGGTCTGGAACGCTTGTCCGACTTGTCGGGATGACCGCGGAATGTCCGGGTCGGTGCAAATTCTCCTAGCTTGTGGCCAACCATGTTTTCGGAGATATAGACCGGCACGAACTTGTTGCCGTTGTGGATGGCCACTGTGTGACCGACAAATTCCGGCACCACAGTGCAGCTTCGAGACCAGGTCTTGATCACGCGCTTCTGGCCTGTCTGATTCAACTGCTGAATGCGCTTCAACAGCTTCTGGTCCACGTACGGTCCCTTCTTGACGGAACGCGGCATCCTACTTCGACCTCCTTCGAACAATCAAGGCATCGGATCTTTTCGGGCGGCGTGTCTTCCTGCCCTTCGTTTTCCAGCCCCAGGGCGAACACGGATGACGACCGCCGGAACTCTTGCCCTCGCCACCGCCCATCGGGTGATCGACCGGGTTCATGGCGACACCGCGGACGTGCGGCCGGCGCCCGACCCAGCGTGACCTTCCCGCCTTGCCCCAGCTTATGTTTTCATGGTCGACGTTGCCAACCTGGCCGATGGTGGCCCGGCATTCGAGGCGAACCAACCGCACTTCGCTGGAAGGCAACTTGAGCTGGGCGTATTTGCCTTCCTTCGCCATCAACTGCGCATAGCTTCCGGCGCTCCTTGCAAGCTGCCCGCCCTTCCCCGGTTGCAGCTCGATGTTGTGGACGAGCGTGCCAAGCGGGATGTTCTTGAGCGGCATGGCGTTGCCAACGCGCACCTCCACCTGCTCACCGGAGATGACCTCATCGCCCACGTTCAACCCCAGCGGGGCGATGACATAGCGCTTCTCGCCATCGCGGTAATGAAGCAGGGCAATGCGCGCACTGCGGTTCGGGTCGTATTCGATGCTTGCAACTTTGGCCGGAACGCCGTCTTTGTTGCGGCGAAAGTCGATGATGCGATAGCGGCGCTTGTGCCCTCCGCCACGATGGCGTGCCGTCAACCTTCCCAGGTTGTTCCGGCCGCCGCTTTTCTTCAACGGCGCCAGCAGAGAGCGCTCCGGTTCGCTGCGAGTGATTTCCTCGAACGTTGCGACCGTGCGGAAACGAAGGCCGGGGGTCGCCGGCTTGAAATTCTTGATTCCCATCGCCTATCTCGCCAGTCTACGACTCAGTCAACGCCCTTCAAAGAAGTCGATAGAATCCCCTTCCCGAAGGGCGACGATTGCCTTTTTCCACGTCCGCCGGCGCCCTTGTGTCAGACCACGCCGGGTGTTCATGCGTTTGCTCTTACCCTTGACGACCATCGTTCTGACATGCCTGACAGCGACATCAAACTTCTGCTCTACGGCACGCTTGATGTCGATCTTGTTGGCATCGCGCGCGACTTCGAAGGCGTAATGGCCGATTTCCTCCTGCTTCTGCAGGCGCTTCTCGGTCAGGAGCGGCCGTACCAGGATTTCTTCCGGACTTTTCATTTCGCCAACACTCCTTCGATCTTCGCTATGGCACCTTCCTGGAGCATCAGGCGGCGGCAGTTCAAAAGGTCATAAGTGGAGGCATTCTCTGCAACCCGGATCTGCAGGTTCGGGATGTTGCGGCCGGCACGCAGGATCCTCTCGTCATACTCTTTGAGGAGCAACAAGACCTTCTCCTGCTGCAAGGCGAACGCTTGCAGGATGCCCGCCATCTGCCGCGTCTTTGCCTCTTCGAGCGTAAAATCCTCAACCACGGTAAGCTGCTCTGCACGCGCCTTCTCGGAAAGTGCACTCAGGCGAGCCAACCGCTTCACTTTCCGCGGCAGCTCGATGCGATAGGAGCGGGGATGCGGCCCATGTGCCCTGGCACCGCCCACCCATACCGGAGAGCGAATCGATCCGGCGCGGGCCACCCCACGCCCTTTCTGACGCCAGGGCTTCCGGCCACCACCCCGAGTCTTCGCCCGCGTCTTCGTGGCATGCGTCCCCTGCCGCTGATTGGCCAGATAGGCTTTGACGGCCAGGTAGACCGCATGCTCGTTCGGCTTGGCTTCGAAAACCTCTGGTTTCAGCTCAACTTTTCGCCCTGCCGGTGTGCCGTCGATCTTGAAGACATCTACTTGCATGCGTCACTCACTTTCGGATGATCACCACACTGTTTCGTGCCCCCGGGACAGCCCCCTTGACCATCAGAATATTGCGCTCCGGATCGACCTTGACGACCTCGAGGTTGCGCACCGTGACCCGCTCATTCCCCAGGCGCCCCGCCATGCGCAGGCCTTTCATCACCCGGGATGGAAAAGACGACTGACCAATCGAACCCGGGGCCCGGTGGCGGTCGCTCTGACCATGCGTCTTGGGTCCGCCTCCGAAACCATGGCGCCGAACCACGCCCTGAAAGCCGCGGCCCTTGGAGATCCCGCTCACTTTGACCCTTTCCCCCTCGCGAAACATCTCCACGGTCAGTTTGTCTCCTGGCTTCAATTCATCGAGGTTGTCGAAACCCTTAAACTCCCGCACGTAGCGCAGCGGCTTCACGGACGCTTTGGCGAAATGGCCCATCTCCGGGCGTGTGGTATGCTTTTCTTTCTTTTCCTCGTAACCGAGCTGGACAGCGTCGTAGCCGTCGCTTTCGACCCGCTTAACTTGGGTGACGAAGCATGGCCCGGCCTCGATCACAGTAACCGGAATCGATCTCCCCGCCTGATCGAAGATTCGGGTCATGCCCAACTTTTTGCCTAGAAGTCCACTCATGGAAGAGTCTGCTCCATCACGATTTGCGCGCCATCGGCTCTCCCGTACCCCTTGCGCTGGGGCTCAGCCGAAGCCAAGCGCGCGACGGCAATGTTCCTCTTAGACCTTGATTTCGACGTCTACACCCGCCGGCAGATCAAGCTTCATCAGCGCATCCACAGTCTTCGGTGTCGAGTTCAGGATGTCGATCAAACGCTTGTGGATGCGGGTCTCGAACTGCTCCCGCGACTTCTTGTCTACATGGGGCGACCGCAACACCGTGTAGACGGTCCGCTTGGTCGGCAGCGGCACCGGTCCGGAAATCGCGGCTCCAGTCGCCTTGGCGGTACGGATGATTTTGTCCGTCGATTTGTCGATCAGCCTGTGATCGTAGGCTTTCAGTTTGATACGAATCTTCTGACCAACCACCGGCTCTTCACTCCTCGCTCACCGTTTGGAAACACCGACTGCGACATCGCCATGTTTGCATAGAGGGAGATGTCCGCTCAGCCGATTTCGTTTCCTCTGCTCCATCTCCGGTATGTCCCCTCTCACGCCTTGCTGGTGACAACCGACTCCATGATTGCCTCGCGTACCGACTGAGGCACAGGATCGTAATGGGAAAACTGCATGGTATAAATGGCACGGCCCTGGGTCAGAGAACGCAAAGTCGTGGCATAGCCGAACATCTCGGCCAAGGGCACCGAAGCCGCCACCACCTGAGCGTCGCGGCGCGGCACGATCCCCCGGATACGCCCGCGCCTGGCGTTCAAGTCGCCCATAACCTCACCCAGGTATTCCTCCGGCACAACCACTTCCACATCCATGATCGGCTCCAGCAGAATCGGGCCGGCCTTGCTGGCTGCATTCTTGAGCGCGATCGAGCCCGCAATCTTGAAAGCCATCTCCGACGAGTCCACCTCGTGGTACGATCCGTCGATCAGGGTTACTTTGATGTCAATCAGAGGATAACCTGCCAACACCCCAGTTCGCATGGCCTCCTTGATACCTTCGACAGTCGGGCGAATGAATTCCTTCGGGATCACTCCACCGACGAGCTTGTTGATGAACTCGAAACCCTTCCCCTTTTCAGAAGGCTCCACTTCGATGACCACGTGACCGTACTGCCCGTGTCCGCCTGTCTGCCGGACAAACTTTCCTTCGGCAGTGACGTGCTTGGTGATGGTTTCCTTGTAGGCGACTTGCGGCCGGCCGACATTCGCGCCGACCCGGAACTCCCGCACCAGGCGGTCCACAAGGATCTCCAGGTGCAATTCCCCCATTCCGGAGATGATGGTCTGGCCGGTTTCTTCGTCATAGCGCACGTTGAACGTCGGGTCTTCGTCGGCCAGTTTGTTCAGGGCGTCGCCGAGCTTCTCATGATCCGCCTTGGTCTTCGGCTCGATCGCGACCGAGATGACCGGCTCGGGAAAATGCATCGACTCCAGGATGATGGGCTTGTTCTCGGCACACAAGGTGTGGCCCGTCTTGGTCTGTTTCAGGCCAACGGCTGCAACGATGTCGCCGGCATAGACCTCGTCCAGGTCCTCACGTTTGTTGGCCGACATCAGGAGAATCCGTGTCAGGCGTTCTCGCTTCCTCAGATTGGCATTGTAGATGTATGAGCCGGCGGACGCCTTGCCGGAGTAGACTCGGAAGTAAGTCAGCTTGCCGACGTAGGGGTCACTCATGATCTTAAACGCCAGGGCAGCGAAGGGCTCATCGTCGGACGGCTTGCGGGTGATCGTCTCCTCGGTCTTGGGATGATGCCCGACGATTTCGGGCACGTCGACCGGAGAAGGCAGATAGTAAACAACGGCGTCCAGCAACCGTTGCACACCCTTGTTCTTGAAGGCCGAACCCAGCAGCACCGGAGTGATGCTGACGCTGAGGGTTGCCTTGCGGATGGCCCGGCGCAGGTCCTCTTCGGTGATGTCTCCACCGTCCAGATACTTTTCGAGCAGGACGTCGTCGAATTCGGAGACAGACTCCAGCAACCGCATACGGTATTCGGTGGCCTGTTCCTCGAGGTCATGCGGAATGTCAATTTCTTCCCACGTGGTTCCCAGGGTGTCTTCGTTGTAGACGACCCCCTTCATGCGGATCAGGTCGATCAGGCCTGTGAACAGATCGCCTTCGCCCATTGGGATTTGGAGCGGCACCGGGTGGGCGCCCAAGCGCTCTTTGATCATCTGCACAGCGCCAAAAAAATTCGCGCCGACGCGATCCATCTTGTTGATAAAAGCCACCCGAGGGATACGATACTTGTCGGCCTGACGCCAGACTGTCTCTGACTGCGGCTCCACCCCGCCCACGGCGCAAAACAGCGCGATGGCACCGTCGAGAACGCGCAAGGACCGCTCCACCTCGACCGTAAAGTCGACGTGTCCGGGCGTGTCGATAATATTGATCCGATGGCCCTTCCAGAAGCAGGTCGTGGCTGCCGAGGTGATGGTGATCCCTCGTTCTTTCTCCTGCTCCATCCAGTCCATCGTCGCGGCGCCTTCGTGCACCTCACCCATCCTGTGCACCTTGCCGGTGTAGAACAAGATGCGCTCGGTGGTCGTCGTCTTGCCCGCGTCGATGTGGGCCATGATTCCGATGTTACGTGTTTTTTCTAAAGGGTGCTTTCTTGGCATAAAAAACTCCACAAACTGTACGGGAAGGAAACCTAGCCGATTTCCTCCCTCGGGTGTGGAGAAACGAACAAACGGCGCTAGGTTTCCAACACCTACGTCTTTTTCATTTCTGCCATGGGCATGAAAAAGGGAAAAGCCTGCGTAGCGTCTCTTCCCTCACTGCTGCTGTCTTTCACCGTCTAGCGTGTCGCCCCAGCCCTTCGGTCTGAAGGGGAGGCAATGCTACCTCACGCCCGGGTTACCACCGGAAATGGGCAAACGCCTTGTTGGCCTCGGCCATCCGGTGGGTATCCTCGCGTTTCTTGATTGCACTGCCTTCGTTGTTCGCCGCCGCGATCAGTTCGAAGGCAAGGCGCTCGCGCATGGTACGCTCACCGCGCTGCCTGGCATACAGGATGAGCCAGCGTATCGCCAGCGCCTGCCGGCGAGCGGCCCGTACCTCGACCGGTACCTGGTAGGTCGCTCCTCCGACTCTACGCGATTTGACCTCGAGCAGCGGCTTGACGTTCTCAACGGCTTTCTCAAAGACTTCAAGCCCGTTCTTGCCGGTGCGCTCCTCGATGAGCTGCAACGCACCGTAGAATATGCGCTCAGCAACACTTCTCTTGCCCTGGCGCATGAGGCCGTTGATAAACTTGGTCACCAGGGTGTTCTGGTAAACCGGGTCTGGAAAAATCTCCCTTTTGACCGGTCTTTTTCTCCGTGGCATCCCTTACTCTCGCCCTCTTCTTGCCGTCATTTCTTCAGCTTCGTGCCATACTTGGATCTGCCCTGGTGACGTCCTTCGACGCCACTGGCATCATAGACACCACGTACGATGTGATAGCGAACACCCGGCAGGTCCTTCACTCTGCCGCCGCGAATCATCACAATCGAGTGTTCCTGCAAATTGTGCCCTTCGCCGGGTATATAGGCCGTCACCTCAAAACCGTTGGTGAGGCGCACACGAGCCACCTTCCGAAGGGCCGAGTTCGGCTTTTTCGGAGTGGTCGTGTAGACACGCGTGCAAACGCCGCGGCGCTGTGGGCAGCGAGCTAGAGCTGGCGCTGCCGTCTTTCGCGTCACTCGTTTGCGGCCATAGCGAATCAGTTGATTGATGGTCGGCAACGTTCCTCCGTTAAGTCACAGATTTTAAATATAAACGCCGCTGCTCTCAAATGCAACAGAATTTTCAACTTTTCTATCAACTTGCCACTGCAGTCTGCACAGCTTCTTTGTCCTCCGCCTCCTCGACTTCCGACACAACGCGGATGCGCTTGAACTTCTGCAATCCCGTTCCGGCCGGGATCAGGTGGCCCATGATGACGTTCTCCTTGAGCCCCAGAAGATGGTCGACCTTGCCCTCGATCGAGGCATCGGTGAGCACCCGGGTCGTCTCCTGAAACGAGGCCGCCGAAATGAAACTTTCCGTCGTGAGGGAGGCTTTGGTGATTCCCAGCAACAACGGCTGGAACGTGGCTGGCTGAGCCGGACGCGTTGCTGCCGGTTGCTTGCCCTCTTCCTCGAGCTTGTGGTTGGTCTCCTCCAGTTCGGCCTTCGAGACCACCTGCCCTTCGAGGAAGGGCGAATCCCCCGGTTCCGTGACCACCAGCATGTCGCGGATGCGACGGTTCTCATGGAAGAACCGAACCTTGTCGACCTGGTCGCCTTCCAAGAAGCTGGTGTCGCCAGGGTCCTCGACCCTGACCTTTCGCAGCATCTGCCGGACGATCACCTCAATGTGCTTGTCATTGATGCGGACCCCCTGCAGGCGGTAGACCTCCTGGATTTCGTTCACGAGGTATTCCTGCACCTTGTTCGGACCCATGATGTTGAGGATGTCCTGGGGAGCCACAGAACCCTCGGAGAGCTTTTCGCCTGCCTGCACGTGGTCGCCTTCATGCACCAGCACGTGCTTGCCGTACGGGATCAGATAGGTCTTCTCTTCCTTGCCGTCCGGCGACACGACGGTGACTTTCCGGACGCCGCGGCGGATCTCACCGAAATGGACCACGCCATCGATCTCGCTGACAATGGCAGGCTCCTTCGGTCGGCGGGCCTCGAACAGCTCGGCCACCCGAGGCAGACCGCCGGTGATATCGCGCGTCTTTGCAATCTCGCGTGGGATCTTCACCAAGACCTCACCGGCGCGCACTCTCTGGCCATCCCGCACCTGGAGATAGGAACGCGTCGGCAGGATATAGCTGCTGAGCTTCTCGCCCTTGTCGTCCACCACGTGGATCTGCGGGCTGAGGCTGCGCGCGCGTGTCTCGATGATGACCCGCTGCTTCAATCCGGTGGTCTCGTCCAGCTCCTCGCGATAGGTGACGTTTTCGATCAAATCGACAAACCGGACGGTACCCTCGTGGTTGGAGAGGATGCTGGCCGTATACGGGTCCCACCGGAAAAGCACCATGCCGCGCGACACCACTTCGTCTTCCTTGACCAAGATGACAGCGCTGTAGGGCAAGATGTAGCGTGCCGCCACGCGGTTGTTTTCATCGACAATCTTGAGCTTGCCGTTGCGGCCGACGACGATGGTCGTGCCATCCTCCTGGTGCACGACCTTCACGTTCTCGAATTCGACGCGGCCGTCCTGCTTGGCCACCACCTGCGACTGGGCTGCGATGCGCGAGGCGGTACCACCGATATGAAAGGTACGCAGAGTCAACTGCGTGCCCGGTTCACCGATGGACTGGGCCGCCATGACGCCAACCGCCTCCCCGATGTCGACCATCTTGCCAGTGGCCATGTTTCGGCCGTAGCACAGGGCGCAAACTCCGCGCTCGGCCTCGCAGGTCAGCACAGAGCGGATGTAGACGCTCTCGATGCCGGCATCGGAGATCTTGTCGGCGATCTCCTCGTCGATCAGGGTGCCGGCGTGGGCCAGCACGTGGCCTTCCTCGGGATGGAAGACATCTTCGGCCGCAACACGTCCGAGGATGCGGTCTCGCAGCGGCTCGATGACTTCCTCACCCTCCTTCAAATCGCCGATGCGCAGGCCAAGGATCGTTCCGCAGTCGTTCGTGCTGATGATGACGTCCTGGGCGACATCGACGAGCCGGCGAGTCAGATACCCTGCGTCGGCGGTCTTCAGAGCCGTGTCGGCCAGACCTTTGCGAGCACCGTGGGTGGAGATGAAGTACTCCAACACCGACAGGCCTTCGCGGAAGTTAGAAGTGATCGGGTTCTCGATGATCTCGCCCATCTGGCCGGTCATCTTCTTCTGGGGCTTGGCCATCAGGCCGCGCATTCCGGCGAGCTGGCGAATCTGCTCTTTCGATCCACGAGCTCCCGAGTCGGCCATCATGAAAATCGGGTTGAATCCGTTGCGATCTTTCTGCAGCCGGTCGAACATGCGCTCGGCCACTTCCGTCGTCGTGTGGGTCCAGATGTCGATGATCTTGTTGTAGCGCTCGCCATCGGTGATCACGCCGTTCTCGTACTGCTTTTGGATCACCTCGACCTGGCGCCGCGCCTCCTCGATCAGTTCCTCTTTTTCGGAGGGAATAATCACGTCATCGACCCCGACGGTGACGCCGGACTTCATCGCCCAGTAGAAGCCCAGTTGCTTGAGCTTGTCGAGGAATTCGGTCGTGCGGTAGTTGCCGATCCGCTGGTATGCCTCAGCAACCAGCTCTTCCATGCGGCGCTTGGTGAGCAGCTCGTTGACAAAGCCGAGTTCCTCCGGCACGATCTGGTTGAACAACGTCCGGCCGGTGGTTGTCTCTACCACCTTGCCGTTGACGCGGACTTTGATGCGCGCATGCAGACCGACCTTGCCGCTGTTGTAGCCAATGACAACCTCTTCGGGCGAGGAGAAGAGCTTGCCTTCACCGAGGTCTCCGTTCTTCGCCTTGGTAAGATAGTAGACCCCCAGAACGATATCCTGACTCGGAATGGCCAGCGGCCGGCCGTTGGCAGGAGAGAGGATGTTGTGGCTGGAAAGCATCAACAGCCAGGTCTCCACCTGGGCATAGAAAGAGAGCGGCACGTGTACCGCCATCTGGTCGCCGTCGAAGTCGGCGTTGAATGCAGCGCACACGAGCGGATGGATCTGAATCGCCTTGCCCTCGATGAGCATCGGCTGGAAGGCCTGAATGCCCAAACGGTGCAACGTCGGAGCACGGTTGAGCAGAACCGGATGATCCTCGATGATCTCTTCGAGAATGTCCCAGACCTCCGAGCCACGGCGATCGACCAGCTTCTTGGCGCTCTTCACGGTCTTCACCAGGCCGCGCTCGACCAGCTTCCGGATGACGAACGGCTTAAACAGCTCGAGCGCCATCTCCTTGGGAAGCCCGCACTCATGTAGCTTCAGCTCGGGCCCGACGACGATGACCGAGCGCCCGGAATAATCGATGCGCTTGCCGAGGAGATTCTGGCGAAATCGTCCCTGCTTGCCGCGCAGCATATCGGAGAGCGACTTCAGCGGCCGATTGCCGTCACCGCGCACGGCGGCAGCCTTGCGGCCGTTGTCAAACAGCGCATCCACCGCCTCCTGGAGCATGCGCTTCTCGTTGCGCAGGATCACCTCCGGCGCCTTGATCTCGATCAGCTTTTTCAGGCGGTTGTTACGGATGATCACGCGCCGGTACAGATCGTTCAAATCGGAGGTGGCGAACCGGCCGCCTTCCAGCGGCACGAGCGGACGAAGCTCGGGTGGAATCACCGGGATCACCGACATCACCATCCACTCCGGCCGGTTCTTGCTCTTCTTCAGAGCCTCGATGACTTTCAGGCGCTTCAGCGCATCTTTCTTGCGTTGCGTGGAGGTCTCGGTCTTCACCTTCAGACGCAGTTCTTTGGAGAGCTCCTCGATGTTGGTGCGCTTCAACAGCTCCAGGATCGCCTCACCACCGATCTTGGCCACAAAACGGCTGCCTTCCTCCTCGCCGTCCTCCGACAGCTCGGAAAACTCACTGATGATACGGAAGTATTCATCCTCGCTGATCAGCTCTTTCGCCTTCAGGCCGCTCTGACCGGGCTCAATGACGACATACGACTCATAGTAGATGATCCGCTCCAGGTCCTTGACGCTGATTCCGAGGATGTAGCCGATCTTCGACGGCAACGATTTCCAGTACCAGATGTGCACCACGGGCACGGCGAGCGAAATGTGGCCCATGCGCTCGCGCCGAACACTTTTGGTGGTGACTTCGACGCCGCAGCGGTCGCAGACGATCCCCTTGTAGCGAATGCGCTTGTATTTGCCGCAGTGGCACTCCCAGTCCCGAACCGGACCAAAAATCTTTTCGCAGAACAGCCCGTCCTTCTCCGGTTTGAAGGAACGGTAGTTGATCGTCTCCGGCTTGATTACCTCACCATGGGACCGCTCCAGAATCTTGTCCGGAGACGACAGTCCGATTACGATGGCATTGAAGTTTTTCTTCGCGCCGACGTCCTGTTTGGTGAAGTAAGACAATTTGACCTCCCAGATCCACTTCCCACTCGCGCTGAGCGGGGTGGAACCTTATGTTTGCAACCAGCTTTTCAAACGATCCGTGATCCTGACTGTGGCATGCGTCGCAACCCAGCCTTGCGGTTCCGGTCGGCGACCGAGTCCGCGACCCGCAAGCCAAGATCTATAGCTTACCGTCCTCGTCGTCACGTCCGTTTTGGAGATCCAGCAGCTCGATATCGAGCCCCAGCCCCTGAAGCTCGCGGATCAACACGTTGAACGACTCGGGCAAGCCCGGCTCGGGCAGGTTATCGCCCTTGACGATCGCTTCGTAGACCTTGGACCGGCCGCGGACGTCATCGGACTTGACCGTCAGAATCTCCTGCAAAGTATGCGCAGCCCCGTACGCCTCAAGAGCCCACACCTCCATCTCGCCGAAGCGCTGGCCTCCGAATTGCGCCTTGCCACCCAGCGGCTGCTGGGTGATCAGCGAGTACGGGCCGATGGAGCGTGCGTGAATCTTGTCTTCCACCAGATGCGACAGCTTCATCATGTAGATCTGGCCGACGGTGGTGGGCTCGTCGAACGGCTCTCCTGTGCGGCCGTCATAAAGCTGGATCTTGCCAGTTGCCGGAAGTTTTGCCTTTTCCATCTCGGCAAGGATTTCTTCACGAGTGGCCCCATCGAACACCGGGGTGGCATACTTGATCCCCAGCTTCTGCCCGGCCCAACCCAGATTGGTCTCCAGGATCTGACCCAGGTTCATCCTCGATGGCACACCAAGCGGGTTCAAGACGATGTCGACCGGGGTGCCATCGGGCAGGTAGGGCATGTCTTCGGCGGGAACAATCTTGGCCACGACGCCTTTGTTCCCGTGGCGCCCGGCCATCTTGTCGCCGACCATCAGCTTGCGTTTTTTGGCTACATAGACCTTTGCAAGCTGGACGATTCCAGGAGGAAGCTCATCCCCAACGACGATCTTGAACTTGCGCCGCTCGTACTCCTCGTTCAGGTCGACCAGCTTCTTCTCATAACGTTCCCAGATGCGATCGACCAGCTCGTTGGCCTCTTGGTTTTCGGTGAGACCTTCGCCGTAGTCGAGCTTATCGAAATCCAGCTCCTCGAGACGCTCTCGCGTCAGCGTGGTCCTGGCACGGATGATGACCTTGCCTGTGTTGCGGTCCCGAATCGTGGCGGCCGCCTCGCCCTCGAGCACCGTCATCAGCTTCTCGTCTCGCAGCCGGCGGACCCGCCGCTGCTCGTCGGCGAGCCACTCATCCAGCTCGTCCATCTGTTTCTTCTCGATCTTGCGGGACTTCGGGTCCTTCTTTTTCCGCGAGAACAGCTTGGTATCGATGACGATGCCGTGCAGGCCAGGAGGCGCCTTCAGGGATGCGTCTTTGACGTCGCCGGCTTTCTCACCGAAGATCGCTTTCAGCAGCTTCTCCTCCGGAGTCGGATCGGTCTCGCCCTTGGGCGTCACTTTTCCGACCAGGATGTCCCCGGCTTTCACCTCGGCGCCGACCCGAATGATGCCGTTCTCGTCGAGATCTTTGGTGGCTTCCTCACTGACGTTAGGGATTTCGCGGGTTAGTTCTTCCTCGCCGCGCTTGGTATCACGCACCTGGAGTTCAAACTCTTCAATATGAACCGAAGTGTAGACGTCCTGCTGAACGACGCGCTCGGAAATGATGATGGCGTCCTCGAAATTGTAGCCACGCCACGGCATGAACGCCACCAGCACGTTGCGCCCCAAAGCCAATTCTCCACCGTCGGTGGCGAAGCCGTCGGCCAGGACGTCTCCCTTCTTGACGCGCTGGCCGGCATGAACGATTGGACGCTGGTTGATGGAGGTATCCTGATTGGTGCGCAGGAACTTCGTCAGTTTGTAGGTCACCAGGTCAGTGTCATCGAAGTCGAGTAGATGCTCGATGCTGTGTTTCTTGCCCTTCGGCGGGTCCTTGCGCACCACGATCTCGTTGGCGGTAACTCTCTCGACAACACCGTCGACTGTGGCGGTGATCATGGCTCGAGAGTCTTTCGCCACTTTCTTCTCCATTCCGGTGCCGACGATGGGCGACTCAGGTCGCAGCAACGGCACAGACTGACGCTGCATGTTCGACCCCATCAGGGCGCGGTTGGCGTCGTCGTGCTCGAGGAAAGGTACCAGAGAGGCCGCCGCCGAAACGAGCTGATTCGGCGACACGTCCATGAACTCCACCTCTTCCCGGGGCACCATCAGGAAGTCACCCCGGCGGCGTACGTGGACGCGGTCGTTGACGAATCGCCCGTCCTTGTCGATGGGGGCATTGGCCTGGGCAATGATGTGTTGATCTTCGTCGTCGGCAGACAGATAGGAGATGTCCTTCAGCGCCCTGCCGCCGGAAACCTTGCGGTACGGCGTTTCAATGAAGCCGAATTCGTTGATCCTGGCATACGTCGTCAGAGACGAAATCAGGCCGATGTTGGGACCTTCAGGCGTCTCGATTGGGCAAAGCCTGCCGTAGTGGGTGTAGTGGACGTCGCGAACCTCGAAGCCAGCGCGCTCGCGAGTCAGACCGCCGGGCCCCAGTGCCGAAAGCCGCCGCTTGTGGGTCAGCTCGGCGAGCGGATTGGTCTGGTCCATGAACTGCGACAGCTGGCTGGTGCCGAAAAAGGTGTTGATCACCGAGAGGATCGTGCGCGCATTCACCAGGTCCTGCGGCGTCAGATTCTCGCTTTCGCGCAGGTTCATGCGTTCTTTGATCGTACGCGCCATGCGAGACAGGCCAACCGTCATCTGGGCCGACAATTGCTCGCCGACGGTACGAATCCGCCGATTCCCGAGGTGGTCGATGTCGTCCGCGGTGCGATGTCCGGCGCGTAGATCGAGGAGATAATTGACGATGGCGATGATGTCTTCCTTGGTGAGAACGGTGACCTCTCCCGGGATGTTCAGGCCAAGCTTCTTGTTGATGCGGTACCGGCCCACTTCACCCAAATCATACCGCTTGGGGTTGAAGAACATTCGGTCGATGAGGTTGCGCGCCGTCTCGAGGTCGGGAGCGTCCCCAGAGCGCAGATGCCGGTAGATCGCCTCGAGGGCGTCCGCTTCGGAGGTGGCACTGTCCTTCCGCAAGGTGTTGCTGATGACCTCGGGACCGAAAGTGCCGTCCGATTTCAGGAAGCGCACCTTCTCGACCTTGGCGGCCTTGAGCTCATTGAGAATATCCGGAGTCAGCTCGGCGTCTTTCTCGAGAATCAACTCGCCGGTCTCGTGGTTGATGACGTCGGAGACCGACCGGCGGCCGATGTAGGCGCCGATGTCAGGGCTGTCGACTCGTACCTCTTCCACCAGATCGAAGAGGGCCAGGAGGTCGTTGTCAGTCGAGTATCCGAGAGCGCGCAACAGGGTGGTGACCGGAAATTTCTTGCGCCGGTCGATGTAGACGTACATCACGTCGTTGATGTCGGTCGTAAACTCCACCCACGAACCGCGCAGAGGAATGATTCTGGCGGAGAAGATCTTTGTTCCGTTCGGGTGTTTGAGTTCGTCGAAAAAAACACCTGGTGAACGGTGCAATTGGCTGACGACGATTCGCTCGGCACCGTTGATGATGAAGGTGCCTCGGTGAGTCATGTACGGCAAGTTCCCCAGGTACACCACCTGCTCGATGGTGTCGGCGTAGGTTTTGCCGTCGCCACGATCATCTTTAACCGATAGCCGCAGCTTGGCCTTCAACGGGACGGCGTAGGTGACTCCACGCTCCTGGCACTCCTCGACGTCGTATTTTGGCTTTTCGACGTAGTATTCGACGAACTCAAGGATGAAATTCTCCCGACTATCCAGAATCGGGAAGACGCTACTGAACACCGCCTGCAGACCTTTGTTCTTGCGCTGGTCCGGTGGCACATCCGGCTGCAAAAAGTCGTTGAACGAGTTGAGCTGGATGTCCAACAAGTCAGGCAGGTCAATAACGGTATGAAGCTTGGAGAAAGACTTCCGTCCGTTCTGTTTTCCCATCAAAAAATCACCTATTGTGCAACAGAGGTTCGAAGCCGCTTACTTCAGCTCGACGGTCGCTCCCGCCTCTTCGAGTTGAGCCTTGATCTTCTCGGCCTCGTCTTTCGGCAGTGCTTCCTTGACGACCTTGGGCGCGCTGTCGACCAGTTCTTTGGCCTCTTTCAAACCGAGGCTTGTGACCGCCCGCACCACTTTGATCACCTGGATCTTCTTGTCGCCGGCAGCCTGCAGAACGACATCAAACTCGGTCTTCTCTTCGGCCTCCTCGGCGGGGGCTGCAGCGCCTGGCCCACCTGCCGGTGCATACGCCACGGCCGGGGCCGCCGCTGTGACACCAAAGCGCTCCTCAATTCCTTTGACGAGAGTGGAAACTTCGAGTATCGTCATGCCTTCGATCAGGTCCAAGACTTGTTCGACCTTGTCTTTTGCGGCCGATGCCATGTTCTCCTCCTTTTTTCTAATGGTGAAACAGATGGATTCGGTGCAATCGTACAGCCAGAATTCGATACGCCAGCGTCAGCGTCCTACTTCGTTGTGCCCACTATTCCTGTTCGGCGCGTCCCTCCTTTTTCTCCTTGAGGGCATTTAGTGCGTAAACCAGGTTCTGCAGGCCGGCCTGCAGCGTCTGAGCCAGCTTGACGAGCGGCATATTGAGACCAGCGGCCAGGCCTGCCAGCAGCTGTTCGCGCGACGGCATGTCTGCGAGCTCTCGCAGCCGTTCGCCCTCGAAAAGCTGACCTTCAATGATGCAGACCTTCACCTTGGGCGTCTCGCGTCCGCGTACGAACTCTTGAATGACCTTGGCCGGGGCGATGGGATCGTCCGCGCTGAAGGCCACCGCAGTGGGGCCTTCGAGATATGGCAGAATTGCCTCGAGCCCCGCCTTTCGCGCAGACAGTCGAGCCAGCGTGTTCTTGACGACTCGATACTCCACGTTCGATGCGCGGAAGTTGCGCCGAAGCTGGTTGATATCCGCAACACTTAAGCCAGTGAAGTCGGTCAGATAGATGGCTTTCGCTTCTTTCAGCTTGTCGGCGACCTCACCGACGACTGCTTCCTTCTGTGGTGTTGGCATCCCGAATCTGTTCCTACTGTTTCCAGATGAGTTCTATGTCTGCCTCAGGCACGAACCAGAGCCTGGAGCTCGAACCGGTCCACAGGAATTCCTGGGCCCATGGTGGACGAAAGAGTTACGCTCCGGATGTATTGCCCCTTGGCTGCCGGTGGTTTCAGCCTCAGGAGGGCATCGACAAAGGCTTTGACGTTCTCGGTCAACTGCTCGGCGGCAAACGAGGCTTTGCCGATGGCGGCATGGATAATGCCGTAGCGATCGTTCCGGAAATCGATCTTACCGGCCTTCACCTCCTGCACCGCCCTGCCGACGTCCATGGTGACCGTGCCGCTCTTGGGGTTGGGCATCAGGCCACGAGGCCCGAGGATACGCCCGAGCTTCCCGACTTGCGCCATGACGTCGGGCGTGGCGATGACCACGTCGAAGTCCAGCCAACCCTCCTGGATCTTCTGGATAAACTCCTCGAAACCAACGTAATCCGCGCCCGCTTCCTCAGCTTCGGTCTGCTTGGGCCCTTTCGTCAGCACCAGGACACGCACGGCCCGACCGGTGCCGTGGGGTAAGGAGACGGTGCCACGAACGATCTGATCCGCGTGACGTGGATCGATCCCCAGGCGCACTGCAATTTCAATGGTCTCGTCGAACTTGGCCTTGGCGGTCTCCTTGACGAGCCTGACCGCCTCTTCGAGGGGATAGTCCTTGCCAGAATCAACGAGTTTCTCAAGCTCCCGATATCGCTTGCTATGCTTCATTCGATGGGTTCCTCACTCAGCCACTATTCCGACACCACGATACCCATGCTCCGCGCCGTTCCCTCCACCATTCGCATGGCGGCTTCCAAATTGTTCGCATTGAGGTCGGGCATCTTAAGCTCGGCAATCTCCCGCACCTGATCTCGGGTGACGCGGCCCACCTTATTGCGATTCGGCTCGCTGGATCCCTTCTCGAGGCCGGCCGCCTTCTTCAGAAGCACTGCCGCTGGCGGCGTCTTGGTGATAAAGGTAAACGAGCGATCCGCAAAAACGGTGATGACAACCGGAATGATCAGTCCCTGCTGGTCCTGCGTGCGAGCGTTGAACGCCTTGCAGAACTCCATGATATTGACGCCGTGCTGTCCCAAGGCGGGACCCACCGGCGGAGAGGGATTCGCGGCGCCGGCCGGAATCTGTAGTTTGATCGTTGCAATGACCTTCTTCGCCATCGTCAGAGAAAACTCCGGTTACTTTTCCAGTTCGACCTGCAGAAAATCGAGCTCTACAGGAGTCGGCCGCCCGAAAATGCTCACAAGCACCTTGACCTTCTTCTTTTCCTCGTTGACCTCCTGCACAAACCCCGTAAAATCCGAGAACGGCCCATCGATTACGCGAATGGGGTCGCCGACGCGGAATGGAACCTCCAGAACTTCGCGCGCCTTGCTCTCTTCCACCTTCCCGAGGATCCGGTCGATCTCCTCCTTGCGCAGAGCTTGTGGTTTGTTCTTGGGCCCGACAAAGTTGGTGACCCCAGGGGTGCTGAGGACGAGATGTTGCGTGTCTTTGTCGAGCACCATTTCCACCAGCATGTATCCAGGAAAGAATACCTTGTCACGTGTCCGCTTCTTGCCGTCCCGCATCTCGGTCACTTCTTCGCTGGGGATCAGAATGTTGGTAATCCGATCTCCCAGGTTGGCGGCCTTGATTTCATTTTCCAGGTAGGCCTTGACCTTGCGTTCGTGGCCGGAAAGAACGTGTACGGCATACCATTTTTTTTCGTCCGGTGCTTCCGCCGCCGCAGCCTCCACGGCACTCTCTTTGTCTTTACCCTTTGCCATCGTCAACCTGATTCGTCATTGCGTGCCGAAGATGAGCTTGATCGTGACTGTCAGCGCCTGATCGATCACAAAGATGTAGATCGAGAAGAGAAGCGAGATCACCAAAACCATAATCGTTGAACCCTTGAGTTCCTCCCAGGCCGGCCAGCTCACCTTCGACATTTCCTGGCGGACCTCCGAGACGAACTTTGTACTCTTTTCGACCAGTTTCATCCCGTGTCCTTCACGCTTGACGTCCGAATCCAGCGGACGTCACGTTCATTGCACTTCACCCTGCGAGTTGTTCTGTCCACATAAAAGGCGCTCGAGCATTGGGCAGAGCGCCTCCCCCCGTCGAGCTCCGGAGTAAAACTGGCAGGCGAGGCAGGACTTGAACCCGCAACCGCCGGATTTGGAGTCCGGTGCTCTCCCAAGTTGAGCTACTCGCCTGAACAACCCCCTATCCCGAAACACAATGGGATAGGGGAACCGATGTCACCGTGTCTCTTTATGGGCCGTATGCTGATTGCAGAAAGGGCAGTATTTCCGGTATTCCACCCTCTCTGGGTGTTTGCGCTTGTTCTTGGTGGTCGTGTAATTCCGATGCTTGCACGTCGTGCATTCGAGAATTACAAGATCTCGATTTCCACGAGCCACTGGCTCCGCTCCTTCACGTGGGTTGGATTACTCGGTGATCTTGCTGACCACACCGGCGCCGACGGTTCGTCCGCCTTCGCGGATGGCGAACCGAAGTCCCTCCTCCATGGCAATCGGTGCGATCAGTTCGACAGTCATTTCCACGTTGTCACCCGGCATGACCATTTCCACGCCTTCCGGCAACTGGATGACGCCGGTGACGTCGGTAGTGCGGAAGTAGAACTGAGGACGGTAGCCATTGAAGAACGGCGTATGCCGGCCGCCCTCTTCTTTCTTCAGCACGTACACGTTGGCGGAGAATTTCGTGTGAGGCGTGATCGAACCGGGAGCGGCCACGACCATGCCACGCTCGAGCTCGTCCTTCTCGACCCCGCGCAGAAGAAGACCGACGTTGTCGCCAGCCTGACCCTCGTCGAGCAGCTTGCGGAACATCTCGACGCCGGTGACGACCGTCTTGCGCTTGGCGCCCAGGCCGACGATCTCAACCTCGTCGCCCACACGCACCCTGCCGCGCTCGATTCGGCCTGTGCCGACGGTGCCGCGACCAGTGATGCTGAAGACATCTTCGACCGGCATCAGGAACGGCTTGTCCACCTCTCGTTCGGGTGTGGGAATGTAGCTATCCACCGCTTCCATCAGCTCGATGATGCTCTTGGTCTTCTCGGGGTCGTCGGGATTGTTCAACGCTTCGAGAGCGCTGCCCTTGATGACCGGCACGTCATCGCCGGGAAAATCGTACTCATTCAGCAGCTCGCGCACCTCCAGCTCCACCAGCTCGAGCAGTTCCGGATCGTCCACCTGATCCACCTTGTTCAGATAGACAACGATGTAGGGTACGCCAACCTGACGCGCCAACAGAATGTGCTCGCGTGTTTGCGGCATCGGACCGTCTGCGGCACTCACCACCAGAATGGCGCCGTCCATCTGCGCTGCGCCAGTGATCATGTTCTTGACGTAGTCGGCATGCCCAGGGCAATCCACGTGTGCGTAGTGACGATTCTCCGTCTCATACTCAGCATGGTGCGCATTGATCGTCAGGCCGCGAGCCTTTTCCTCGGGCGCGTTGTCGATCTCGTCGTAGCTCCTCTCCCTGGCCAGACCTCTTCGGGCCAGCACGTGCGTAATCGCCGCGGTGAGGGTCGTTTTGCCGTGATCGACATGGCCGATCGTCCCGATATTGACGTGCGGCTTCGTACGCTCGAATTTCTCTTTAGCCATAGACCTTTCCTCCTAATCTCGCGCTTGGATTTTGGTCTTGTGACGGTTGCCGGTAAGACTCCGACAATAGCCAGCGGCCAACTATCACAACACCGTATCAGTTTTTACCGAAAACCGGGGAGCCCACGACCGGACTTGAACCGGTGGCCTCTTCCTTACCAAGGAAGTGCTCTACCGACTGAGCTACGTGGGCCTGCACCGATCACGGAAAGCTGGTCATTCACCAGTCTTGAGCGGGAGACGGGACTCGAACCCGCGACCAACAGCTTGGAAGGCTGTGACTCT
>CAZGRP010000025.1:14997-60444 GCA_964527995.1 uncultured Cytophagia bacterium | reverse complement strand
GGGGGAAGGCCGAAAGGTGTGTCGAAGCGGAAAAAACACTTGACTGTTTAGAGCCATGTATCTATTTTTGTCAGTAGAGGTTATCCGGTTTGGTTGGCGAGGGACACGTTCCGGTTTTGTCTGAATGAGCACGAGGGAATGTCCGACACACGAGTGATCACGCTGCTGACGGATTTCGGCGAACAGGACGGCTTCGTCGGCACCATGAAGGGTGTGATCCTCGGGTTCGCGCCGGATGCCCAAATCGTCGACTTGAGTCACGGTATAAAGCCCCATGATGTGGATGCTGGGGCTTTTGTTTTGCGTTGCAGCCATCGATTCTTTCCTGCCGGCACCGTGCATGTGGCGGTGATCGATCCCGGGGTGGGCACCTCTCGCCGCATCCTTGCGGCTCGGGCAGGTGGCTATCTTTTCCTGGCGCCGGACAACGGCTTGCTGAAATACATCTGGCACGAGTATTGTAATGTCGAAGTGCACGCCGTGGAGAAAACAAGCCTCTATCTCCCTAGCGTCAGCCACACCTTCCATGGCCGTGACATCTTTGCTCCGCTTGCAGGCCGCCTGGCCGTCGGCCTCGAGCTGGATGAAGTCGGGCCGACGGTCGATGACTACATTCGCGGCGAGGTTCCCCAGCCGGTCACCAGGGGCGACGAACTGATCGCCACAGTTTTGTACGTCGATCGCTTTGGAAATTTGATAACCAACGTACCGGCTGAGATGGCCGCTGACCTGCGCTTCATCGCTTTAGGCGTGGGGGACCGTTCCTGGCCACTGCAAGGGCTGGCTTCCAGCTATGCCGAGGCGGAGCAAGGCGTGCCGGTGGCGCTTCTAGGCAGTGCTGATCTCCTCGAATTGGCCGTCAAAGAGGGCAGCGCTGCGCGCTTTCTGGGGGTTCAGGCCGGCGACACGCTTCGGCTCCGGATCGAGAAAGGCAACTGAACTCTATGGACGAACAATACCCCGAATACAGGCCCGTCATCTTGGACGATGGCAACGGATACACCTACCATCGAAGAATCCCCATCCTCGCCCGCCTCCGCAGTGACAAGCCGTGGGTCAACGCCGGGCTCTTTGTGCTGACGTTCCTGTCGACGTGGTTTGCAGGCGGGTTGTGGTACGCGGTGCCCATCATCTCCATCCTGCTGGCGCACGAGATGGGGCACTATCTGATGTGCCGGCGGTACGGCATCCGAGCGACGCTGCCCTTCTTTCTGCCATTTCCGCTGAACCCATTCGGCACCCTAGGCGCTGTCATCCGCATGGAGTCGCGCATCCCCAGCCGTAAAGCACTTTTCGACGTCGGCATCGCGGGCCCTCTCGCTGGTCTGGCCTTGACGATTCCGGCGATCATCTTCGGCCTGCAGCTCTCTGAGATTCGGCCTCTGACGCCGAACACCATCGGCTTTTCGCTGGGCGACTCGCTGCTCTTCAGTTTTATCGCCAACTGGATCAAGGGGACGCCGCCAACTGGGTATGACATCTTCCTGCATCCGCTTGCCTTCGCCGGGTGGACCGGCTTGTTTGTTACCGCCCTGAACCTGCTCCCGATCGGCCAGCTCGACGGTGGGCACATCATCTACGCCATCCTGGGTCGCCGCAGCCGTTACGTCTTCCTCGTCGCTCTCGTTGGCTTCGTTGCCATCTGTGCTTTTGTCTTTTGGGGCTGGCTTTTGATGGTCGTGCTGCTGATCTTCTTCGGCTACCGGCATCCGCCGACGATGGACGAGACGCCGTTGGACAGGAAGCGACAGGTACTCGGGGCGATCACATTCATCATCTTTGTGCTGTCGTTTGCGCCGAAACCGTTCATCTTCTAGCCGGACGAGGGATCTCTTGGCACAGGGAAAGGTTGTCGTCGGCATCGGCGAGGTGCTGTGGGACATCTACCAGAACGAGAAGCATCTGGGCGGGGCGCCGGCCAACTTCGCCATTCACGCCCGCCAGCTGGGCAACCACGGCATCGTCGTCAGCCGGGTGGGCGACGATGGCATGGGGCAGGAGCTGATCGACACTTTGCGCAACCGCGGCGTGCCGACCGACTACATCCAGGTTGACCGGAAGAACGGAACCGGCACCGTGATCGTGTCGCTCGACATCAAGGGCGTGCCGAGCTTTCGCTGTTCGGAGAACGTCGCGTTCGATTACGTCGAGTTCGATTCGCAGCTTGAGCGCCTGGCGACGACGTGCGACGCCGTGCTCTTCGGAACACTGGCGCAGCGGGGCCCTGTCGCCCGCAACACCATCCGCAGCTTCCTGACCGCGGCGAAGCAGGCGGTAAAGATTTTCGACCCCAACCTGCGCAGTTGGGACGGTGCCACTCGCCACATCGTCAAAGAGTCGCTGCCGCTCGCCGACATCCTGAAGCTGAACGGCGAGGAGGCGGATCGGTTGCGTGACATCCTGCCCGGCAGTGGTTTGCGCCGGGCAGAGTTCCTGGACTATCTCCTCGAAACCTACGAACTCAAACTCCTGGCCATCACCTATGGATCGGACGGCTGCGAGCTCCACAGTCCGGATGAGCACGTGCGCGTCCACGGAATCGAGGTCGATCCTGTGGACACCACGGGTTGCGGCGATGCTTTCGCAGCGGGTCTGATCACAAAATATCTTCAGGGCGGCACTCTAGCGGAGATCGCCGCTTTCGCCAACTACGTCGGCGCCTTCAATGCCACGCTCTGGGGTGGGGCTCCTGTCTATACCATCGCAGACCTGGAGTACTTCATCCAGCAGCACCCACAGGCGCCGGACGACCTGTCGGCATCCTGATCGTTGAACCCTATCCAATCGCGGAGGTCTATCGGAATGCGTTCGATTTCTCGCCGAAGGTTCTTTGCTCGGGGTCTACAGGGGGCTGTTCTTGCGTCGCTCATGCCATGGAGCCGCGTCTGGGGTGCGCCTGCCAGGCGCCGGGAGGGCCTTTCCGGCCTTGCCGAACTCGGTTCGGCTGACCATGACGACCTGCGATTCTGGCGTGCGGTGCGTGAATCGTTCCCGCTGACCCACGATCGCGCCTACTTCAACACCGGCGGGCTGGGGCCTTCTCCCTTCGTGGTGCTGGACACGGTTCACCAGGTTTCTACGGAGATCAATCGCATTTCGGAGACCGAGCATCATCGTTTCGAAGAGGCCCGACAGAAGGTCGCATCTTTTGTCGGCGCCGATCCGACCGAGATCGCCTTCACCCGCAATGCAACCGAGGGAATGAACATCATCGCGCGCGGGGTGCCGCTGAAGCCGGGCGATGAGATCCTCATGACCACTCACGAACACCCCGGCGGTGCCATGCCGTGGCTGGGACGCGCCAAAGACGATGGCCTGCGCGTCCGGCTCTTCGAACCGGGGAAGGACGCGGCCGAGACCCTTGATCGCATCGAAAAGATGCTTACGCCGCGAACCCGCGTTCTCGCCATCAGCCACATCACCATGACGCTCGGCCAGGTGTTGCCCATCAAACAGGTTTGCGAGTTGGCTCGTTCCAAAGGCATCTTCACCGCGATCGACGGAGCCCAGGTGCTGGGCATGGTGCCGGTGGATTTGCACGACCTGGGGTGCGACTTCTATACCAGCAGCGGCCACAAGTGGATGCTGGGGCCGAAGGGGACCGGGGTGGTGTATGTTTCCCGGCGGATGGCTGGCGTGTTCAGACCGACCTTCGTCGGCGCCTATTCGAACACCGTCTATGATCTCGACCGGCTGGAATTGGAGTACCGCGACGATGCCGTCTCCACCGAGTACGGCACACGCAATGTCGCCCTGCCGCTGGGACTGGCCACGGCGGTTGACTTTCTGCAAATGATCGGCATGGACCGGCTCCAGGCCCACGGCCGCAGTCTGGCCCATCGACTCAAAACAGGGCTGGCCGGGATTCCGCGGGTGCAGCTATTGACGCCGACCAGCGACAGCGATTCGGCCTCCATTGTCACGTTTCGAGTGATCGAACAAGACCACAGCAAGATCGTTCAGCGGCTGGGGAAGGAATTCAAGATGCGCGTTCGGCCGGTCAGCGAGCACAATCTGAATGCTGTGCGCATATCACTCCATGTATACAACAACGAGGACGAGGTGGACCGCCTTCTGGAGGCCGTCAAACAAATTGCAGGGGAGAGTTAGATGAGCCGTCTGGCGATTCTGGGAGGTAAACCGATCCGCAAGAACCCCTTTCCGTCCTGGCCGGTTTGGGGACAGGAGGAAATCGATGCCCTGACGGATGTGGTTCGCAGTGGCCAGTGGGGCATGCGTCAAGGCACGCGAGTGCGGCATTTCGAGGAGCGCTTTGCTGGCATGCATGAAGCGCGCTTTGGCATCTGTGTGAATAGCGGTACAACCGCCCTGCGCATCGCCTTGCAGGCCGCCGGCATAGGGCGCGGCGACCACGTTGTCGTGCCGGCCTACACCTTCGTGGCCACAGCCACCGCCGTCCTCGATGCCGGTGCGGTTCCCATCTTTGCCGATATCGAACTCGACACCTTCAATTTGGACCCGGAGGATGCTGAGCGCCGGTCGACTCCGCAGACCCGAGCGGTGATGCCAGTCCACTTCGGCGGCCGCCCGGTGAATTGGGATGGTCTTGCGGCGGTGGCCGGGCGGCATGGGTGGATTGTGGTGGAGGACGCTGCACAGGCGTGGGGCGCGGCGTGGAAAGAGAAGCCGGTAGGCACCTTCGGCACTGCCGCTGGTTTCAGTTTTCAATCGTCCAAGAATATTACCGCTGGAGAGGGTGGCATTATCCTCACCAATGACGACAGCGTGGCGCAGTTCGCGCGCTCCTACTCCAATTGTGGTCGCACGACCGAGGGGGCCTGGTACGAGCACCACTATCTCGGTGGCAACTTTCGCATGACAGAGTTTCAAGCCGCCGTCCTGAATGTGCAGCTCGACCGCTATGAGCCCATGCGCCAGCGGCGCCAGGCAAACGCCCGTTTTCTGGACCGCGCTCTGTCTGAACTTCCCGGCATTGGGCCGTTGCCACCAGATGAAAGAGTGACCCGCCACGCCCACCATCTCTACATCTTCCGCTATGACTCGGAGACCTTTGACGGTGTTCCGAAACAACGCTTCATCAAGGCACTGCGGGCCGAGGGTATTCCTGCCAGCCCCGGGTACACGCTGCCGCTATACCGGCAACCTCTCTTCCAGAACCGTGCCTTCGGTTCGCGTGGCGCCGCGCTCGACGTGGGCGTCGACTACCGCGACATCGATCTTCCCAACACCGAGGCTGCATGCAACGAACAGGCCGTCTGGCTGACACAGAGCGTGCTCCTCGGCGAACTCGAGGACATGCACGACATCGTCCGCGCCATCGAGAAGATCTGGGAGCAGAGAGAAGCGCTGGCGGACTCAAACGAAGCCCAAAGTGGACAGCCTGGCAGTACCCGCTGATCCGTCCGGTGCTCTGAGACCGCAGGAACCTCTCTGGATCGCTAACCCGACCGCATAGCTGCTACTACCCTGGAGATAGAAGATGTGGGGCATGTCCACAAGCTGGTCTTCTTCCCGGATTCGCTCCGCCGCAAAGCTGCTCGATGAAATCCAGCGCCTCGGCGTTCGAGCCCTCGAGCTGGACTACCGCATCACCGAGAAGACCTTTGTGGAAATGCGCCCGCTGCTGCGCCAGCGAGGAGTGTCCGTGGTCAGCCTGCATAACTACTTTCCGCTGCCACCGGAATTCTCGCCTGAGGAGGCCTCCGGGGATCTTTTCTTCCTCTCCAGCGTCGATTCGGAGCACCGCGCCACGGGTGTGAAACTGACCCAGCGAACCATCGAGCTGGCCAACGCCCTCGAGGCGAAAGCGGTGGTGCTTCATCTCGGGCGAGTGGAGATGGAGGTCGACGGCGCCCGGCTGAAGGAAGCGATCGATCACGGGCTGGTGCAGGACGAGAAAGTGCAGGCCTACCTCACCAGGGCCCGCCTGGAACGTGAGAGGAAAAAACAGCCTTTTGTCGACGCGGTGCTCTTCAGTCTCGAGGCGCTGATTCCGGCGGCTGAGAGGCAGGGAGTCGTGCTCGGGGTGGAGAACCGGCTCTATCTCGAGGAGATCCCCAGTTTCGAGGAAGTGGGTCTCCTGCTCCGCTACTTCGAAGGCGCGCCGGTGGCCTACTGGCACGACACCGGGCACGCCCACGTGTCGGAAAAGCTTGGGCTTGCTTCTCAACAGGACTATCTGGCTGCCTACAGGGACCAGCTCGTCGGCGTGCATCTCCACGACGCCAAAGGAAGCACCGATCATCTCGCTCCCGGCAAGGGTGAAATCGACTTCAGCAAGATCGCCAAGATGCTGCCTCCTGGGGCGCTGCGCGTCGTCGAACTGCGGTCGCAGGAGAGCGCTGCTGAAGCGCGCCGCGGACTGGAGTGGTTGCGCCAGGCCAAGCTTCTCGACTGACACCAGCGAGGCGGCTGGCGCCGGGCTTCGAGCGAGCGTGACGACGTGAGAGGAAGAGATTTGACGTTCGTGCAGCAAGCAGACGTAGCCATCATCGGCGCCGGGGTGATTGGATGCAGCATCGCCTACTTTCTGTGCCAGCGCGGCATCACGCGGGTGGTGCTGATCGAAAAGGAGGATTTCCCCGGAACCGGCTCCACCAGCAAGGCCAACGGCGGTATTCGTGCTCAATTCACGACTGCGGCCAACATCCGCATGTCGCTGCTGTCCATGGACCAGCTGGATTCCATGGAGGATGAGATGCGGGAACAGTCCGGCTACCTCAAAGCCGGTTACCTGTTCCTGACCGCTGCCAAACCAACCTTCGACCAACTTCGACGCGCCGTTTCCTTCCAGCGCCACCTCGGTGTGGCAGTCGATCTGCTCTCAGCCCAGGAACTTCGTGACCGGTTGGCCTATTGCCGCACCGATGACCTGGTGGGTGGTAGCTTCGGGGCCCGAGACGGCTTCATCGATCCTGGCGGACTGACCAACGCCTTCTACACGCGCGCGCTCAACAAAGGGGCGGTGATGCTGTCGCGAACTCGGGCGACGGGACTGATTTTCTCAGGACGCCGCGTCGTCGGTGTCGAAACCGACCGCGGCTCCATTGCTGCCTCCTGGGTCGTGAATGCGGCCGGCCCCTTCGCCCGCCAAGTGGCTGGCTGGGCGGGAGTCGACCTTCCGGTCAGGCCGATCCGCAGCAACATCGCGGTCACCGGGCCCACCCCCGACTGGCCGCGACGCATCCCGATGACGATCGACATGGACACTGGCCTGCTGGTGCGCCGCGAGGGCAGGGGGTGCGCCCTGGCGTGGACCGACCCGAATGAGCCGGCCGGGTTCGATGCTCGCTTCGATCCCGACTTCATCGAGCGCATTGCGCCGAAGGTCGAGACGCGTTTTCCTCGGCTGATGGAGGCCGGCATCGACTTTTCCAGATGCTGGGCCGGACTCTACCCCGATACGCCCGATCACCACGCCATCTTAGGCGAATCAGGAGTGGGCGGGTTCCTCTTGGCTACGGGGCTCGGGGGCCATGGCGTCATGCATAGTCCGGCGGTCGGCCTGCTGCTCAGCGAGTGGATCGCCACTGGGCGGGCGGAGAGCCTGGACCTGTCGCCCTTTGCGCTCAAGCGCTTTGAAACCGGTGACCTGAACCGGGAGCTGGCTTCATTGTAGTTTTGGGGAGATCTCAGGCTGCGATTTTGCGCGGAGCGATTCAGCCATAGATGCAGGAGAGCCGCTGCGGTCATCGCGTGGGCGGGGAGGGCGGTCACAGATTTTCTGCTGGCAGGTGGTTGAGGTCAGGCGTGCGGGGTGGCGCACGAGGAGGCACTCGATTTGCTGGCAATTGCGTCGATTGGCACTTGACATTGTTTCCGCCATTGCGTAATTTTGCACTGCATTTGCCGGGGTGGTGGAACTGGTAGACGCGCTGGACTCAAAATCCAGTGGGGTTCACCCCCGTGCGGGTTCGAGTCCCGCCCCCGGCACCACGGAAGTCGCGCCTGGAAGCTCTGCCAGCAGCGACCTGGATCATGCCCGAAACTGTGGCGGCGGACACGTCGCTGCTTCTTCTTTCTGCCCCGTTGTCGAACATCCTCTCTCGGCAAAGATGAACCGCAGACGGCCACCCTACGGCTTGACACAGAAAGAGTTCGAGATCTGCAAGAAGGAATACCGCCGGCTGCAAAGGGGCGGCTCTCAGGAAACCTCAGAGAAAGCGTTGTGGGGGTTCACTCGGAACGTTCAACGCAATCTGGAGATTTTCGAGGAGTATGCCTTCGCCGGCAAGACCTACGCCGAGATCGGCGAAAGCCGCGGCCTCACCCGGCAGAGGTGCCACCAGGTGGTGACGCAGATTCTCTGGCGGCTGATCGACTACGCCGGTCTCAGAAGGCACGATATCCTGGGGAGATGATGCGCGCAGGCTTCCGGTTTTGAAGCGGAACGGCCCTGCCTCTGTTGTGAGGTAGGGCCGTTTTCATTTCGAGGTGCCCTCCCCGGCGGCATCGTCCCGCCGCAATGCCGCAGATCGCCGGAAGGCTCTTGCAGCGCATCGATTTCTGATTACCGCAACAACAGCATCTTGCGCGACTCTATGTACCGGCCTGCTTTCAAACGATAGATGTACATCCCACTCGGCAGATTCCTGGGCTCGAAATGAACCGCGTGGTCTCCGGCGGCTTGAGGTTCGTCCACCAGTGTGGCGACGCGCTGGCCGAGCAGGTTATAGACCTCCAGCACGACCTTTCCAGCAGCAGGCAGCTCATAGCGGATCTCAGTGCCCGGGTTGAAAGGGTTCGGGTAGTTCTGCCGAAGATCGAAGCGGTACGGCCCGCCTGAAGCCCGATCCGCGACTGCAGTGGTCGTCTGTGTCCGGATACGGGCTCGGATGTTGATGTCGCCCCCGCTGGAGTTGGTGCTGATCGAATTATCGAAAGTCACTCCATCGGGGGACCAATAGGAGCGCATCGACTTGGGGCCGTAGGGGTCGTAGGAGATGGCGAAGGCTTTGTTGGCGATCTTCAGACTGACAAAAAAGTCGTCGTTGTCACCGAGCGCAACCGTATTGCTGGGGATCGGGATGGTATACCATCCGGCAGCATCGGCGTGGCCGGATACAGTGGCCAGCAGGTTCTGTGGTGTGGATCCCGCCAGGCGGTCGTAAACCTTGATCTCATAATCGGTTGAGGAAGCCCGGAAGCCCACATCCAGGGCGGCGAGCGTTCCCGCCTTGGTTGCGGTGAACCGCACTCCACCCCAACTGTCGGCGGGGTTCTGGAACCCCCAGCCCCATCCAGTGATGCCGTTTTCATCGTAGACGAGGGCGTAGCCGAGTGGCATACGCACCTTCACATCCGCCGTTATCGTCGGCCCAGAATCGCTGATGTTGGTAACGGCGACGCCCGTGGGGTTGCCATCGTAGTCGCGGCTGTTCGGGGTTGTGGCATCGGTGAAGGCACGGTTGTTCGTGGTCCCTGGAAAGGGATCTCCGGCATCACCCCGGTTGATGTTGTTGTCCAGGTCCGCTCTACCGTCGGCTTCTTCGAGGTCGATCAACTTGTGGGTTTCGTCGTCGTTCACAGGGCCCGAAGACCATCGGATACGTCCCCAGCGCCGGTTCTCATCGACGTGGTAGATCAACAGCCCCGAACCGTTGAGGTACTGGTCGAAGCCGACCTTCTGGCGATTCTCCAGGAGGAAATAGCGACTCCACTGATAGCCATCTTCCCATAGAAGGTAGGCCGAGGCGTTGGTCTCGACTTGCGGGATGGTCAGGCCGCTGCGGTCCTGCGTTAGGATGGTCGGAGTCAACCATCCCAACTGGATCTTGCCCCAGGCACACATGTGGGCGGGCTTCTCGGAATGGTTGCCGTCGCCGCCCCAACTGCCGCTAGCCATGAGGCACCACTCTCCAAGGCCTTCCGAATCGTTATAGTCCGGCGGCTCAGAGGCGTCGGTGCGGTCGTACTGGTCCGGGAGGCCGAGAACATGGCCGAATTCGTGAGCGAAAACGCCGATGGGGCGGATCTGATTGTTCCCGCTGCCGCTCCCCGCCTCTTCCGGGCAAACGATGAAGGTGTTCACCTTGATCATGCCGCCATTGGCCGAAGGGTCGTTGGTGGTGTAGGCATTGCTGCCCAGTGAACCCTGGAAAGGCCACAGGTTGTCGTTCGCCGGCTTCCAATCCGCTCCGGCGCCGGCGAAGACGGCGATCACAGCGTCCACAAAGCCATCATCGTCGCCCGAGTTGGGTACGCCGTCCGGGCCGTCGTTGTCGAACTGGCTGAAGTCCACGGTCGGGTCGGCTTTGGCTACCAGGTCGCGCACAAAGCCGGCGCCGTTCTGTGGGAAGTTCGAGTTGCGGCCGTGGTTGTTGCTGGCGTAATAGGACTGACCGTTGTCGACCGTGAACCAGCCGTAGACCGTGCCGGTGACATGGAGCTGCCCGTAGGAGACCTCGTCGTAGTAGTCGGTCAGTGTTCCCGTGGGGTTGTTGTCAAACAGGAGATTCTGGAAGTCCTGCGCTGGCAAGGTGGCACTGCTGTCGCTGTACTGCCCGAGAAGCACGGGCACGTAGAAGGTGTCGGACTGCAGGGCGTAGCCGAGGCCCTTTCCCAATGCCATATCCAGCCGGAGTTGTCGGCGGTGCTGCATTTTCTTGACCCACCCAGGGTCTCCGTAGCTCATCAGCAGGCTATCGCCACGCACAGAGGTCCAGAAGCCCTTGGGAAAGCGACCCTTGTTGGGCGGATTGGTTGCCTCAGCCTTCCACGGAAACACGAGCAGGTAGAGCAGGATGACGGGGAGGTACGGCAGACGAGGGCGCATGATGAGTTCCTCCTGATGATGGTCCGTTATCTCTCAGCCATTGAGAGACATCCTGTGGCGATCTGGCGACGACAAGGGATGGCCCGAAGGCGGCCGCGTCAGCGACGCTGCCAGCTCATGAGCAGCCACGAGCCCTGGGTTTTGTGATCACGACGGTAGACAACGGCAGAAATCTTGTCGCCAGGCTTCAGGGACCGGGCCTCGGCCATGTGTCGATTCTCTGGAGCGCCTGGGTCCAGGGCTCTGCCTTCCTTGCGCACGAAGTTGGGGTAGACGTCGATGACGTCCCCCACCTGCGCCAGGCTGGCGTATCCCTCAACAGGCTCGACCGCCTCGACACGGAGGCGCAGCCGGAAATTGGGGGCTTTCAATGGTACCGATTCAACGACCGTGGCGACAACGCGACTGCGATTATCCACGATGGCGCCCGCCGCAGGCTTGGACAGTGTCTGTTCTCCCGGCCCGGCGGCTGCGCCCGGTTGCTGCTTTTCAGAGGAGCGGGTGCAACCAGAGGACAGAAAGACGACAGCGAGGGTTAGCAAGACAACACTGCGGCACCAGAGACGGTAGACTGGCATGTTCTCAGCTCCTGGAATGAATATCGGTGGATGAGCTTAGATCTGAATGCTTTGTCGCCGGCGGATTGTAGTCCTGCAGTGCTCGAGAAGGTATGGCGGAGGTTTGCCTTCGACAGGAGGCGAGGATGGATGGCCGCAACAGATATCCCCGGTGTTTTGCATATGGTGAGCGGCGATGGAAGTGACTCGACCCAAAGATAAGAAACCTGGGCGACTGAGTCAAGGCGAAAGTCTACTTCCCGACTCAGAATTGTGAGTCGACTTTTCAGGCTGCCGGGGGCTGGACTAGGAACGGATCATGGCACCACCGCCCGCACTGTTGTCTGGTGGTGGCTGGCGCTCCTTCTCCTGCGGCCGCTTCAGCGAATGCACACCAGTCTACTCCCGCCGCCACGTTCCCACGGGGTTGGTCAGCGCGCCGAGTCCTTCGATTTCAACCGTCACCTCGTCGCCCGGCTTCAGGAAGACCTGCGGCTTCTGGTAGTAGCCGACGCCTCCGGGTGTGCCGGTGGAAACGATGTCCCCTGGATAGAGGGTGCAGGTCTGGCTGATGAAGCTCAGCAGATCGGCCACGCCGAAAATCAGGTGGCGGGTGTTGGAATGTTGCAGCCTGCGGCCGTTGACGCTACAACTGATCTCGAGCGCAGGAGGGTAGGGGAACTCGTCCATGCTGACCAGCGTCGGGCCGATGGGGCAGAAGGTGTCGAGTGATTTGGCCCGCACCCACTGGCCGTCGGCGAATTGCAGATCGCGCGCCGAGACGTCGTTGAGGATTGTATACCCGAAAACATAGTCCAGGGCCTCGTCGACAGAGATGGAACGCGCCTGCCGGCCCACCACGAAGGCGAACTCGGCTTCATAATCGACCTGATCGGTCACCTCGGGTGGCCACAAGATGGGGTCACCAGGGCCGATGACGGCGGACGTCAACTTGGCGAACATGATCGGGTGTTCCGGCGGGTCGAGGTGGTTTTCCTCGCAGTGATCGCGGTAGTTGAGTCCCACCGCGAGAATCTTCTGAGGATTGGTGATGGGCGCACGCAGCCTCACGGCCGCCAGATCGAAGAGAGTGTCCGCTGGAACAGCCGCGGCATTCGAGTCGAGCAGCTCTTCGATTCGAGAGATGATCTGCGCGGCAGCCTGCGCGGCACCCTCTCCGGCCGAAAGGAATGCACGCATGTCCTCACCCAGAGGTGCCCCTCCTGAGAGACCGAGCAGCTCCTGGGCGGCGCGGTTGAGATCGACAACCCTGTCACCCTGTATCAGCGCCCCGATCCGTGTTTGTCCTTTCGTTTCAAACGTCAGCAGTCTCATCGGCTCTCTTTTCCTCCGGTATTGGCCATGGTTCTCGGTCCTGGTTACGCCTGTCTCCAGTCATTGCTGCCGTCACTTCACCTTCACCGTCTCACCGCCCCGCTCCACCGACGTCATGATGGCCTCGAGGATCGCCGTCACCTGGCGGCCTTCGACAGCATTCGTTACCGGCTCACGGTCCTGCAGAATGCACTCGACGAAATGATTCAGGCAGGCGGGAAAAGCCCCGCCGAGTTGGCCGAAGATGTCGTTGAACAACAGAGTCCGCGGGTAGGTGAAGGCCTTCTCAGTGCTCATCTCCATCGATTCTGCCTTGCGCGGCAGATGTAGATGCCCTCGCGTGCCGATCACTTCCACAAAGGAGTCGACGATGGTCGGGAAGGTGTTCGGATAGATCCATCCGGACTCGAAGGTGGCGAAGGCGCCGTTGGCGAATTTCACCTGGCCCTGCACCACATCGTAAGCATCGATGCCACGGGCGCTGAGGACCCCCTTACGGCCGTAGCCCCGTGCCTCCACCGCCTCGCTGTCGAAGTACCAGCGCATGAGGTCGACATCGTGGGAGTTCAGGAAGTAGGTCGGCGAGGTTTGTGCCGCCCAGTTGATCATCTCTGTGGCAACGAAGAGGGTGTCGTTCTTGCGGGCGAATCCCATGACCGGATCGCCGATTTCGCCACTTTTGATGAGGGAGTGCGCGTGGTAGTAGACCGGCAGCCAGCGGTGATTGTACGCCACCTGCAGCTTCAGCCCTGTGTCCCGCACCCTGGAAACGATGCGGTCGGCCTCGGCAGTGGAAGTTGTCATCGGTTTCTCCACGAGCACGTGTTTGCCGGCGTCGAGGGCGTCCAGCACGATCTCGGTGTGGGCAAAATCGGGAGTGGCCACGCAAACCGCATCGACATCGGCTCGCTCCAGCAACTTCCTGTAGTCCTGGTATCGATTCCGCTCATCGATACCGAAGTCCGACGCCACCTGGGCGAGTCGCTGGGACGAACGATTGGCCACGGCGCGGACCTCGGTGTTGGGATTTCGCTGGTACACGGTGAGATACTGCCGGCCCATGATGCCGAGTCCGATGACTCCAATACCCAACTTCTCCATCGTTGCTCCTTGGTCAGTACGCTAGTTCGAGACTGTGTTGCCCTGCCGGGAGGTAGAGTCGCAGACGCCCCTCGCTCTTGCTGAAGTTGACTCGCCGAACAGGCTTCCCGTCCATCCTGACGCTGCCCGGTGCGGCAGGCAGGGTGAGGGAGACACTGGTGGCTTCGGGCGAATTGAACTGCCATCGGGCTTGCCCCTGCGTCAGCAGGGCTGTTGCCGTCAGGGGCCGATCCGTGGCCAGAAGCTTTTCGCCGGAGACTTGAACGAAGGTGCCGCTGCGCAAGAAAACGCGTCGCAGCGCTCCTTGTTCCCGGGTGACAGCCAAAGCAGCAGCATCCGCTGTGAGATCGGCATCCTGCAGAATCCGCTTCCCGTCTTGGCTGCGAAAGTAGATGCGGTCGACAGCCTCGCCGCGAGTCACTTCGACGCCGACGAAACCCTCTGCCTCGATCCTCACAACCCGCTGGGCCAACCGCTGCATCTGCCTCTCTGCCGCGCCATCGGTGGCGGGGCGGCGTTCCGGGTAGAGAACCACGAGGAACTCCTCGCTCACCCTCGGCGTGGGGTTGCTCACCTGGAAGTAACCCGGGACTCGCAGGCCAGGAGACTCTGGGTGCAGCACCTCAGCGATGGGGATGGGTGCCTCTTTCCTTTCCACCTGTGCGTCCGAAGGCGCGACCACCTTGACCAGGAGACTCGCCCGCTTGCCGGCGATTTCCGCATACGCGGTGTTGACTCGTAGGCCATCGTACCTGGGACCGTGCAGCAGCCAGTCATAGGTGAGCGGCTCGCCGGTTGAGCGCAGGCGATCGAAGATGACAAAGTAGTCCGGCTTCAGGAAGAGAACCGTGCGTTCGAACCGACTGAGTTTCCCACGGTACAGGCGTTCGAGGCGGGCGGAGACCATGTCGAGGAACGGTGTGGTCAGGTGGTCGGTGATGGCTGCTGAGCTGTCCAGAGCGACCGCGTCGCTTCTTAGATCACCGCTGCGCTGGCTTCCGGGATTGCCGTTGATCAGCACCGTGTTGTGACCCGCAGCCTGGATGAAGTAGGTCTGGTAGTACGGGTCGTCGTAGTAGTGGCTCTTACCGCCTTCGGTCACCAGGGCCTCGCCGAAGGCCTGCAGCAGGAAGCTGCCCTGGTCGAAGTGCTGATGGTTGACGAACGGCCCGGCACGGAAGTGGAAGAGAATGTCGTCAGGCGACCATCCGGTGCGAAATACAGCGCTGCCCACTTTGGGGAAGTAGCGTGAGGTTGGCAGATCGGCTGGAGCCTTCGCGGACAACTCCGGGGCAAACCAGATAAAGCTCTGCACATCGTTCCTACCAGCCTGCTCGTTGAACCATTTCCAGTAGGGGTTTGCGGCACGCCACGCCAGCCAGGCGAAGGGACCGCTGCTGTAGAGATGATCTGAGGTGTCTCCGAAATCGAGCAATTCGGGCGCGCTGTAGGCATAGAGCGGCAAGTACAAGGCGTTCGCCAGAGGAGTTCGGTCGAAAACGCGGATGTCGAAATTTCGTTCCAGCGCCGCCAGCGCCGGGGTCAGTGATTCGAAGGCGAAACGTTCATAGCTGTAGCCTTCGCCCCAGCTTCCGGCCGGTCCGAGGGTGGAGGAGATCACGGTGGTCATTTTTGCCAGCAGTCCGGAAAGGTAGGGCTCGAGATCTCCCTGATTTGGATCGTCTCCGTAGATGGAGGTCGCGGCCAGCAGTGCGCCGCCAGTGACGTGGCAGATCCAGTTGCTGGTGCTGAAGGGGACGCGATTGTCCACGACATACTCCTGATATGCCGGCTGGATGATCAGACGCCTCAGCCCGTCCCGAATCACCTGGCGTTCCTCCTGGCTCAGGCGGTTGTAGAGCACGTCGTAGGCGAAGGCTACCTGGTACGCCAGTCGGCCGATGGGATAATAAGTCGGCTGGCCGCGGGTTACGAACCAGGGAGGGGTCCACTGTTCCATTTGCGCCGCGGCCAGCACGGCATCTTTCAGAGCGTTGCCGACCGTATCGTCGCCGGTGATGGCGTACACGATAGAGTTGGTGCCCAGAAAGTCAGTGAGCGGGGAGATGATGTCGAAATATCCGCGCAGAGTCGGCAGCAGGAAGCGCCGGTCCATGGCGCCGATCTGTGCTCCCCGGATGCGGTCGAGGTTCAGTTCCTGCCTCAGCTTCGCCGCCTTATCGACGAGCTTTTGCCAGAGCTGCTTGCCGGCACCGGCGGCGAGGGCCTGATAGCGGGGGACGTCGTTGGCGCTGAAGAAAAGCCGCGGATGACCCAGGCGGCCAGGCTCAGGCGTCACCCAGAAGGTCATCGAGGTAGAAATGCTCCGTCCACGGCGATCCTTACCGCCAACCTCCACTCGCCAGATTCCGAAGGGATCGTTGGAGCGGATGCGGTACAGCCCTGAGGTACCCCACCGCCCGACCGGGGATCCTGTGTCAACGCGTTGCAAACGCCTCT
Source organism: uncultured Cytophagia bacterium (assembly GCA_964527995.1). GTDB lineage: Bacteria > Zhuqueibacterota > Zhuqueibacteria > Oceanimicrobiales > CAZGRP01 > CAZGRP01. Next base: position 44,235 of record CAZGRP010000025.1, on the reverse strand, counting down.
TCTTCACCACCTGTGCGCCGTTCGGCGCGTAGAGGCTGGCCCAGGCTTCCTTCAGGCGACCGGCTGCTTTCGGCGGCGTTACCTGAATCAGCACATTCTCGCCGCGGTGATAATGCCTGACTGAAACCCAGCGGTGCCAGTGCTCCAGGTAGGCGGTTTCGGGCTGCAAGATCTGGAAGTCGGCCTTTCGCTGCCCTGTGAGCTCGACATTGTCGACAGCCAGTCGATAGACGACATCCGGGTCGCTCTCCGGGATGGTCGCCTTGAAATAGATCGCCTGCACTTCCGCTCCAGAGGGCAGAGCCTGTCCCTGGGCCACAAACCTGGAGAGTGGGGCTGTGACTGTCTGCCACTGGCCGCTTTGCCAGGCCGGCACGGCATAGTGATACTGTTTGCCGTCGGCAGCCGCGACGACGGCCTCGAAGCTGCTGGCGCCGCCGTAGTCTTTGAGATTGAAATCGAATCGCAGGGTGGATTGTTCGGTGACACGCAGGCGCACTTTGCGGATCACGCCGATATCGAGCGGGCCGACGAATCCCTGCCGGCGCTCGCGCATCAGCGCATATTGGCTGCCGGCTGGATGCGTCTCCGAGGTGGGGTAGAGGCCGGGATCGTAGGCGGTGTCCTGCGCCGGTGGATAGCTGGCCCAACCGGTGTTCTCGCCGCTCTCGAAATCCTGCCTGAACGTGTAGGCTTCGTAGACAACCGCAGGCCCCTGTGCCCATAGTGGTTGACTTGCGATCAATAATGCGGACAGAATACGGAGAAATGTGCCGAAACGCCGAAGCAGCATGACTTACCCTCCAGTCAAATAGGGAAGGACTTGCCGAAGCGCGATCCAGAGGCTCAGGCCGAGGCCGAGGAAAAGGATGGCATTGCGCACCCAACTGGCCCGGTAGCCGTTCATCAGTTCGGGTTTGTTGATCAGGTACATCACCAGGACGATCGCGAAGGGCGTGATGATGACGCCCAGGGCCATGGACAGGACGATGGCCAAGAGCGCTGGGAAGCTCCAGAAGGCCGAGAGCAGCCCGGGCAGCGCCATGGCCGCTGCGAAAACCCAGCGGAAATGCTGGTTGTCAGGGCGGAAGTGCCAATCGAGCTTCAACGTGTCGAGGATGAAGTAGGTGGACAACTGCGCTACGATCACGAAGGTGCTGTAGGCACAGGCGGCCAGACCCAGCGAGAACGCAAAAACGCTCCAGCGGCCGAGCACGGGCCCGAGAACGCGTCCTGCCTGCGCCGCCGTTTGAATCTCGGTGGCGTTCGGAAGTTTGTGCAGCACCGAGCCGCCGGCGACCAGGACCGTCACCGAATAGATGCCGAAGATGACGCCGAGGGTGAGCACGGCCTTCTTGAATCCGCTCGGGATGTCCTCGCGGCGGTAGCCGGCTTCGGCAGTAAAATAGGGGAACGAAAGGATGGCTGTAGCAGCGACGGCACCTCCGGCGATGGCGGCGATGTAGTGCACCGCACTCCGGCCGCCCGCATCGGGAGGGACGCGCGGCACCAGCCCCTTGGCGATGTCGCCGATCTCGGCGAAGCCCTTCGCCGCGACCAGCAAAAAGGCCAGGGCGATCAGAAAGAGCAACGAAGTCATGATGCGCTCGATACGCCGGTAGCCGCCCAGCAACACCGTGGCCATGGTCAGCAGGACGACCAGGGCCGTGGTCACGGCCGTGACAGTGAAGTCCGGCTGCTCAATGCCGGCGATCGTCAGCAGACTGTGGACCATGACCTTGGTCTGTGACATGTTTCCAAGCACCGCGAGCGGCAGAATCGTGACCAGCAGTAGCCACGGCACCACCGGATGTGTGCGGTCGCGGATGATGCTGAACATCCCCTGGTTGCCAGCCATAATGCCGATGCGCGAGGCGGATTCTTCGGCGATCACCACGACGGGCAGAGTCACCACGGCGATCCACAGGAGGCTGTAGCCAAAATAGGTGCCGCTCAACACCAGCGACGTGGTCGAGCCGGCGCCCATGATGCCAGCCGTCATCACGGCGGCAGGGCCCACTACCGTTGCGATCGGTTTCCAGAGTTTCCGCAATGAGGAAATGAGGTCCAATCATACCTCCTTTCAGGAGCCTGGCAGTCGGCGCATGCTCACGGACCTTCCCGTGGTCCGACGCGGTTTTCCAATTGCGCGCCCCGTTTTTCTCAGCGGGCCGGCTTCTCGCGGCACTCCAGCGCGCGAAATCCTCCGGCAGGGATGCGAATGCTCAACGCCTGATTCGGTTGTGATTGCCCGATGTCCTGTCCGGTGGCCAGATCGCGCCACTGCAGCAACACGGCTGCCAGCCTCCCCAAAGGTTTGAGCCGGATGGGTAGCTCGACCGGGTTGTGGTTCACGACACCGACTCGAAAACCTCGCGGCAGGGTGCGGACAGCCAGATCGACATCGGCGTTTGTGCCGAGGATGTCGACCGGGCGGGTGACACCCATCGACTGCAGCGCGTAGTCGATGGCGTCGCGGACCAAGTCGGGGATATATCGGGCTGCTGTCTGGGCGTCCGGCAAAATCGCGATCGTCACGCCTTTGCCAGGTCTGTGGGTGACGACGGCCGCGGAACCGTCTTCGAAGGTGGCCACCGCCTTGCCATCGGTCACCCTCCAGGCGCGAAGCCGCAGCCCATCCAGCGTGCGGCGGCTGCCGCTGGGGACGCGGTCGCCGATCGCCCGGCGCACCGTCAGGGCGGTCCGAGTCTTGGTGTCAGCCTCTTCGCCGCCGAACAGTTCCCGCCGGTCATAGCTCCGGCCCGTTGGAATCTGAGGGCCAAAAGCGACCACGGCGCCGCCTGCGTCAACAAAGGCCTTGATCAGGTCGCTGTCTGTCTGCTGGAAGCCGGAGACGTTGGGCAGAATCAGGACGGTTCGTTGTTTCAGGAGACGGGCCAGTACGTCCTTGTTCAAGTGAAACGGGTAGTAGGGCAAGAGCGACTCGTCGACAGGTGGTGCATAAGGCAGCACATCCACCGGGATTCCCATGGTGCGGAACGCGTCCAGCGCCGGCAGGTAGTCGTTCGGCCAGCGTTCGATCACCCAGTCCGAGTAGGGGACGTAGAGAGCCAGGTGGTTGGGTTCGATTGAAATCTCAGACGTGATGAGACGAAACGCCTTCAGCCCATCTCGCACAGCGGCGCGGCTGCGCTCCACTTGAGGGTGTTTCTTTGCAGGAGCGAAAATGTGGGCGTGATAGGTGAAAAGAGCAATGCCGTCGGCACCCGCTGCCGTGGCGGCGCTCAAGATCTGCCCGTAGATATTGTCGTAGGTTGTGGCAGGGATGTCCGGGGCCAGGCGGTGCTGGTCATATCCGAACAGCTCCACATGAGTAAGGGAAATCTTGTTTTGTAGCTTGGCCGCACCAATCCCCAGCGAGACGAAGTCCCTGACGCGACGGAGCGGGTACATCTTCTGATTGTCAGAGCGATAGCTCGCCATCACCATGCCCTGGTAGATGATGATGTCCAGCGATTCGACCGTGGAAAGATATCCAGCCAGCAGCGGGTCGTCGACATAGGGTGCGCAGGCAGTCAGGAGATTTGGATTCAGGCTTTTGGCAAACCGGCTGAATTCGCGAATAAACGGAACATAGTAGGTGCCGCTGCCTTCCTGATAAGAGTAAAAGCCGACCAGCGAGGGGTGGTGACGGTACAGCGAGTACATCTCCTTCATGATCGATCGGATCTGCCGCATCCGGTCCCCATAGGGCGTCTTCCGCGTTAAGTCCCAACTGACCGAGAGCAAAACGCTGATGCCACGCCGGTCCGCTTCCCGAAGCATGGCCTCGACGAGGTCGTCCGGCGAGCCGGGCTGGACGTCTGTCTGGACGACCCGCGACGCGTAGTAGGCCTTTTTGCCCGTGATCAGCCCGTGGGCTACGAGAAGATTTCCGCCGAATGCCTGGAACTCATCCAGGTAACGCTTCAGGTCGGCCGCGGGCCGGTCGCCGTCAATGTATCCCGGCAGCGCGAAATCGGCGACGATTCTCCCCAGCAGCACCGTTGCCTTGCCGACCGCTCGTGGCTGGCGTTGCGGACCCGTCCAGACGTGCACGGCATAAAGCCCGGCCGCGTCGTCGCTTCCGAACCGTATCTGAGCGCGATAAAGACCTGGTTCCGATCCCACCTGCGACAGGGACAGAGGTTCGACGCCTCGGGAAGGCTTGAGAAGGACGGCCTGCACTTGCTCGCGGTTCGTTCCGTTTGTGCCGCGTAATTGCACGCGAATGTCGACCGTGTCCCCCGGAGCGACACGGAAGCGACTCACCGAGACGCTCAAAGTGTCGGGCCGGGCGGCCGCCGAATCTGGACCGAGACTTAAAGCGAGCAGGATACCGATCAGAGTCGGCATCAGTCGCTTGAGCTTTCGGCAGTTGCTGATAGCCATGTAGACGGCACCCTTTGCAGTATCTGGTTCAGAGAGCGCACAGCCTTCGCCGTGGCTCCCAACCCATTCGGTGGCAACTCATTCAGGTGTCTGTGGACCGGCCCTGCGGGCATGGGCCAGCCGCACCGGGGTACCCAGCTCGGCGGAGCGATAGATGGCCAACACCAGCTCGAGGGCGTTGCGGCCGTCCTCTCCGGTCACCGCCGGGGCGCGACCGCTGCGCACGGCTTCGATCATATCGGCGACGGCAGCACGGTGATCTTCCCAGCCGAAATCGGCCTCGCCGCCGGCGCCGGTGCGCTGCCCGGGGCGACCCAGGCCGATGAAGCGGGCGCGTTCATCGTCGTCGCCGAGGGCCCAGTCACGGATTCGGTCGCCCTCGATGAGCACACTGCCGCGCTCGCCGTGGAGTTCGAGCCGCGGCTCGAATCCCGGCGCGATGGCGGTGGACGCCTCTACCAGACCGAGCGCGCCATTACTGAACTCGATGACAGCGATTCCGCTGTCTTCAACCTCGATGTCGCGGCGGAGCAGGTTGGCGGTTCTGGCTGTCACTGTCTCGACAGGTCCGAGCAGCCAGCGCAGCAGGTCGATGTAGTGGATGGCGATCTGCATCATGACCCCGCCGCCTTGCAGCGCCCGGGTGCTGCGCCAGGGGTCGCGGTGGTAGTAGGACTCGCCGCGATGCCACTTCACCACTGCGTCCCCGAGCAGAAGCCGTCCGAGTCGGCCTTCTTCTACCGCCCGCCGCAGCGCCTGCACGGCCGGCCGGAAGCGGGCCTGCAGCACGGTGGCAAGTTTCACGTGATGTTGCTTGCAGGCCGCGATCATCCGGTCGGCGCGCTCGAGGCTGATTTCGAGAGGCTTTTCCACCATCACATGTTTGCCGGCTGCCGCTGCTTCCAGGACGATTTCCTCATGCATGCCATTCGGTGTGCAGACGTTGATGACGTGAACGTCGTCGAGGTCGAGAAGCTGGTGATAGTCGGCGTACGCCTGGCCGCCGAATTGGCCGGAGCGTTGCCGGGCCTTCTCGAGAGCCACGTCCGCAAAGCCGACGACACGAGCATCAGGAAGCGACTGGATGGCCCGGGCGTGAAACTCACTGATGAGGCCGCAGCCGATGATGCCAAAGCCGATTTTGCTCTCCGCCATCGTGCGCTATCCTTGCCGTCACGCAAACACGTCGGAGGTTTTTCCGCCTCGATCGAGGATCCTCTGGATCGCCAGCAGGTTGAGCATCAGATGCCTGGGGTGGTGATAGTTCCCGATCCGCTTGGCATGCCGCACGAAAGTGACCTTACGATCCGTGTACAGAAGCCAGAGCGGAAATCCGTATTGCTTCAGCGGGAATTTATCCTGCACGTAAGAAAACATCCTGGAAAACCATTCTTTCGCCCACCTGGAGCCGAGGTGCTCGAGCACCATCATGGAGCCGATGAGCACCTCCTCCTGGGCCCACAGCACTTTGTCGAGGGTCCAAATGTTCTTCTCCACGTTCTGGAGATTGCGGAAAACGCCGCCGTAGACGTCGTCCCAGGCCACCTCGACATGGCGCCGGAAGCGTTCGGCGGCGGTTTCGAAAAGCTTCCGGTCCTTGCGGCGCAGAGTCTCGTCCATGAGCATCCACAGGGTCTCGATGGAATGGCCTGTGTAGACAAGCTGAGCATATTCGTTGGTGGGCCGGGATAGATCGTGGTTGAGGAGTTCGTTGTTGAGCCGGAACTCAGGATTGTAGTGGCGGTAGACGATGGCGTCGACGCAGCGATCGGCCAGGGCTTCGAGGTCCGCGTCGTTGCGCATGCGCAACATCTGAGTGGCAATGCGGATCAGCACCATCCACACACCCTGGATGCGGGCACCGGGGAAAGGCCGGGCGTCCGGGCCGAGGTAGGTTCGCCCGATCATGGGATTGTAGTCGTCGCGGTCGTAGATCCTGGTACACTTGAGGACGATGGCCTTGGCCATGTCCCAGTACTGCGGCTCGCCGGCGGCCTTGGAGAATTCCGCCAGCCCTTCGGCGACGAACAGGTCGCCGTACACGTCGGCCGGCGGTTTCGACTTGGGCCGGCCTTCGCGGGTAAAGGACCTCGGCCAGAGGGCATCTCCTGTCGGCTTGTTTTTCAGGATGAAGTCCACCGAGCGCCGGGCTACATCCAGGTACTTCTGATCCTTGGCGAGATGATTGTACAGGAAAGAGTAGACCCAAATGCCGCGTCCCTCGAACCAGACATTCTTGTCGGTGTCGAGAAGCGTGCCATCGCGGTCTGCATCGCACATGAAGCCACCGTATTCGCGATCGATGATGTACTTGTCCATGAAAGGAAGAAAGTCGTCGAACAAGTCGCTTCGATACCGTTCCTTCAGGGCCTCGAGGGAGAGACCGGCCAACTTGCCCTCCTCGGTGGCGGTAGCAGACCCGGTCGTCCGTCTTTTTTCGGGCTGGGAGCAGCCGGCGAGCCCGGCGAGGGAGACGCCGGCTCCCAGGGATGCGGTGAAGAAAGTGCGTCGATTCATGGCTGAGACGTGGGTTATTGGGGTTCCAGGTATCGGGTTCATTCCGTTGGCCGCCGTCATCAGTTGGGCACAGCCTCGGCTCCCCGGGTGAGGCAGTTGGCAGTAGGCAATCCACAGCCCAAAATCCGCGCCCACCCGCCATCACCCCTCATCCGGCTTGCGTCCCCGTCTTCCATCAACCATCCCCCATCAACCACCGGTCCAGCCAGGCGAAGGCCTGCCTCCGAACCGATGCTGGAAAGCGGTGCCCGCCAGGGAAGGTATGCACGGCCACGCGCTCGTCGGCGCCGTAGAGCTGGTAGACCTTGCGTGTCAGGTTGATGGCCTCCACTGTGCTTTCGGCATGCGGGAAAACCTCGTCGTCCAAAGCCACGGCATAGAAGGTCGGCCGTGGGGCGATGAGGGAGAGCACATGATGGTAGTCGAACGGCACCTCGGTGACTTCCTCCACCCAGTAGTCCTGGAAGTTTTCGAGACTGAGCTTTGCACCGGCATCGCCCAGGTAGAAGCCGAGCTTCGGAAGCAGCGCAGTGCCGTGCGACCAGCGCCAGGTGTTGCCGTCGGCACGAAAGGTGTCGAAACCACAGCTCGCCACGACAACCTTGATGCGCGGATCGAAAGCTGCAGCCCAGAGGGAGCCGTACGCGCCGTGCGAATGACCGATGGTGCCGATGCGGTCGGCGTCAACAAACTCCAGACTCTGAAGATAGTCGATGGCCCGCCCCTTGTCCCAGTTCATCTTGCCCATCACTGACCACTGCGGGTGGCGGTAGTAAAACTCAATCGCGTCGCCGTAATGTCCCGAAGACGGCTCGTGGCGCTCCCCAAACGCAATAGCGTCAGCGGCCAGAGTGACGTATCCGCGCTGCGCCAGTTGCACGGCCAGGGCCAGTGACGGCTCGCCACGGATACCTGCCGGCTCGAGTTTGCCGTCGTAGTTGGTCTGATGCGGTGTGAGCATCGCCGGCGCCCGCCCCTTCAGCTCGGTAGGAACGAAAAGATAGGACGGAATTACTTCCCCTGGCTCCGACGTGAAAATCACCTTCCGGCGGATAAAATCCACAAACCGGCGTTCCTCAACAACTCTGGCGTCGAGCGGCGGTCTCTCGGAGGGAGGCGGCCCGAGGAACTCGCGCAGCACCGCCTCGATCTCGCCGCGCCTGTGTTCCCACGCTTCCGCCGTTTTGAGTTCCTTGCCACCAGTGCGCAGCAAGTCGACCAGTTCCCGCTTGCCGCTCTGGTCGGTACGAATCCCCGGGCGTTTTGCTCCGGTGATCTGCAGCCAGCGCTGCCAGCTCCAGCGGATGTAGCGCAGCTGTTGCGCCGGTGGCTCCTCGCCGGCCCACAGCTGCGACTTTTTCCCAGCCGCGCGCAGACGTGCGCCGAGGACGCCCGCAACCGCCGCCTTCAGAAAAGCGCGTCGCTGCATTTGCTCAACTCCGCTTCTCTGGAAAAATCCTTGACAGTTTGAAAACGAATAACTAAGTTAGTTTAGTTAAGTTAGTCCGAAAATAACATTTCCTTTCTCATTGTCAAGCAAAAAATCGAATTCCGAAGACTCCATCCGCGATGAACTCTCAAGCGCAAAGGAGGACTCATGAGAATGCGGACTGCGGCCGTGCTGGCCACTGCTCTCTTGACAGTTCTTGCTGCGGTTGATCCGCCGTCGGCGCGAGCGAAGGGCGAAGGAGAGCCCCAAGGTGTCATGGCGGAAGAGCTGACATCTGAGGTGATGAGCGGGTACACCGCAACTATCAGCGTATCCCAGGGCGACTCGGTGTACTTCAAGACGAGCACGGCCGCCGACTCCTTTTCTGCCATCCTCATGCGGTTTGGAGAGCGGGTGGACACGCTTGCCGTCGTGGGAAGTATACCCGGCATGTTTCAAGACATCCCAGACTCGGTTTGGAAGGTGGGATGTGGCTGGCAGACGACCTTCGCGCTATGGATCCCGGACAGCGCCCGCAGCGGCCTTTACTCCGCTTATCTCAAGGACTCCAACGGCGGTGCCATCTATGTCACCTTCATCGTCAAGCCCGCCAGGCGCCCTTCGGCCGCCATCGCGGTGCTTGCCTCCACCAACACCTGGAACGCCTACAATGCCTGGGGCGGAAAGTCGCTCTATGTGCCGTCCGACGACTACGCCAAATTCGTTTCCTTCGAGCGCCCGAATCGGCGTGCCAACCCTGTGGCCAGCGGCATCAACCATCTCACTCGCGCCGAGCTTTGGGTGCTGTCGTGGCTCGAGAAAAACGGCTACGACTACGACCTGTACGCGGACGCCGATCTTCATGCCGATACCACCCTCTTCGACGGATACCAGACCGTGATTCTCAACACACATCCGGAGTACTGGACGGCCAACATGATGGATGGCCTGCAGCGCTTCCTGAACCATGGCGGCAACCTGCTCTATCTCGGTGGCAACGGCCTCTACTGGAAGGCCACCTTCGACTCCACCGGTACGGTCATGGAGGTACGCAAGGACCGCGCTGTGCATGTGCAAACCGGGGAACAGGGCGGCCAGTGGAGAGAGGTCGGCCGGCCGCAGGCGCGCATCCTCGGTGTCCGGTACACAAGTGCGGGCTATAACACCTGGGCCGCCTATCAGGTTGTGAACGGGGATCATTGGGTCTTCGAGGGTACCGGCTTGACAAGCGGCAGCCGTTTCGGCTTTCTGGGATTCAACGGTGGTGGCGCCAGCGGCTGGGAGACCGACAAGATCGACCCGGACAACTCGCCGGCCAATGTCGTTCTGCTGGCCAAGGGACAGAACCCGAACGGTGGCGGCGCCAACATGGTCTATTACGACCATCCCGGTGGTGGCTATGTGTTCTCGGTCGGCTCGATCTCCTTCGGTGGAACTTTTATTCGCTACGAAAACATGCAGCGCATGATCCGCAATCTGCTTCGCGGGCGCCCCACCTATGTCAGCGAGCGCCCAGACCATCGGCTGCCGCAGCAGGTTCGACTCGAGCGGAACTATCCGAATCCCTTCAATGCCGGGACACGCATTGGCTACGAGCTGCCGGAAGCCGGCGATGTGACCGTCTCCATCGTCAACGTCCGCGGTGAGGTCGTCCGTACGCTGTTCCACGGACGGCAAGGTCCCGGTCGCCACACCTTGCTGTGGGACGGCCGGGATGGGGCGGGCCGACTGGTCGCCAGTGGGGTGTATCTATACCGCCTGGTGGTCGCCGGGGGGAAAACGATCACGCGTAAGCTGATGCTCCTGCGCTGACTCCTGCGGAAGCAGTGGTGAGCCCGGGAGCGGCTGGCTCCTAAGGTATCAGAGTCGCAGACCCGTTGAGGCCATGGCGTAGGGTCACCGGAGAGCGGCCACAGACGACGAGGGACGCCCTTCTTCAGGGAAGTGAGCGGTTGGAACGACGAAGGGGCGGCGGCGGTTTGTAGCTATACGGGTTCGCGTAGCAGGGCCAATTTCGATGAGGAGATGAGCATGAGAATCGCTTTGTTCCTGCGTTCGCTTTCTGAATCTAACCTGCGGCTTGCCAGGCAGATCGGCGTCACCGACATCGTCACCGTGTTACCGGAGGCGCAGCGGGGACCGGTTTGGGAGTTCCTGCCTTTGCTGCAACTGCGCAAGAGGGTGGAGGATGCCGGGCTGACCCTGTCAGTCATCGAGAGCATCCCGATCTCCGACCGGATCAAACTCGGCCTGCCGGGAAGGGATGAGGACCTGGAGAACTTTTGCCAGTCCGTCCGCAACATGGGCGCAGCCGGCATCCCGGTGCTCTGCTACAACTTCATGGCCGTGTTCAACTGGTTGCGGACCTCCACGACCACGCGTGGCCGCGGCGGCGCCCTGGTCACCAGCTACGACCACCGCCTGATGGAGAAAGCTCCCCTGACCTGGGCCGGGGAAGTGTCGGAGGAGCAATTATGGGATAGCCTCGAGTACTTCCTGAAGCGAGTGGTTCCGGTCGCTGAGGAGGCAGGAGTGAAGCTGGCCCTGCATCCGGACGATCCGCCGATTTCACCGATCCGTGGAGTGGCCCGCATCCTCCGCAGCATTGAGGCGTGCGACCGCGTGCTCGAGATGGTGCCGCCGAGTGACTTCAACGGCATCACACTGTGCCAGGGGACCTTCGGAGCCATGGAGGGCGTCGATGTACCCTCGGCCATCCGCCACTTCGGAGAGCAAGGGAAGATCTTCTTTGCTCACTTCCGGGACATCCGTGGCAGCGTTCCGGCCTTCGAGGAGACCTTCCACGACGAGGGCAAGACGGACATGGCGGAGGCCATGCGAGCCTATGAGGAGGTTGGCTTCGACGGACCGATCCGACCCGACCACGTGCCGACGCTCGAAGAGGAAGCGAACGAGGCGCCTGGCTACATGATGCTCGGCCGACTCTACGCCGTGGGCTACATGAAGGGGCTGCTCGACGCCCTGGGATCGCCCCGTCGCTGATGTATCCTGGCGGGCAGGTGTGCGAGAGGACGGCCCGGGCGGCTTTTCTGGCTCGTGAGCCAGGGAGGAACGGCGTCGTTTCATGGGGCCGCCGGAGACGCACCAGGGAGCGGAAACAGCTCGTCGAGTCGAGCCATGACCTCGTCAGGCAGGGCGACCTCTGCCGCTTTCAAGTTCTCCGCCAATTGCTCGGGACGCGTCACCCCGAGGATAACACTGCTGACCGCGGGATTCTTCAGGATCCAGGCAATGGCCAGCTGCGCCGTGCTCAAATTCAGTTCCGCCGCGATTTCGCCCATCTGCTCGACTCTGCGAAGCTTGTCTTCGTGAAAATAGAGATCCATCATGATGCGGTTCTGAGAGTCGTCAGCGGCGCGGGTGCCGGGAGGCGGCTTTTCGCCCGCCTTGTACTTGCCCGTCAGCACTCCGTGGGCCAGTGGTGAAAACACCACCTGCCCCAGACCTTTGGAAAGACAGACAGGAAAGACTTCTTTTTCCGGGTATCTCCAAAGAAGGCTGTAACGTGGCTGATTGGAGACTGGTGGATTCAGGCCCCAGCGTTCACAGAACGACTGGGCCTCGGTGATTTGGGCCGCACTCCATTCGCTCACCCCCCAGTAGAGGATCTTTCCCTGCCGGACCAGATCGTCCAGGGCCCGGATGGTTTCCTCCAGGGGAGTGTCGGGGTCGTAGCGGTGGCACTGGTAGAGGTCGAGGTAGTCGGTGTTGAGCCGTTTCAGGCTGGCGTGGCACTGCTCGAAGATGTGCTTGCGTGACAAACCGCGATCATTCGGGCCATCACCCATGGGAGCCCAGACTTTGGACGCCAGCACAAAGGAGTCTCTCGGAAAAGGCGCCAGGTACCTGCCCAAGGCCTTTTCCGCTTCGCCACGGTTGTAGGCGTTGGCAGTGTCGAAGAAGTTGATACCCGCCTCGTAGGCCTGTCTGACGATCTCGCTCCCCACGTCTTCAGGCACATGATGGCCGAGGGTGAGATAGCTGCCCACACCCAGCGTGCTTACACGCACCCCCCATTTGCCGAGCTTGCGGTATTCCATTCGTCAACCTCCTCCTTCAGGTGAAATTCATTTTGTACGCCGCCCATGCCGCGTGCAAAGGCCACCGCTATGACGGACCTTCGCGGTAGTTACGCGACAGCGCTCCAAACACCCCGCGTTTCTTCCAGCGCAGAACGAACAGCCACAGCGCTGCCGTTGTCACCAGCACGGCGACGATGGCGGTGATCCAGTGCCGGCCCAGCAGGCTGATGCTGGCAAGGATGCTGCCGCCGCAGAAAAGAATGCCCAAGCCACTGTCCACGATATCGGCGATGGTTTCGCGGTGAACCTCTTCGGTGCTATGGCCGGGCAGGGTTCGTACCACCGGACCCCAGAGTCCCGGTGGCCGGCAGCGCAGGTAGAACTCGCGCAATGTCTCTGGCCGCTCCGGCCGCGTCAGGTAGGTCACCGCCAGGATCACGATCCAACCCACAATAAAGAGGAGCAGGAATCCCTGCCAGAAGGGCCGATCGCGGAAGTCCAGGCCAAACCAGATGAAGTACCCCAGCGGCAGGCTGCCGACGATGGCGGCGGCCTCACCGTAGATGTTGAGCCGCCACCAGAAAAAACGCAGCCAGCTCAGCGGCAACAAGAAAGCCACCATCACTGAGTTGATGAACAGGAACCAGGCCGTCATTCCCTTGACCAGAAAATAAGCCAAGAGCACGGCAAGCACAAGAAGCAGGACGCTGGTCACCCGGCTGACGAGGACGTAGTGCTGGCGGCTGGCGTCGGTTTTGATAAACCGCTTGTAGATGTCGTTGACGAAGTAGGAAGCGCTCCAGTTGATCTCCGTGTCGATGGTTGACATGTAGGCGGCCATGATCCCGGAAACCAACAACCCGGTCAACCCTACCACCGAGTACCTGGAGACCAGGGTTCCCCAGATCTCGGCCGGCTCGGCGAAAGCGTCGGGAGGGTAGATGGCGGCCGCGGCCATTCCCATGAACAGAAAAGGGGCGACGCGGACCACCAGGGTGAGCAGGGCGTTGAGCAACTGTCCGATCTGAGCGTGGAACTCGTTGCGTGCCGCCATGAAGCGCTGGGCGGTGAAGCCCTCACCGCCTGCGGGTGAGGCAGCGAAGAATAGCCCCTGCACCACGAAAGCCAGAATCGTGACGGTCGGCAGCGAGGACGACGGCGGGATCACCTTCAGGAATTCGGCTGTCATCTCCGGGCCGCGCATCCGCAGGATGCCGTCGTAGACTGCATCCATGCCTCCGACAGCCGAGATCAGGATGGGCACGAAGATCAAATTGCCCACGAAGAAGATGACGAACTGTGGCACGTCGCTGTAGGCGGCACCGAAGAGACCTGCCGCTGTCGTGTAGATCATCGCCAGGCCGCCGAAGGTCAGCATCATTGCCAGCGGCGACCAGCCCAGAATCGGGCCAAGGGCGCTGCTGAGCCAGCTCGTCACATACCCCATGAGAACGACACCGAAGCCGAAGGCCATGAACACGGCGTAGATGCCGCGGAAGGCCGTGGCCGCCCGCCCGGAGTAGCGCACCTCGATGAATTCTGCGGTGGTCAGAATGTTCAGGCGCCGCCACAGCTTGGACCAGACCACCGCCACCAGAGGCATCCATATCAGAAACGTCAGCCACCAGATGCCGTTTCCCAGCAGCCCACCGGTAAAAACCAGCATGGTCACAGCAGGTGCAATGCCAGCGTCACTGTAGGAGGCGACAGCCGACATCCCCAGCACCCACCATGGCAGATCGCGCCCGGCGAGAAAGTAGTCGTCCAGGCTTTGGCCGGCGCGTTTCGTAAAGTACCCACCAAGAAACAGCATGAACACGCTATAGAGGGCGATGATGGTCCAGTCGGTAAAGGTCATGGAGCGGCTCTCCCGTCGTCGCTCTCCCGCAGATTCGTCGGCGGGAGAATTTTTTCACTTGACAAGTGCCAACTTTTGGATTAACTTTGTTAACGAAGTTTAGTTTTCTTTTCCCTCATTGTCAAGAAAAAAATCGCCTACCAATCTGCCGTCGCAGCGAACCCATCATCTTCCGGCCGAGGAGAAGGAGGTTTCCGTGAGAAAAGAGCTTGTCCTGGGGAGCATCGTTGTGCTTGCCCTGACTGGTGTGGTCGCTCGGGTCGGCGCTCAGGACCGCGAGACCGTCATCGAGGGGCGTGCCGTCTGGCTGAATCCACCCGGTTTGATCACCAATGACTCCACGGCGCGTGCCTTTGTGCAGCACGTCAAGAAGGCCCACATCAACGTGATCGTCATGGATGTGAAGAATACGCGCGGCCGACTCTTTTTCCACAGCGATCTCAACCCGGAGATGATCGCCGAGAACTACCGGGATTTCGATCCGCTGGCGGCCATGGTGCGCGAGTCGCACGCCGCCGGCATCAAACTGCATGCCTGGTTGTGCGACTTCACCGAAGGCCCCGACAACCCCGTGCTCAAGAAGCACCCTGAATGGTTGATGGTCAACGCCGAGGGCAAACCGACGACGTCCGAGTTTCTGAGCGGCGGCCGTCCCTACTACATCACCTGGGTGAGTCCGGCTCAGCGTCCGGGCTACACGGATCAGTACCTGCTACCACTGATCGAGGAGATTGTGCGCAAGTACGATGTCGACGGCATCCACCACGACTACGTGCGCTACCCGGGCGACGTCGCTCCCGACGGCTACAGCTTTGACGACGACTTCCTGCAGGATGTCATGAAGTACAACCATTTCTCTTACGACGCCTTCCCCGACGTCCGATATCCAGTGGTGTCCACGCTTCCCAACCCCGAAGCCAACTGGTGGTCGGATCCGACCGTCAAGCCGAAAGACTGGCAGAAGTGGGATCGCAAGGCTAAAGCACGGTTCCTGCTCACCGGTAGCTACATGCCTCAGGGCCCCAGCGACCTGGACTACTTCTTCTACACCTACCGCAGCGATGCCATCACCCGGTTTGTGCGCGAAGCCTGGGAACGGGCCAAAGCTATCAAGCCCGACATCGAGATGTCGGCGGCCGTCTTCAAGAATCCCACCGCCAGCGGCCGCTTCATCGGCCAGCGGTGGACGAACTTCGCCCCATGGATCGATATCATGATGCCGATGGTGTACCGCAGCCATTTTCCGCTCACAGACTGGCAGACCTTCCTGAAACAGCTCGAAGAGTACACCCGCTACGAAATGCGCTGGTCCAAAGGTCTCGCCAACCTCTCCGTCGGGTTGGACGTTCACTACATCTTCCGCGAGCAAGACCAGCCGCTGCGGGACATCCTCACCGAGCTTCAGGGATGGGAGACGAAGCCCCGACGCGATCGCCGCCGGCGGCTGCGGACGCTGCGGCAAGGATTTGAGCAGATCCGCGACCGGCTGGCCCAGTTCGCACCCGAGTCTGAGAAGGCGATCTCTTCACGACTTGCCGAACTGTCGCCGTCTGCAGGCACCGACCAGGTGAGTGCCCTCATCCAGGCGGTGCAGGCTTTCCGGGCCGATCCACCTGCCGGGTACTATCCGGGCGAGAAGGTGAAGCAGGTCATCGAGGCGGTGCGCAAGGGTGGAGGGGAAGGCGTGGTGATCTTCGACGGGGGTGGGATCTCGCGCAAGAAGTTGTGGCCGGCCCTGGAAGAGATTTTCGCCACCCCAAGCGTTGAGCCCTTCGAAGCGCGTCCGGCGGCGGAATTGAGCATCGGCCAACTCCGTCGCCTCGAGAAGCGGCTGGCCGCCGCCCGGCGCAACGAGTTTCTGGCTGTTGGTGCGGCGGCGCTGTTCTTGCTCCTGTGGGCGATCACGATCCTACGCCGGGGGCGCAGGGCTGGCGTCCGGCAGTAATGTAACCCCGAGGGCGCGATCATGTGGTCACTGCTCAGGTCGCAGAGAGTCCGGGAAAAGTGGATCACTCTGCCCCTGGTAGCCGGGCTTATCGTGGCGGGGCAGCCGAGGCCATCTCCAGCGCAGGAGCGCGGCACGACAGCGATTCTGTTCATCATCGACGGCCTCAGCTACAAGGCGCCGGCCCGGCTCGAGTTGCCGAACCTGCACCGCCTGATGTCGCGCGGCAGCTACTTCCGTGAGCTGTACCACATCTTGCCGGCTCATCCGCAGAGCGGAAGCTGGGGCGAGGCGTACACCAGCTCGATCCCGAATGTCGTGCTCATGGCCGGCACCATCTTTCTTCGGCCAAAGCAACCGCTCTTCTCGCAGGCGATCCCGGGGCGAGCGACGGCCCACGCCACCAACAGCCTGGCGTATCGGTCGCTCGATGTCGGATATGCCCTGTCGTTCATGAAGCCGGGGCGCGACCGGGATGCCCTCTTCTGGGCACAGATCTTCATCGAGCACGGGAAGCCGCGGTTCGTACGCATTCACCTTCAGAATACCGGAGCCGCCGGCTACCTTTCCTACAGCACGCAGGAGGACGTTCCCTGGCGCCACAACATTTGGGCGCCGGGCTCGCCCTACCGTAGCGCTGCCGCGCGTGCCGATTCGTTGCTCGGTGCCTTCGTGGACTGGCTGGATGCTACGGGCCGCCTTGACTCGACCTACATCTTCTTGACCGCGGACCATGGCCAGGCGGACGGCGGCTGGCACCCGTACGCCGACCCAGATAGTTGGCGGGCACCGCTGGTGGTCGTTGGGCCGGGCGTCCGCCAGGGGGCCGAGTTCGACTATGCCGAATCCATCGACATCGTCCCGACCATGGCTCGGGTCCTGGGAATCGAGCCGCCGAGGGACGCCACAGGGCGAGTGCTGACCGAGATCTTCGAAGGCGGCCAGGCTCCGCCGGACACCACCGGGCACCGGCGGATCAAGGAGCTGAACGAAGCCCTGACCAGGTTCGAGGCCCGCTACCAAAGCCTGAAAAGCCAGACAGACAGGCTTCCCGCCGCACAGAGGGCTCGGCTGGTGGCGGAGCTGAAGCGGCTGTGGGGTGAGTTCTACGGCATCGACCGCATCCTCGAGTGGCGAAGGTTTGGCACGATCGAGCGCCTGCTCGACCATACCGGCAATCTGCTCGCGGGCCTCGACGCCGTCGAGCAGCAACTGCAAGGGAAGTGACTACGCCGCACCCGGGAGGCGCACAGAGGCCGGAAGATGGCCGCCGTTCGATCCGGAAGCGGGATCGGCTGTTCAGCAGGGCTGGCTTTTCTTGACTTGCGACCAGGCATCAAGGGCGAGCCGCAAGGCCGCCAGCGCGGCGGACGGCGGGCACCGATCGGGCGGGCGGCCGTGCCGCACGCAGTCCGCAAAGTATTGTAACTGGGCGGTGTAGCCATCCTCTTGTGGAAGGGGAGAAAGGGGAACCGGCTTGCCCGCCTGGGAAGCGCGCAAAGTCGGGTTGGAATGGTTGGAGTATTCGATCACGCCGCCATCGCAGACGATGCGGAAGCCCATCTTCAGGGAGTCGCCTTCCGGCAGCAGGAAGCCGGCCTCGGCGTAGGCGATGCGGTCGTCCGGGTATTGCAACACGCTGACAACTTCGCTTACAAGACCCGTTGCCGTGCACAGGCCGCGGGCAGTGAGGTGTGTCGGCGCTCCGAGATACCAGGTGGCGACGTCGAGATCGTGGATGTGCAGGTCGACGGGCACGCCACCGCTCTGTTCTGGCACCAGGAGCCAGCCGCCTGCCGACCACTGTGGCACTGGGTTGAGCCGGTAGGCCGAGAGCGCACGCACCCGGCCGAGTTCGCCGCTGTCGAGCAGCTTCTTGGCCGCGACATACTCGGGCCAGAAACGAAGCACGTGGGCAACCATGAAAATGACGCCAGCGCGGTCACAGGCGGACACCATCGCCTTGGCGTCCTCGACGCAAAGGGCCATTGGCTTCTCGCACAAGACATGTTTTCCAGCTGCTGCCGCCTCCTCAGTAAACAGCCTGTGCCACGGCGTCGGCAGGCCGATAACCACGGCGTCGATTTCCGGGTCCGCCAGCAACTCTCTGTAGTTCGTGTACGTCTTTGGAATGTCATATTCGGTGGCGAAACGGCCAGCACTCGCTTCGGTTCGGCTATAGACCGCCTCGACGCGCACATCCGGCAGGTTGCGGGCGCTGGCTGCATGGGTTCCACTGATAAAACCGGTGCCAAGGATCGCCAGTCTGACCATGATCCCTCCTGTCGCACGTATGGACGCCTTTCACCCTTGAATCAAGGATAGATACGAAACCAGAAATCGAAAAGCAACCAAAATCCCTTCCGGCGACCCAGGAGAGGCCGAGACGAAGACAGCTGAGTTGCTCACTTGCTGCGAGGATGCTCGGGCTCGGGGTGGCGGTGACGATTGTCATTGCCCTTATGACGGCCACCCGTCTCCGGTTGAGCCCTGTGGCTGCAACCGCGGCTGCACCGACCCGGGTCGTGGTGCTCGGGTTCGACGGCCTCGACGCTCGCCTGGCGGAGCGCTGGATGGAGCAAGGGTTGTTGCCCAATTTCACCCGGCTGCGCGACGCCGGTGGCTACAGGCGGCTGCCAACCACGCGTCCTGCCGAGTCGCCGGTGGCCTGGAGCAGCTTCGTCACCGGGCTCAATCCTGGCCAGACCGGGATCTTCGGCTTCCTTGGCCGCGACCCGACCACGTACCAGCCTTACTTTGCACCGACGATGCTTCTTCCCGGTAAGTCACTTTGGGGCTGGCTGCCGATTCGGCGTCCAAGGTTCGTCAATGCGCGTCATGGTACGCCGTTCTGGAAGAAGGCCGCAGACGCCGGCCGGTCTGCCGCGATCCTCTTCTGCCCGGAGACCTTCCCGCCGGCCCGGTTCGGCGGCCGCCTTCTCGCCGGACC
Source organism: uncultured Cytophagia bacterium (assembly GCA_964527995.1). Lineage (GTDB taxonomy): Bacteria > Zhuqueibacterota > Zhuqueibacteria > Oceanimicrobiales > CAZGRP01 > CAZGRP01. Next base: position 25,101 of record CAZGRP010000025.1, on the reverse strand, counting down.
GGAAGCACCGGATCTTCTGGGTACGTCGGGCACATTCCGTTTCTACGTCAGCGACTCGACTTTGCTCGCTGGCGCAGAGGCCTCCACTCCGCTGGTGCTGGTCCGGTTCGACAGGGATGTGGCGGTGACACAGATTCGCGGGCCGCGGGACTGGGTCGGTGCGGACGGAGAGCCGATGACAGTGCCGCTGCGGCTGATTCGCAGAGGCCGGGATACCCTGCAGATCGATCTGCAAGGACAACGGATCCGGCTTGGCGTGCGCGAGTGGAGTCCCTGGATGACCCTCCGTTTCCGCCGGCGCCTCTGGTTGCGAACCGTGGGAATCGCACGTTTCTACCTGCGTCGGCTCAACCCGAGCCTGAAACTCTATCTGAGCCCGATCAACATCGACCCTCGTGAGCCCGCTTTCCGAATTTCCTACCCGGCTGATTTTTCGAAAGAGATGGCTGCGGCGGTCGGGCTGTACAAGACGCTGGGCTGGGGGGCTGACACCTGGGCGCTCAACGACGGATTTCTCGACGACCACGCCTTTTTGCAGGATGCGCGGCAGACGTTCGAGGAGCGCCGGCGCATGTTCCTGCACATTCTGCGCGTGGCCAGGTACAGGCTGGTGGTCGCTGTGTTCAACTCGATGGATCGGGTTCAACACATGTTCTGGAGTACACCCGGGAGTCCGACGCCGAGCCCTCGGGCGGACGGCAGCTCCGCACCGGCGGCGGTTTTGGAGTTCTATCAGCTTGCTGATTCACTGCTGGGGGAAGTGCTGGCTGAAGTGGGCGAGGATGCTCAGGTTGTGGTAATCTCGGATCATGGCTTCGCATCCTACCGCAAGCAGGTCAATCTGAACAACTGGCTGCTCGGGCAGGGGTTCCTGCGGCGGGCGAGCGGCCAGAGACGACGCGGGTCGGTGGACAGAGCGTCGACCCAGGCCTACGCGCTCGGCTTCAGCGGGATCTACGTCAATCTGCGTGGTCGCGAGGCGTCGGGGCGGGTGGCGGCCGGCGAGGCCTACGACAGCCTGCGGGCGGACATCCGTCGCCGCCTGCTTGCCTGGCGGGATCCGGAGTCAGGCGAGAGGATCGTTGAAAGCGTGGCGCTGCGCGAAGAGGTTTACTCCGGAGCCTGGGTTCGCGATGCCCCTGACCTCGTGATTGGCCTTCGGCCTGGATACCGGGTGTCGCAGAAGAGTACCTTCGGGGAGCTGGAAACGGCCGCTGTCAGCGCCAATCTCAGAAGGTGGAGCGGCGACCACGTCTCAACCGATCCGAAGTTTGTGCCGGGTGTCCTGTTCTCCAACAGACCGTTGCCACCGGAGGGGCCGGCGTCGATTTCGGACGTCGCCGGAATGGTGCTGGAAGCACTGGGAGTCAGGCAGCCCGACGGGGGATCCTAGCTCGCGGTTCGTCACCGAACTACACCGGGGCACTGAACAACACCCAAAGGCCAATGAGCCGTGATGTCCTGTCCTCCCTGCCCGTGTTCTTCGGCGGACAGCGGTGCGCTTCGGTGCTTCCGGAACCAGGAGTTTCTTGAAAGACGACCGACCGAGGTAGCCGTTGCGAATAGGTCTTCGAAAAACGGTTGGGGTGACACTTCTTGCCTCCGCTCTGCTGGGGCTCTACCTGGCAGGTAGGGTCGAGCACCGGCCGGGCACGGTGGCTGTCCGGGTCACCCGGCTCACTGGCTCGGTTGCACGACTGCCCGATACCCGCCTCTGGCAACTACCTCTGCTGTTCCAGACGAAAGTCGTACCACTTCGCTGGACCCAAAACCTCGGTGCCGGCAGGCCGCTCGAAGTAACCAGCAGGGAAGGGCTGCGGTTGCGCCTGGACGTGTCTCTTCGCCTGCATCTCAAACCGGAGGAGCTGCTTCCTCTGGTGCGGAAGCACGGTCTGGACTTCAAGGCGTCACTGGTCGCTCCGGCGGTGGAAAACGTGCTGCGACAGTTGGCGGCCGACAACAGCGCCACAAAGTTTTATTTTCTCGACAGCCGACCGAGGATGGAGCAGCAGGCGGCAGAGACCGTCTGGAACCTTCTGGCCCCATTCGGGATCGTGCTGGATTCGCTCCGCCTGGTGCGCGTCGACGCGGATCGGGATGCCCGGATTTCCATGGAAAGCCACCGGGCAGCCGTCAGCAGGCGGCGGGTGTGGCTCATCGGCTGGGACGGCGCCGACTGGAACTACCTCCGGCCGCTGCTGAAAAAAGGGCGGATGCCCAACCTGCAGCGACTCATCCGAAACGGAACGAGTGGGCCCGTGCGCACGATTCGACCGGTTCTGTCGCCCCTCATCTGGACCACCATCGCTACCGGCCGCAAGCCGCTTGTGCACGGCATCCTCGATTTCGTCGCCGTCGACTCGACGACAGGCGAGATGGCGCCTGCCACCCGCAACATGCGCAGGGTGCAGGCCCTCTGGAACATCGTCAGCCTGCACGGCAAGAGCGCCGGTGTGCTCGGATGGCTTGTCACCTGGCCAGCGGAACAGGTAAACGGCTGGCTGGTCACAGATCGTGTCTTTTCTCTTTTTCCTGACAGCATGACGCAGGGAGTCAGACCGGACTCCGCACTGGTGTTTCCTGCGCTACTCCAGGCCGAAGTCGATTCACTGGTGGATGATTCTGGAGTCCCCGGCGGCATCAAACCGGTCAACCGCGTTACCCAGCGCATCTGGAAAGAGAACCAGTTCCGCCGCCGCGTTGCGCTGCACCTGCTGCGCAGAGACCCTCCTGACTTTGCGGCACTCTACTTCGATGGCATCGATCGGCTGGGTCATCGGCTCCTGGGGCGTGCGGAGATCGAGCCGGCCCGTGCACGGCGGCAAATCGAGGCGATGTACGTTTTTCTCGACGGTGTGCTTGGGCAGATTCTGTCACTGGCGGACCAGCAGACGACGATCATGCTGGTTTCGGACCATGGTTTCTTCACCCCAGAGCACGGTCCATCTCTGAGCGCCGAGGTGGGCGAAGGGCATGCCGCAGAGTGGCATCGAGACCGGGGCATTCTGGTGGTCAAGGGGCCCGGTATCAGGCACGGCATGCGGCTGAGGTCGGCCCATGTCCTCGACATCGCGCCGACCGTGCTGGCACTACTCGATCTACCGGTACCGGCCGACTTTAGCGGGCGGGTATTGGCGGAAGTTATGGAGCCTGCCTACCTGGCGAGCCATCCGGTGGATCGGATCACGAGCTACGAGCCGGAACTGCTCGGCCGCGAGAAGGGCCAACCACAGCCGCTGCGTTCTGCCGCAGACCCACGAATTCGCCAGCGACTGGAGAGCCTTGGGTACCTGAACCCGGAGAGTGCCAACGCCTACAACAACCTCGGGCTGCTGTACCGGCAGGAAGGCGCATACGACGAAGCCGTCAGAGCTTTCAAGAAAGCCATCGAGTTGGCCCCGGATGTTGCGGCCTTCTACGACAATCTGGGGGTAGCGTACAGTGCCAGGGGCGACTACGCGGCGGCTGTGTCAGCTCACCAGCGGGCGCTTTCGCTCGATCCCACCTCTGCCAAGGCCTGCAACAATCTCGGCAACGCCTATCTCGAGAGAGGTGAGGAGGAAAAAGCCATGGCCGCCTTCGAAAAGGCCATTTCACTCGCTCCCAACTTCGCCGACGCCTACGCAAATCTCGCCAGTGTGTACTATAACAGGGGCGACTTCAGCCGCGCCAGGAGCCTGCTGCAGAAATCGCTGGCGCTGGATCCGGACAACCTCCGTGCCCGCTACAACCTCGGGGTCATGTATGGGGAGCGTGGCCGGAGTGAAGCTGCCATACGCGAATTTCAGGCCGTCCTCGAGAGTGGACCCGGTGAGATCATGGCTGCCCGCACCCACAATGCCCTGGGCGTGGCCTACTTTCGCCGGCGGGAGTACAGCTTTGCTGCCGCTGAGTTTCAGGAAGCGATCCGGCGCAAGCCCGACATGGAGGGCGTTCACGGTCGCCTTGGACTTGCATATCTTGCCATGAACGACATCGCCAGGGCAAAAGCAGAATTCCGGCGCGAGCTGGCGCTGCATCCGAAGAACCGCCAGATCGCCCAGGCGCTGCAGGCGCTGGAGCGGCGGGTGCCGTAACCAGTCCAACATTCACTCTCCCGGGTGACGCGAGAAGAGCATCATGGATCGACACGGCCGGCCGCAGAATCGCCCTGGTTCAGCGACCATCGATCCGCCAGATGGGCCGACATCCTGGGAAAAACTGCTTGATTTTTTGCGTTCCCTAAGTTAACTTGGTTAAGTTAGTCCCAAGGCCAAGGACTCCCGAGTCGTTCTCGGGACGTGGCCGGAGCCTGACTTCGAACCTGGGGCATCGAGATGCATCAACTGGGAAGTAAACCGCGACTGCTCAAGAACCTGAACCGGTCGCTGATCCTGCGCCTGGTGAGGGAGAGGGGGCCTATCTCCAGAGCAGACATCGCCAAGAGAACCAAGCTGAGCCTGCCGGCCGTATTGAAGATTGTCGACGGGCTTGTGCAGGATGGTTTTCTGCGCGAACTGGGTGAGGGGGTTTCCACCGGTGGCCGGCCGCCGCGGCTGGTCGAGTTGAATCCCGACGGTGCCTACGCTGTCGGTGTCGACCTGACTCCCGACCGCATGCGTGTCGGAGTGGCCGATTTGACATTCACGCTGCGAGCCGAGCGGCAGACTGAAATCGACCCGCTGAGCGGCTATGGAACCGTTCTGAAGCAGATGACGGCGACGGTGCGCCAGGTGCTTGCTGAGAGCAAGGTCAGGCGGGAGCGCGTGCTCGGTGTCGGAGTGGCTGTGCCGGGGCTCGTGCACACCGAGACCGGCGTTGTCGCCATCGCGGCGAACCTGGCCGGCTGGAACAAAGTGCCGCTGGCGCCCGATCTTTCGCGCGAGCTGGGGCTCCCCGTGATCATCCAGGACGACGCGCGCACCTGCGCCCTCGCCGAGATGTGGCATGGCAGGCGGAGCGGTATGGCCCACTTCATCAGCGTGGACGTGGAGGTAGGCGTCGGCGCCGGCATCGTCTTGAACAGGGAGCTGTACGACGGCTATCGTGGCATTGCCGGCGAGATTGGACATATGGTGGTGGAGCAGGACGGCAAGCCGTGCGGCTGCGGAAAGCGGGGTTGTCTGGAGACGGTGGCTTCTCTGGCCGCGATGCTGGAGGATGCCCGTTCTCGACCGAGTCCAATGCTGGCGGAACTATGCGACCAGCAGCCGGATAAACTCGACGTCGGCTGTCTGCTCAAAGCCCTGCGCGCCGGGGACGACCGGGCCGAGGAGATCATCGAGCGTGCCGCCAGAAAGCTCGGCAAGGCCCTCGGCAATCTCATGAACGTGCTCGACGTGGAAACCATCATCATCAACAGCGACATCGTGGAGGCTGGCGAAGCTTACTTCGGCCCTCTCCGGGACGAGGTTTCGAAATACTACTTCTTGAGCGCTGAGAAGCCCGTGCGCATCGTGCCCTCGAAGCTGGGCCGGGATGCCGGACTCCTCGGTGCCGTAACCCTGATCTTGCGTGAAATGTTCGCAGTCTCCGCTCCGAGGACACCGAGAATCCAGCCGACCATCGCCTGACAAGGTATTTGAGCCGCGCATGTGTGACCGAATCGATTCGAAAACCCGATCCACCTATCCGAGTGATGCGATGCGATCCCTTTCGTCTGTTCGTGCGGGGTGGGTCTATCCGTTGATTGTCGCTCTCTGGGCAGTGGCCTCTGGCTGCAGCAGGACGAGTTTCGACGAAGCTGTGATCGCGCGCGTGAACGGTGAGACCATCACCGCCGGCCAGTTTCGCAATGCGCTGCTGCGCAAACTGCAAAGTCCCGCCCGTATCGACACGACTTCCCTGGCCGGGAAAATCAGGCTGCTGAACGAGCTCGTCGACGAGCGCCTCATGGTGCAGGTGGCGCGCCAGCGTCGGCTCGATGGGGACCCGGAAATCCAGCGGAAAGTGGAACGCTACCGGGAGCAGGCGCTGGTAAGCAAGCTGGTCGAGCGCGAAGTGGTGGACAAGGTCATTCCGGAAGGGAAACTGAAGGAGTTTTATCGCAAGTATGCCGGGGAGATCCGGCTCCGCTACATCCTGCTGCGGGTGCCACCGAAGAATCGTGATGCAGAGCAGAAAGCGGCGAAGCGGATTCGACAGCTTTGGCAGCGTGCCAGGGCGGGGGAGAGCTTTGCGCAGCTCGCCCGCGAGGCGTCGGACGACGGAAACACCGCTGCCCGCGGGGGCGATCTGGGCTATGTGCGCTGGGGCAGTTTGCCAGCTGATTTTCAGGAGCAGGCGTTCGTGCTGGACGTAGGTGAGTTGTCCAATCCGATCCGCGGTAAGGCGGGATACTATCTCCTCAAGTTGGAGGACCGCATCCGGGGCAGCTTCGAAGAGGAAAAGCCCTTCATCAAGTGGCAGCTCGAAGCGGTCTACGGCAAGACCATCCGCCTTCGCCGCCAGGCCTACTTCGATCGGCTGCTGAAGCGCTACGAGGCCGAATTCCACAGGGGGAACTACAAGCGGTTTGCCTCCCTGGTAACGCGTCCCAGATACCCCTTCGAGCACATCACCGGCAAGAACCGTGAGATCGTCCTGGCCTCGTTCCGCAGCGGCAAGGTTACGGTCGGTGACATCGTCGACCGGCTGGGTCGCAAAGGGGCGAACTACCGCTGGGATGAGCGCAACATCGACGAGTGGACGCGCACCCTGGTCAGCCGCCGGATTGCAGTGGCCGAAGCGCAAAGACAGCGCATCGACGTCGACGACGCTGTGCGTGAATACGAGGATCGACTTCTCCTCGACAGGATTCAGCAACTGGAGATCGACCGTAAGGTGACCGTGCAGGACAGCGAGATGGTGGCCTACTTCGAGAAACATCGCAGCGATTTCGTCGAGCCGGAGATGTTTCGTGTGCGTGAGATCCTGGTGCGCGACCCGGTGGAGGCGGAAGAGGTGGCGCGGCAGGCCAAAGCGGGGAAGGATTTCGTCCAGCTCGCAAGGGAACACACGGTTCGGCCCTGGGCTCGGAAGCGACACGGCGATCTGGGTTATTTCCCGGCGTCGAGATTCCCGGAGATTGCCCAGGCGGCTCAGCGGCTCCATCGCAAGGGTGAGGTCGCCGGTCCGATATCTGTGGCCGAAGGATTTTCCGTAATCCAGTTTCTGGGTCGGCGCCCGCCGCGCCCGAAGGTCTTCAAAGAAGCCCGGGAGAAGATTCGCACGATTTTGATCGACAAGAAACGACAGGAGAGGCGGGAGCAGTGGCTACGGGAGCTGCGCCAGCGGGCGTCCATCGAGATAGATAAGCGGCGCCTCCAGCAGCTCTTTCCACAGCACCGGCCGTCCTGATGACATCCATTCCAGAGACCAGCTACGCGGAAGGAGAATGCATGGCTACGCTAGCCCTCGCCGGAGGGAGTCCTGTGAGAAGCAGCCCGTTCCCGTCGTGGCCGGTGTGGGACCGGCGGGAGGAGCGGATGCTGCTCGAGGTGTTGCATAGCGGGGTGTGGGGAATCGGTGGCAGTAAAGTGACGGAGCTGGAGACGCGGTTCGCGGAACTGCACGGCGCCAGCCACGGCGTGGCCGTGTTCAACGCCACGACGGCACTGGAGGTAGCCCTTAAGGCGGTTCGAATCGGCATGGGGGACGAGGTCATCGTGCCGGCGTATACCTTTGTGGCCACTGTCACCGCCGTGCTCTGCGTCAACGCCATCCCGGTTTTTGCCGACATCGATTTGCGCAACTTTTGCCTCGACCCCGATGCCGTGGAGGCAGCGGTCACCGCCAGGACCCGGGCGATCCTACCTGTACATCTCGGCGGCCATCCGGCCGACCTTGATGGCATCCTGTCAGTGGCGAAAAAACACGGTCTGGTGGTGATCGAGGATGCCGCTCAGGCCGTCGGCGCGGAATGGAGGCAACGAAAGGTCGGTACTTTCGGCCAGATCGGCTGCTTCAGTTTTCAGGCCAGCAAGAACATCACTGCGGGCGAGGGCGGCATGATCCTGACCGACGATTCCGAACTGGCCGAGCGCTGCGCGTCCTACCGCAACTGCGGCCGCCGTGCGGATGGAGAGTGGTATGAGCACCCGCGCCTGGGGTGGAACTACCGAATGACTGAGTTTCAGGCAGGCATTGCGATAGCTCAGCTCGAGCGACTGCACGAACAGACCCGGCTGCGGGAAGAGAATGCACGGTATTTGAGCCAGCGCCTGATCGACATCGAGGGGATTTCGCCGCTGCCGGTGGATGCGCGCGTCACCCGCCACGGCTACCATCTCTTCATCTTCATGTACCAGCCGGCAGCGTTCCACGGGCTGCCTCGCAATCGCTTTGTGGCAGCACTGAATGCGGAGGGCGTGCCGTGCCTGACCGGCTATGTGCCGCTCTACAAGGAGGGCTTTCTGCGTGAGGCCAAAGAGTTCACCCTGCGCGGCACCGAATTCGCCAGCCGCGACTACAGCTCTCTGAAACTGCCGGCGACGGAGAAAGCCTGTTCCCTGGGTGTGTGGCTGCCGCAGCACGTGCTTCTGGGAAACCGCGAGGATATGGACGACATCGTTGCGGCTGTGAAGAAGATTCAAGACCACGCGGACGAGATTCTGTGAAGGCAGGGGCAGCCAAAGTCGTCGTCACTCCGCCTGTTGGAGTCGACTTGTCGGGCTACATCGGACGCCCGGGTGCGTCGACCGGTGTGCATGATGACCTTTTTGCTCGGGCGGTGGTGCTTCAGCAGGGTTCTTTGGAGATCGCTCTGGTCGCGGTCGACCTGATCGGGCTGGATGCCGACATGGCTCGGCACATCCGTCAGGCCGTCGAGAAGGACAGCGGCATTCCAGCGACCCATGTGATGGTTGCCTGCAGCCATACGCATTCGGGCCCGTCGACAAGGCCGTTTTCGAAATTGGGAGAAGTGTCTCAGGCGTGGCTCGACTTTTTCGCCGAGGCGGTCGTCGGCTGCGTTCGGTGGGCGCGCCAGCGTCTGGAACCGGCGCGCATAGGAGTGGGACGTGGGCACTGCCGCATTGGACTGAATCGACGCGGTCGGATTCCGCCAGGGTCGGTGTCGCCCGAACCCGATCCGAAAGGGGTGGTCGACGACGAGCTGGTTGTCGTCCGCATCGATGCCGTGAACGGCAGGACGCTTGCCGTGGTGCTGAACTACGGCTGTCATCCGGTGGTGCTGACCAGGGAGAATTTGCTTATCTCGGCGGACTATCCTGGAGCAGCGGCGCGGTTGCTCGAAAAGTCCCTCGCCCCGGGGGCTGTGTGTCTGTTCACCAACGGCGGCGGCGGCAACGTGAATCCAGTGGAGCGCGGCGGCTTCGATATCGTCGAACGGTTGGGCAGAATCGTTGGGGCGGAGGCGCTCAAGGTCTGCCTCCAGGCCAAAGTTGGGGAATGGCACGAGCTATCAACTGCGGTTTCACATCTGTCCTTACCGCTGGCAAAACTGCAGCGCCACACTCTGGAATCCGAGATGGAGTTTTGCCGTTCCCAGCTCGACAAAGGCCGACTTGAGCCGGTTGAAGAAGCAATGTTCCGGGTGCGGCTTGCCTGGGCGACGGAAACCCTGATGGCTGTCGGCACAGGAACCGCGCCTGATCGCTGTGAGGCGGAGCTGCAGGCAATTCGGCTCGGGCCCGCGGTGATTGTCGGCGCTCCGGCGGAGTTGTTTGCGGAGACCTCGCTTGGGATCAAGGCAGCCGGCCGATCGACGGTGGTTTTCGCCGCTTCCTACACGAATGGGTATTTGGGGTATCTGCCGCCGGCGGCGGAATTCAAGAAGGGTGGATACGAAGTCGAGGAGGCGTTCAAATACCTCAATGCTCCCGGACCGCTTCCGGCGACAGCCGAGGAGCTGGTGCTTGAAGAGGGTAGACAGCTCGTGCATCGGCTTGAGGCCAAATGAGCAGCCAATGCCGGGCATCACTGGCCGCAGCCGCAAGCGACGGCAGAAAGGGCTGGGCCCGAAACCTTCACCGTTTGAAGGGCGCCCCATGGCCTGCGACATGCTTATTTTTGTTTCGGGAATGCATTTTTCCCTTGACATTCCAGGGCCGCCGCATTATATTAGCGGGTAACTTAGTAAAGTTAACAAAGTATCCATTGCAACCTCATCCTCACTTTCCGTTC
>CAZGRP010000025.1:0-14897 GCA_964527995.1 uncultured Cytophagia bacterium | reverse complement strand
TAACTTAGTAAAGTTAACAAAGTATCCATTGCAACCTCATCCTCACTTTCCGTTCATTCTTCTTGTACCGGCAGTAAGCAAGTGAAATCAAGAACGTAATAGCCTTGAGTGGCGCACCGGCTGCGTCCAGGGTGGTCTGGCTCGGTTGACCGCCAGCGCCACGTCTCGACCTTTGAAATCTCTTTTCCAGCCCATCTTCAGCCTTTTGGAAAGGAGGAAGTCCGCTGCCATGAAAGTTCGGTTGCTCCTTGCCTCGATGGCGATCCTCACCGCCCTGGTCACCAGAAGTGCCCTGGCTGGCGTGACGGGCAAGATTGCCGGTACCGTCAAGGATGCGGATACCGGGGACCCGCTACCTGGAGTCAATGTCGTCATCGAAGGGACCGTCATGGGTGCGGCCACGGGCCGCGATGGCAGCTACTACATCCTCAACGTCCCTCCAGGAACCTACTCGGTCCGCGCCAGCATGATCGGCTACACGCCGGTGCTGCAAAAAGGGGTCTCGGTGCGGAGCGATCAGACCACCATCGTGCAGTTCTCTCTCAAGCCCACAGTCCTGCAGGCAGGGGAGGAGGTTGTGGTCACAGCCGAGCGCCCGTTGATTCAGCGGGACGTCACGGCGAAGATCTCCGTGATCGGCGGTGAAGAAATGCAGGCCATGCCGGTCAACGATTTTCGCGACATCCTCCGCGTTCAGGCAGGCTTCACCGATGCCCTGCATCTGCGCGGCGGCCGCAGCAACCAGGTGGCCTACCTCATCGACGGGCTGGACGTCACCAACCCGCTGTTCGGCAACTACAGCGGCACGCAGGCTGATCGGGCGGCCACGCTGGGGCAGGACGACTTCCAGCTCTTCGCTGGGGCCTATGTCTCCGATCCCAATCTGAGCAACTACGACGGCATCGTGCTGGACAAGCAGGCGGTGGAAGAGGTACAGGTGCTCACCGGCACGTTCAATGCAGAGTACGGCCGGGCAATGTCGGGGGTGGTCAATGTGGTCACCCGTGACCCTGCGCCGAAGCTGCAGGGGCAGGTGGAGTACCTGTCGCCGATGATCAACCACAGCCCATATCGCAAACCCAACGCTCTGGCGACAGACACCAATCCCGGGCCGAACGATTCGCTGCGGTATCAGGTCTGGCGGATCAAGGATCACTTTTCGGAGTGGGACCGGCGCAACCTTCTCGGGCAGCTCCGCGGCAGCCTCAGTGGTGCCGTGCCTTTTATGAAGAGAACCACCTTCCTGGCCACATCCCGCTATCTGAACAACAACGGCTACCTGCCGTTCGGATACAACATGTCACGCGAGATCCTCGAGAAGGTCGTCTTCCGGCCCAACGCCACCTTCAAGGCGTCGTTGATCGGCAACCACAACCGCAAGTACTGGCAGCCCTACAATCACGACTGGAAGTACCTGCCTGACAACTACAGCCGCTTCCGGCGCACCTCAGACCGCTTCAGTTTGCTACTGTCGCATACCCTTTCCAGGAGTACCTTCTACACGCTCAAAGCCTCGCGCATGTCGACCGCCTACGATCGCAAGGTGGACGGCCTGGAGGTCGTCGTCGACCGCAATGACTATCCGGCCTACGACCCGCTGCGCACTGACTACGAGCGGCCGGAACGCTGGCAGAACGGTTTCTTCTACCGCGGCGACGACATCTCCATCGAGGACTCGAAGACAAGGACGTGGAACATCAAACTGGACCTCACCAGTCAGGTCACCAACACGCATCTCGTCAAGGCGGGCCTGGATCTTCTCGAACACAAAATCACCCGTTTTGTCTACCGGGAGCCGTACCCGGGCGGCGTCCACGAGTTTCAGGATTATGTTCGCCGGCCTCTTGAAGTGGCGGCTTACCTTCAGGACAAGATGGAATACGACTTCCTGATCGTGAACCTGGGGGTTCGTCTCGACTATTTCACACCGAACGGTCCTTTCAAAGGTCGCAACGCCACCAGCGGCCCCTTCTACCCGTATGACAACGAGGTGGCCACCGCTTTCCGCGACATCTACCTCCCCGGCTTCGTCGACGAAAACGGCAATTTCCAGTACTATCCCGAGGTCAAGGCCAGGGCGCAGTGGCGGATCAGTCCGCGCATCGGTGTGGCGCACCCGCTGACCGATCGATTGTCGTTTCATTTCGCCTATGGTCACTTCTTTCAGCGCCCGAGCTTTCGCGACATCTTCTATACCCATGACATCCAGCGCACCTTCCGGATGGCGGGGAACCCGAACGCCAAGGTGCAGAAGACCGTGGCCTTCGAGGCGGGTCTCAAGCAGGCCATCGGCGATATCATGTCGGTGGACATCAGCGTCTACTACAAGAACCTGTACGACCTTCTGGCCACGCAATACGTCCACTTCTTTCCCTACATCTACTCGATCATCAATAACTCCGATTACGCCAACGTCAAGGGCTTCGAGATCTCGATCCAGAAGCGCTACAGCTCCTTTTTCTCTGCGAGTCTGAACTATAGCCTGAGCATCGCCCGCGGCAACGAAAACACCTCGCGCACGGGTGTGCGCCTTTTCTATGGTTCCACCAACGATCGCTTGCGTCCGCGGCGCGAGTTCTACCTTGCCTGGGACCGGCGGCACACGATCGGCGGCAACATCAACATCTGGGTTCCAAAGGGGCAGGGGTTGCGGATCGGCAACCACCACCCCCTGGAGAACCTCGGCGTCAACATACTTTTCAATGTCCGCAGCGGCCTGCCGTACACACCCACCCAAAGGGCGAAAGGGCAGTGGGACTACTGGCTGCGCATTTTGCAGACGAACACAGCCCGGCGCCCATGGACCTACCAGGTGGATGTCGACTTCACCAAGGAGCTCAGGTTTGGTGGCTGGGGGATGACGGTGTTTTCGCGGGTCATCAATCTGCTCAACCGCCGCAACGCGCTATGGGTCTACACCAACACGGGACGGTTGTGGGACGACGGCAAGACCAGCGCCCGCAGCGACGACTTCGTTCGCGATCCATCCGCGGTCGGCCCCCCGCGGCAGGTGATGCTTGGTCTGCGTTTCAAGTGGTAATTCCATGAATCCCGCCTTCGAATAGGAGGGAGGTGCAATGAAAGTGCTATTTCGTGTCCTGGCGCTTGCAGGGATGTTCATCCTCGGCTGGCCGAGCGGGTCGCAGCACAAGACCGAGGCGCCGGCGGGATTGCAGGCAGCCGGTGTCGAACCCGCCCCCGAATCGCGCGCGGACCTGCAGCGCTCTTCGCAGGAGGATGTCCTCAAAGAGCGCCTCCGGGGCCTGGGCTATTTCAATTGATCGACGGTAGTTGGGGGCAGCAAGGGAGAGGTCAAAGGTGAGCATGCGGTATCGAACACTCGGTACAGTTGTGGCGTTGCTGGCAATGCTGACGCTGGTTGGGCCAGCGAGCGGCCAGCAAAAGCTGTCGAAGCCGGGAGACATCGAAGACTCGGCCATTGCGCTGCTGTGGAAGGCTGTGCCCGGGCTCTACTGGGCTACCATGAATTACGGCCGTATCTTCAACGGCTATGCCGAGACCGACTTCTACTGGCCGCTGCGTACCCACACGACCGAGGGGCAGCATGGCGGTACTTCCAGCATCATCTTTGCGGTCGAGGACAACGTCATCGAATCGTATAGCCAGGCGCGCCCGGCTCGCACCGACTGGACTGCGAAAGATGGATCTCTGGGTCGTTACCACACGGACAAGTGGCTGATTGCCGGCTCAACCGGTTCCTTCTATGCCGTGGCCACCAGCGACGTGCCTACCGGCCTGCGGGGCACCTGGCCACTGCGCAACGGCCGCCCCTACTGGCCGGGGCGGTTGCCGCCCGGATTTACGGAGGAGGACCGTTATAATACCCAGGCTCCGTGGGCGCTGGCGGAACGTGAATGCTGGTTTGTCTTCGACGACAAGTACAATATCGGCAAGCCGTCGCTGGGCGTCGAAGTGCAGGAGCAGATCTACAACTTTGCCAGGGCCTATGCCGCCGATTTCGACTTCGTCGATCTCCTCATCCGCAACACCAGCGACAAGCCGATCGAGAACGCCTACTTCGGCTATTACTTTTTCCTGAAAGACGATATTGGTGGGGTCAACGACGACTACCTGGTAGCAGTGGACACCGACTGGGATGAGGAAACCTCCAATCCGGATGTCTTCTACGTTTACGACCCGCAGCGTGACAACATCCCGCCCAACCACGTGCCGGCGCTCACCGGAGTGGCTGTGCTGAAGACACCGCGCGACATGGGCGTCACCGACTTCCACTTCTTTGAGCCTCCCGGCCCGGTGACCGACCAGGGCATGTGGCCCGTGATCAGCAGCAACCCCAACGACCCCGACCTGCCTGGCGAACAGAGCCAGTACTTCCACAATACCAGCCCGGACTTCCGCATCGATCACACCGATTGGATCCCCGAGAACAAACCAGGTGGATTGTACTGGGCCTTCGTCGCCATGACCGGTCCCTTCGACATGGCGCCGGGCGATACCGTCTGGGCATCTTTTGCACTGGTGGCCGGGGGCGACGAGACACAGTTTTTTTCAAACGTCCAGACGCTGCATGAGATGGCCCGCAACGGTTATCGCGGGCCCAGTGCTCCCCCGGAGCCTCACCTGACCGCCGTTCCCGGAGACGGCAAGGTGACCCTCTACTGGGACACGCGCTCGGAAAGGTCGGAGGACTTCGAAGGCTACAAACTCTACCGCCGCCGGTCCGGCAGCATCACCGCCGGTGACTGGGGCCAGGAGATTCTCGATCCCCAAGGCAAGGTGGTGGGCTACTTTCCCATCGCCCAGTTCGACAAGATCGACGGCATCACCGGGCCAGACCCGCTCAATCCCTACATGTGGCTGGGGGACGACACAGGGTTGCGACATACCTACGTCGACACCACTGTACTCAACGGCGTCGGCTATCTCTACGCCCTGACGGCCTACTCCACGGGAGATCCGTCCAAGGATCTGCCGGCTCTGGAGAACTCGCTGTCGACCACGGCAGGGGCGACGCCCCAGCCCGGCCCGAACGGCACGGTTCCGGGGCAGGCGCCCGCCGGCGCCCTGAAAATGACCCCGGCCGATTCGTTCTGGATCGAAGTCGAGGTCATGGACAGCCGGCGGATCAACGGCCACAGCTACCAGGTCACCTTCACCGACTGGACCACGCTGGGGCCAGGGGAGCGTGTCTACAAGCAAGGATACAATCTATTCGACATCGATACCGGTGATACGCTGCTGAAAGAGGAGCCGCTGACGGACAACTCGGGCGACAACACTCAAGTGGTCGACGGCTTTCGCATCAAATTCACGCCGCGGCCGCTGACCGGCGAGATCGAGAAAGTGTGGAACACCACTTCTTCCGTCCGGGACGGAAGCAAGTGGCCCTATTGGGACATCACGCTGTACTCGGCGGCCAAGGGACTTGACTTCGTCTTCGTGATCGACGAAGATCATCCTGCGATGCTGCCGGCGGCCCGGGGGTTTGGGTCGGCCACATACACGGTACCGGTGCGAGCCTTCATCAACAGTACCGGCGAAGAGATCACCGAGTACATGCAGGTCGGCGATTGGGCGGCGCGCTTCCCCAACGATCCGAGCTACGGTGGAAGTCCAGGGGAGTGGAGCCTGGAGCCGGGTGGTGCCAACTGGAACCCGGCCGTCGACGAGCGCAGCAACACGAACTTCGCCGACTTTCTCATCGGCAAGGACGCCTCGGGCAAACAGCTCTTCTTGCTGAAGACGGTACAGCCTCCGGACTCCAAGCCGCCGCAAAGCGGAGATGCCTGGTTCGTCGGCAAGCAGAAGCCGTTTCCGCGCGATGCTGCCTACCAGTTCAAGACGCAGAAGGCCTATGTCGATCCGTCGCTCATCGACCTGAGCCAGGTGCGCGTGGTGCCGAACCCCTATTTCGTCAAGGCGCAGTGGGATACGGAGGCCCGCTTTCGCAGGGTCAAATTCATGAACCTGCCGGAAGTGGCCGACATCTACATTTTCACGGTCAGCGGTGACCTGGTGAGGCACATCCGTCACCATCGGGATTTCATTCCGCCGCCCAATTTGGACAATCCAGGCCCCTATTTCTCCATCGCCAGGGCGGGCTTCGGCTGGCATGACTGGGATCTGGTGTCGGACAACGAGATCGAAGTGGCTTACGGCATCTACATCTACGTGGTAGTCACTCCAGACGGTAGAAAGACAACCGGTAAGCTGGCCATCATTCGCTGATCAGCCGTCGCGAAGATGCCGGCCGGTGCTCACTTCGATCGCCCGTGCCCTGGCTCCGAGTAAGTTTTTCTCCGTCTACGGGTAGGAGATGCGTTCATGAGACGTGTTTGTATTTCGGTTGCCGCACTTCTCTTTCTTGCAGGAACACTCGTTCTCCCCGCGGCAGCGCAACAAGGCTCCACTGCGGCCCAGTTTCTCAAGATCGGCGTTGGCGCTCGCGCCGCCGGCATGGGCGAGGCGATCGTCGCGCTGCCCAACGACGCTACGGCGCTTTACTGGAATCCCGCGGGGCTGGCGGGACTGAGGAACTCCCGCTTCGTGGCGGCGCACAACTCCTGGATCGGCGAGATCAGCCACGACTTCGTCGGCCTCGTCGTTCCTGTCGGTGATGGCGCCATCGGCGCCAGCGCTACTTTCCTCAATATGGCCGAGATCGAAATCACGACGCTGGAGCAGCCGCGAGGCACCGGCAGCTACTTCGATGCCTCCGACTTTGCCCTGGGTGTAAGTTACTCCAACCGATTGACCGATCGTTTCTCCTTTGGTGTCACCGTAAAGTATATCCGCCAGCAGATCTACAACGAGGTCGCTCAGGGCATCTCCTTCGACATAGGCAGTCTCCTCAACATCGGCTACAGCGGCTTGCGTCTTGGGATGGCGCTGACCAACTTCGGCGCCAGCATGCAGATCCACGGGGATGATTTGATCATCCCGTACTATCCGGGACCGGCCTCCAGCCCGATCAAGGCCCAGCTCGAGACCGACACCTGGCCGCTGCCAACCAACTTCCGGGTCGGAATTGCTATCGATCTGCTGGGTGGCCAAAGCCTGCTGATGCCGAGTGACCGAGCCACGCTGGTGTTTGTCGCGGACGGAAACCACCCGGTGGACGACGTCGAACGGGGGAATTTTGGTCTGGAGTTCGCATGGCAGAACCGGATCTTTCTGCGCGGTGGCTACAAGTACCGCTACGCCGAGCAGGGACTGACCTACGGCGCCGGGCTCCGACTGGCGATGGGTGGGGCGTCAGCGAATCTCGACTACGCCTTCGCCAAGTTCGGCATGCTATCGAATGTCCACCGCTTCACCCTCGAGATCGGATTCTGAGCAGCAGGTCGCGCATACAGAGCTTTGCGGGCCGACGACGACGCCCCCGCGGGAAGTCGGCCTGGCAAGGAGAGAGGAGGTGAGGAACGTGGGTACTTGATAAGATTCTGGCTGGGAGGGGTGACTTGTAGGCCGGAAGAGTTCCGGAGGCCATGGCGGCTGAAGGGTCTTGCCGGCATGGTCGAGGAATGGCAGGCAGACCGCCCCGCGGAGCCGACTGCTGATCGGACGGACAGTTGGAACTGCCGACGATATGTGTGCGGCCGGGCGGTCATTTCAGAAGGAGGAACAACATGAGAACAAGAGTCGTCGTGGCGGCTGCGACCCTGGGGAT
The DNA here is from genome assembly GCA_964527995.1 of uncultured Cytophagia bacterium. Taxonomy (GTDB): domain Bacteria; phylum Zhuqueibacterota; class Zhuqueibacteria; order Oceanimicrobiales; family CAZGRP01; genus CAZGRP01. The sequence continues at coordinate 7,246 of CAZGRP010000025.1, read as the reverse complement.
AGCCGTCCTGCTGACCATCGCTTTGGTTACCGGCGAAGTGTTGACCCCATACGCCACCATCGAAGGCGTAGCGGGCGTGGACGGATCACTGGGAGTCTGGGGGGTGAACGTCGGGGATGTGAACGGCGATACCTTCCCCGACCTCATCGTACCGTCGCCGGGACATCGCACGGCACGGGCGGTGCGGATTTTCTTCGGCGACGTCACGGGGCAAGTGAACCCCGTTGCCGGCGCCACGCTATTGAATCCAGGCCCGGCAGACAATCGTTTCGGTCTGCCGATCATGGTGGGCGATCTGAACGGGGACGGCATCGATGACATCGCTGTCGGTGCCTGGGCTGAGGACTATATCACCACCAGCCAGGACACTTTCACCACCGGCGGCGCAGTGTACATCTATTTTGGCAGCACCTCGCTCAGCGGTGACGTGACCAGCGCCGACATGATGCTGCAGGACCCGGAGGCGGAGCGTCCCGGTCACTACATCACTCCCGACCCTTCGATCCGGTTCGGCTGGTCGTTGCAGATCGGCGACTATAACGGCGACGGCGTTGGTGACCTGGTGGTGAGTGAATCCGGAGGGTCCTATTCCTACATCGTGACCGACCCTGCCGAAGCCATCGACACGACCCACGCTCTCCCCGATACCGTTGAGAACTGGAGCTACCGCTATGTCTATCTCGGGCCGCTTTCGGCAGGCGCGACCCCGAGCTACCGGCTTGGCAACTACTGGCACAACATGCAGGGCGCCTGGTACGGCATGGAGACCGGCGACTGGAATGGCGACGGTTACGACGATCTGGTCGTCAGTTGCTATGGCGCCTACGACATCGATGTGCAGAAAGGCCGCTCCGGCACAGCCGCCGACACCGCCTACTTCGAAATTCACGAGAAGTACGGCAAGTTCATTTTCTATTTCGGGGGCAGCGACCTCAGCGGGTGGGAGACCTGGCCTGACCTGGTCATCCCGAAACAGGATACGACCCGCGGCGACCTGTCCAGGAACTCCGAGCTGATGGGTTACCTTTTCAATCCGAGCGGTTTCTACACGCAGGGCGATTACAACGGCGATGGGGTGACCGACTTTCTCACCTCAAACATCTGGCCGCGTAATTTGTTTGGCTATGAACCGGGCCTGCCTCTGAAGTGGCTCTTCTTCGGCGGAAGCAACAACTTCGACAACGTCGCCGACGGCGGGCTGGGAACGACCCTCGACCCCTCCGCTCCCCCCGCGGCCTGGCGTGGAGGCTGGTCCAGCTCGGTCGGCGACATCAATGGCGATGGCTATGACGACTACCTCTGGTCCGGCCACAACGACTCGGTGACGGTCGTCAACGGCGACATCGTCAAGGGACGCTACTTCGTCTACATGGGCGGGCCGACAGTTCGCGATGAGGTGGCCTTCACCATCGAACCCGACGACCCGCAGCCCGGTTCAGGCTTTGGGCTGCCGATCGGCCGGCCGCTGTGGGACATGGACGGAGACGGCATCAACGAGTTCCTGGTGGCCGCGCACGCCTGGGGCGATAGCAGCCAGGGCAAGCTCTACATCTTTTCCGGCGACGCCGGGTTCCCGGTCACTTCGGTGGAGAGCAGCTCCTCACGAGTTCCGGAGGAGTTCTCTCTGTACCAGAACTATCCCAATCCGTTCAACCCATCGACGACCATCTCCTACGACCTGCCGGTGCGTAGCGACGTGCAGCTCGAGGTCTACAACCTGATGGGCCAGCGGGTGCGCACTCTGGTGGACGCCACCCAGTCACCGGGCCGGCACCGCGTCGAGTGGAATGGCCGTGACGACGCCGGCAATCCGGTGGGCAGCGGTGTCTACTTCTACAAGCTGAAGAGCGGCAATCAGGTGACGACCAAGAAGATGGTTCTGGTTAAGTAGCTCGCTGGTATCTCCTCATAGTTCCAGCGAGATGTGGCCGGCCACGTTGCGGCGTTTGTCGCCGCCACCGACCACCTCGCCGGAACAGCTCCCCAACGCCACCGGTCACCAGCGTGTGGCCGCCCAACCCAAGAGAGTGGGGCCGGAGTGATCCGGCCCCATCTTGTTTTTCTTCGGCAGCAGATTCTCGGCACAAAACGCGCAACGATCGTAGGTGATCCCCGCGAGGGGCTGGACGATACGCGATGGAGGTGTGGGTGGAAGCCCGTGGCGATTGAAGCTGGCGACGGTCAGCGCGTGCTGATGAGAATGGCGCCGCCTTCGTGGCCCGCACCGAGCCGGGTGGTCGCGTCGGTGGACTTGAGGTAGCGGATCTCGTGAATCTGCAGGATATCGATGTTGTTGAGCTCGTCGAGCGTGCCGAGACGAATGTTGTTGAGGTAGACGATTGGCTCGCGCCGGATGACTCCCTGATTCACCGTGGTTTGCATGCGGGGGAGCAGATACTTCGGCCGCAGAAACTCGATCAGCTCGTAGGCGGACCGCATGGGCCGCTTCTTGAGGGCCTCGATGATTTCTTCCTGGGTGATGGTATTGTAGTCGGCTGTAACGGGGATTTCCAGTCTGCGACCGGCGCAGGCCGCGAACAGGAGAACGATCACGACTGCAGACCAATGCCGATACATGATTCTTTCCTCCCGGTTCACTGGCGGTTTCCCCATAATATAGCAAAACAAAAGCACAAATGCTTCACCAATTTGGTGAAGCATTTGTGCCTGTCAACCGTGATTCTGCGCTTCGATCAGCTGCCGAGGTTCGGATTGGCGTTCCGTTCGCGTGCGGTGATCGGCAGATACTTCCATTTTCCTGGAGCGAGGTGCCAGCGGTTGAAGCGATGCTCATCCAGCAAACGCGCGCCGGTCAGGAACAGGGTCTTGTCCCGCTCCACGTAGATGACATCCAGGTCGACGGAAGTGAGCGGGCTGAGGCCGTAGGAGGCGCGCAGGGCATTGATGCGGGCGAGCGCGCCGGGGTTGTTGCTGTTGCGCACGTCGATTTCCGCCAGCATCAGCAGATTCTCCTGCCAGGTCGCCACCGGAAACGGCGATTCGCGGTCTGGGAACATGTTCTGGTAGTAGTAGGTCTTGCCGCTGGTGCCGGTGGTCGGCAGGATCTTGATGCGGTTGGCCTCATTCGGATCCTGGGTGATGTAGTCGTTGAAACGGAAATCCACGATCCACTGAATGCGGCCGTTGCCACCGCCGAAGTAGTAAGAGTTCGGCGACTCCACGCTGTAGTCGGCGGTGAAGGGCTCGTCGCCCTCCTGCAGGCCTTGCTGGGCGAAGGTAGCCGCATTGGCGTAGTCGCCGGTCAGCAGGTAAATGCGAGCGATGAGGGTGTTCACCACCCGCTTGTCATGCTCGTCGCCGGCGAACTTCAACGCCTGCTGATACTTGTCCAGCGCCAGCTGGTACATGTCGGCGGCAGGGATGAAGGGTCCGGCATCGATCACACCGCCGGGCTCGTCCGGATTGAGGGCCCAATAGCTGGCCAGATACTGGCGCATGAGCCCGCCGATCAAGTAGCCGGTGTACAACGCCTGGCGCTTTTCATCGGGATCGACGCCTTCGAGTTCATTGACGCGGCGAACGAGGTCATCGGCGAAAAAGCGCGCCTCGTTCAAGCGGAAGGACAGCCCGTCGACCGAGTTGTTGTCCAGGGTGATTTCGCCGGCATCGATGTCGCGATAGGTGGGAAAGGTTGCGCGCGGCAGGTCCTGGTCAAAGACCAGCTCATCGGAAAGACCGCCGGCGAGCATGCCCATGTTGCTGGCGGCCGTGGCGAACCGCTGTAGAACCCCCTTGGTCAAGAAGGTCACCTGTGAGGGATCGTTGAGACGATCGTCTTCCACCTGATTGATCAGGGGATCGACCCCCTGCACGAAGTTGTCGCAGCCGATCACGGCCAGCAGGAGGCCCAGGGATAAGAACCCAAGGAATCTTCGCATACTTTATCTCCCTCGATTGAGTTTCGAGATTTCCATTCAGATAACAGCGCCTGCCGGTTCCGGCGATCAGATGCCGATCTGCAGGAACAACGTGTACGTACGCGGATGCTGCAGGGTCAGGAAATCCTGTCCGCGCGAAAGGCTACGGGCGCCGGCGAAGTTCACCTCCGGATCGGGGCCGGAGTACTTCGTGGTCGTCCACAGGTTGCGACCGCTGACGCCGATCACCAGGTTCTTGACCAGGTTGGTGGCGTTCAAGCGCCGCAGCAGGCCACGAAGATTGTAGTTGACGCTGACTTCGCGCAGTTTGAGGTAGTCGGCGTCTTCGATGAAGTTGCTCTGGATGTTGCCGTCCAGGCGCGCGATCCGCTCGGCCGCCTGATTGTACTCGGCGGTGCCTGGCGTGAACTGGGTCAGATTCTCTTCCCCGGCCGGCGGTTTGCTGGAAAGGCCGAGCTGGTATTTCAGGCGGTTGTACTCCGGGCTGTTGCCAAAGCGCACGGCGAAGCGCTTGGTGTTGTTGTAAACCTTGTGTCCAGTGGCCCAGTCGGTCAGCACATACACGTTGAGGTTGCGCACCAGCCGCAGGTTGAGGGTGAACGACCCGGTGTAGCTGGGAATCGGGTTGCCGAGCGGCACCCGATCTTCGGTCAGTTTCGGGCCGGCATAGGTGCCGTCTTCGTTGAACAGGGCACCCACGACCTTGCGCTGATAGAACTCGTGGTTGCGCAGGCCTTCTTTGGTGACGTTGACGTCGAAGCCGTCGAAAATCGGCTGAGCGCCGCCAAGGTCTTTGACCTTGTTGGTCTGCCAGGCGCTGTTCAGGCTGAAGTTGACCTCCAGGTTGCGCGAGCGTAACGGGGTGCCTTGCAGCAGCACCTCCACGCCCTGTCCGTCAATCTTGCCGACGTTGAAGGGTACTGCCGAGGCGATCTTGCCGGTCGAGGGCGGATTACGGAAGTCGATGATCGATTCCCGTGCCCGCTGGAGGTAGTAGGTGAATTCCAGGGCGTAGTTGGAAAGTTCGGTGTCGAAGCCCATTTCGATTTCGCGAACACGCTCCGGTTTGATTGCGGCATTGCCGATGGCGCTCAACACCGCTCCGGCTCCGTAGGCGCCGGTTTCGGCGGTCCATAGTAACGGCACGCCATCAGTCAGGTTGGGCAGGATACCGGTCTCGCCGTAGGCGGCACGAACCTTGAACAGGTTGAAGCTGCTCGGGAACCAGCGGAATTGATCCAGCCGCACGGCGAAGCTCGCCTGCGGATAGAAAATCTCCGGTGCATTCTTACCGATGGAGCTGGCGAAATCGTTGCGCAGCCCGAGGGTCATGAAGTAGCGGTCCTTGATGGAGAACTGATTGGTGGTGAACACGCCGGCCTGGCGGATGTGTGTCTTACTTTCGCCTTTGTCGAGAAAGTCAGCCCCGGCGCCGATTTCCATGATCAGCGGCGTGCTGAAGTTCTGCGCCGCGGCAAAGGCCGTGCGGTTCCTGCGGTTGAAAAGCTGGGTGCCGACGATCGAGGTAGCCTGAATAGCACCGGCGAGGCTGTAGTTGTAGCGCACGTTCAGGTCGACGGTGACCTGTCTGTTGTCCCGGGTCCAGATCTGACGCCGACCGCTGGTGACGCCGTTGTAAAAGAGATCGGCACGCAGCGTCTCATCCCACCGCAGGTCCGAGTTGTCGATGCCGACACTGAATTTGGCTTCGAGGTCCCGGATGGGGGTCCACGACGCCTGGAAGGATCCTACAAACCGGTTGGATTCGGAGTCGTTGCGCAGATTCGCGATGGAGAGACTGTCGGTGAAGCGATAGGAAGTTGCGAACAGCAGGGTGTTGCCGAGCCAGCCACGGGTGTTGTTGTCGTTCTGCGGCACCTGCGCCCGCGAATTGGCGAATCCGGCGGTGACGGTGAAGTTGAACTTGTCGGAAGGATAGACATCGATGTTGGCGCGCAGGTTGTTCCGGTTTTGGCTGTTGCCGAGCACGATGCCCTTCTCGTCGCGATTCTCGTAGGAGGCGAAGTACTTGATGAAGTTGTTGCCGCCGGAGATGTTCAGGTTCTGCTCCGTGATGTCGCCGTTGTGAAAGACGCGGTTGGCGTCTTCGGCGCTGACGAACTGGGCGGGATCGTAGTTGAAGGAGTTGGTGTTGGTGCCGACGGTCAGTTTGTAGTTCACCGAAACCCCGCCGCGCGCGTTCGCTGCGATGCGGCCGCGCTTGGTCTTGATGAGGACGACGCCATTGGAGCCGTTGGTGCCGTAGGAGGCCGCAGCCGCCGGCCCCTTCAATACCTCGATGCTTTCGATCTCATCGGGGCTGAGGTCGGCGAGGGTGCTGAGTCCCTGGCCGCCGGTGAAGAACGGCCGGAGCTGGGTATTGTCGATGCGCACGCCGTCCACGTAGATCACCGGCTGCTCGTTGCCGTTGAGGCCGCCTCCGGACCGCACGAAGAAACGAAAGCCGCTGCCGACATTGCCGGAAGAGGAACGCAACTGAACCCCCGGCATCTTGCTGGCAACGAGTTGGTCCAGGCTCGTGTAGTCGGTCGCCGCGGTCAAGGCACTTGCCGAGACCCGCGCCACCGCCACTTCGGAGCGGCTCTTCGAGCGGGTGTTGGCAATTCCGGTGACGACGATTGCCTCGGTCTCAAAAACGTCTTCGGTTAGTTCAACCCGCAGGTTGGAAAGATCCTCCCCAGGGGAGAAGGTCTTCTCGAAGGGTTTGTAGCCGATGAAGGTAACACGCAGGGTAAATTTGGCGTTCGGCACATTCCGAATCACGAATCGGCCGTTCGCATCGGTCGCAGCGCCGATGGTAGTCCCCTTGACGACCACGTTGGCCCCCACCATGGGCTCTCCAGTTGCTTTGTCCGTGACGACACCCCGAATTTCCGCCGAAATGGCCGAAACAGGGAGCAGGATGCTCAATAGAAAACCCAACAACAGAATGTGTCGTACGGCCAGATACCGTTGCCGTAAGGCAGAGAGGTGAAGACTCATGAGAATTCCTCCCATCGGTTAATTAGAGAAGCACAGGAAAATTGGTAAAGGTGCTGCACAACAAAGTGCATGCCAAAGCGACTGGTGGCTGCTGCTGCAAGCGAAAAGTGCATTGTAAATATTGACGATAGCATACGTTCCAAAATGTTCCGAAAAACCGCCGAAGGTGCAGGTTCTTGCATCGGTCTATGCAGAATTCTGCATAAGGATGCCGTTTTGGTCCAAGAGGGTGATCGCATCTGACGAAAGAGGATAGGAATCGTTCCGATGACGAGAAGAAGCCTCCGCCGCTCCTGGCGCTGCGCCGGTGTGCTCCAGGCGGTGATCCGTGTTCGGGTGGTTTT